>DLZV01000034.1:25947-57514 GCA_003447235.1 Prevotella sp.
ACTTCGTAGGCCTATGAATATAACTTCATTTTTTGAAGCACTTAATAGCCCCTTTTCACACCCTTGGCGTCCCTTTCTCCCCAGTATGAGAGTAGAGGGGAGAGAAGCCCGCTACCGTTGCTCGCGCAGGAGCGTGCGGCAATGGTTGAGAATCTCTGTCAGATCGGCCACTGTCTCGGCCCGCAGCATGGCGATACGCGTCTGTCGGAAGTCGGGTATTCCCTTGAAGATGGGCGAAGCCGCCAGATGGCGGCGTGTGTGCAGGATGCCGCGATATTCGTCGATGCGCTCCACATTGATGCGCAGCATTTCCTCCAGCACGTCGATCTTGTCGTCGATGGTCAGTCCGCTACCTGTGTTCGCCTCTCCGTTGAGTCCGCGCCCCATCTCTTCGAAGATCCACGGGCAACCGAAGGTGGCACGCCCCACCATCACGCCGTCCACGCCATACTGCTCAAACCGACTCCGGGCGATCTCGGGTGTTGTCACGTCGCCATTGCCGATAATGGGGATGTGGATGCGCGGGTTTGCCTTCACCTCGCCTATCAGCGTCCAGTCGGCCTCGCCCGTGTACATCTGGCTGCGGGTTCTTCCATGGATGGTGAGTGCCTGAATGCCGCAATCCTGCAGTTGCTCGGCGAGCGAGGTGATGATGAGCTCGTTTTTGTCCCATCCCAACCGCGTCTTCACCGTCACGGGCACCTTGACCGCATCGACCACGGCACGCGTAATCTCCAGCAGTAGCGGAATGTTGCGCAGCATTCCTGCGCCAGCACCCTTGCCTGCCACCTTCTTGACGGGGCAGCCGAAGTTGATGTCTATCACGTCGGGGTGTACTTGCTCCACGATGCGTGCCGCCTCCACCATCGACGCCACGTCGCGGCCGTAGATCTGCACGCCCACGGGACGTTCCCGGTCGTCGATGACCATCTTGCGTAGCGTCGAGTCGATATTGCGGATGATGGCGTCTGCCGAGACAAACTCCGTATATACCATCGCCGCACCAAATCGCTTGCACATCTGGCGAAAGCCGATATCGGTCACATCCTCCATCGGAGCGAGCAGCAAAGGGCGGTTGCCTAAGTCTATTGTACCTATTTTCATGGCTGCAAAGTTACGCAAATATTCCGACACAAGCGAAAACAGTCGGTTTTTCGAGGCAATTTAGCTTTTTTAACGCTAAACATTGTAATTATTACAAGGAAACATCGTACCTTTGCATCGCAATACTAAAAAGATTGCATGAGTGAGAACAAAACATTACGAAATACTTAAAATTCAAACAAGATGAAAGAACTGAAAGGTACCAAGACTGAGAAGAATCTCATGGATGCGTTTGCAGGTGAGAGCCAGGCACGCAACAAGTATACATACTATGCTTCCAAGGCTCGCAAGGATGGTTATGAGCAGATCGCTGCTCTCTTTGAGGAGACTGCAGGCAACGAGAAGGAGCACGCCAAGCTCTGGTTCAAGTATCTCAATGGTGGCGAGGTGCCCTCTACGGTTGAAAACCTGAAGGATGCTGCCGCTGGCGAGAACTATGAGTGGACGGACATGTACGACCGTATGGCCAAGGAGGCCGACGAGGAGGGCTTCAAGGAGATTGCCGCCAAGTTCCGTATGGTTGGCGCCATCGAGCGTCACCACGAGGAGCGCTATCGCAAGTTGCTCCAGAACATCGAGGAGGGCATTGTCTTCTCTCGTGACGGCGACCGCATTTGGAAGTGCCGCAACTGTGGCCATATCGTTGTTGGCAAGAAGGCTCCGGAGGTTTGCCCCGTTTGCAACCACCCGTTGAGCTACTTCGAGATCAACGCAGAAAACTACTAAGCCGCGAGGGCTAAGGTAGCACCACGTTCCGAATAGGAACAAACGTCAAGCAAATAGAATCCTGCACCCGCCTGATCTCCATCGAGGAGACGAGGCGGGTGCTTTCGTTCTTTTCTCTCCTGGCCAAAAAAACGCTGGCGAGGGTGGGGGATTGACATTTTATCCTTACCTTTGCGGCCAAAAAGCAAACGAACATGAAATACTTATTGGTCTCAGACATCCACGGCTGCCGTCCAGCCCTGCAGAAAGTGCTCCAATTCTATGACGAGAATCATTGCGATATGCTCTGCGTCCTCGGCGATATCCTCAACTATGGTCCGCGCAACCGCATCCCTGAGGGCATTGACGCCCAGGGCATCGTCGCCGACCTCAACGCCCGAGCCAGTCAGATCGTCGCCCTGCGTGGCAACTGCGACGCAGAGGTCGATCAGATGTTGCTCCAGTTTCCGATGATGTCCGACTATCTGCTGCTCGTCGATGGTGGTCGCAGACTCTTTCTGACCCACGGCCATCTCTACAACAAGGAGAAGCTGCCTGTCGGCCCCTACGACGTCCTCGTCTGTGGACATAGCCATCTTTGGGAGTTGTCGCAGGGGGAAGGTCCCGCCTTCGTCAATCTCGGATCCATCACCTTCCCCAAGGGCGGCAAGGAACCGACCTTCGCCACCTACGAGGACGGCTTGTTCACTATCTACCGCCTCGACGGCACGCCCCTGCAGACGATGCGCCTCTAAGGCCCCTCGCCTCCATCTATCACGCGGGCGGCAAAAGTCCGTCCGGAGGAGCCTACGCCCTTGCCTGCTACGGATTTTTGCCGCCCGTGCGCGTATGGTGTGGCGCTTGTTGCTTATCCTACTAAGGTCACCTGGTGGTTGCTCAGCGCGACGATATTGTACTTCTGTGCCTTGCCTACCAATGCGGTGGCAGCCTTCTGCGATGTGTTGTAGTGGCGTTTCACGGCCGCGATGTATTGATCATAGGCGATGCTCTCCACTCCTTTTTGCGCAAAAAGGTCAATGGTGAATTGCTTTAGCTCGTCTTCGGTATATTTGGTGTGCTTCTTGTGGAAGTACTCAAAGACGACAACGCAGATGGCTACTACGATGATAAGGCTGATGATGATTGTTTTCGTTGTCATAATAGTCGCTATATTTAAAAGTTTACGTTATGCTGCAAATATACGACTAATCTACCTTTCTGCAAAATAAAAACCAAATTATTTTCTCGCTTTGTTGTAATTTTAACAAAAAGATACAACTTTCTCCTTCGAGCGATTGCTTTCTTGCATCGTTCTGATATACTGAGATGCTCTCCTTGTTGTTGACGAAAAGCTGGTGATACCCTTGGCGGCTTAGCAGCCAGACTAGGGACACATGATTCTGCGGATGAGGCCTCGCAAAGGGTGGCCGATGAAGAAAACGCGCCATTTCCTTTGCCATGTGGCCGCTTCTTTGTATATTTGCAAATTAGATTTATGGCAGAAAATTTCGATATTAGGGAACAACGACCGCTTTCGACCGCGGAGAAGGAATTTGAGAATGCGCTCAGACCGCTACGTTTCGACGACTTTAGCGGCCAACAGGGCGTAGTCGATAACCTGCGCGTATTTGTCGAAGCAGCCAAATACCGTGGCGAGCCGCTCGACCACACCTTGCTCCACGGTCCTCCCGGACTGGGAAAGACTACCTTGAGCAACATCATCGCCAACGAGTTGGGCGTGGGTTTCAAGATCACCTCTGGCCCTGTCCTCGACAAGCCGGGCGACCTGGCCGGCATCCTTACCTCGCTGGAGCGGAGCGACGTGCTTTTCATCGACGAGATCCATCGCCTCTCTCCCGTCGTGGAGGAGTATCTGTATTCGGCGATGGAGGACTTCCGCATCGACATCATGATCGACAAGGGCCCCTCGGCACGATCCATCCAGATAGACCTCAATCCGTTTACCTTGGTGGGCGCCACGACCCGTAGCGGCCTGCTTACGGCCCCGCTCCGAGCTCGTTTTGGCATTAACCTCCACCTCCAGTACTACGACCCCGAGACGCTCCAGACTATCATCAAGCGCTCTGCCAGCCTCCTCCATGTGCCCATAGAGGATGCGGCAGCCGTCGAGATCAGCCGCCGAAGCCGTGGCACGCCCCGTATCGCCAACGGACTGTTGCGCCGCGTGCGCGACTTTGCCCAGGTGAAGGGCGACGGCACGATCACCCAGGAGATAGCCATCTTCTCCCTCCAGGCGTTGAATATCGACCAGTATGGTCTCGATGAGATCGACAACAAGATCCTCCTGACCATCATCGACAAGTTTCGTGGCGGCCCGGTGGGCATTTCCACCATTGCCACGGCCATCGGCGAGGATAGCGGTACTGTGGAGGAGGTCTATGAGCCCTATCTGATCATGGAGGGATTTCTCAAGCGCACGCCGCGCGGACGCGTCGCCACACACTTGGCCTACGAGCACCTGGGGCGCAATCCCTATGCTGGCAACGTGATGCAGCCAGACCTTTTCGATTGAAAGAAGTGAAGCAAGTATGAAAGCAAACGAGAATAGCCGCATCGCCCTCTTCACGGGCACTTTCGACCCCTTCACTACTGGCCATGCGTCGGTAGTGCGTCGGGCCCTTCCGCTCTTCGACCACCTTGTCATCGCCGTGGCCGTGAGCGAGCGGAAGCATACGCAGGAGGAAATATCCGAGCGCGTGGCCGCCATCGCCTCGCTCTATGAGGACGACCCGCGGGTGAGTGTGCGCCCGTATAGCGATCTGACCATCGATATGGCCCGTCGCGAGGGGGCACGCTTCATCGTCCGTGGTGTGCGCGATGTCAAAGATTTTGAGTATGAGCGCCAACAGGCCGACATCAATCGCCAACTGAGCGGCGTGGAGACGGTCTTGCTCTTCACGGAGCCCGATCTCCAGAGCGTCAGTAGTACCTTGGTCCGCGAACTGAGGTTCTTCGGCCATGATGCGTCGCAGTTTATTCCAAAGAAATGATTTACACTATATAAAATAAGGAGGTTATGATAACTTATAATGCCGAAGGCATCGCTATGCCGAAGATCAAGAAACGCCTCACGTCGAAGTGGATCAAGGCCGTAGCGGCTTCCCACGGGCGCAAGGTGGGCGAGGTGGGCTACCTGTTTGTCAATGACGACAAGATACTGGAGGTCAACCGCGAGTATTTGGGACATGATTATTACACCGACATCATCACTTTCGACTATGATGAGGACGATGTGATCAACGGCGACCTGGTCATCTCGCTCGACACCGTCCGCACCAATGCCGAACAGTTTGCCAAGTCCTACGACGACGAGCTCCATCGTGTGATCATCCACGGCATCCTCCACCTTTGTGGCATCAACGACAAGGGTCCTGGCGAGCGCGAGATCATGGAGGCCAACGAGGATCGCGCCTTGGACCTGCTGGCCACGCTCCGAAGCGAGTAGCGCCCCTCTGTGGGCTTGTAGCGATAGGAAGCGGGCTTTGGAAGAGTAGTGTTCTCACGCTCTTTCAAAGCCCGCTTTTGTGCTTGCCCTATAGTCTGGCAAAAGCATTGGCCATAGCGTTCCCAAGGACTGATAGGCCATCGTTGCTTGCCTCCTATATTATATATAATAGGAGAGAAGAGAAACTAACTAGGAGAGAAGATGATGTAATAGGAGAGCAGAGGATGTAATATGAAAATAAGAGGTTCTTCTCGAAAATGGAGTGATTCGACGTGGACACACAGAAAACAACTCGAACAACTTTTACAACAAGTAACAACGCTTCGCGGGGACATTGCCTCTTCGAGGCTCATGCTGGCCAAGGGTTGCTGCAAGGGAAACAACTATGAACAACGCTTCGCCTTGGACACATTTCCTGCTGATTTCTCCTGGCGTAATGTCCTGGCGAAGCCTTGTATTTTGTTGTTTACCTTGCAGCAAGATTGTTATACACGCGTAGCGTGTAGGTTGTTACTTGTTGTATAAGTTGTATTTGTTGTTTTCCCTAACTCAGCTGGACGTATTGCCAACAGCACAAACCCTATCACTCGATTTTCCGGATGAACCAAATAAGAGACCCCGTTGCCCAGAGAAGGCAACGGGGTCTGCTTTATCGTGGAGTAAGCCTTGCTACAGGCTTGACCATTCTGTTATGCTTTGGCCACTTCGTTGGTGTCGATCGTCTTGCGCTTGAGCACCATGTAGGCCACTGGTGAAGCGATGAAGATGGAGCTGAGCGTACCGAAGACCACACCGAGGATCATGGCGAAGGAGAAGCTGCGGATGCTCTCACCACCCAGGAAGAAGATGCAGAGCAACACGATGAGCGTAGAGGCTGACGTGTTGATCGTACGGGCCAGCGTCTGGTTGATAGAGCTGTTGAAGAGGGTCTCGCGATCCTGCTTCGGATGCAACTTGAGGTTCTCACGGATTCGGTCGAAGACCACCACCTTATCGTTGATAGAGTAGCCGATCACCGTCAGGATAGCACCGATGAAGGTCTGGTCGATCTCCAGCGAGAACGGCATCCAGCCCCAGCAGAGCGAGTAGATACCAACCACGGTGAGGGTATCGAAGAACAGAGCGACGATAGAACCAACGGAGAAACCGAGGTTGCGGAAGCGCAGCAAGATGTAGAGGAAGATGAAGAACAGAGCCAGGGCCACACTGATGATGGCGCCGTAGGTGATGTCATTAGCCACGGAAGGTCCTACCTTGGCCGAGCTGATGATAGATCCGCCCGTACGGATGTCCGGGTTCTTGAAGGCCTCTACGTTGGCCTGGCTGACGAAGCCAGCCTTGTGGAGGGCGTTGTAGAGGATGGTCTCTGCGCGGTCGTCCTCCATCGGGTCGTTGGACTCAATATTGTAGTTGGTTGAGACGCGGATGGTCTTGCCGTCCGTACCGAGGGCGATGACGGAAGTCGTGGCCTGCTTGCCAGCGTCCGTACCCGTAGTGTTGACGAATGCGCCGTCGAGCAGCTCGCGCACGCTCTCTACCTCCGTGGCCTTGTTGAGGGTCACGACATAGTTGCGTCCACCCGTGAAGTCGATACTCTGGCTGAGGCCGCGGATGGCGAAGCTGCCGATGAAGACCACGGCGGCAATGCCACAGAGCGTGAAGCTCTTCTTGCTCATCTTCATGAAGCCGAAGTTGACGTTCTGCATCAGGTTCTTGCTGATGGAGGTGTAGAACTTCTGGTTGAGCCAGCGGTTCTTGGCCATCTGCTTCTCATAGACGATGCGGGTCAGGAAGACGGCAGTGAAGAACGAGCAGCACAGACCGATGATCCACGTGGTGGCGAAACCACGGATCGGACCCGTACCCGTGACGAGCAGGATGATACCCGTGATGAGCGAGGTGAGGTTGGAGTCGAAGATGGCTGAGAAGGCGTTCTTGTAACCTGCCTCCAGGGCCTCCTTGATGCCCTTGCCGCCTCTCATCTCCTCCTTGATGCGCTCATAGATCAGCACGTTGGCATCGACGGCCGTACCCAGTGTCAGCACGATACCGGCAATACCCGGCATGGTGAGTGCCGACTGGAACGAGGCCAATATTCCTAACGTGAAGAAGAGGTTGGCGAGCAGCGCCACGTTGGCCATCATACCCGGGATGATGTCGTACATCAGGAGCATGTAGATCATCAGGACGACGAAAGCGATGACGAAGGAGATGAGACCCTGCTGGATGGACTGTGCACCGAGCGTAGGACCGACGACCTCCTCCTGGACTATACGTGCCGGGGCCGGCATACGTCCAGACTTCAGCGTGTTGGCCAAGTCCTTGGTATCCTCGATGGTGAAGTTGCCCGAGATAGACGACTGGCCGCCGTCGATCTGGCTATTGATGCGCGGAGCGGTATAGACTACGCCGTCGAGCACGATGGCTACGGCCTTGCCGAGGTTGGCCTTGGTGATGGCCGACCATTCGCGCGCACCCTCGGAATTCATGGACATGCTCACCTCCGGCTTGCCATACTGGTCAAACTGGTCCTTGGCGTCGGTGACGACGTCACCCTCCAGGACGGGGCGGCCGTCGCTCGTGGTGATCTTCAAGGCGTGGAGCTCGAAGACGTTCTTCTGGTTGAGTCCGTCGGCCGGCTTGGCGCTCCAGAGCAGTCTCAGGTCGCTGGGCAGCACCTGCTTGGCCAGGTGGCTATAGATGAGCTTGTTGATAGCGGCGGTGTCGCGCACGTTGGCATAGCCTACGATGCTGAGGGCCTCGCCCGGGATGGTCTGAAGCATGGAGAGCAGCGGGTGGTCGCGGCGCAGCTGGGCGTCGGTCTCGTTCTTGGCGGCGTTAGCGGCAGCGTTTTGGCTGTCGCGGAGCTGCAGCTTGGAGGCAGCCTTCTTGGCCGGGGCCTTCGTGCCGTCAGTGGCAGCCGTGTCCTTCTTCTCTGTGCCGTTGTCGCCATTGGCCAGACGCTGGTCCAGCTGGACGAGATACGGCGTGATCTCCTGGTTGTTGTAGGTCTCCCAGAACTCCAGGTTGGCGCTACCCTGCAGCAGCTTGCGCATACGCTCCGGCTCGCGGATACCCGGCATTTCGACCATCAGTCGGCCTTCCTGTCCCTCGAGCTTCTGGATGTTGGGCTGCACGACGCCAAACTGGTCGATACGGTTGCGGACCACGTTGTAGGAGTTGTCGATGGCGGCGGTCACTTCTGCGCGCAAGGCGCTCTCCACCTGCTCATCCGTACTCTGCGTGCTCACCTTGCCCTTGAGCTGCTGGGTGGCGAAGATCTCGGCCAGGCGGTGGCCCGGCGCGTTCTTGTGGTAAGCGTCGATGAAGAGAGAGATGAAGTCGCGCTGGCTCGTCTCCTCCTCCTTCTTGGCCTGCTGGAGCGACTTCACATAGGCCGGGTCGGTCTTGTGGTCAGCGAGCACATCGACGACGTCGGGTACGGAGATCTCCAGAATGACGTTCATACCGCCCTTCAGGTCAAGGCCGAGGCCGATTTGTGTCTCCAGACACTTCTGATAAGAGTAGATGCCCAGATACTTCACGGAGTCCTTGTAGTCCTGCCGCGCAATGGGATCTTTGATCTTCTCGGCCTGGCTGTCATAGTAGCTGGTGGCTACCGAGAAAGACAGGTAGAAGATACTTGCGAGCGTCAGCAAGACGGCCACGCAAATTACTAGTCCTTTGTTCTGCATTTTTATTGTTGTTTTTGAATTTAATCAGCTAAAAAGCGCCCATTCATAGCCCGTCCTGCCTCGTAAAAGAGACACGAACGTACTACAAACGTGCAAAGATACTGATTTTTTCACATATTGGGAAAACTTTCGGCCTTAAATGTCATTTTTTTAAGGTTTTGGCCGCATTTCCAACCAGCAGAAGATAGGGTAGTGGTCGCTTGTGTGGATACTATCATCGACTTTGGCGCCATAGGGCTTGAAGAAGTCGGAGCAGAGGATATGGTCGATGCGTGTATAGATTCCGTTGCGGTTGAAGGACCGTCCGGGACCGTTGCCCGAGGCTATGTAGCAGTCTGTCAGTCCCTTCGACAGGGTCCTGTGTGTGTAGGAGATGGGGGTGTCGTTGAGGTCTCCGCACGCGATGACGGGCAGCCCCTCCTTGAGGCGCTGCTGGATGCGTGCAGCCACCATGCGCACCTGGGCCGCCCTGCGGGTCGTTCCCTTCGATAGTTTATCAATCAGCAGGAGCGTCTCGATGCGTGCCGTGTCGGCCTCCACGCCGCCTTGGAGGATATGGTGGAAGTCCTCGCGCTCCTTCTCCGAGATACCGTAGGACTGGAGGTGGTTGTTGATGATGCAGACCTTCTGGCCGCCCACATCGACGAGGAAGTCCACGCTCATGTTGCCCGGGGAGTGGTAGGGGATGGAGTCGTGGCTCAGGATGGGGTAGCGCGAGGCCAGAAACAGGCCGTGGCCGGTCTCCGAGGCTTTGGGGATGAAGGCGGTATAGGCGTATTTGTGTCGCAGCAACTTCAGGGGCGAGAGACTGTCGCCCTTGTCCGTGGCCTCCTGCAGACAGATGAAGTCGGCGTCGCTATCGAGCAGGTACCGCATCATCTCGCTCTTCTCTCCCTCCTTCGTGACGTAGCCCTCAAACATGGCCACGTTCCATGACAACAGTTTCAAGGCGCCGTGGGGCGGCTCCTTCGTGGGGTTGAAGGGCGTGTATTGGCGGATGGGGACAAAGGCCAGCAGCAGACCCGCCACGGGCAGCCACAGCAGGCGCGGGCGCAGCAGTATCCAGAGGACGAGAAAGACGAGGTTTGCGAGGATGACGGCAGGCATCAGCAGCCCCACGTTGCTCAGTTTGGGCCACGACTCGGGCTGGAGCAGGTCGGAGTATCCCACCAAAAGCAATGCTATGATAGCCAATAAGTTGGCCACCATCAGCAGAAGGCGCATCGCCTTTCTCAATTTCTCCATAGCGTTCTCTCTCTCGTCGTGTTTATAATGGTTACGTCGTGCTATTTCTCTCCGTTTCAGAGGAAGTTTCCCCCGCCTCCGCGGAAGAATCCTCGACTTCGGGGAAACCCTTTCTGTCGTGCGCAGCCCTTAGTTGTTGCTACTGTCGAAGAGCGTCTGCTTCTCCTCCTTCGTCAGACTGTCGTAGCCGCTCTTTCGTATCTTGTCGAGGATGCGGTCGATCTCCTCCTGGGTAGCCTTCTTGTGGGCGTTATACTCCCAGTCGGTCTCCTGTCGTGTGGTCTCGCCCGCGTTTTTCTTGCCTTTGAGCACGTCGAAGCCGCCCCAGTTTTTGCCAAAACCATCCCAGCTCTTGCGCTTGCGGCCCGTGTTCTGCCAGCCTCCTCCGTACTTTCCGAAGCCGTTGCCTTCCATGAAGGGATGCTTGCGCCAGTACTTGATGAGGATGTAGCCGAAGAGCATGCCGCCGAGGTGGGCCAGATGGGCCACGCCGTCGTTGGTGGTCGCAATGGCCGAGAACAGTTCCAGGGCGATGGAACCGGCGATTACCCACTTGACCTTGAGGGGGAAGGGGAAGGGAATGACAAACATTCGCTCGTTGGGGAAGTACATGCCGTAGGCCAGGAGGATGCCGTAGAGTGCACCCGAGGCGCCAACTGTCGTCCAGAGGTTGAGCAGACCCTGGTTGGCCCGCACCACCATCATGGTGTCGGCGAAGGTGAAGCCAGGCACTTGTTCATTGCAGATGATGTAGAACTGTCCAAATTGTGCCAGCTCCTGGCAGAAGCCTGCGCCCAAGCCGCAGATGATGTAATAAAAAAAGAACTTCCTTGATCCCCAATAGGCCTCCATCACGGGTCCGAACATCCACAGCATAAACATGTTCATGAAGATGTGCCCGAGGCCACCATGCATGAACATGTAGGTGAATATCTGGTAGAGGTGGAAGTCAGGAGCCAGAAAAAAGTGCAGTCCCAGCAAGCCGGTCAGGTCTATCCCCATGTTTTCCGTCACCCAGGTGGCGATAAACATGATGGAGTTGATGATCAGCAGATTCTTAGTGACTGCGGGTATTTCGCGCGTGAGCATTTTTGTTCTTTTTGATTATACCGTGCAAAATTACGAAAAAATCCTCATTAACTGCACACGGAGCCCCCTCAATACGCTTTTTTACGCATTTTTCGTCACTTTTTCCGAAATTTAGTTTGTGTTGTAAAACTATTCTCTTATATTTGCACCCACAAGCGTTTGAATCAATATATATTAATCGATAATCAAGAAAAGTTATGAACAAAACAGAGTTAATCGAGAAGATTGCGGCCGGCTCGGGTCTGAAGAAGGCTGAGGCCAAGGATGCTTTGGACGCCACGTTGCGCGAACTGAAGAATGCCTTGGTAGCTGGCGAGAAAGTGCAGCTGGTCGGCTTCGGTACCTTCGAGGTCAACGAGCGTCCCGAGCGTCAGGGTGTCAACCCCGCCACGGGTGCCAAGATTGTCATCCCCGCACGCAAGGTGGTGAAGTTCAAGGCTGGTGCTGACCTCAGCGATGCGGTCAACGCATAACTGTCAATTCTTTTTCGCAAGAAAATACCAGGGGAAGGACCATGGGTCTTTCCCCTTTTTGCATCCTGTCAGAAGGGGAAGAGGACGAAGGCGCAGGCGTCCCATACGGCATGGGAGATGATGAGAGCCGTGAGGCTTTGCGGGAAGAAGCGATAGATGAGGCCCCAGCAGCCGCCTACGACTCCTGCCGCCACGATCAGCATGAAGTTGAGCGAAGGCAGATGGACGAGCGTGTAGCAGGCCGTGGCAGCCACCAGTCCCGCGTTGGCGCCCCAGCGCGCCATCATTCGTCGCTGGATGAAACCGCGCCAGAAGATCTCCTCTGCCGGACCGATGACAAGGAGGAGCAGGACGGCAATGACGGCAGGCGGCGTACCGCCCTTCATGGAGTAGATCATATCCACCTGGCCGCGGGCGAAACCAAACATCCATTGCGACACCTTGTCGCCCGTCCAGAATACCCACCACAGCACGAAGGCGATCGAGAGTCCTGCTGTGACCGCGCGGGGCGAGAACCTCAGGTCCTTCAGCCACTCTCTACACCAGACCGTAGAGAGCGTGGTGAGGGTGAGGGCCGAACACGTCATCGTGTACCAGAAGTTGATGTGTGGTGCCGTCCAGGGCGAGAACATCACAAACCACAGCAGGGCTGCGATGAGGACGGCAACAATGGTCTTTCTCATTTCTTATATATATAAGTTCTTATACTCCCAGCCAACTGCCGAGGAAGAAGCCCAAGGCGTAGAGGAGGCCGAAGATCATCTGGAGCTGCGCCGTCGTCTGGTCGAGTCGCTGAATGCCTCGGTAGGGCAGGTCGTCTTCGGCCTGAATCATCGTCCGCACGTTGCGCAGGGCCAGGGGCAACGTCAGCACGACCGCCAGCAGCGTCCACGGCTGCCCCAGCAGGACCACATAGAGCAGGGCCAGGGCGTAGGGAGCGAAGATCTCGAAGGTATAGATGGCCTTGGCGTTCATCAGCGAGACCGAGGTCGTGATGGTGCCCAGTCCGGCCTGAAGATCTGTCTTCACATCGCGGGTGTTGTTGGCATGGAGGATGGCCACTGTGATGAGGCCGATGGGCAGGATCATCAGTAGCGACTGTGGGTCGTAGGAGCCCACGGCCACGAAGAACGTGCCGAGGGCAGGGAGCAGGGCGAAGCTGCAGAGGATGTTGAGGTCGCCCAGGTGGTGGGACTTCATCCAGGGATAGACCAGCGAGAGCAGTACGCCCGCCAGTCCGATCCACCATCCCGACCACGACGAGTTGTAGAGCAGAAACACACCGATGGGCACGGCCAGCGCCACGAGCACCAGTCCGTAGCGCAGGATCTCCTTGGGCCGGAACGTGCCGTCGTGTATCCACGTCACGCCATTGCTGCAGGCTTTCGTGTCCACGCCCCATGTGAAGTCGAAGTAGTCGCTCACCATGTTGCCGCCCGAGTGGACGATGGAGAGCAGCGGGAGGCAGAGCAAGGCATTGAGCCAGTTGATTGGTGTCGTGTCCTCGCCTCCGCCATGGCTCTGGCAGTAGAGGTAGGCCCACATGATGAGGATCGGCATCACCGAGGCGGGCAACGCCCACGGGCGGGTGGCGATGATCCAGTTTTTCAAAGTTCTTCTTTTTTCCATGTCTTAGTTAAAAGGTGGACTCGTGGGAAGGACAGCCTCCGCCACGGACTTCCATGAATAGTTTGATTTAATATCGATCGTTGATCGCCACGCGCGGCCGAAGGCAGCGTGTGGCAATCTGGTGCAAGTGCAAAGGTAAGAAGAAACTTTGAAATGGGGCAGCGTTTTACCCGATTTTCTCGGTAGAAGTTTTTTGTGTGGGGGAACACCAGGGGCCTCTCGCTCAAACACCAGAGGCTTCTCGCTCCAACACCAAAGGCTTCTCGCTTAAACAGAAATGGACGAAAGCCAACTAAAGCGGCTTCCGTCCATTGATCTAAATATAATATGTAGTCGTTGCCGACGGCCTTATGCCGTGCGGACTACCACTTGTCGCTATCCCAAGGGTCGTACATGCCTTCCTTGATGTCCTTGTCCGTAAGGAAATAGCCACGGTCAGTGTCGTCGTTCTCAAGATCCACCTGGCCGTTGTCGTAGAACTTCTTGCCTACAACCCATTGATTAGACGTAGCTGCACAGTAGTTGTTCTGTGTCTCCACCATCAACACGGTAGTTACGGGCTTGATATATTTGCGTTTCATATTTCTTAAGTCCTTTTTTAAAGTTTGTCTGATTGGATTATCTTACCACATGCTTGCGTCCGTTGACGATGTAGATGCCGCTGGGCAGACCCTCGGTCGTATTGCCGACACGCTGTCCCTGGAGGTTGTACACGCCATTGTTCTTGCCGTAGCGGTTGGCAGCCTCGGGGCCTACGATCAGCTCGCCAATGGCCGTCAACTCTGCCTCCTGCTTCATGCCGTCGATAAAGACTTCGATCTTCGTCTTGTCGTTCTTGGGCTTGAACCAGCAAGAGAAGCCGCGGAGACCGCGCACCTTGTTCGGGTTCTCGGTATAATATACATTGCCATAGTCGAAGAAGTAGCTTCCCACCAGTTTGTCGTAGCCCTCGCGGATCGTTCCCCTCTTTTCGGAGAATCTCCATTCGCCCGTGGTCTGGTCCTGTGTGGCGTCCGGGTCGAAGGTGCGGACGAAGGTGCCGTAGGCCGTGATGGTTCCCGCGTCGTGGGTCAGCGTCGTCGTCCAGTGCTCGTCCATCTTGCTGAGGTCGTTCTTGAACGTGACGTTGGGGATCTTGAAGTGCTCACCCTGGATCACTACCTTGTTAGTCTCGCTGATGGTAGCTGTGTAGGGACTGTACTGATCCATCGTCTTGGTCGGGAAGATGATGTACGGCTGATAAGCCTCGAGAGCGATATTGGTGTTCTCGTTGAGGTTTACGGTCTCAAACTGCAGCTCGGTCTCTGTGAGCGTCTTGAGCTTGGCAAGGCGCACGCCGTCGCCAAAGGCCGTGCGAAGCTGGTAGGCCGTGAGATTCACGGGCAGTACGAAGGAATTCCAGCGGTCCTTGGTGAAGGTTTTGGCAAGATGGAGGATACTGTTCTCGTAGGTGACGCCCTCCTTCAAGTAGTCCAGGTCGCCACGGAGCTCGTCGAGAACGAGGTCCTTGCCCCTCACGTTGCTGGCGTAGAGCACGCGGAAGTCATCGAACACCGTCCATTCGTTGGCGTCAGGTGTCTCGCTGGCGTCGCCAATGTAGATACCGAGGGCGATGCAGGCGCCGTCGGGACCAGCTTGGCTAATCATCTCCTTCGTCACCTCTATGACCACGCTATTGATATAATTGCTCGTCTCGTAGAATTCCTTGCCCGCATAGTCCATGTTCTTTTCTTTGACGTGGAGGCGAGCCTGCTCGTCGTCAGTCATGTTGCTGACCTGGCTAAGCGTAGTCGTGCGTTTTGAGCCGTCGAACATGCCCATGCCTCCGCCATCCGTGCCTGCGACGCCTGCGAAGAGCTGGGCTTTCGGCGTGTTGGAGTAGCCCTTGCACTGTACGACGTAGGTGCCCGGGTGCTTCACATACATCTTCTGGTACATGTAGCCATGTGTGCCGTGTACGTCCATGCAGAAGAACTTACCCATGAATCGACGGTAGTCAGTTACGTTGGTGATGGGTTGGGAATTGTTGTTCGAGTAGGGGAAAGTGTATGAATAAGAAGAGGGTGACGTTTTATAGTTACCGTTGTTATATGATTCGCCCGTGCCGCGTGACAGGGAAGTAGGCGCAGTCGATACCTTCGTGTCCGTTTTCCAGTTGTACTCCTCCAGACCGATACGGGTGTACGATCCCGATGCTATGGAAGAGGTATATACCTGCCATTCGTTGATATCCGTTCTTCCACGCTCGAAGCCAGGGCACTTCAACTTAAAGGAAAGGTCAATCGGACGATCCAGGTCCTCGCTGCTCTCCTCCAGCAATTTGTAGATGTCCTGCAAGGTGAGGACGCGCCATTTCATATAATCGTCAGACGTAGAACCCGAAAAGAGTTTCTCCTTTGTATCTGCTCCACAGTTTTTGTCGGCCGTAGCCTGTCCATGGGAGTAAGCGTAGAGATAAAGTTTGTCGTCCTCACTATTAGCTGACGATGTTCCATAGGTGTAGATGTGGTAAGTGTTCTTTTCGTCGTTTGTTGCCTCAAAGAACCAACCATCGTAACCGTTATGGGGGTTATCCTTAGGACGGTCGCAGAATACGCCAATGTCGGTCGTGCTGTTTTGTCCCGATTTCACCCATTTCATCAGACTGCCCTCCGCGGCGATGTTTTGTTCGAAGTTGAGAGAGGGCGTAGAGTCTCCCGTAAATGTCTGCATAGCCGTTCCATTGCGTGTCCAAAGCGGCATCGGGTAGTCCTTCATAGAGGCATGCGTGCCCCAGTAGCCTCCCATGTTGAGAAACTTGCCTGATCCCACGTTGTAGAGGAAGTACACTTTGCTCGGGTCATCGTAGGAACAGCTGGTGGTGATACCCGCCTGGAGCTCCTCAAAGGTGTGTCCCGGTAGCTCGGCTACACTCTTGTAAATAGTGCTTGAATTTTCGCCGCCCGTTGTGCCGTCGCTTTGTGCTGATGCCACAAAGGGTGCAGCGGCAAGGAGTGCCGTGGCGATTCCAACACTCCAGCTGCGCCGCCATAAGCAGCGTTCGCCGTGTTGTGAAGTAGTTGTTTTCATCGTTTTAATGTTCTCTTTAGATAATTAGTAATGATCACAGTTGTTTTTAGTGCCTCCATGCTCAGTTCTAACCCAGTTTGTTCGCCGTCAGGTAGGGCGACAGGTTGATTTTGACAGGAATGCACAATCTATTTGGATGCAAAATTACTAAGCATTGTAAAATTAGGGGGGGTAGAGCGTTAAATAAAATTAAAGCTTTGTTTTTAGTTTACTTTCAACCCCCTGTGTGGCAGATATTTACCATTTTGCGAACGCACAGCCGCCTTTTAGCGGGTGTCTTTTGCTGCAGGTTTTGTCCTGGCGAAGCATGGTTTGTGTTGTGCTGCCTTCCGAAAACAAAAACGTTAAAAATACTAACGTTAATGCGTTATCAAAAATCAAAAACGTGACAATGTAACAATGTAACAATGAGAATTGCCATTCCGCTTTTCTCATGACCGTTATGATGACAAAGCAGCCCACGGGGAAACAGGCAAGTGTCTGTTTTTTCCCGTGGACTGCAAATGTTGAATAAGGCGATCGTTGAATCAGATCAACGCAAGTTGCAACTACAGATTGGGTCTCAACCGCAGAGTGTAAGTATGGTCGCCTGAGGTGGGACACTCATATTTCGGCAGGACCACGTCGCCTTGGCAACTGTTGTTGCCCAGTCCACGCTGCCAATAGTCGATATGTGCAAACACCTGGGGCTTGCGCACGAGGTCGTACCAATGGGTGGATATTTTCCACAGGTTGCTGCCTTCTTCTATCCACTTCGACTCATCGAAGTGAGAGAGCGAGAATGAGGCTTTGCCATCGACCTGGACTGTGAGCGTGAGTCCTTCCTCCTTGTTGCTGAGCAGCAGTTCGCGCAGATCCTCATGGTCGCCGTAGGTCTGTGGGTGGATTTGCTCCTCCACCATATCATCGACCGTGGTGGTGAAACGTCCGAGGTAGGAACCCGTCTTGCGGTCGGAATAGTTGGAGCGTGGACCACGCGCATAGAACTCTACATTCTCAAAGCCCGAAGCCAGTTGCAGACCGAGACCCAGACGGCGGGTATCCCCCGAGGGAGAGAAGGTTGTCTCCATGTCAACCGTGGCATCGGGATAGAACGTGTAGCGGATGGTGTACTGGCAGTTTTTGGCATTGCCCTGCACCGTCATGGTGGCGCAGCCCGAAGCATCGTCTTTCGTCAACGCCTTGATGATGGAGGTTGTGGACGAATTGACACATCCTACATTTGCGGTACTCCCTTTGTCGTTGTCGATGTTTCGGCAACTATTGAAGTCGGGCGCAGCTCCCGAAGCAATCGTGCCATTGGCATTGGTGTGCAGAATCTGCTTGCCCGCATAGGTCCACGCCGTCATCTTGCCGTTGTTGTCGAAAGCCATTCGGAAGTCGTTGCCCTCGGAGTCGTTGCCCGAGACGGTGTTGCCGCTGATGGTCAGGGAACCTCCCTTGGACGTGTGAGCGGTCCAGGCTGGGCGCGCGGTCAGGGCAAATTGCTCATCGGCGATGTTGTAGCCAGCCTCCGCCCATGCGCAGGCCTCCTTGATGCGCAGCTCGACATTGACGAGATATTCGCTCGCCTCATCAGTCTTGGTCGTCAGCGGCAGGGTGATGCGTGCTGAGGCTCCAGGCGCGATAGCGTCGAAGTGCCCAACGGTTGCCTCCTCCACCAGCCGTCCATCCTTGAACACGCGGAAGGCGAGGTCGTAGCGCTCGGGCGAAATGGTGGTGAAGACATACTTGTTGGTGAGGGAGACTGAGCGTGAGGCCGCGTCGAAGTCGGAGAACGCCACATACTGATAGACCTTCTTCACCTCGGTGAGCTTGGAAGTCCAGGCGCGGTCGGGCGTGATCAGGCCGTTGTTGAGGAAGTTGCCCTGGAAGCCAATTCCCAACAGTGCGATGTCATTGTAGTCGTAGCCCGAGGTCCAATTGTGAAAACCATTCTTGGTCTTGTCGGCCACGATGCCAGATCCACTTTCCACGCGGTAGATGGCCTGGTCCACCCAGTCCCAAATGCAGGCGCCAATGATGCCTGTGCTGCTCTCTATGGCCTCCCAATAGTCCTTCAGGTTGCCCACGGCTTGTCCCATGGCATGGGCATATTCGCAGATGAAGTAGGGACGATCCTCGACTCCATTCTTATTGCTTGCAACATAGTCCACCGTGGGATACATATTGGAATAGAGGTCCGAAGTGCTGGCGTTGCCCCAGTTGGTCGTACCCTCATAGTGGATGGGGCGGCTGTCGAGGGCCTTCACTGCCGCATAGGCCTTCTCGAAGTTGAGGCCGCTTCCCGACTCGTTGCCCAAAGACCAGAACGTGACGCAGGGGTGGTTGCGGTCGCGCGCCACCATGCGCACGTTGCGGTCCACATACTGAGCGGTCCAGTTTCCGTTTGAGGTGAGTTGGTTGAATCTCCATATCCAGGCATAGTGGCACTCCACGTCGGCCTCGTCCATCACATAGAAGCCCAGGGCGTCCATCATGGCGTACATCTTCGGCTGGCGCGGATAGTGGGACGTGCGTACCGTGTTGACATTGGCCTGCTTCATCATCGTCAGGTCCTTCATCATCGTCTCCACGTCGATGGCCCGTCCGTATTCGGGATGCGTGTCCTGGGTGTTGACACCCTTGAAGAAGACACGCTGGCCGTTTACATAGACGACGTGCGGATCTTTCGTCAGCGAGATGGTGCGGAAACCATACTTCGTGTTGAACGCCATCTCTTCCGTGCCGTCGGCAGCACGCTGGCTCACCGTCACATTATATAAATAAGGAGACTCCGCACTCCAAGGATGCAGGCCCTTGAGTCCCGGAAGGCTCACGGTCAGGGTCTGTCTTCCGTTGTTGTCTTGTTTGCTTTGATATTCAGCCTTGCCAGTAGCTACCACGTTGCCGTCCTTGTCGCTGAGCGTGACGGCAATGGTCTTGTTGGCACCTGCCACGCGGTCGCGGTTGTCGATGGTGAGCGCTACCTGCATCGTGCCGCTGGTAGCGTCGGCGGCCATGTTGTCGGTGGTGATGACGTGGTCGGCTACAAAGACCTTGGGTGTGGCGACGAGATAGACATCGCGGTGGATGCCCGAAAGGTGCCACATATCCTGTCCCTCGAGATAGGAACCGTCGCACCAGCGATAGACGCGCACGGAGAGCTGGTGGACGTTGTCTGCCGAGCTGCCCGTCCGGATGCTGCCGTCGGGATGCTTCTCCAGGGCTGCGGTGATGTCAAACTCCGCGTCGGTATTAGATCCCTGTGAGTAGCCGACGTAGTTGCCGTCCACCCAAACGGCAGCGGCACTATAGACGCCGTCGAAATGGAGGAAGACGCGCTTGTCGCGCCACGACTCGTCGAGCGTGAACTGGCGGCGGTAGAAGCCCGTGGCATTGTTGTCCTTCTCGTTGGTCTCGCGCTGGCTGGCCACGGCCTTTGGCGGATTGTACTCGAAGGGATAGCCGATGTTGGTATAGACAGGGCGTCCGTAGCCCGCCATCTCCCAGGAGAGCGGCACGCGGATGGGCTTCCATTGGCTGGCGACATAGTAGGGCGACTGTTCGAAGTCCTTGGCATAGAACTCGCTGGCTGCGGGTCCGCTTGTTGTGCCCTTGACATAGCAGAACTGCCACTCCTTGCCGTTCTCGCTGCTGTTGAGGCTCCTCACCAGCGAGCGCGTCTCGTCCGTGGGAAGCCACGGAGCGTCGTAGTGGGTAGCGTCGGCACGGAGCTGCGCTGTGGAGGGATAGGGCAGGAAGGTGGTATGAGCAGCCTCCTTGTGGTCCTCAAACTTCTGTGGGTTGCTGGTCCAGGCGGCGATGTTGTCTGTCTTGCTCATATCGACATAGTCTATCAGGCGCACGCGCTTGCAGACGGCATGGCTGCGGACTTCTCCCTCGGCGCTACCTATCTGGATGGTGGAAGACCCGGAGGAGAACAAGGCAGAGATGGCCGAGCCGGAAGCCTGCTGCAGTATGCCGTTGACATAGAAGCCATCCTTGGTCAGATGGATGGTGAGGAGCTTCGTGTCGTCATCAAGCTCCACGTCCAACTCTTTCTGCGTATTCCACAACGTGTTGACCCAGCTTCCGCGGAGTCGCTCGTTGAATGTTTGGTTCCTGCTGGAAGTGTAAGGCAGCGAGAATTTGCTTGGGATATAATAAAAGTGGAGGTTGTTGCCCTTCCAGTCCTGTATCTTCTTTCCGAAGGAGATGATGTTCTCCAGGGCGGAGGTGCAAGCGGAGACGTCGAGGACTATCTCCAGGCTCTTCTTCGAGAAATCGATGGTGAAATTTTTGCCAGAAGCTTTTCCGTTGGTGGAGAGCATCCACAGTTGGCCGCTGGGAATCTGAGAGACGTCCAGGGCAGAGAAGTCGCTCCCCGCCTTGATAAACTTCGTTTCGCCATCGGTGTGTGCCGCCAGGGTATGGACAGCGGAGAAGGCCCACAGCAGAAGGCACAGTAGGATGTGTTGTGTAGTTTTCATTGTGTGAGACTTATTTGACGATGATTTTAATACCGTTGACTATATACAGACCAGGGGCCAGGGGCTCGGCAGAACCCTTGCGGCGCACCAGTTGGCCACCCGTGTTGAAGACGGCGCCATCGGCAGGGCGAGAGACCACGGGTGCGGTCTGCGGGACGGAGGTAACCTCTTGATCCTCTACTGTCCAGCCGAGGTTGCGATCGGCAGCCTGCGGATCGTTGCTTTGGAAATAGCCACGGAAGCCATTGGCTCCCATGTCGGTTTCGAGACAATACATCCGGTCGCCGTCGCCGAAGACGTAGGCGTTGGCCGGAACGATCGTGGGACCATAGAAGCCGATGAAGCGGGTGCCGTCGGCAACGGTCTCGCGAGACCGGTTGCCGCGGTCCCAAGAGGAGATGTCAATACCCTCGACCCGATAGACGTTGTCTTCGCTGACCCGCTGGGGCTTCAGGACGTAGGGCACGCCCGCCTCAATATCCTCGCAGGTGGTGAAAAGGAGCTTGTCGCCCGTGTCGCCCGTGTATTCAGCCACGCGCGTGCCCTCACCCCAAAGTGCGCTGACCTGATCAGCGTATAGCGGGAACGGCAGACAGAGCGTGTTCCACTCCTGCTGGACCAAGCTGCGCTGGAGCGTGACGTCGACATGCTGCTTGTAGAACTGGGGGCAGACATAGTCAGCCGTCTCGTCGAGGAGGATGGGCTGGCTCTCCTCGCCAGTAGATACCGCCCATTGGCCATCGAGGAAGGTGGCGTCGGGCTCTTCAAACGTGGTGGCCATGGCGCCCGAGCGCACATAGACAAAGGTGGTGGCGTTGGCTTCTCCCACCTGGTAGCCGAGGGTGTAGGTGTGCTCCGCGGAGGGCTTGAGAATCCATTTCATGCCCGTGTCGTCGAGATGGATGCGCCCGGCGTTGGCGACCTCGTCCACCCGTGTGACCTCAAGGCTCACGGGTGTGTCGGAGAGCATGGGAGTGCCGTCCTCGCCGATGCAGAGGTATTGCCCCTGCGCGTTGAAAATATAGACTGACGACACCAACAGAGATAGAAGTATGTTCATGTTAGTTTGTTTTCGGTTATTGATTATTTGGGGTGACCATAGACTGGCTTTGTCCCATGCTAAAACTCCCAAAGGGTTGCGTCGGTCCTATCCTCGTTTTCTTCTTCCTCCTCCTGCGTGAAGGGTGAGAAGGTGTCGGGACGCTTTTGGATGCGTATCGTGCCCGGATAGCCTGGGCCACTGGCTTTGTTGAAGCCAATGACGTCCATCATATTTCCTGACACGTCGAGCGGGATCGTCTGAGACTGGGGTGGGGTATATTTCTTTCTCATATAAGGTGATAACTGTGATGATGCTAATGATTGAAAAAACAGCCTTCTTGGATGAAAAAAGTAGCCTTCTTGGGCAAAAGGACGATGCGGAAAAGCTTCCCGATACGAAACGGCGACTAAGTCTGGATAGAAGCCCAAAAACCATGGACGTATGCCATTGCTGGTTTCCGTCCATGGTTCCTCAAGTCTCGTAGGTAGTTGTTTCCGACGGCCTTATGCCGCGCGGACTACCAGTGTTTGCTGTCCCAAGGATTGTACTCGTTTACACTTTCGTCCTCGTCCGTGAGGACATAACCCCTGTCGGCGGCGCACTGCACAGCTCCGCTGGCGTCGTGTGCGGCCCAAGACGTAGCATGACAGTAGTTGTTCTGCGTCTCCACCCTCACCAAGGATGTGGTGGGCTTGATATATTTACGTTTCATTTTTCTTAAGTCCTTTTTTTGAAATTTGTCTGATAGGATTATCTTACCACATGCTTGCGTCCGTTGACGATGTAGATGCCGCAGGGCAGACCCTCGGTCGTATTGCCGACACGCTGTCCCTGGAGGTTGTACACGCCATCGTTCTTGCCGTAGCGGTTGGCAGCCTCGGGGCTGATGACCAGCTCACCGATGGCCGTCAACTCTGCCTCCTGCTTCACGCCGTCGAGATAGACTGCGGGCTTCGTGCCGTTGCTCGTGTTGGGCTTGAACCAGCAAGAGAAGCCGCGCAGACCGCGCTCCTTTGTGTCAGAGTAATAGACGTTGCCATAATCGAAGAAGTAGCTTCCCACCAGGTTGTCGTAGCCTGTAAGGATTTCGCCCTTGCTGCTGGAGAAGCTCCATTTGCCCGTGGTCTCGTCCTGTGTGGCACCTGGATCGAAAGTGCGGACGAAGGTGCCGTAGGCCGTGATGGTTCCCACGTTGTGGGTCAGCCTCGTCGTCCAGAGGTCGTCCATGTTACTGAGGTCGTTCTCATTGCTTGCGTTCGTCGCGAACGTGACATTGGGGATCTCGAAGCGCTGAGCCTGGATCGTTACTTTATAGGGATTCTCCGTGCTTCCATTCTTAGCGATGGTGGCCGTGTAGGGGCTATTATTGTTGTCCTCCATCGTCTTGGACGGGAAGATGATGTACGGCTGGTAAGCATCGAGAGCGATATCCTTGTCGGCTTTTCCGTCGAGGGTTACGGTCTCGAACTGCAGCTCGGTGTCCGTGAGGTTATTGAGCTTGGCAAGGCGCACGGTGCCACCAAAGGCATCGCGAAGCTGCTTGACCGTAAGATCTACGGGCAGCACGAAGGAGTTCCAGCTGTTCTGCTTGAACGTCTTGGCAAGGCGGAGCACACGGTTCTTGTAGGTAATGCCATTCTTCAGATACTCCAAGTCGCCACGAAGTTCGTCGAGAACGAGGTCCTCATTCTTCGTGTTGCTTACGTAGATCAGACGGAAGTCGTCGAATACAGTCCAGTCGTTGAGGTTGGGAGTTTGGCTACCATCGCCAATGTTGAGACCGAAGGCGATGCTGACACCCTCTTGACCAGCTTTCTTAGCATCCTCGATCATCTCCTGCGTCACCTGTGCGATCACGCTATTGGTATATTTGCTTGACTCGTAGAACTCCTTGCCCGCATAGTCCATGTTCAGCTCGCTCACGTGGAGGCGTGCCTGCTCGTCCGCCGGCATGTTGCTGACCTGGTTCAGTGTGGTCGTGCGCTTGGTGCCCTCGACCAAGCCGGAGCCATCATTTTGTCCAATACCAGCAAAGAGAAGGGCTTTCGGGGTGTTGGAGTAGCCCTTGCACTCGATGACGTAGGTGCCAGGCTTCGTTACATTCTGCTTTTGGTAGATGTAGCCGTGCATACCGCGTACGTCCATACAGAAATATTTGGCCATGTGGCGCTTGTAGTCCTCACGGTCAGCGAAGGTTTGGAGCTGGTCTCCCTTGTACGGGAACTCGTAGTTTTTGTCGAACGTATTGTCGTAGTTCTTGTCGCTACCGCGCGTCAAGGACTCTGTTTTACCATTGGGTACGAACTTGTGGAAGCATTGCTCCAGTCCGATTCTTGCGTAGCCACCTGTGGCGACCGCTTTCCAAGCATCGATGTCCATACGGCCACGATCGAATCCGGGGCAAGCCAACTTGAAGGTAAGGTCAAGCGGGTCGGTCAGATTCTCGGACGCTACATCCATCAAATCCAGAATCTCCTTCAAGGAAATGATACGCCATTGGGAGTGCTCGTCCCACAGTCCGCTGTTGATAAGGTTGTCTTTCGTGTCCGCATCACAGTTCTTCTCTGATGCAGCGTCTCCAAGCGCCGAAAGATAGACTTGTTTGCTAGGCCAAAGCGTAGTTTTGCCTGTATAGGTGTAGAGCCTATAAGTGTTATGCTTTGCGTCGGTTGGATCCTTTTCGAGGAACCAACCGTTGTATCCGGTATAATACTGGCCCAAGCTACTTCCTCGGTCAAGAAATACGCCCTCGTCGGTGCTATTACTATTCTTATTCTCGGTCCATTTCATCCAAGAACCCTGCTTGGTTTTTAGGTCTTGGGCAAAGTTGATGGCAGTGCTGCTTCCATTCTGAGCCCAAAAGGCGACGGGGGTGTCCTTTAGCGAAGCGTGCACACCCCAATAGCCTCCCATGCTGAGGAACTTGCCCGTTTTTACGTTGTAGAAGAAAAAGACCTTGCTCGGATCGTTCAGCGATCCGACCTCTTTGTCAGCAACTTTGGCCGCAAGAATCTGTTCTGCAGTCTGACCCTTGAGGGTGGCTGCTCCGACCATTCCGTCGTTTCGCGTCGCTTTGCCCGTTTGAGCAGATGCTACTAGGGGAGCTGCTGCAAGGAGCGCCGTGGCGAAACTACTACTCAGGCAGCGCCACCAAGTGCAGCGCTTGCCTTGTTGTGATGTAGTTGTTCTCATCGTTTTAATGTTCTCTCTTTGGTGTTATTTACTATGTTTATTGATCACTATTTTTTTTCTTAGTGTCTTCTTGCTCAGATGCGTGTCCCTTGTGGTCGCCTTCAGGTGTGGCAAAAGGTGCGCAAAGCGAGGAGAATGGTTGCTTCTCGGGTGCAAATTTACTAAACATTGCAAAAATGGGGTGGGCTTCCGTTAAATAATCTTAACGAGGCGTTTTTTCTTGGTTTTCATCCCCTTTTGGAGGCTTTTTGCTTGCCATGACGGGATCATTCACCCACCTTTTGGAGGCGAACGAGCGCCTTGTAGCGAAATCATTTTTTGAATCGTCGGGTCTAATGCATTGGACTGGTGGCGTTTGCCTAAACAATCCTTCTTTTTTTCTTCTTTTTGCTTCCGTTTTTTGTGGTCTTGGCCAGGAACCTTGCCGAGGGTTGCTTACGTCCGTCTCTGTAGATAACTTACGACTGCGTTTGGTCGTAACTTACGCTTGCCTCAGCTCAAAGTTGCGTTGTTACATTGTTACATTGTTACGTTTTTGATTTTCAGTCAGCCATGGTTTGCGGAGACGCCTGTTGTAGAGGTCGGTTCTTACATGATAACGTTTAACGTTTTCGAAAATGACATTTAGTTTGAGGCATGAGAAAAATAGTTTCCTTAGTACAGGATAAATTATATATAATACGAATAATACTATATAGTATATATAATATTATAATATAAATATATATCTATATATTATAATATATAAATATTATATTTATCATAATGTCTTTGGAGGGGGTGTTTGTAATTTGTATGAATGGGTCTTGCCGCTTCGTCCCTTCCCTTCTTACTGCTTTGTCCTTCCCTTCTTTTTTTTCCGTCCTTTCTCTTCCTGTCTTCCTGTCTTCCTCCTTCGCTTGCCGCCTTCGAAAAACAAAAACGTTAAACGTTAAACGTTATAATGTAAGGATGTAATAAGGTGGAAGAGGAGAATTGGCCGTAATATGCTCACTATTAACGTTTAACGCTTAACGTTTTCGCCCTGGGGTGTCCTTGTTTCCTTGACCTCAGCTGCTTTTCCCAGCCTTTTTTCGCCAACTTCCAGCTATATGCGAAAACAAAAACGTAACAATGTAACAATGTAACAATGTAACAATGTAACAACGAAAAAAATCCTGCGCAGGCCACCTCTTTCCGAGGCGCCTGCGCAGGAATCTCTTTATCTGTGGTGTGCGAACCCTATGAGGATATTAGTTCTCCGCAGCGTGGAAGAAGATCGTCTGCGGGTCGAGGCGCTTGCCCTGCGGGTCGAGGACGTTGAGGCGGAGCACGCCGCCGTTGTGGTCGAAATAGCGCACCTCCAGGTAGTGGTAGCCCTTGGCGAGCGCCTGCTGGCAGACCATCTCGTGGGGCGACTGCTCGCGGTCGTTATCGACCACCATGTTGCCGTCTATCTTGAGCCAGCTGCCATCGTCGCTGAGCAGGGCGAAGGTATAGACCCCGTCCTCGGGTATGAGGATGTAGCCCTTGGTAATGAGGCCGATATTGCCCTTGCAGGCCTCCGGGATGACCACGTCGGGCGTGGTGTAGGATCCGTTGAAGGGCGCCGTGGTGATAAGGCGGCAGGTGACGCCCGGGAAGTCGTACCAGTCGGTCTTCACGCCTGGATTCAGGGCGGGCACACTCTGCAGCGCAGGCAGGAGCCCCTGCTTCACGAAGTCGGCCTGCACCATCTCGTCGGCGCGGCCCTCGGGCGTGAAGGTGCGGAGCGTGAAGGGCGTGGTCTGATCGACCGTGATCGGGCCGACGTAGCGCGGCGACTCCGCGTTGGGGAAGGTGCCGTCGGTGGTGTAGCGGATCACGGCCTGCGGGTCCTGGCATTCCACGGTCAGCGTGCCGCGATCCGTGAAGGCATTGACGTTGTGGAAACCGTCGAGCGAGGGAATGCGGTAGGGCACGCCCAGGCGGTTGAGCATCGAGAGCTGCTGGCGCAGGCGACCGTAGAAGTCGTCGTAGTCCTTCTGCGCGGGCTGTGTCCAGGCCAGTTCGGCGAGCGCCAGGATGCGCGGGAAGTACATGTAGAGCATTCGGGATCGTGACGGGATGCCTTCGGCCCAGAGGTTGGCCTGCACGCCGACGATATGCGCCCGCTGGGCTGCCGAGAGGCTGGCCGAGGCAAGATCGTAGTCATAGACCTGGCGCATGGAACTCTTCTCCTCGTTTTGTGAGAAATAGAACGGTGTGGCCGGCGTGTAGATGACGTCGTTGCCATGAGCCGTGGCCTCCGGCACCGACTGTGGCGCCCAGTTTCTCCACCACATCACGGTGGAAGTCTTGGAGAGTCCGCCCTCGATGATCTCGTCCCATCCGATCATGCGGCGGCCCTTGGCATTGAAGAATCGCTCCATCTCGTGGATGAACCACGACTGCAGCTCCTCCACGCCCTTGAGTCCCTGCTGGGCGATGCGGCGCTGGCAGTCGGCACACTTGCGCCAGTTGTCCTTCTCCACCTCGTCGCCGCCGATGTGGACATACTCATAGGGGAAGAGGGCGATCACCTCGCTCCAGACGTTGCGGCAGAACTCCAGGGCCGCGTCCTTGCCCGGGCAGAGTGGCGAGGTGAAGACCTTGCCCCAGCCCACCTGGTCGAAGCAGCTGAGGCCCTCGTAGTTGGCGATGGCGCTCAGGCAGTGGCCCGGCATGTCGATCTCGGGCACGATACTGATGCCACGGGCGGCAGCATAGTTCACCACCTCGCGGATCTGGTCCTGGGTGTAGAAGCCGCCATAGAGCGAATCGCCCTCGGCCGTGGTGCGCCAGCGGTCGGCCGGCAGCAGCAGGTCGGGGTTGTCCTCCTTCTTCGCCTGGTAGAGGCAGGAGGCGTCCTGGCCGTTGGGCTTGCGCCAGGCCCCGCGCTCCGTCAAGAGCGGATATTTCTTGATCTCGATACGCCAGCCCTGGTCGTCCGTCAGGTGCCAGTGGAAGCGGTTGAGCTTGTAGAGCGCCATGAGGTCGATGGCCTCCTCCACCTCCTTGACGGAGAAGAAGTGGCGCGAGCAGTCGAGATGGAAGCCGCGCCAGCCGAAGCGCGGAGCGTCGCTGATCTGGCAGGTCGCCACCTCCTTTCCCTCTGTGATCTGTCGGATGGTGGCGATGGCCGACGTGATGGCGCCGTAGTCGTGGCCCTTGACCGTGATGCGCGCCTTCTCCACGTTGAGGCGGTAGGCCCCTTCGCCCTTCACGCCCTTGCGGTCGATCTGCAGCAGGATGTCGCCCTTGCCGCCACGCTGGGTCTGGGGGCGCACCCCCGTGAGGCGCTGGAGGCTGGAGGCGAGGTAGTCGGCGGCTGGCTGGAGCGCCTTGTCGCCGTATGCGATGGTGGTCTGAGACTGGATGGTAAACTTACCCTTTCCCCAGGTCGCCTGTGCGGGTTTGGGCACGAGGCTGGGTTGAGCCTGGAGCACCGTGCCGCAGAGCAGGAGCAGCAGGGCGCCGAGGAGGAATCTGGTCGCTTTCATGTCTTGTGTTATGATGGTTGATGATGATAAATCTGTCGATGAAACCGCGAACTCTGCCGATGAAACCGCGGAAACTGTCACGCCTTGTGCTTCTTGCCGATGCGCGACCGGATGGACCGCATCGTCACCTCGGCCACGCCCAGCGCGTTTTGTATCTCGGTCTCGCTCTTGTCCATGTGCTCCATGATGAGGAAGAACTTCTGCTTCGGCGAGAGGCCGTCGTATTCGGCATCGAGCGAGGCCACAAACTCCACGTCCACGAGGCTATAGTAGGAGGCGAAACTCTCGAAGTCGTGCTTCTTCCAGAGCACGGTGGTCTGTCCCGCCATGGCCTCGTTGTAGCGTTGCAGTCCGAGCTTCAGCGAGTCGCGGTGCTTCTCCATCAGCAGGTCGCGCTTGCGCGTGAGCTGTTCTATCTCCTTGGTCTTGTCGCCCGCCATGCGCTTCAGTTCGTCGAGCTGCGTCTCGTAGCTCTTGATGAGGAGCTGATCGACAGCGCGCGCCGCCCGTCCCTTGTAGTTTCTGTACCAGGAGTAGAGCGTGGCGATGATGGTGAGCAGCACCAGGACGACGATCACGATGATGGCTATTGTCACCATGCGCTCATAGTTGTGGCTGATCCTCATCTGCTCAAACTCCGACTGCACGGCCCTGACGTTGTTCTCCGGCCGTGCGCGGCTCACGCTGTCGGAGAGCTGCAGCAGGCGTTTGGCCGTCATGGTCGCCTCGCGCCATTCTCCCTGCTCCGACCGAAACTCCATGATGGCCTTGAGCACCAGTTCCTCCGAGGGCGTGTCGGGCGCTATGATGAGGGCCTCGTGCCACATCTTCGTGGCCCGCGCCGTGTCGCCGCGCATGGCAGCGAGCGTGCCGAGGCAGGCGTAGGCCGGACTGGTGGGCGTGATCTCGAGCGACTCCTCCAGGTATTTGCGCGCCATGGCCGTGTCGGTCTCCATGAGGAAGGATCCGAGGTTGTTCATGATAAACGGGCGGTTCTTCTCCGCGATGTTCGGCAGCAGTTCCATGCTCTGCCGCAGACACCAGGCCGTGCTGTCCTGCAGTCCGAGCTGGCTGTAGATGAAAGCCATATTATTATAGGTATGGGCGAGCCAGTCGAGGCGCTTCGCCTGCTTCGACTCCGCGATCGACTTCTGGCTGAAGCGGAGCGCGGTCCGGAAGTCGCCTGCCTCCTCGTTGACGAGCGTCAGTTGCTCATAGACCTTGTGGCGGAGGACGGCGTCCTGCGTCTGGTCGGCAATGGTGCGGGCCCGCTCCAGACAGAGCACGCCCTCCTTGAAGCTGCCATGGGTGTAGAGGATCGCGCTCTTGTAGAAGAGCGACGCGCTGAGCCGCAGTTTCTCGCTCCCCTTGCCCTCGTAGTAGCGGATGCTATACTCGATGTCGTCGAGCGAGACGAGCGGATGGTTGGTGCGGTAGTCGGCCTGCGTCTTGAGCAGGTAGTAGTAGGCCGAGTCGGCAGGGGTGGTGAGGCGGTTCAGGCGGATGCCGTCGAGCACCGCGCAGGCCGTATCGACGCGCCCGCTGTCGAGCAACTGCTCCACGGAGGCCAGCTGCTGGTTGTCCTTGCCGCTCGGGTTGCAGGCCGTCAGGAGGCCCGCCAGCAGCAGGAGGCTATATAAGAAAGGTAGAAGTCTTGGTTTCATGTCAATTGTTTCTAAGTCGTGGGCGGGGGCTTGCTTCGTCTCGAGCCTTTGGCCGCATCCAACTGCAAAGTTACGAAATTATTCCGCACCGACCAAGTTTGCGAACCGCAAAAAGCTGAATTGCTTTCCTCCTTCTTCTTGTTGCAAAAGTTGGATTTCGGACTTTTCTCGTGGCATTTCGCCTCTTTTTGCCCTCGTTTTTCTGTCGCGATGGTCTTTGTAAGGGCTTGATAGATAGCTTTTTGAAAGCGAAACGAATGTGCCACATGGCAAAGTGAGAAATCTGCCCAAAAATTTGCACGGTTCGTTTTCTCGTCGTAATTTCGCCATGTCAATCGAGCTCCCGTCGGGGGTAAAACCTTATTAATGTGCAATAGTATGAGAAGAAAAAAGCTGTTTCTGATAGCCGCCATCGCCATCACGACGGGTGCTACCGCAAGAGATTACATCACCGTCACGACCAACCAGCATGACTCCCATGCGTATGCGCCGGGCGAGGTCAAGGCCATCACGTTCTCTGGCAACACCATGCAGGTGAACAAGCAGGACGGCACCGACAGCTATCGTCTCTCCGACATCGACGAGGTCATCTTCAGTCTTGCCACGGGCGTCTATGGACTGAAGGCCGACGGTGGTCGCCTCACGCTTAACGCCCGCCCGGGTGAGAACATCATCCACGTCAAGGGCTACGACCCCTCGCGCAAGTACTGCATGGGCATCTTCAGCGCCTCGGGCCGCAAGGTCAAGAGCGACGCCGACTGGAAGGGCCAGCCCATCGACCTCACGGCCTTCTCGGGTGGTGTCTATCATGTGAAGATCAACGAGACCACATTCAAGTTTAGCAAATTCAACGCATAATACACTTCGTCTGTTTAACATCACTATATTTGTTTGGTAAATACGCCGCGAGGGCGTTCATTTTCTTCATCGAGAAGGGCAAGCGACATAGCTCTCGTCGCTTGCCCTTTCCATTTATTCTTTTCTTTTCCATTTCCCTTTTCCATTCCCTTTTTAGAATACAACTCGACCTGTACGGTTGAAATTACCCAATACGCCCTGAAAGGGCAGAAGTTCCTAGCCCAGGGCAACGCCCTGGGTAGTTATGAACGCCAATCTGTCGCCCTGTAAGGGCAAAAGCTTTAAAGAACCAGGCTATAAACAATTCTTTTGCCCTTACAGGGCGTCTTGTTGATTGCTATTATACCCAGGGCGATGCCCTGGG
>DLZV01000034.1:57719-74176 GCA_003447235.1 Prevotella sp.
CCCAGGGCGATGCCCTGGGCTAGGGTCTGTTGGGCTTTCAGCCCGTTTCAACCGTACAGGTCGAAACAACCCCTGTACCGTAAAAAGAAGACTATCCAAAGGACCGTAATAGAAGACTACCCAAAGTAACGTTTACAATGATCTTTGGCCATCCTGTGATTTTCCCCATGAAACCGATGGTTTTTGAGGAAAGCGCCATCGGGTAGGGAAGTGATCCTTTCTGGCCCGTGGAAGCCCGGGTTTTATATCTTTCTTATGTTTATGCAGTTGTTGTAAGGTTGCCTCTGTTATTAGAAAACCGAAAAAGGGGGAGTAAGATAACGCTATTGTCGTGTTTTTCCCCGAAAAAAGCGCGAGTGTTTACAATTTTGCGCAATACAGTAAGAGAACCTTTTGCTAAATTGGCGATAAGTACAGATTTGTTTTTAAATTTGCAGCAATAAGAATAAAACCGATATTTAAAGACATGAAGAAATCATTACGCCTGTCACTTCTCACGATGGCTGCGATGCTGGTAAGCGGTTCGGCATCCGCCGACAATCTGCCGACTCGGTCGCTGATCTATGACGTGCCCGACGGCGAGGCCAACCTCTTTGGCTATCTTGCCTACGATACGAAATACCGTACCTTCGGTTTCGTCAACCTCCAAAGTCAGAATCCTGGCGCCTACTCCCTGACGAAAGACTACGGCAACGTCGTAGGCCAGACGCCCTCGCTCCAGGCCGGCACCTTCGTCGGCGACGAGTACATCGTCTATGAGGCTACGATCTACCAAAACGCCATCATGCCGCGCGCCTTCAGCGCCATCAACCCGCTTACGGGCGAGCTCACCACGAAGCGCGAGATACCCTCCACCGACGAGTATCTCATCCTCAACGAGATGACCTACGATCCCAAGACGAAGCGCCTCTTTGGTATGCACTACAACGCCAACGACCAGCGCGAGACGGCCGTCCCGACCTACTGGAAGACCGATATCTACGAGATCAGCACCGTGACCTACGCCCTGACCAAGGTGGCGACGATCGACATGCCGCTCTACACGATGTCGGCCGACAACGGCTATATATATGGTATCACTCCCGACAAACTGATGAAGAAGACGCAGCTCGTGCGCATCGACCAGAGCACGATCGATCCTGCCAGCCGCACCTGCACGGTGGAGACCGTCAGTCCCAGTACGGGCACGGGCGTCCGCATCGGCGACTACACCCAGTCGATGGAGTTTGACAAGACCACTCATCGCCTCTGGTGGGTCGCCCAGACCAGCGACGGTGGGGCGAGCCTCGTCGAGATCGATCCCGCCACGGGTCTCAAACTGAGTGCCACGCCGATCCAGAACGATCCGCAGCTCCTTGCCGTTGCCATTCCCTATCAGTATGTGGCCGATGAGGCTCCCTCCTATGTCCACGGCTTCAAGGTCAAGGCCGACCCCAAGGGTGCGCTCCAGGTGCAGATGGAGTGGGACTATCCTATGAAGAACTACCGCCTGGGCGACCTTCAGAGCATTGATGGCGCCCATATCTACCGCGACGGCCAGCTCGTCGGGACCCATACCTATTCGGCCACCGACGACATCAAGCAGTGGACCGACACGCAGGTAGCCGAGGGCGAGCACGTCTATCGCATCGCCGCCTACAACCAGGCTGGCGAGGGCGTATATAAGGAAGCACGCGTCTATGTGGGCGAGGACACGCCGGGCGCACCTCTCAATATCCGTGTCACCACCAGCGGCCCGTTGGCCACCATCACCTGGGACGCTCCCGAGACGGGCGCCCATGTGGGCTACTACAATGCCGCCATGCTCAGCTACGACGTCACCCGTCTGCCCGACAACGTGGTCGTAGCCACGGGCACGACCGACCGTAAGGTGGAGGACAAGGTGCCCGCCCATGCTGGCTACAGCTACGTGGTCACGGCCAAGAACAACAAGGGCGTGGGCCTCTCGGCCACCTCCCAGACCATTGCCTTCGGAGGACAGGAGGCCATTCCCTTCGCCTCGTCCCTCGACAGCCAGATAGACTTCGACCGCTGGACCGTCATCAATGCCAATGGCGACGCCCAGACCTGGACCTTCCGTCCCACGGAGCAGGCTCAGGCCAGCTACACCCGCTCCTGCGCCATGTACGATCGTTCCACCGACCTCAAGGCCGACGACTGGTTGGTCTCGCCGCCCCTCACCTTTGATGCTTCGAAGACTTATCAGATCCGCTACACCTACGCCACGGCCAACTGGGTCACGCAGTCGATGGAAGCGCTGATGGAGAAGATGCAGGTAGCCTTCGGCCACCAGGCTTCTGCCGACGCGCTGACCACCATCATCGACGATCCGGAGGAGTTCCACACCTCTTCGGGCTTCACCCTCTCGGGCAAGAAGAACTTCAAGGTGGACAAGTCGGGCGAGGGCTTCATCGCCTTCCACGCCATCTCGGAAGCGATGAAATCGCAGATTTATATCAATGATGTCTCCCTGCGCGAGTATTCGGCCACCGACCTGAGCGCCCGCGAACTCAAGGCCTCCGCCACGGCCAACTGCAACGTGAAGCAGTATAGCTCCGTCATCGTGGGCAACGAGGGATCGGCCGCCGTGGACAACTACCAGGTGGAGATTGTCGATGCCAATACGGGCGAGGTGCTCGGCACGCAGAAGGGCCTCCGCGTGGAGAAGGACACCACGGTCAGCGTGGCCGTGGGCTGGACGCCGACCCATGAGGGCAAGATCCATATCGTAGGCCGCGTGGTGCTCGATGGCGATACTTATCCTGCCGACAACGTGGCCCCGCAGACCGCCGAGGTGACGGTAGCTGCGGAGACGGCGGAGCGCTGGCTCACGCTCGACGTGGAGGATGAGGAGACCTATGGCTGGAACATGCCGTTCTATGTCGGATCTCCCTACTCCCAGGTGCAGGCTCTCTTCCTGGAGAGCGATATGAGCATGAAGGATATCGACCTCACGGGCATCCGCTTCTTCTACGACGGCCACATGGACGGCAAGTTTGTCTTCCCCGCCCGCATCTCCATGAAGCGCAGCGACCGCACGAAGCTCTGCCAAGACGACAACCAGTATCGTGGCGACTTTGACACCGAGGAGTTCACACAGGTCTTCGACGGACAGGTAGCCATCGTCGGCAACCAGGAGAATACGCTCCTGGAGATTCCCTTCGACCAGCCCTACCGCTACACGGGCGGCAACCTGCTCATGAAGTTTGAGTCGCTCTGCGGCAGCAACACGCTCCCCGACGCCCTCAACACCCATCCCGTCTGGTCCTACAGTATCGCCACGGAGCAGCCGCGCGCAGCCCGAATGGACGGCGCCGACGAGTGGAGCGAGGATGTGTGGGCCGAGGCCTCCCTGCCCTATGTGGCTGTGGCCTACAAGAGCGCCACGGGCGTGGGAACGATCCAGCTGGGCCACGCAGGCCAGATGGCTGTGGCCTTGGAAGGCGGTCGCCTCCTCTTGCCCGCCACCTGCGACCACGTCGCCCTCTACAGTCAGACGGGTGCCCTCGTCGCCAAGGGACAGAACACCCGCCAGTTGGGCGTGGCGGGTCTCCCTGCCGGCCTCTACCTCCTCCGGGCCACGGTCCAGGGCCAGGTATTGACACAGAAAGTAGTCATTCGATAAAGGCAGCCTGCCGTGGCGGGAGCTCTCCTTCCGCCATGGCAGCGGCCTTCCCCTCCTCAGTCGGCGCAGGCCGCCAGGATGGGCGAAGACGAAGAATATTAGGTAACAAGATTTATTCATCATTCAAATTTATTCGTTTATGAAACAAATTTATCTTAGCCTCTTGCTTGCAGGACTTACTGCAGCGCCGGCCTTGGGACAGAAGACTACGGTCAACGCCTTCCCGAAGCCCTTGGCGCCTGTGGCCAATGCAGGAATGAAGGCCCCGCAGTTCCACTTGCCGTCCGCCATCGACGACAAGAAAAAGGGCATCACGATGTATGCTGGCCAGCGTCTGGACCAGAGTAAGCACCGCTCATGGGTGAAGTGGCAGACTGGCGACAGCTTCAACTTCACGAAGATCTACGAGTACATCCACCACGATAAGTACAACGAGGATCAGCAGCGCGGTATCTACATGGGTGCCTACGACTCGTCCAACGATACCTACTACGCCTTCTTCAACATGCACTACACCTATGGCGACATGCCGATGGCACTGGCCAAGGTCGATATGCTCACGGGCGACACCACCAACGTCTTCCAGTTTGCCGACCTCGCCAAGCCCGATGTGGAGCAGACAGCTTGGTACAACGGACGCTACAAGTATGCCATGGCCTACGACCCCGTCCAAAAGGTGATGTACGCCTTGGGTGCTGACTACGAGAACGGCGACCCCAACTTGGGCTACACGGTTCTCTACGAGGTCAACCTCAACGCTACCACCCTCAACGACCTCTTCACGAAGGTGAAGGACATGGACGGTCTCTATTGGGACTTTTGCTTCGACACACAGGGCAACGCCTGGTTCGCACAGAAGTATGGTGGTTCTGACGGCATTGTCAAGGGTACCAACCTCGTCAAGATGGACGGCGACTTCAACCGCATCAGCGAGGTGAAGATGCAGTCGGAGTGGGGTGAGGACATCAACTCCATCTACTTCTCCACGATGTACTTCGACAACAGCACGGGCGATCTCTACTACCTCCCCTGCAGCGACTATGGTTCAACGTCTCTCTACAAGGTCAATCCCACCACGGGTATTAGCCAGAGCGTTGCTTGGTTCAACCAGGGCAACCACTTCACGGGTCTCTACATCCCGTACCTGACGGCTGATAATGGTGCCGCTCCTGCCCGCGTGTCGGGTCTCGACGCTCAGGCCGACCTCAATGGTGCGATGAAGGACACCATCAAGTGGGTGACGCCGTCCAAGACTTGGGCTGGCGACGATCTCGCCAACCTCCAGACGGTCAAGATCTACCGCAAGAACGCTGGCTACGCCACCACCGAGCTGACCAAGACGGCTGACCTCATCGCCAACTCACAGTTGCTGGCTACTGTTCCCGCCACGGAGAAGGAGACGGCCATGTCGTGGGTGGATGAGAATCCGACCGACGGCATCAACACCTACTATGTCCTCGCCGCCAACGACAAGGGCAATGGTGTGATCGACAGTATCCGTTGCTACATGGGTATCGACGTTCCGGGCGCCGTGGGCAACATCATGCTGGAGAAGAACGGCACGGGTGTCAACATCTCTTGGGACGCTCCTGAGAAGGGTGCCAACAATGGCTACATCGGAACTGAGGGTCTCAGCTACAAGATCACCCGTCTGCCGGACAGCGTGGTCGTGGCCGAGAACGTGACCGACACAAAATATACCGACAACACGCTCGGCGAGCAGCAGAGCTATTCTTATACCGTCCAGGCCGTCAACGCCAAGGGTGCTGGTGCCATCGCCACCTCCAATCCTATCATGGCTGGCGCGGCCCTGAAGACTCCGGTCTCTCTCGCCTTCGACACGCAGGCGGATGCTGACCGCTGGAGCACGAACAAGATGAACAACAGCATCTACTTCTACTATGCTGGTGGATGGAGCGACGACTACAAGTGCATGATCGGCTACGGTACCTCTACTGGCACGGTAGAGGGCACGCTGATCTCTCCGCCTCTCTACCTGGAGGAGGGCAAGACCTACCGCTTCACGACCGACTTCCAGGCCGATTACTTCGATGATGCTTACTTCGATCTCTATGTGGGCGTAGGCACCAACAGCGAGTCGCAGGATGGCGCTACTATCATCGCTTCCCGCGAGGGTGAGCAGTATGCAGAGCAGTACCACCGCGAGAAGTACGAGGACTACTTCGTAGCTCCCGCTTCTGGCACCTACTACTACACGCTCAGAGTGAAGACGGTTGACAAGTACAACATCTTCAAACTCTTCGGTCTCAAGGTCGATTATGTCGCCGAGAGCGATATGGCCGCCACGTCTATCGACGGCGTCTTGGAGGCTGTGGCCCAGCAGGCCAACGAGTGCACGGTCAAGGTGCGCAACCTCGGTTCCAAGGACCAGGAGAACTACACCGTCAAGCTGCTCATGGACAATGAGGGCAAGATGGTTGAGGTTGGTTCCGGTACGGGCACCGAGCTCCTCAAGACCGGCGAGACTGCCGACGTGAAGGTTTCCTTCAACCCGCCGTACGACGGCGTCTGGGACTTCTATGGCGTCGTAGTGGCCAATGGCGACGAGGTGCGTGCCAACGACACCACGGCCGTCAAGACCCTCAAGGTGCTCGAGGCTGGCTCACAGGGCTGGACCAATATCGTCACCACTGGCCATAAGGAGGACCTCTCTTCCTTCGGTCTGTTCTGGAACGACTCCGAGAGCGAGTACTCTCAGAGCGTCTATTATCCCGAGGAGATCAAGACCATCAAGGGTGGTGTCATCAAGCGTATCGGCTGGATGTACGACGGTGCTGACAACCTCACCGACCGCAGCGACCCCGTGGACGTGAAGATCTACCTTGCTCACACGGACAAGAAGTCCTTCGCCGGCGAGGGCGACCTCGTGCTGCCCAGCGACCGCGAGTTGGTAGTCGAGGGCCAGATGGTCTTCGAGCCGGGCAAGGATCACCTCATCTCCTTCGCTCTCGACACGCCGTTCGAGTACAACAACGAGCAGAACCTCGCCGTGATCTGCGAGAAGTCGGGCACGACGGGCTACAACATGTGCGCCCTCTGGCACATCTACAACAACGACTGGAGCACAGGATATGTGGAGCGTACGCTCATGAACTCTGGTGGCTATTGGTCTCGTCCCGAGCTGCCTATCCTCTTCCTGGGTATCTATGATCCCACGGGCGTGGAGCGCGTGCAGCTTGTCGGTGCCGACGTGGCCTATGCCAACGGTCTGCTCGCCTTCGACCAGGTGGTCAACGCCGAGGTCTATACCGTGGGTGGCAAGCTCGTCAGCTCTTTCAAGGGCAGCAGCGCCCGCCTCAACCTTGCCAAGGGCATGTATGTGGTTCGCGCCACGGCAGCCGACGGCCAGGTGATGGTCAAGAAGATCAACGTGAAGTAATCTGATTGAATACGACAAGAGTGGGTTGGAGGCCGACGCTTACGATCTCCTGCCCACTCTTCTTTTCCTATCACAACCAATACAGTCTTTTTTATATTTCTGTAGCGATACAAATATTTACTTTTAAGGTAAAAGGTAATGAGCGTTTTTAAGAAATCAATTTCCCTGATCGCGGTAGCACTGATCTCCGCCGCGGGTTGCGACCTCTGTGCGCAGACTCCCGTGGACGGAGGTTTCGTTTTCCCCGCAGCCCAAGAGGGTGTGGCGCCGAAGGCCGCCTTCCGCGCCTCCGCCTCCACAGACACGATGCGCCTCGGCTACTGCGTCGATGAGCCCCGTCTCCCGGGATTGATGTTGCAGGATGACGGTCTGCCCCACGCCGTGGGAGCAGCCATCGAGCTCGATGCGAACCTGCTCGACAAGTATGTCGGCGACCAGATCGAGGCCGTGGAGTTTGCCATCGACCCCGCGCGCGGCTTCTCCTGCCAGGTCTTCGTCTGCACAGACCTTAAGCAGATGCAGGGATCGCTCGGCGGCGGATCCATCCTCTCCAGCGTCACCCTCAGCTCGGGTCAGTACCATAGCGGCTGGAACCATGTGAAACTCAGCAAGCCCGTGACCATCAAGGAGGGAATGACCCTCTACGTCGGCTATAACATCCAGGGCAACCAGGGCCCCTACGACTTCCTGCTCTTCGACCAGAGCACCTACGCCGTGGGCAAGAAAAACTGGTATGGCGACAACGGCACGTGGTTCAACAACACCGTGGGTATCAACCGCAACCTCTGCGTGCGTGCCGTCATCACGGGCGACACCAAGCCCCAGAACGATATTTCTCTGATGAGTCTTGCGCCCGCCGACGCTAGCGGCTACTCCACTCAGAACATCCCCAAGGACTATATAGCCTATATCCAGAACAACGGCACTGACCCCATCGAGTCGCTCTCCATCATCGTGGAGGCCAAGGGTCTGCGCACGGCCGAATTTCTCACCGACGGCCTCTCTGTCCCCAACAACAAGCCTACGCAGGTCAGGTTGCGCGACATCTCCCTCCCCTTCGAGGGCAACTACAACGGAACATTCACGGTAGCCGAGGTGAATGGCGACTTGGATCCTGACATGAAGGACAACGTCATCACACTCTACAACTATTATAGTATCAAGGAGGGTGCCAAGGCTGAAACCCATCGCCCGCTCTTCGAGGAGTTCACCTCCGAGGGCTACGAGGGTTCCTACATCGCCGACACACTCTACCGCAATGCACTGGCCGAGTTGGGCGACGTCATCTGGGTGAAGCACCACGACGACTATCAGAAGAATGTCGATCAGTTTAAGTTTGGCAACGAGGCCGACTACGAGGCCCTCTACGGAGGCTATCCTACGTTTGTCCCCGCCGTTTGCTTCGACCGTCGCCGCATCACGGGCTTCGAGGAGCCGGGTCCGGCCTACTTCTCACCCTATCGTGAGGAGACTGCTGCCATCCTCGCCCAGCTCGGCGAGACACTCACCTTCATCGATCTCGACATCCAGCCCACCGTCCAAGCCGCCACGGGCAAACTCGAGGTGCGCATCAAGGGCCATGCTGGCGTCAACGAGATGCCGCTGCAGAACAGTCTCCGCATGACGACATGGCTCGTGGAGGACAGCATTCCCACAACCACGCAGAAGGGCTGCCCCGAACCGCAGTTCATCCAGAATGGCGTCATCCGTGCCGTCCTGAGCGAGGAGGGCATCTGGGGCGACCCCATCGACATCACCAACTACGACTTCGAGCGCAGCTATACCGCCGACCTCGACCCGTCGTGGAATCGCAAGCACCTGCGCGTGGTGTCCTTCGTCAGCAACTGGGACGAGAACAACGTCCGCAACCGTTCTGTCTATAACACCAACCAGGCCCCCGTGCTCGACCTCACCGCCATCGACGACCTCGCCAGCGAGCCGTTGCAGCCGCGGGTGGAGGTGCTGGGATCCACGCTCGCCACGACCAACGGTGCCCGCATCGTCGGCGTCTATGACATGAGCGGACGCGAGGTCTCTGCCACGCAGCTCTCCAAGGGTGTCTATATCGTCAAGGTGACCAATGGTTCCGTCACCGCCACGCAGAAAGTATTCATACCATAATCCAATTTGGAGCAAATGGGCCAGCGGTCGTCCAAGGAATTCCTTCCAGGCCAGCCTGGCCCATTTTTCCCCATTCATATTTATTTATTAATAAACTGATGAGAAAGAAAATTTTACTGATTCTTCCATTACTCCTCTTTGCCATCACCCAGCAGCTGCAGGCCGTCACCTGCAACTGGGGCTATTGCAACAGTGTTGTCAACGACCAGTTTGGATCTGTCAACAAGGGCAAGGGAGCCATCTATATCCCGGCCGAGATCTCGAAGATGTACGAGGGCAAGCAGCTCTCCTACGTCCGCGTCGGACTGGCCGCCAAGGCCAAGACCGTCAAGGTCTTCGTCACCAAGGACCTCAATGGCGAGTATATCACCACCCGCACCCAGCGCGACCAGCTGAGTGGTTTCAACGAGATCAAGTTTGCTGAGCCTTGGACCATCGACGGCGAGGGCTTCTATATCGGCTATGAGTTTGAGTCGGACGACTACGCCCTGGGATCCTCCACAATGTACAACGAGAACGGCTGCTGGGCCGACCTCGGCGACGGTTGGAAGAACTATGCGGTCGAGGACCACGCTCTCGCACTCTCCATTCAGGCCAAGATCAGCGGCGACAACCTGCCGAAGGACTACTGGCTCTTCTGCTCCAACGACATCCTTGCTGAGGCTGGCAAGCCTTTCAACATCAACTTCTCCATCCGCAACATGGGCACCGCCATCGGACGCCGCTTCCAGGTGGCCTATAGCATCGACGGTGGCGAGGAGGTGACCGAGGAAATCAAGCAGACCCTTGGCCAGGACATGGAGAAAGACTTCAGCATCGCCCATCCCGGCTACGCCTCCCTGGGCAAGCATAGCGTACAGATCCGCCTCGTCAGCGTCAATGGCGAGGCCGACGCCTACGAGGGCAACAACGTGGCCAACTCCACCATCCGTGTGATGAATACTCTCCCCGTGCAGCGTGTCGTCTTCGAAGAAGGCACGGGCACCTGGTGCCCTTATTGCATCCGTGGCATCGAGGGCTTCAACTACATGACGGAGAAGTATCCCGATACCTTCATCGGCATTGCTGTCCACAAGGACGACCAGTTTGCCACCAGCTCCTACGACAAGCTCACCTTCTCGAGCTATCCTTCTTCCTACGCCATGCGCGACTGTTCTCAGTCCATCAACCCCTCTTCGGCCAACCTTGAGGGTGTCTATAAGGTGATTGCCGCCCAGCAGCCCGTGGCTTCCGTGGGTGTCGTCGCAGGCTACACCGACGCCAGCAAGACGACGTTCACCGTCCGCACCAACCTCAACTTCTTCACCGCCAAGAGCGGACTCAACTACCGTCTCTCCTACGTCCTCCTCGAGAGTGGCATGATCGCCTACCAGCAGGGCTACTACAAGGACACGGAGATGAACCACGTGGCCCGCATGAACTACTCCTTCGACGGCTTCTCCAACAGTGTGCCCAAGAGCGTGGAGGAAGAAGAGGATGTGGAGAGCTTCAGAGATCTTGAAATGCCCACGACGGTCCAGAACAAGGACAATGTCGAGTTGGTCTGCCTTCTCATCGATGGCATCTCGGGCCATATCGTCAATGCTGCCAAGTGTGAGATCGATGCTGAGGCGCCCGTCAGCGCCATCCGCGAGACGCGTCAGCAGCTCGTGCCCGTCTTCACCGTCAGCAACGGACAGTTGAACCTCAACGGCTACCGCGGCACCGTCAGCGTCTATGACGCCAGCGGCAAGCAGGTCTCCGCCGACCATCTCAAGGCTGGCCTCTACATCCTGCGCGCCACAGACGGCAACCAGAGCTTCGTTCAGAAGGTGGTGGTTCGCTAAGTATTTCCTCGTCCTCGCCGCCCTCGTGGCGAGGAGGACGAAGAAAATCTCTCATAGAGGCAGGATGGAAGGCCGTGGTGTTTTCCTCCTCCTCTGCCTGTATCTTTGCCTACTGCGGCTTCCGATATATTCACCTATCAAAAGACAACACGAATGAAACCGATCCGACAATTATTCCTTTCTGCCCTATCGCTGTTTCTTGTCGCTCCGCCAGCCTTAGCCCAGGACACCCATGCCCCCACGTGGCATTTCCCCCTCCAGGCAGCCGGCACGGCGGCTCAGCGAACCCTCTGGGGCTATATGGGCTCCTGCACCGACTGGCCTACCAGCAGCGCCGACTATGGCTTCATGGCCTTCACGGCAGGCAGCAACCCCACCTTCGCCGACCTGCTCGTCGATGCGGTCCATACGATGTCGCCCAATGGTGGCGGCGCGCTCCACGACGGATTCTACGACGCGGTCCACTACGTCAAGGAGGAAAATATGCTGAAGGTCACCCACTATCAGTTTAGCACTGACGGCAAGTGGCACTCCACCATTGTGCCTACCCTGGTGTCCGACCCCACGCTCATCGCTACCGAGACGGCCTCCAGCCGCGCCACGGGCAAGGTCTATGGCCAGTTCTATAACAACGCGCTCAGCGGCTTTGAGTTTGGCGTCATCGACTACGACGCCATGGAGCGTACTACCATCGCCGAGTCGCAGCACAAGTATGTCGCCCTCGGCGTCACCTCCTACGAGGTTGTCTATGGTGTGGCCACCGATGGCAACCTCTACCGTATCGACACCGAGACTGGCGAGGAGCGCCTGATCGGCGCCACGGGCGTCAGCGTGGCCGAGAGTTCGCGCCAGAGCTACGGCCAGAGCGGTGAGATCGATCAGGACGACGACGTCTTCTACTGGGCCTGCATCGACAAGGACAAGCATGCAGCTCTCTACACCGTCGATCTTGCTTCGGGTGCTGCCACCCTCATTGCAGACATGCCCCACAACGAGCAGATCTTCGGCATGGGCATCCCCGATGCCACGCCTCCAGCTGCCGCTCCTGCAGCCGTCGCCGACTTCCGTATCGCCTTCGACGGTGGTTCCACCTCCGGAACGGTCAGTTTCACGGTTCCGACCAAGACCTATGGTGGCGCTTCGCTCTCGGGATCGGTCAGCTACACCGTCAAGGCCAACCAGCGTACCATCGCCTCCGGCACGGCCACGCCCGGCCAGCAGGTCAGCGCACCCGTGAGCGTCCGCGAGGGCACGACCTATTTCCGTCTTCAAGTCTCCAACGAGGCCGGTGCGGCCCCCGTGGTGCGCAAGACGCAGTATGTTGGCTTCGACGAGCCCCTGCCTCCCACTTCGGCGCGCCTCTCCATCTCCACCAGCGGACAGGCCACCGTCACCTGGGGTGCGCCCCAGCGTGGTGTCAACGACGGCTATGTGGGCCCGCTCACCTACGACGTGGTGCGCTATCCTGGCACCGTCACCGTGGCCTCCTCTACGGAGAACCGTAGCCTGAGCGAGCAGCTCCCCGACCAGCTTGGCAACTATATCTATGCCATCACAGCCATCAACGGCACGAAGCGCAGTCAACCTGCCAATACCAATGCCGTGCGCTACGGCAGCAGCATTGAACCCACCTACACCGAGACCTTCGACACCCAGGATGCCTTCAATCTCTATAAGGTCATCAATGCCAACAACGACAACTACACCTGGAAGTGGCATGAGGTGCTCCAGTGCGCGCAGTATGAGGCCAATCTCGGCCGCGCTGCCGACGACTGGCTCGTCTCGCCCCCCATCCACCTCCAGGCCAACCATGTCTATACGCTCTCCTTCAAGGCCCGCAACTCTCTCGTCTATTACAATGAGATGATCGAGGCCAAGTGGGGCAACCAGGACAATGTCTCAGCCCTTACCAACGAGGTCATTGGCCAGACAACGCTCTCGGGCGCCGTCTTCCAGCCTTATGGCAAGGAAATCACTTCGGCTAAGGATCAGACCATCTATCTCGGCATCCACGCTCTCAGTCCCGCGGGCACGGCCAAGGTACTCATCGATGATATCACCATTGCCGACGAGGGTCATGTGCAGGGTCCCGACTCCGTGCGCAGTCTTCGTGTTGTCCCCGACGCCCAGGCCCGCCTTCAGTCCACGCTTTCCTTCACTGTCCCGACGAAGACCGTCCAGGGCGGATCGCTCGGTGCCATCACCAAGATAGTCGTAGAGCGTGATGGTACGGCCGTCCATACCTTCACCTCTTGCACGCCTGGTCAGACTCTCTCCTGGGACGATACCACGCCGCAGCAGGGCTTGAATCGCTACACCGTCACGGGCTACACGCAACAGGGTGCGGGCCGCAAGGCCACGGTCTCGGTATGGGTAGGTCTCGATCAGCCTGCCGAGCCTCGCAACCTGACCACCACCGACACGCAACAGGGTGCCCGCATCGCCTGGACTGCGCCTTCCGCCAAGGGAGCCCACAAGGGTGTCGTTCTCTCCGAGGGTCTCACCTACAATGTCTATGAGTATGACGCCGACGAGATCCTGGAGCCTTGGCAGTCGGTCGAGGAGGGACTCACGGACGCTTCCTACGAGGTCAGCCTGAACAAGAGCGGTCCGCAGACGCTTCGCCATTTTGCTGTCTCGGCCCTTAATGGGGCAGGGGAGGGTAACCGCGCCTTTGCTCCGGCCGTCATCGCTGGCGCACCCTACACGATTCCCTATCGTGCGGGCTTTGCTCCCGCTAGCGACAGGAGTCTGTGGTGGATTCCTGTCGATGCTGGCAACAACCAGTTTGTGCGCAACGGCCAACAGGCTTCCGATGGTGACGCCCACTGCATGATGTTCACGTCCTACAATCCCGACGTGGCAGCCGAACTCTATTCCGGCAAGATCGCTCTTGCAGGCACGCAGGACGCCGAGGTGGTCTTCAGCCACAACGCAACGGCCAATAGCACCGACCGCGTCGAAGTCACGGTACGCCAGCCGGGTTCTGCTGAGGAGACCATCGGTGTTGTCGATTACCAGAACATCAGCGCCAACGGATGGCAGCGCACAGCCTTCTCCATCCCGGCCAAGTATGCCGCCGCTCCCTATGTCATCATTGGTTTCCGTGCCACGGCTCCCATCTACCATGCCATCCGTCTCGACGACGTCTGTGTGCGTGGAGTCCTGGCCAATGACCTTTCTGTCGCCATGACCGCTCCGCAGCAGGTGGAGAAGGGTCTTCCCGTCGAGGTGACGCTGGCCGTCGAAAACCACGGTACGAAGGAGGCTTCCCACTATGCCGTCCGTCTCGCTGTGGCCGATGAAGTGCTCTATAGCGAGACTTTCGACACACCGCTTGCCTCGCTTGCTACCCATACCATTCCCGCTCGTGTCGTTCTCCCGGTCTCCATGGAGGGCAGTGAACTGACTCTGACGGCCACGGTCTCCTATGAGGCCGACGAGGACCGCGCCAACAACACCGCCTTGCAGCAAGTGACGGTCGGTGAGTCGCCCGTCCCCGCTCCCAATCAGGTTTCGGGCAGCCAGCAGGGCGACGCTGTCACGATCTCTTGGGTTGCGCCTGCTGCCGCCAGCATCCCGACCAAGGAGACCTTCGATAGCTATCCTGCCTGGACCATCGACAAGATCGGTCCCTGGACCACCTACTCCTCCAACAAGGGCGAGACTGGATGGCTTTGGGGTGCCATGGGTATGCCGTTCGAGCACGAGGGCGAGCCCTACGTCTATATCGTCTTCGTCCCCGACTCCATCCAGGACGGCATCACGGGCTACAACTACTCGCTGAAGCCTCATAGCGGCGATCGCTGCCTCATGGCCCGCTACAGCCGCGCCAAGGACTATTCGCTCATCGACAGCGACGACTGGCTCTTCTCGCCGATGCTCTCGGGCGAGGCACAGACCATCAAGTTCTTTGCCAACGATACAGAGCCAGACCCCACCAACCTCCGCTACTATGCCACCTTCGAGGTGCTCTACTCCACCACCGGACTCAAGCCCGAGGATTTCACGCGGGTCAATAGTTTCAAGCAGGAGGACAGCCACTGGGGCGAATATACCTTCGACGTGCCTGCGGGGACACAGTATTTTGCCATCCGCAACACCACCGAGGGTGCGCCCTTCGACGGCCTCCTCATCGACGACATCAGCTATCTTGCAGGCTACGGCCTCTTGGAGGGCTTCAATGTCTATCGCGATCGTGAGTTGATCGAGAGTCTGCCCGCCGACGCCACGTCCTTCAGCGAGGCCCAGATGCCGTGGGGTCGCCATCAGTATGCTGTCACGGCGGTCTTCGCTGGCGGCGAGTCGGCCCTGGCCACGAGTAGCGAACTCATCTTCACGGGCATCACGACGGTTCAGTCCAGCCCTGTTGCTTCCGATTGCCAACCGGTCTATAACCTTCAAGGACAGCGTGTTGGCGTTCGTTCCGACCTCCACCGTTTCCCCAAGGGCGTCTATGTCGTGGGAGGCAAGAAGGTAGTGGTAAGATAAGTCTCAGATAGACTTTCGAACCCCTCTCGCCGTTCCTATCCTATAACAAGGTCTGCCAGTCTGCTTCCCTTTTGGAGGCTCGCTGGCGGATCTTTTCTTTACTTCTGCCGCATCATCCACGGATGTGCGCTTTCCTTCCCTTCTTCCTTCTTGTCTCTGTGATCAGAAATCGAAAACGTCATTTCGTCATTTCGTCATTACGACGTCGCTCAATCCCAGCTGCCCGCTTCCGCCAATGGATGAGTCGAGATAGGGGAGAGGGTTCCAAAGTCCTTCATGATGACTCGCCAATTTGTTGGTTCATCCGGAAAAAGGGGTGATAGGGTTGTTTGCGTTGTTTCGATGCAGCCTGCTAAGTGGGGAAAACAACACGAACAACAAGTACAACGTATCACGACATTTCGTCTTGAGCAATCCTGCCGAGAGGTAAACAACATGATACCTCCAGGTTCATGCAAGAGTCTCCCACCTAATGACGAAATGACGTAATGACGAAATGACGTTTTCACTTTTCCACTTCTCCTCAGAATTTTCTAAAAAGAGAGCATGTAAAGAAAATTAGTGTCATCTATGGAGGTTTATATAGTTAAGCTATATACTTCGTGTGTTAGATTTAAAAAAGTTCGAAACATTTTGTTCCCCGTTGCAGTATCGCTCTGCGTTATTCGTTAGTTTTGTGAACGGTTATGAACGGATTGTGAATGGTTTATGAATGGATTGTAAACGCTTATGAATGGATTTGCATTCGGTTGTTCTATATCGTAATTTTGCACCGTCTTCAACAGACATTATCACCGTCAGCAACTGACAAGGTGAAGCAGTATCAACTTCAAAAACTTTCAAGGCAATGAAACAAAATCGCAGTCCCACCAAGTCCGCAGAACGGCGGCTAAACGAATCGGTCACGTATCGGTCTCGTATCGTTTCCGTATCGATCTCGTATCAATCCCGTATCGTTCTCGTATCGTCCTCCTATCGTTCTCCTATCGTTCTC
>DLZV01000034.1:74394-109792 GCA_003447235.1 Prevotella sp.
GGAAACAATACGGAAACAATACGGAAACAATAGAAGAAGCAAGGGAGAAACAAGGGAGGAAGCTCCCAACTCAAAACATTTTCAAAATTTTAAAACTTTACAATTATGGCAAGACTCAATGGTGTCTTAACCAAGCTCCAGGGTTCAGTAGGTAGCTTTACCTTCAAGCAGAACGGTGGTCAGACCGTCGTGTCTGAGAAAATTACTCAGACGACCAATGCGAAGACGAATGGTCAGCAGAAACAGCGCATGAAGTGGACGAACGTCATTCGTATGTATCAGGTGCTGACGCCTTATCTGAAACTCGCCTTCGGTGGGGCCCGCAATGGCCGCAGCGACTACAACAAGTTCGTGTCGGTGAATCTCGGCAAGGCACCAGTTTATCTCACCAAGCAGGAGGCGCAGGCGGGGGCCTGCCTCGTGGCGCCCTACGAGGTGTCGCACGGTTCCATCAAGTCGATCTCGGTCAGCGGGAAGGGCAACCAGGCCGTGACGGACATCAATCTGGGCGACTTGGCTATCACGGACGAGACGATGGTGAAGGAGTTTTCGAACGCCGTGGTGCAGAACAATGGTCTCTACGAGTATGGCGACCAGATCACGTTCTTCCTGGTCAGACAGGAGGTGAACGACGTGACGATGCTTCCGATGGCGGGGGTGGACGCCTGCTGCGTCGTGCTGGACAAGGCTTCTGAGGCGAAGCTCCTCACAGTCGTGGACGCACGTGGCTTCTCGGTGCAGGAGGGGCGTTTGGCAGCGCAGGCTACTCATGAGTTCGGCGATCATGGTCTGGTGTGGATTCACTCCCGCAAGGAGGCGGCAAAGACGCTGGTTTCTACGCAGCACCTCATCTGCGAGAACGACTTGCTGAAGGAGTATCAGGGGCAGGCGGCTTACCAGCGTGCCACGGACAGCTACGGTGGCGTGAGTGATGTCTATCTGCGTCCGAACGGTGTGCTGAACCCTGTGGAGAACTCCGTGCCGGTGGCTCCCTCTGTGGAAAGGAAGAAGACGCTGCGTCTGTCGGCGAGTCCGGCCAATGGTGGTACGGTCTCAGGGGGTGGTTCCTTTGACAAGGGGAGCCGTGTGAGCATCCATGCCGTGGCCTCGGGCGACTATACCTTCAGCCGCTGGAGTGACGGGGACACGTCGGCGTCGCGTACCGTGACGGTGAATGGTGACATGTCGCTGACGGCTTACTTCACCAAGACGACCTCGGGCGGAGAGTCTTCGGAGACGAACCCCGATGGTGGCGACGGTAACTTGGGTGACTAAGCAGTAGGGTGCTGGGGGCGCGAGACGCCCTCAGCACCTTCTGATTTTTCATGAATCCCCGCTGATCGTACGATAATCGACTCGTTAATACTTTATTCTGAGCCTTCTTGCTGATTGACTTGGTCTTAGAAGAACAAGTACTGCACGTAGAGCGAGGCGTTGTAGGCCAGCAGGAAGACGGATAGTCCCATCAGAGCCACACGGGCAGCCAGCAGCCAGCGGCCACGGAGGCGCAACAGGGCGAAGGCCATGGCGATGGGGAGGACGAAGAGCCAGTGGGGCGACATGATATAGACCTCGTTGAGGCCGAAGCCGAGCACCACATGGATGATCATGTCGAAGCCCATCCATGACAGGGCAATCCACAGAAAGCGACTGCGGCGCCCCATCCAGATGCCGGCGAGGAAGAAGAGGACGACGAAGGCCTCGACGGCATAGCTCGCCGCATAGCGGTAGGGGACGATGACGGGGCGATTGATGAGCACGTCGCCCAGCACATGGTCGGTGTGGAGCTGTATGGGCTCGCCAAACAAGTTTTCGACGATGCTCTCCAGGCGCGGGGTCGTGGCGTCGGTCCACGACGAGAATTCCCCTTGTCCCATTGGCTTGCCCTGGTGGGCATAGACCGCTTTCTTCATCCGGCGACGCTCCTTCTCCTTGGCCCTTGCGCGGAAGATGCTGTCGGCAGTATGGGAAAGGCCCGTAGTGTCGGTCGTGGCCGACTGCTTGATGAGGTTTTGCATGATGGCGCCGCGCTCTTTCTTTTCCCGTGCGGCCGTCGCCTCTTGGCGAGCGAGGTATTTCGGCTTCTCGAACGTCTGCCACTCCCAGCGCGCAAATCCCCATATCAGCGCCGACGGGACGATAACGGCCAGCAGCAGGTGGGCAGGGCGGAAGAACCGCTTGCCACTCGTGCCCCAACTGGCCAGGAAGACCTTGATGCCATTGTTGAGCGAGATGCCCGCCGTGAGCAGGAAGAACAGTACGGTCTGTGCCTTCGTCAGCGGCCTGCCGCGAAGCAGACTACGGCCCGCGACGTAGAGGGTGAGGATCAGGGCCGTCGTAGAGAGGCCGAAGTGGTCGGGAACGCTGAGCGACACCATCGTGTAGGCGAAGGAGAGAAAAAGCAGGGTAAGCAGCAGGGCGTCGGTCGCAGGTAGAGAGACGATCTCCCGCAGGATGCGGAAGAGGAAGATAACGGCGTAGAAAGTGGCTGCGACGAGGAACATGGCCGTGAGAACTTGCGCGAAGTTGACCCCCGTAACGAGGATGATCAAGTGGTTGATTTGGGCGGGAATCCACATGAAGAAAGCCAGTAGCGGGTGGCGGTAGATGTTGTAGGCCGCCGACCAGTCGTTGAGTACCAGGTAGGTGATCGGGTCGAAGCCCGAGATGTGGAAGTGGCGCAAGACGAGTTTGCGGTAGCCGTCCGTGACTTGGGAGAACCACTCCCAGTAGCGACAGACGATCATCGTGTTGAGTACGAGGGCATAGAGGAGGGCGCCCCATGCCAGTCTGCGCTCCTCGCGTCTCACCTTGAAAAGGCCGAGGGCGCTATGCAATGCCTGGATGATGATGGTGGACCTGCTGTGGTCGGATGCTTGATTCATGCCGCAAAATTACGCTTTCTTCGCCGATGATGCAAATTATTCGGCCCGATAGCTTGGCGGAAACCATGGAAATGACTAATTTTGCCCATAGAAAGACGACAACATGGAGATACTCATAGCTTTCGACTCCTTCAAAGGGTGTCTCTCCAGCCAGGCAGCAGGAGAGGCCTTCGCCCGCGGCGTGCGATCCGAGGGTGCCATCTGTCGTGTGTTGACGATGAGCGACGGTGGCGACGGAATGCTTGATGCCTTCCTCGCGACCTTGGGTGGAAACCGCATCACTATCGCCTGCCACGATGCTCTGATGCGCCGTATAGAGGCCTCCTACGGTCTCTGTGGCCAGCGTGCCATCATCGAAGTGGCCCAGGCCTGCGGATTGTCGCGCATCGAACCAGAGAACCGCAATCCCCTCGTGGCCACGAGCTACGGTGTGGGTGAACTGCTGGCCGACGCTGTAATGCGTGGCGCAAAGGAGTGTGTCATCGGCCTCGGAGGCACCGCTACCAGCGACTGTGGTATTGGTATGATCCGGGCCCTGATAGAGCACTTGGGGCGCAGCGCCCACGACCGCTTTGACGCGGTGCGGGATCAGTACTTTCAGGATCTGCGCATCGTCCTCGCCTCCGACGTCCAGAATCCGCTCTGTGGCCCGCTGGGAGCTGCCCGCGTCTTTGCCCCGCAGAAAGGGGCCACGGAGGCTATGGTTGAGGTCATCGATCGCCGGGCGGCACGCTTCGCCGACGTGAGCGCGCGCCACTTCGGCTACGACCTTCGCAACGCCCATGGCGCAGGGGCGGCAGGCGGACTGGGCTACGCCTTCATGGAGTATTTCCAGGCCACGATGTGCTCAGGAGCGGAACTTCTGCTCGGAGCCTGCCACTTCGACAAGATGATCGATGAAACCGCCGTTATTGTGACGGGAGAGGGGAGTAGCGACGCTCAGACGCTGATGGGGAAGTTGCCCTTCGTGGTGATGGCCCACGGCAGGCGCAAAGGTGTCGATGTCGTGTTGTGGTCGGGTCGCGTGCAGGATGCGCAGCGACTGCTCGATGCAGGATTCGCAAGCGTGGGCAGTATCCATCCCGAGGGGTTCCCACAGGAGGAGGCGATGAGGCCCGACGTGGCCGAGGCGCATCTTGCCCAGCGGGGTGCGCAGCTGGTCAGGGAGCTCCGACTGCAAGGGAAAAATAAATGATAGAATCGGCTATGCGCTCGATAGACCCGATAAAATGGCTGATAGAAAGGAATAGCCGATCGAATCGATAAAAACATAGTGTGTATAATCAAAAAAATAGACCCAAATTGGAATCAACTAATAAGAAAATAGAGTCATGAAGAAAGGATTGATTTTAGGAATGTTCTCCGCCTCGCTGATGCTCGCCTCGTTCGGCGGAATAGGTGGCGGTACGACGACGCAGGGCAACCAGGGCAACGGCAGTATCTTGGGCAGTGGTGTCGGCGAGTCAGTCGGCAACATTATCTCGTCGATCATCGGTGGTGGCAAACTCTCGAAGGAGAATCTCTACGGCACCTGGCGCTACGACGGTCCGGGATGCGCCTTCACTTCGGAGAACCTCCTGGCGCGTGCTGGTGGCGAACTGGCAGCGGCGAAGGTGGAGGAGAAACTCGGCGAGGAGTATCGCAAACTGGGCTTCACGTCTTCCAACACCCAGTTGACGTTCGCCAAGGACGGCACGTTCTCGGCCAAGATCAACGGCAGGGCCTGGAATGGCACCTATACCTATAACCCGACCGATGCTTCGCTGCAACTGAAGGGTCTCCTCATCAACCTCAATGGCTATGTCGTCCGCAACGGCCTCTCGGGCATTAGCGTGCTCTTCGAGTCGAAGAAGGTGCTCACGCTCTTCCAGACAATGGCAGCCGTGAGTGGCAACAGTACGGCGCAGGTCGTGGGAGACATCTCCAAAAACTATGACGGCGTGCGTGTCGGCTTCGACTTGAAAAAGTAATAGTAGGAATTTTTTTCACTCACCCCCTCATCCTTAGGACACATGAAGAAGATAGAATGTATGAAGAAGCATAGTCGCATGCTAAAGTCGGTATGTATGAAGCCTTTTGCAAGCATGAAGCTGCCGACCCTTACCGTGCGCATCCTCTCCACTCTCTGTGCGCTGACGATGGTCGGCCTCGCCGCCCAGGCGCAACTCCTCTACAAGATCAGTGGCAAAGACCTGACGCGCCCGTCGTATATCGTTGGTACGGTGCATGTCGTCTCCTCGTCGTTTGTCCCACAGATTGTGGGCATTGACGAGGCGGTCAACGCGACCGACTGCGTGGTGGGTGAGATCGACTTCAAGGAGGCTTTGTCTCAGGATTTTCTCACCCGCGTCTCCGAGGCGATGATGCTACCTGAGGGCAAGACCATCAAGGACCTGCTGACATCTGACGAGATGAAGTCGCTCAACAAGGCGCTCTTGAGCGTGATGGGGGCCGACTTCGACAACCCCGTGATTATGGCGCAGATGGGGCGGATGGCACCAGCGGCTTTGTCCAACGTGCTGACCGTGATGACCTGTATGAAGCGCCATGCGGATAGTTTCGACTCCAGCGACCTCATCGACCTCTACTTTCAAAAGGTAGCGCAGGAGAACAACAAAGCCACGGATGGACTGGAGACGGGCGACGAGCAGATGAGACTGCTCTACGGACAGCCGTTGGAGAAGCAGGTGCGCGATCTGGTCTGCCTCTGTGAACATTTCGACCGGGCGCAACAGGACTTGGAGGATATGATCGCGGCCTATAAAAAACAGGACCTGAAGCGGCTGGGCGAGGTGATGGATCAGCAGTTTTTGGAGGGCTGCTCCGATGGTCCCCAGGACCGCCAGCAGCTTGTCGTGGACCGCAACCGGCGTTGGGTGGAGAAGATGCCGACGATCATGTCCGCCCAGCCTTCGCTCTTCGTGGTTGGTGCGGGCCACCTCGCGGGCGAAGACAGCGTGCTGACCATGCTGCGCCAGCAGGGGTATGTCGTGGAGGCTGTGGAGCGATAGGCGCAGGGTTTCGCGACTATATATATGATGGAGGAACAATGGGTTTGACAATCATCCCAGCAGGGATCAAGCAGGCCTTGACTACTATCCTCTAAGAAGCAAAAAACTATGCAAAGAGAAACGGACGAACTGTATATGCGGCGCTGCCTGCAACTGGCGCGCTGCGGACAAGCGGGCGCCAAGCCCAACCCCATGGTCGGCGCGGTGATCGTAGCTCCCGGCGGGCGCATCATCGGCGAGGGCTACCATAAGCGTTGTGGCGAGGGCCACGCCGAGGTCAACGCTTTTGCCTCGGTGAGGACCGAGGACGAAACGCTGCTGAGAGAGAGTACGATCTACGTCTCGCTGGAGCCGTGCAGCCACTATGGCAAGACACCACCCTGTGCCGACCTGATCGTCAGCAAGGGCGTGAGGCGTGTGGTCTGCGGCTGCGTCGATCCCTTCGCCAAGGTGCAGGGTCGCGGCATCGAGCGGATGCGAGCGGCTGGCATCGAGGTGGTGGTGGGCGTGATGGAGCGCGCGTGCAGGGAGATCAACAAGCGTTTCTTCACCTACAACACGCTTCAGCGGCCCTATATCACGTTGAAATGGGCCCAAACAGCCGATGGTCTCTTGGGGGCAGAGGGACGGCGGACACCGATCTCCTCGCCTTTCACCCTGATGCTGGTACACCAGTTGCGCAGCGAAAGCGATGCCATCCTCGTCGGTCATACGACCTGGGCGGTGGATGCGCCGAGCTTGACGGTGCGTGAGTGGGCTGGGTCCGACCCCGAACGTATCGTCCTGGGCCACGGACTGGAGGGTACGCTCCCTGAGGGCTACCTTCCGTTTGACAGTATCGACGCCGTGCTACGCCATCTCTATGAGGAGAAGAAGCAGTCGCTGCTCGTTGAGGGTGGAGCAAGGACGCTGCAGTCCTTCCTCGACGCTGGTCTGTGGGACGAACTACGCGTCGAGACCGCGCCTTTCTGTCTCGGAGAGGGCGTGCGTGCGCCCCAGTTGCCTGGAGGGGTGCGCCTGGTGCGCCAGGAGGAGTACGACGGACGCGCGATTCAATTCTACGAACGCAACGGCCAATAATCTTGTTTTATACTAATGAACGCAACATCCAATGAAGATGGAAGACAGATTGTCAGATACTGACGACTACCGTCGCGAGCATTTTGTCCGCATTATTGAGCGGGCAGTGGAGAAAATGACGCTCAAGGAGCTGGAGGCCGTGGCCTACGACCTTTTCACCAAGGGGTATCTAGAGGACTACTGATCCTTCAGGTAGCCCCGGCCATCCCTTGCTCCTGAACAGGCATTGTTTCTTTCTCACCCTTGTTTAAATGAGGGTGTGCCTTGTCAGCCTTGTTCTTTGTGCAGATGTGGCTTTGCCATAGGGCTCATAGCACGTTGCGGCAGATTTTTCGCCCAATGAGTTGCTTATGGCGACAGATAAAAAGCCGAAGCGGATCAAAGTGTTCCAAATTCAAGAATTTGAACAAGAAAACTCTTTTTTACCCCTTTTCCCCTTGTTTCTCCACTCTTTATTCTTTCGAGAGTTTAATCCGCTTAAATTCCTTTCCGTGTTTTAGTCATTTTCTTTCCATTTTCCGCATTTTAGTAATTTGTGGCATTTCTAGAAATATGTGCTGAAAGGAGAATTCTAAACAAACTGGCATATGGCGGATTTGCCTGTGTCAAAGGAAATGCCTACTTTTGTAGCCATTACAGACGATGAGCTTTTGTATGACAGGAGAAAGAATTGTAAATATTGAGTACATTCCGGCCATCAGTTATGTGCTGGCCCGCAATGGCAAGAAATGCATTCAGCGCGTGGAAGTGGTCAACGACAGCGAGGAGGATTGGCAGAAAGTGGTCCTCACACTGGCGGGAGACCATGTGGCGGGCTGCGAGCGCACTTTTGACGTGCTACCTGCGGGCCAATCGGTAGAGATCACCGACCTCGACCTGCAGCTCCAGCTGGAGTCGCTGCGCCATCTTTCGGAGAGCGTAGAGACTACTTTCACCCTGACGCTGACGGTCGATGGCGAGGAAATGGAGGTCCAGGACCACGTCCTCCGCATCCTCACGGCCAATGAGTGGCCGGGTGTGGGTATCTCGCCAGAACTGATCGCCGCCTTCGTCACGCCCAATGCGCCGGAACTCCAGCCCGTGCTGGTCAGTGCCGCCCGTAAACTGGAGGAACTCACGGGCGATGCTGCCCTCGACGAGTATCAGCAGCAGAAGCCCAACCGCGTTCGCGCCCAGTGTGCCGCCATCTTCCAGGCTATCCGCGACTTGGGCATCGTCTATGCAGCCCCACCCGCCAGTTTTGAGGAGAAGGGGCAGCGCGTGCGTCTTGCCCAGCAGGTGCTGAAAGAGAAGTTGGGCACCTGTCTGGACCTCACCGTACTGCTCGCCTCGGCCTTGGAGGCTGCCGGCCTTCACCCGCTGGTGGTTATCAAGAAGGGCCACGCCTTCGTGGGCTGCTGGCTCATCGACAACTATTATCAGCAGACCACGTCCGACGACGCCGCCTTCCTCTCCAAGGCGATGAGCGACGGCGTCAACGAGATGGTGCTCCTCGAAAGCATCGACCTGACGAGTTCGGCCGACGTGAGTTTCGAGGACGCCGTGGCCAATGCCGAACGCTATGTCACTGCTGAGGCCGATAGCATCGTCTGCTTCGTCGATGTCTATTGCTGCCGCGTCAACCACATCCTGCCGCTCCCCACGGAGGGCGAGACGGCGGAAACGAAGGGCGTGGGCCATGGCGACTCCACATCATGGGTGCGCCAGCAGCAGACCATCGAGGAGGAAGTGCCGGCGCAGCCCAAAGTGCTCACGCGTACGCAGATCTGGGAGCGTAAGCTCCTTGACTTCTCCCTCCGCAACAACCTCCTCAACATGCGCATCGGACAAAAGGTGATTCCCTTTGTCTCTTATCATATCGACACGCTCGAAAACCAGCTGCAGGATGGTGCCGACATCGAACTCGTTGGCAAGCCCGCAGGGGTCAGCACGCAGCCCAACGGCTGGGGCATCTACGACAGCATCAGCTACAAGAAGGATCTGGGCGAACTGGCCGATGCCAGTCTGCGTCGCAAGCGACTGGTCTCCTACCTTGACGATGAAGCGTTGGAACTCTCGCAGCGACGCTTGTTCCGCGAGTCGCGCACGGCGCTGGAGGAGAATGGTGCCAACACGCTCTTTCTCGTCCTCGGACTGCTCAAATGGTACGAGACGAACCGGAGCGAGCGGCCCCGTTACGCCCCGCTGCTGCTCCTGCCGGTGAAGTTGGTTCGCAAGGGGGCCAACCGCTATGTGATCCGGACGCGTGAGGAAGACCCCATCTTCAACACCACGCTGACGGAGATGCTGCGCCAGCAGTTTGAGGTGAACATGCCCGACTTCGACACGCTGCCTGCCGACGACCACGGCATTGACGTGAGACGTGTTCTCGCCATGGTGCGCGGAGCCATCAAAACGCAGAAGCGCTGGGACGTGGTGGAGGAATGTATGCTCGGCCTCTTCTCGTTCTCGAAGTTTGTGATGTGGAACGACATTCACAACAACTGCGAGAAGATGGAGCGCAACCCCATCATCCAGTCGCTCATCGCCAAGCGCCTCAAGCTCCACCAGCCTAAGCGCCACCTTGTCAACGTGCGCATCAGCGACCAGAAGGATCCGCCCAACTATTCCGCTGTACCGCTGCCCGCCGACTCGTCGCAGCTCGAGGCCATCCTCATGTCGGGCGTGGATCGCAGCTTCATCCTCTATGGTCCGCCGGGAACGGGCAAGAGCCAGACCATCACCAACATGATCGCCAATGCCCTCTACAAAGGCAAGCGCGTGCTCTTCGTGGCCGAGAAGATGGCGGCTCTGCAGGTAGTGGAGAATCGCCTGCGCAAGATGCAGCTCCACCCGTTCTGCCTCGAGATGCACTCCAACAAGATGACCAAGAGCCACTTGCTACGCCAGCTTCAGGAGGCCCTGGACGTGACCCGCATCAAGGAGCCAGAGGAGTATATGGAGGAGAGCCGACAGCTTTTCCGCCAGCGCCGTCGCCTCGCCCTTTACGTGGAGCGACTGTATCACCGTCCGCAGAGGTGGGGGGTGTCGCTCTATGAGTGTATCACCCGCATCACGGCAGTGGAAAGCGAACCTATTGCGCCGGGCGACTTCTACATAAAGCACTTCTCCATAGATCAGTTTATGCAGGACCTGGAGGAGATACGCACGCTCGACACCGTCTTCGCCGTCAGCGGCCACCCTGCCACTCATCCGCTACGCGCACTGACCATTACCTCTGCGTCGATGGAACTGGAGAAGCAGCTACGCGGACCGATGGAGGTGATACGGGAGAAGATAGGCGTCGTGAGCGAGGCCGTAGGACGCTTCAACGATGCGACGGATCGTCCCGTGGAGGAATCGACGCGGGGTATGGACTGGATTCTGATAGCTGCAGAAGCGCAGGAAAAGATAGAAAAAGACTATACGAGGGAGATCTTCGACCTCGACTACCACCAAGTGCGCAACGAATGGAGAAAGGCGTGCGCGAAATGGTGGCTGCCTCGCATGATGGGCAAACGGAGGGTGCTCAGCCAGCTCCGCGCCTACCGACCCGGGATGAGGGAGGAGGACGTCGAGCCTTTGTTTGACGCGCTCAGCAAATATCACGGACTGCTAAGTGAGCACACTACCGCCACCGCCCTGCCTTTCACTGACGAGGAGGTCGAGGCCATGCGCCTTGTGGCGACGCAGCTGAAGGAGATGGAGAAGATGGGGTGTACCCCCGACAACAACACGCTATCCTTCCTGGGAATGCATATCGACCAGTGGGCGGACCATCTCGACAGTGTGCGCAACTGGACCATCTGGTGCCAGCGCAAGCAGATGCTCCGCGACCATCATCTCGGCAACCTCGTCGAGGAGATTTGGGACAATCCCACTATGTCGATGGCAGAGATAGCCGACGCCTTTGCCAAGGGAGTCTATCAGCGGGTGGCCATGAATATCATCGACGAGAAGAAGCCGCTGAACCTCTTCGACGGTAGACTTTTCGAGGAAGATATACGAAAATACCGCGAGATAGCGTCTCGCTACGAAGTGCTCACGCAGAAGGAACTCTACTACAAGCTGGCTTCCACTATCCCGTCGGCTCAGGTCGAGGCGTCGAAATCCTCGGAGCTGGGCATTCTCAAGCGCTATATAGCCAGTGGAGGACGCGGGGCGAGCATCCGCAAGATCATCGACCAAATACCCACGCTGCTGCCGCGCCTCTGCCCCTGTATGCTCATGAGCCCGATGAGCGTGGCACAGTTTCTCGACCTCGACCAGCCGCCCTTCGATCTCGTGATCTTCGACGAGGCCTCGCAGATGCCGACCTCCGAGGCTGTGGGAGCGATAGCGCGCGGAAAGTCGCTCGTGGTAGTGGGAGACCCGAAGCAGATGCCGCCGACGAGTTTCTTCCAGATGCAGCAGACGGACGAGAGCCAAGCTGAGAACGACGACATGGAGTCGATCCTTGACGATTGTATCACGCTTTCCATGGCCTCGCGCTACCTCAGCTGGCACTACCGAAGCCGTCACGAGTCGCTCATCGCCTTCAGCAACAACCAATACTACGACGGCAAACTCTACACCTTCCCTTCGGTGGACAACCGCACGTCGAAGGTGAGCTTCATCCCCGTGGATGGCGTCTATGACTACGGACGCACGCGCAGCAATCGCGCCGAGGCAGAGGCCATCAGTCGCAAGGTGGTGAGCATCCTCCAGGACTATATAAAACATCCCTCCCATCCACGACGCTCCATCGGTATCGTCGCCTTCTCTAAGGTGCAGCAGGGACTCATAGAGGATATTCTCACCGAGATGCTGGCGATAAATCCAGAGATGGAGCAGTTGGCCTATGACGCCGAGGAACCGATCTTCATCAAAAACTTGGAGAACGTGCAGGGCGACGAGCGCGACATCATTCTCTTCAGTGTGGGCTACGGTCCAGACAAGCGGGGGAAGGTGTCGATGAACTTCGGACCGCTCAACAACCAAGGAGGTGAGCGACGCCTCAATGTGGCCGTGAGCCGCGCGCGCTACGAGATGATTGTCTTCTCGACGTTGCAGCCCGAGATGATCGACCTGCGGAGAACGCAGGCCGCGGGCGTGGTGGGACTAAAACGCTTCCTGGAGTATGCGAAGACGGGACGCCTGGCCCTACAGGCCGAAGCGCTGGAGACGGGCAATGAGGAGACGGCCAATGACGCCGTCACCCAGAAAGTGGCCCGGATGCTGCAGGATCGGGGCTACCAGGTCGATCTGTATGTGGGACGCTCGGCCTTCAAGGTCGATATCGCCGTGCGCAATCCGCACGACGAGGGAAGCTACCTCTGTGGCATTCTCTGCGACAACCCGAAATATTATGTCACGAAGACCGTGCGCGACCGCGAAATCTGTCGTCCCGAGGTGCTTCGCCATCTGGGCTGGAAGCTGCTTCGCCTTTGGAGCGTGGACTGGTTCCTCAACCCCGAGGCGACCTTCGAACGTCTGTGTCAGGCCCTGGAAGCGTTGTTGAAGGAGGCTGACGACGACGGCGACCTGTTCTCGCCCTATGAGACCAAGGAGCAGCCGCAAGAGCAAAAGCATTCCGCCACGTTTAACATCTCGGCGGAGGAGATCATCTACCCCGAGGACGAATCGCTGCTGGAGACTTACGAGGTGGCGGAGATAAACCATCTCGTCGGCGTGGGTGGCCTCGAGGTCTTGCTTCTCAATGGCCGACGCGCCACTATGGGCGTGAAGGAGATCGTGAGGGTGGAGCAGCCCATCCGTCTCAGCTACCTCGCCAAGCGCATCGCAAAGGAGTGGAAAATACCACGTGTCACGATCCGTCTCACCGACTGGGTGCGGCATGCGGCCTTGGGATGCTATTTCGATAAGGGAGACTCTGAGACCAATCCCACGGTCTGGACCTCTGAGGACCGGCTGAGAGGATGGAATAAATACCGCAAGGCCAGCGGGCGCGAGATAGAAGAGATACCACCCTGCGAGATCGGCAATTGTATCGCCTATCTTGTCCAACAGCAGGGTACCATCCCAAGCAACGAACTGAAACGCGTGGTGGCCCACCAGTTTGGTTTCCCTCGCGTGGGACAGAAGGTGGACAAGTATTTGGAGGAGTGCATCCAACTGATGATCGCCAACGAGAAACTGCGAGAGGACAACGGCATGGTCAGCTGCTAAGCAGATGGCCTTGCAGCTGTTCTGTGTTCCTCAAGATCATGTTCCACAAAAGTAAAAAATCAATAATAAATAATAAGATGAGAAGAAAGACAACCTTCCTGCTTAGCCTGTTGCTGACGATCGCCCTGGGCGTGTCGGCCCAGACTTCCGAGCCGCGCCACGAAATTCTCCTGGAGACCGACAGCGGCAATGTGCGCATCGCGCTCTACAACGAGACGCCGCAGCACCGTGACAACATCCTCAGACTGGTGGAGGCTCATGCCTACGACGGCGTGCTTTTCCATCGTGTCATCAGCAATTTCATGGTGCAGACGGGCGACCTCGGCAGCATTGGTGCGTCACAGGGCAAGCTCCTCGGCGACACACCGGAGAAATACTCCGTTCCGGCCGAGATCCGATTCCCGCAACTGTTTCATAAGCGCGGGGCCGTGGCAGCAGCCCGCGAGGGCGACGATGTCAATCCGGAGCGCCGCTCTTCGGCCACACAGTTTTATATTGTCTGGGGACGCCAGTGGGACGATGCGTCGCTCGACAAACTGCAGCAGCGCATAGACCAGATGACGCAGGGGACAGTGAAACTCACACCGGAGATCCGCGAGGTCTATAAGACGCTTGGCGGCACACCCCACCTCGACGGCTCTTATACGGTCTTTGGCGAGGTCGTGGAGGGACTGGAGGTCGTGGAACGTATCGAGAAGGCTGCCACCGATGACCACGACCGCCCGCTGAAGGATATCCGTGTAGTCCGGGCCACCGTAGTGAAATAGTCCGACGACCATCTCTCACCAAAGACGACATTCATGAAAACAAAGATCTTTTCTTTTCTGTTCCTCCTGATGGCGGCCACGCTGACGGTCCATGCGCAAAGCGACGTGGTGAGTCTGGCACAGGCCGTGCGTATCTTTCAGAATCCCAGGCAACAATCCGCCAACGACTTGCTCACGAAGCAGGGTTACCAGTACAAGGGCGTCTCGACGGCCTTTGGCAAGGAATACACCTGGGTGAAGAACATGGACCTGACCAAGGACGGCCTGCCCACGAAGTTTGCCAAAGGCAACTCCTCCCTCATCCTCCTCGACGCCAACGGCAAGTCCTTGTATCTCTGCATCTTCAACGCTGCTTGCTACAAGCAGTTTCAGCAGCAGGCCGTGCAGATGGGGTATAAGGCCGACAAGGCCGACGGCAAGAGCAGCACGCTCTTCTACATGAAGGACGATGCGCCGACTATCACCTTCATGCAGCTGGAAAAGCCCATGCCCTATTGCATCATCATCACGGAGTAGCTTCGGGATCTGCTGCCTCCGTTCCACCCAAAGATCGTACGTAGTCGTAGAGTCGCTTGTAGAACGGATGGCGGCAGAGCGTGGCAGGGTCGCCCAGAATCATGAGTTTCATCCGCGCACGGGTGATGGCGACGTTCATTCGGCGCAGGTCGCGGAGGAAGCCGATCTGGCCTTCGGCATTGCTACGCACCAAGGAGATGAGGATTACGTCGCGCTCCTGGCCCTGAAAACCGTCCACTGTATTGACTGAGAGGAGGTGGCGGAAGGGTTTGAAGAAGGCGTCCTTCTTGATCAGCGCGCGGAGGTACTGTACCTGTGCACGATAAGGGGAGATGACGCCCACGTCGATCTGCTCGTCGAGCACGCGTCGCTTGCCGATCTTCACAAAATAGCGGCGCAGCACGTCGAGGGTGAGTTCTGCTTCGCGCTTGTTCACCCGCCCGAAACTGTTGCCGACAAACTCCTCGCCACCTTCTCCCGCCTCGCCCTCTACGGCTATCCAGTCTATTGGAATGTCATAGTCGAGAATGCCACGGTGGCTCACTTGTGGTGCACCCACCACCTCGCCGTGGTAGAACCAGTCGGAGGAGAAGCGCATGATCTCCTCGTTCATCCGGTACTGCACCTTCAGCAGCGTCACCACTGCGGGCTTCCGCTCTACGATGCGCTCCATGAGAGTCTTGCCTAGTCCGCCCTTGAGTGCGGCCATACTTTTCACGGTGGGTGGCAACTGGCAGTGGTCACCAGCCAGTATCACCCGCGAGGCTCGTCGGATGGCAATCCAGCATGCGGCCTCCAAGGCTTGCGCTGCCTCGTCGATGAAGAGCGTGTTGAACTTTTGGCCTTGCATCAGCCGGTTGTTGGACCCCACCAGGGTCGAGGCGATGACACGTGCCTCGTTGAAGAGCTCGCTATTGATGCGTAGCTCCAGTTCTGTGGCGCGGCTCTTCAGTCTTTCGAGTTTCTGATGATAGTTTTCCGAACCGCCTCGCCGACGCTGTGCCCGCAGTTCGCGTATAGCCTTGCGTATGGCCCAAAGCTGGGGATAGTCGGGGTGGGCCTCGAAGCGTCGCTCATAGGTGAACCCCAGCATCTTGTCGTTGACGCGCGAGGGATTGCCAATGCGCAGTACGGGAATGCCCCTATCGACCAGTTTCTCCGAGATCCAGTCCACCGCCATGTTGCTCTGTGCGCACACCAGCACCTGACTCTCGCGCATCAGTGTCTCGTTGATGGCCTCGACGAGAGTCGTCGTCTTTCCTGTGCCCGGGGGGCCGTGGACGACCATCACGTCCTTGGCGCGCACTACCTCGCTGACGGCTTGCTCCTGGACGCCGTTGAGCCACGGCAGGTGCACTGGACCGAAACCATAGGTCTGTGCTGGCTGGGGACCGTAGAAGAGGTCGCGCAGGTAGGCCAGACGATTGCCCTTTGCCGAGATCACGCGGTCGAGGGCGTCGAGCATCTCGCGATAGCTCGTCTCGTCAAACGAGAGTTGGCAACCGATCTTCTGTCCGCCGTCGGACTGAAGATCGAGTAGCGGAGCGCTATCGGGGACGACCACTACCATCCGCTCGCCATCGGCGTAGGAGACGGTGCCCGTGAAGGAAAAGAAATGGAGTTTGCCCTCGGTGGTTTGGCGGAAGAAGACTACGGGTTTGCCAAACTCAAAATTGTGCTCTATGTCCAAGTCTTGCCCTCTGTACACCTCCACCACGCGCTGGTTGAGGCTATTATAGTAGTTTTTGCCCACACGCAGGGGAAACCATGCGTCGCCGCGCTTCACCTTGCGCTGCATTCCCACAACCTCCGTCTGTTTGCGGAAAGCCTCTTTCTCAGCGTAATATTCCATCTGCAGCAGCAGTTTTTGCCGCTGGAGGGCTTGTTGGGCGTTCTCGTTGATTGTCATTGCTCGTTCACTCTTATCCTTGGTCGTTAGTTCACTCTTATCCTGTGAGTATATGATTTTTCAGTTTGCAAATATCGTGAAAAATGGTGAGAGAACCAAATAAAATGCGTACTTTTGCGCCATGGACATCCGCTTGCACCATCTCTCCATCGGCTATCGCCGTGGTCCCGTCGTGGCCCGTGATATTAACATTACTATCCTCGGAGGTCGCCTGACCTGTCTCATCGGCGACAATGGCATTGGCAAATCGACACTCCTGCGCACCCTGTCGGGCTTTCAGCCGAAGGTGGGCGGAGAGATTTGGCTGGGTAGCCGCGAGGCCGATAGTCTCTCGCAGCGCGAGCGATCACGGATTATTTCCATCGTTCTCACCCAGCGGCCCGAAATGGGTGGACTCACCGTCCACGACCTCGTCGGCATGGGGCGCAGTCCTTATACGGGCTTTTGGGGCAACCTTGCTGCCCGCGATGAGCTGGCCGTGCGCCAAAGTCTTGTCGAGACGGGGGCTTGGCCGCTTCGTGACCGTAAGATCGACTCGCTGAGCGACGGTGAGTGTCAGAAGGTGATGATTGCTCGCGCCTTGGCTCAGGAGACCCCCATCATTCTTCTCGACGAGCCGACGGCCTTCCTCGACTTCCACAGTCGCATCGACACGCTCCGGCTGCTCTCGCGCTTGGCCCACACCATGGGCAAGACTATCCTCCTTTCCACCCACGACCTCCAGTTGGCTGCCGAGTTGGCTGACCTCCTTCTTCTTCTTTCTCCCGACGGCCTTCGTCCTGTCGATCCCGCTACGATCAGCCAGGATATCCGTCAGCGGATCCAAGATTAGGTGGCGGGCATCATCTCCTTGGTGAGCACGCTCTCCAGCTGCTCTGCCGAGAGGCGCAGCTGGAATTCTCCCTTGATAGCCACGCTGATACGTCCCGTCTCCTCGGAGACGACGATGGCGATGGCGTCGGAGTCCTGCGAGATACCCATGGCGGCACGGTGGCGCAGTCCCAGTTCCTTGGGAATGTCCTGGTTGTGACTCACGGGAAGAATGCAACCAGCGGCCCGGATGCGCTTCTTCGTAATCACCATCGCACCGTCGTGGAGGGGTGAGTTCTTAAAGAAGATGTTCTCGATGAGGCGCTGGTTGATGCGCGCGTCGATATAGTCGCCTGTATCGCAGATGTCGCTGAGCGAGATGCCCCGCTCGATGACGATCAGCGCGCCCACCTTGCCACGGCTCATGCTCATACAGGCCATCACGATGGGCATGATGGCCTCCTTGTCCGCCTTTTCTTCATCCTTGTTACTGAAAAAGATGCGCAGCACGCTCTGCACCTGGCGGCGTGCGCCGAGATTGTAGAGGAAGTGGCGTATTTCCTCTTGGAAGAGGACGATGATGCCGATGACACCGACGGAGACGAGCTTGTCCATGATGCTGCCCAGAAGACGCATCTCCAGCACCTGGCTCACGAAGAGCCAGACGAGGACAAAGACCATGATGCCGATGAACACATTGAGCGATCGCGATTCCTTCATCACCCGGTAGAGATAGTAGAGCATCAGGGCGACAAGGAGAATGTCGATTACGTCTTTGATTCCAAATTCAAAAAACATGACTGTGTCTGGGTTGTTTGTGGGGGATTGGCGAGAATTCTCTCTATTGCAGCCTCGGTACTATTTCTTCGATCCAGCCTGGTAGCAGCCGAAGAGGCGCACCGCCTCCGCTGCCGCCTTGACGTCGTGGACGCGGAGGATGGAGGCGCCGTTCATCAGGGCCAGCGTATTGACAACGGTCGTGCCGTTGAGGCTGCCGTCGGGATTGGTGCCCAGCGGCTGGCATATCATCCGCTTGCGACTCATGCCAGCGAGGATGGGGAGGCCGAGAGTACTCAGACGGTTCATCTCGCGGAGCACGTCGTAGTTTTGCTCCTGCGTCTTGCCGAAACCGAATCCAGGATCGAGGATGATATCCTTTTGTCCTAGATCGCGGAGCTGCTGCACCTCGCGTGCCATAGCCAAGAGCATGTCGTGGATGGTGGGCTTTACCGACATGAGGATGTAGGGTACGCCCAAGGCTGCCACCGTGCGGAAAATGGCAGGATATTCGTCGGTCGTCTGCTCCAGCGGCGTATCGACCACGCCCGTGATGCCACCCTCGCTCACGTCGTTGATGATGTCGGCTCCCATCTCCTCTACTACCATTCGTGCCACGTTGGGACGGTAGGTATCGACCGAGAGAATGGCCTCGGGCTGCTCGCGGCGCACGATGGGCAGGGCGAAGCGCAAGCGGCGCATCTCCTCCTCCTCCGGTACCTCCACGCCGCCTGGGCGGGTGGAGAAGCCACCCACGTCGATCATGGTGCCGCCCTCCTCGATGATTTGGTTGGCACGGCGGGCGATGCTCTCCTCGGTCTGTACGCGCGACCCGGCGAAAAACGAGTCGGGCGTGCAGTTGAGGATTCCCATGACCTGCGGTTCACGAAGGCTGACGAGCCGCCCCTTCACTTGTATTGTATATTCCATGTGTCAGTACTTTTTTGCAACAGCGGACAAAAGTAGATAATTAATTTGAATTTGCAAAATAATCGGTGATAATTTGCGGGTTTGAGCTTTTAGCATTACTTTTGCAGTGGGGAAGGATACAGGAGGATGGTGAACCCGTCGGGCGCAGCTATTGCCTGTGCCACCGCGCCCCGTATCGTTTTTATCATCTGCAAGATTATGGACATCAAAGAACTTTACGCATTATATCGTCGCTGCTCCTGCGTGACGACCGATAGCCGCCATTGCCCAGAGAACAGTCTCTTCATCGCGCTCAAGGGTGCATCCTTCGACGGCAATCGTTTTGCCGCCCAGGCTTTGGAGAAGGGCTGTAGCTATGCCGTGGTTGATGAACCGCAATATGCCGTGGCTGGCGACGCACGCTATATCGTCGTGACTGATGCGCTGACTACCTATAAGGAACTGGCCCGTGAGCATCGCCGCCAGTTTGACATTCCTGTTATCGGCATCACGGGTACGAATGGTAAGACCACAACCAAGGAACTGGTTTCCGCGGTCTTGGCCAAAAAATACCGTGTGCTCCACACCGAGGCCAACTACAACAACGATGTAGGCGTGCCGCGTACGCTGCTTCAGATCACGCCTGAACATGAGATAGCGGTCGTGGAGATGGGAGCCTCCCATCCGGGCGACATACAGCAGCTTGTGGATTATGTTGAACCGACCTGTGGCGTGATTACCAATGTCGGCCGTGCCCATCTGGAGGGCTTCGGGTCCTTCGAGGGTGTAAAACGGACGAAAGGTGAACTCTATGATTTCATGCGGGCCCATGGCGCCCTGCTCTTTCTCAACGAGAGCGATGCCGACCTGATGGAGATGGCTGCCGAACGTCAGTTTGACCGCGTCGTCACCTATGGCACGGACTCTACCGCCGACATCCGTGGCACACTGATCTCCTGTGCCCCCTTCCTCTGTTTCTCTTTCCAGGCCGCCGCGGCCCTCACACCGCAGCCATTGGAGGTGCGCTCTCAGCTCATCGGATCTTACAACATGAGCAATATGCTCGCCGCCATTGCCATTGGTCTCCATTTCGGCGTGTCGCCACAGGACGCAGCCCAGGCCCTGGAGGACTATCAGCCGAGCAACAACCGGTCGCAGCTGACCGTGACCGACCGCAACCGCCTCATAGTGGATGCTTACAATGCCAATCCGTCGAGTATGGCGGCGGCAATAGAGAATTTCCGTCTCACCGAGGCCGACCACAAAATGGCTATTCTCGGTGATATGCGCGAACTTGGCGAGGCCTCTTCCGAGGAACACCAGCGGGTTGTGGACCTTCTGGAGCGCGACGGTTTCCAAGAGGTGTGGCTCGTTGGCCCAGAGTTTGCAGCTACCAAGACTGCTTACCGCACCTTCCCTGATGTTGAGGCCGTGCGGCGTGCTATCGCCGAGGAGCAGCCATCGGGACGCACCATTCTCATCAAAGGCAGCAACGGTATCCGTCTCTTCGAGTTGCCTGCATTGCTGTAAAGGGTCAAGAGGCCGTGCCAACATCGTTAGCACAGCCTCTTGACTGTTTTTACTTTATGACAACCAACTCAAATCGATCAAACAGAGAAAATTTCCATTAACAATCCCGAGGCTTGTTTAAGGGTTGTTAATAAATGTCAGCGCAGTCATTTCTTGCTTTTGGTTATCCTATTATGAAGAAAGCAAAAGTGCTTTGATCCCAAATATGGATATAGAAGAGACTATCAAGCGAGTAAAGACTGGTGATACAACTGCTCTGAAAAAACTTATCGAAACCTATTCTCCTATGTTGAGAAAGGTGTGTTTTAACATCACCCATGAGGACGAGGATGCATTGAATGACCTTGTCCAAGTGGCGTTTATCCGTGCTTACTATTCTCTTCATCAACTTAGAGATGCTTCAAAGTTTGGCGAATGGGTCTCTGCTATAGCAAAAAATGAGGCCTTGAAATTTCGGAAGTGCAAGCAGAAAAGAAGTGTCGTTCCATTTTCGTCTTTCTCGGACGAAGAATTGGATGTAGAAGGGAGTATTACGCCTGAGAATTACTTGGGAGAAAAGGAAATCATGGACATTGTCCGCCAATTACCTACAGGTTATAGCAAGGTCTTTCAGATGGCCGTGATCGAAGGATATTCCCATAAGGAAATAGCAGAAAGGATGGGGATCGAACCCCACAGTTCATCGTCGCAACTGGCAAGAGCCAAAGCAATGCTGAGGAAAATGATCAGCAAACGTATGCTGGCAGTCGTTACAATCATCTTCATTAGCATACCGATCTGTCGTGTTTTATGGAGAAAGGACAAGGCGAAGGAGAAAAATAATCATACGGCACAGGTTAAGAATGAAGATAAAGGACAAACAAGTCTGGGTAACAGGCAAGTGGAGGAAAAGCAGGCCACAAAGGATCAGATCACAAAGGATCAAAGCCAAAAGGATAAGGAAGTGGATGTGGTAATAAGCAACATCTATCCTCGTGTAGTCCAAGCAATAGTTGACACAATACCTGCAACTGATACGCTTCAGTCTCCAAGTACTTTGGACAACATTCGTATTGCGGGAATAATAGACGACAGCATCTTTAGTGATACGATGAGAATACGCTGGCACGAGTACGACAAACCGTTGATAACAGAGGAAACGGTACTTCCTAAAAAGCACCATTGGCAGTTGCTTGCTGCTGGTTCTTTGGGGTCTGCTTTAGCGCAAAACGCTTACAGAATGCTTACTGGCAATTCGGGAGGTGGTCTGCCAGACGTTGACGGGCCTGATGGTCCTGTGGCTCCCGACAAGTTCTCCACTTGGGACGAGTACTATCGTTATTTGCAGATCAAAGAGCACGAAGGCTTGTCGGAGGAGGAGAAAGCACTCATGGAAATAGCCTTCAACAATAAAAACAATATCAACAATAACATCAAGAACGATGGGAAAATCGTGGAGCATGAGCATCATGACAAACCGATTAGTTTTGGTATTTCGGTAACAAAGACATTGGGGAAAAAATGGAGTTTGATGTCTGGCCTGCAGTTTTCGCTCTTGAAGTCCAACTTCACGATAGGAGAGGATGCTTATTATATCAAGCGAACCCAACATGTGCATTATTTGGGAATGCCTTTGCATGTGTCGTATAAGTGGCTTGATGTCAAGAATTGGACTATATATTCTTCGTTGGGCGGAAGTCTGCAAATACCGGTCTATGGTAAAACAGACGAAAAGTATGTTGTCGGACCTATCACGTCCTGTACAAATCACTGGCATTTCATACCTTCGCTGCAATGGAGTGTGAGTACTGGCATAGGAGTACAATACAAGCTTGCTACCAAGTGGAGCGTTTACATAGAACCTTCGTTCCACTGGTATGTGCCGAATGGTAGTTCCGTCCATACTATATGGACAGAACATCCGTTCACATTCACTGTTCCCTTCGGCCTAAGATTCACTTGGTAATGGTGTCCTCATGCAGTCTTTCTGTTTTTTGTTGTCTCTTACCTAATAGATGAACAAAAACTTTGGAAGACAATCATGTACAAAACAAGCGACTATTTACGCAATGGGGTGCTATACCTCAACAACATCATTCGCCCGCATCACAAGCGACTGAGCACTTTGATGATTTACTCTACCACCAAGTGTCAGTCGCGTTGCAAGCATTGCTCAATATGGCAGAAACCAGAAGAGCATCTGTCCTTGAGAATGATAAAGATGATCATGGCGAGCCAGTGTGTCACAAAGAATACTGTTGTAGGTTTGGAGGGTGGAGAATTCTTGCTTCATCCTGAGGCTAATGCCATCATGGAGTGGTTCAAGGACAACCATCCCAACTATACGCTATTGTCGAATTGTCTCGCACCTCAAAAGGTAATAGAGGCAGTGAGACTGTATCATCCGAGCCATCTGTACGTCTCGCTCGATGGCAACAAGGAAACATACAAAGCCATGAGGGGTTGTAATGGCCATGACAAGGTGTTGGAAGTGATAGAGACTCTAAAGGACGAGGTTCCAGTCTCTCTGATGTTTTGCCTCTCGCCATGGAATACTTTTGAGGACATGGACTATGTGATAGGTCTCGCCAAGAGATACGATGTGGATGTGCGCATAGGCATCTATGGCACAATGGATTTTTTTGACACCACTGCCGACTTGCTTTCTGCCGATATGGCCCATTACATTCAGAATATCCCCAAGAGCATTCATGGCACAGAAGAAAATTTTGACTTTGTGGCATTGTATAAGGAATGGAGAAATGGTCGTCTGCGTTTACGTTGCCAAAGCATATTTAGCGAATTGGTCATTCATTCCAACGGTGATGTGCCGTTGTGCCAGAATCTGGGCGTAATGTTAGGTAACGTCTATGAGCATTCATTGGACGAAATTTTCAATTCGAGAGAAGCTACCAAGGTGCAGTGCCAGTATTCAAGAGAATGCAATGGTTGCTGGATCAACTTCCATCGCAAGTATGACATTATCCTGCTGCGTAATCTTGAAAAGGTTTTTCCTAAGAGCATCATCGAAGTTTTCTATGGTAAATACCAATGGACAGGCAATAGAGCAGAGACTTACAGAAAATATATCAAAAAGATTGGTTTTTAATGGAACACATTAAAAATGTCATAGAACGCTATAAGCATGTGCGGAACATGAAAATGTTGCAGCAAGCCTACCAAGGAAAGTACGCCTTTGTGGGTATAGGAAATCATAGTACAAACAACCTTTATCCTGTGCTCAACTATCTACATGTACCGTTAAAATACATCTGTTGTAAAACTCCTGGTAAGCTGCACTTGATAGAAGGAGTCTTTCCTCACGTCCGTGCAACTACGTCATTGGACGAAGTCTTAACGGATGAAGATATAAAGGGTGTATTTGTATCTGTTTCTTCAAAGGCGCATTTCTCTATCGCATCTAGGGTGTTAGCGCATAAAAAGGCTTTGTTCATAGAGAAACCTCCGTGTTTGAATGCCGAAGAATTGAGACGCTTAATAGAATTGCAGAAGCAAACTCAAGTTTTGGCGATGGTCGATTTGCAAAAGCGTTTCGCACCTGCCATGCAAATCTTGAAGAAGAAGTTGCAGGGGAGCAAGGGAACAAAGACTTATAATCTAAAATTTCTAACTGGCGCTTACCCCGAGGGAGACGCTCTGCTCGACCTATTCATTCATCCGATAGATTGTGTCGTCTATTTGTTTGGAAAGGCAGAGGTAAGGTGTGTGGAACCCATTGACGAACATACCGTGATGTTAGTACTCAAACATGCTGATGCTATAGGAGTTCTTGAGCTTTCCACCGACTATACATGGTCTGATGCAAAGGAGAGTATGACCATCAACACCAACAAGGGTATTTACTCATTGGAACAGATGGAAACGCTCACTTTCCAGCGGAAGCCACATCGTTTTTGTGGACTTCCCTTGGAAAAGGTTTTGATGCATGTGAATGTGACGGCCGAACTGTTTGGTAGAAATAATTTCCAACCGTTGATGCAAAACAACCAAGTATTTACGCAGGGATATTATACTGCTATAAAGAGCTTTGTGGATGCAGTTGAAGGGAAAAGAGCTTGCAATCCTCAATCATTAGAAGCATTTATGGATACTTATTCTTTATTGGATACGATTCGTTTACATATTTGCAGAAAAGTGTTCTAAAAAAGTATAGATAAAACTTAAAAAACGTAGTATTTCCTTTGTTGTCTCATATATTATTCATATATTTGCAATGTCATAATGATATCATCAAGCAATCATGTCTAACCCTCTAAAAAATATGATTATGGAGACAAAGGAATTTCAGTTCAAAGGTTTGACCCTCAGTGGTTTCGCCATGCTTTTCCTCAATATACTGTTGACAGTGTTGAGTGCTGTCATGGTGGTTGCGGGCTTTGTTTGGTGCCAGCACGAGTTGTTGGCAGGACTTCTTATCGGCGTGGGTTTTGCTTTGTTGGCAGTCACACTCTTCGTTTGGGGAGGCTTCGTGATGGTCGAACCAGGCGAGGCGCGAGTGATGATGTTTTTCGGGAAATATAAAGGCACCTACACCAACGTGGGCTACTCATGGGTTAACCCCTTTATTAACACCAAGAAACTGTCGCTTCGTGCTCGCAACCTTGACGCCCAGCCTATCAAGGTGAACGACAAGACGGGCAACCCGGTGATGATAGGCCTGGTACTCGTGTGGAAGCTAAAGGATACCTACAAGGCCATGTTTGAAATCGACTCACAGACCATGGCACAGAGCGGGGGCGCACAGCAGGTTGGCACAAGCGTGTCGAACGTGATGCTTGCCTTTGAGAATTTCGTCAAGACTCAGAGCGACGCAGCCCTTCGTCAGGTGGCAGGACTCTATGCCTACGACAATAACGATTCGGCCAGTAAGGAACTGACTCTTCGCGACGGTGCAGATGAGATCAACAAACAACTGGAGGAGAAACTCGACGAACGCCTAAGTATGGCGGGCATCGAGGTGGTGGAGGCGCGCATCAACTATCTGGCCTACGCTCCGGAGATTGCCGCCGTGATGCTTCGCCGCCAGCAGGCTGACGCGATCATCTCTGCGCGCGAGAAGATTGTGGAGGGTGCCGTCTCGATGGTGAAAATGGCGCTCGACAAACTAAGCAGTGAGGATATTGTGGAACTCGACGACGACAAGAAGGCTGCCATGGTGAGCAACTTGCTCGTAGTGCTCTGCGGTGACGACTCGGCACAGCCTGTTGTCAACACGGGCACGCTAAACCATTAATCTAAATGGCCAAAAAGCAAACAGGTATCAAGAGTTTCGCTCTGTGCGTGGATGTCGAGACGATGAATGCCATTGAGGCGTAGGCCGCCGATAAATTATACATCATACATGATATAATGGAGTAAATAGTTCAAAAGTCCCACAATGTTTTCTCTATGACAATGGATTTATCTGTTGATTGCAAGTGTGTCCGTCAAGGATAGACTTTTCAAAAGCCTATCCTTGACGGACGCGATCAGACTTTCCTGATATAGTCGTCGAGAGACTGTCCTCTTAGCAGTCCAAATTTCTTGCGCAGCCTGTAGCGGTTGCTATTGATGCTGTCAGGACTCACATTGAGCATCTCAGCAATCTGTTTGGCGCGCATGCCAATGCTGATATAAGCGCATAGGCGGAGGTCGTTCTCCGTCAGGTCAGGGCAGAGCTCCTTTAGTCGTACAAAGAAATGTGGGTGGACACTATCAAAGTGGAGTTTGAAGCGCGACCACTCATCGTCATTGTCTAGGCTTCCAGCAATTATAGCGTTGACGTGTTTGACATATTCTCGGGGAATACTCCCCTCGTCGGAGAAGCGTCGAGTTAGATCGCTGATTTGTTGAAGCACCTCATTTTTATTGGCCAATAGCAGTGTATTGCTGCTTATCTCGCATGCTTTCTGTTGCAGATCATCCTCAAAGTTCTTGCGATTCATACTGTAGATGAGGGCTTCTTGTCGCAAGTTTTCACGCAACTGCTTGTTTTCAATGTCACGGATGCGATAACGTTGACGAAGGTAATAGATAATTGTTAGACCCACAAAGACAATCAGCGCAATGCTCAAAAGGGCCAAATAGAGATAGGTGGTCTTGATGCGTGCGTCTTTCTCTAGAATTCGTATACGGTCGTTCTGTCGCAGAATCTCTTCCCGTGCTCGTGCCTTGGGTATGTCGTGGGCCCGTATGGAGTCGGTGTTGCGTTCGTATTCGCTTTGAAATAAGCGGAGCATGGCATAGGCCTTTTCCTTTTGGCCGAGGTGAGCGTGGCAAAGCCATGAGTAGCGATAGACCTCCTGCATGAACAGTTCTTCTTTGATTATGGGTCCGATAGTCTTCAGACTTTCGATGACGGAGAGAGCCTCGGCGTATAATTCTTGTGCATAGAGAATCTTTACATGGGACAGGGAAAGTAGCGCCCCGAAGATTACGTTGTCTGGGGCGAATTTTTCTATCTCGGCCTTGCCCATGTTGTAGTAGGCCGCCGCTTTTTGCGTTTGTCCCTTATCCAGTGCGAGCTCGCTCAGATTGAGGTAGGCCTGCATGGTCATCGCCCAGTCTCGTCCACCAACGGCGACGCTTTTGGCCAAAAGTGCGGATTTCTCAGCATCGTCTTTTGTCAGCATCGCTTGGTAGAAGTAGATGCGGTTGAGGGGGTATTCTGCTGTCTCGTAGCTTGTTTTTTTGCCAGTAGGAGTTGTTCGCTGGCGTGTTCGTCATCGTTGATCTCATGGAAAAGTTGTGCCAGTAGCAGTTGCGCATTTCCCATGAAATAATAGTCTTTTGCCTTTCTAAAAACAGCTATGGCCATTGAGGCGTTGCGATAGCACTGCATATATTCGCTTATGCGGTCGTAGTTGCCAGCAAGCTGATAGCGAATGAGTGCCAAGTCGTAGTCGTAGCCAGGCTGGCAGAGCCGTTCCGCTTTTTTGAGTTGCTGGATGCATTCAGTTGGGCGTGCGTTGAACTGTGTCATACGCACCTGCCAATAGATGGATCGTGCTTGCAGCTGAGGATGCTTTCCCGCAAGTTGTGCCAACTGTTGCAGGTCTTTAGGATTGGCCTCGGCTCTTCGATTCTCAAAGTCAAGTTGATTGAGCCTCTCTGCAATTGCATCGAAGTGCTGGTTTATCTTCTTGAAGTGGTACTTGTAGTTGGAAGCTTGTGCGCTCCATACTGCAGCAAGCATGAAGGCCAGTACCCATGGCCGGCAAGTGTTGTGACGAAGCTTTTTTCTCATAACCTTTTCCCAAATGTTGAATTCGGTTGCAAATATAGTTGTTTTTTGGCAAATAAGCGAATGGTTGATCTAAAAACAACTTTTTGCGGATTCACAATGTCGCTTTGTAAAGAGCTGCAAAAATAAACCTTTGGTGCCTTTGCAAACTAAACACCCATGTCCGAGCTTATGGGATACATGTGGAATGGACGTCACAAAAAACAGGGGTGGAAGTCCAAATTACTCCACCCCTGTCACAATTGATGATTATATAAGGCGAACTACTTATTTCTTAATGCTCTTATAGATGTGTCCACCTTTCTTGACGATATATACGCCACGCGGGAGGTCATGATTGCTGATGCGTTGTCCTTTGATGTTGTAGAACTCGGCCTTGCTCTCGTCCTGTCTGCCCGTGATGGAACTGACTCCCGTAGCATCCACTTCGAAGTCGATAGTGCTCATAGTAGTTTTACCCGAGGTGTAGCTGGCAATCACACCTGCCGTATGCTTGCCCACCGTCAGTCCGTCAAAGTAGTATTGCGTGTCATCGGTGCTGGCCACCAATTCTCCGTCGAGATACACCTCGTAGGCACCGTCGAGCGACGGCATGCGTCTCACGTTATTCTTGGGCAAATAACGGGCTGCGTTTGGCAGTTTTGTACCGAAGGCCACGTCGTCGATATTTAGGATCTTTGGCGTGTACCCAGTCTCGTCTGCAGGTGTCACACGGCGCAAGGCGATGTAGTTGGCCTCGGCAGGGATACTGTCATACTGTTTCAGCACCCAAGAGCCGTATGCGCTGTTGATGGTGCAGCTATCTATGCGTATAAACTCTTCGACATCGGGGATCTCACTAGTCGTATAAAGCACCTCGATCTCTTCTGGAGCATTATTAGAGAAGTTGAGTGCGTAGAATCGGAAGCTGATGGGCTCTTGGAAGTGGAGGTGCGGCGTGATGAGCCAGTCGTCCTCTTTCTTACCTGCCGCTGGCCAGCTCTGCAGGCTTTTCTCTCCAGAGCGAGGAGCCAATGTGATATAGTCGCTAGCGAGCGTGCCTTCCTTCCCGTCGGAAACCTTTCCTGCATTCATAATGATGTAGGCCATTGCTTCGAAGGCATTAGGCCAGGGCTTACTACCGTCCTGAGAGAAAGTGAAGGCACCTGTCTCGCCCTCGTCGCCGTCGAAATACTGCCAGCCGATGCTGCCTGGAGAATTAAGCACAAAGTCTTCGTGCTCTTCAAAACTATCTTCGAAATACTCGGGATAATTCCAAATGAAAAGTTTCTGTGCGCCATACGATCCGTTCTCAATGATCAAGCCGTGTGGTTGCACCTTGTGCTCTATGAGCTCGTAGCTGAATGTGTAGCTGTTCTCTTTGTCTACAGTGATGGTTGTATCGATCGGATAGAATCCGTCGAGCGAGATGTGTACCTCGTAGGTTGCTTTCCATACGCTACCGCTCGTAGCCACACCAGCGTTGTCGGCTGTCATCTGATAGGTATGTGTGCCGCCTCCGTTTACCATGACGATGCTTGCGCCATAAGCCTCATTGTCCGTTGTGTTGGTGGTGAGGTTGAAAACGACGTTAGTGAGCATTTTGTTGCCAATACTGTCGGAGAGAGTTGCCACGGACTCTTTGTCTCCTGTATAGATGGCCTTCACGGCATAATAATAAGTGCCTTGTGGAAGCGTCTTCCAGTTGCTGTCAGTGTAACTACGCTCTTGAAGGTTGGTGGCCAGTTTCGTCCATGCCTCTTCATTGGCTGTGTTGGCAGGGGTAAGGCGATAGACGTTGTAGCGTACGCGATTCTGTACGGTTTTCAGTGGAGTTGTTGGCTCTGCTCCCTGCACCTTGTAGTTGTCCTTATAATTGTAGAGCGTGGGTTGTTCATTTTCGTTCTTCTCCATGTAGCAAGGCATGAAACGTCCCGTCTTTGTGATGTGGTCCTCGGACACACTGTACGGAGCGCTTACGGGGCGGATCATAAAGTTGCGATGCATGTTCTCGCTCTGCTGGTTGTCCAGATAATAATAGGTGCCTGATGTGAAATCGCCACTGAAGCAGTTGGTCATTGCTTGGAACGGATATTTTGCAGTGTCACCGCCACCGTCTATGCCAATCCCAAGCCAACTGGCTGTTGCCACGCAGAGGTAGTACCCGTTCGGTGCCTCGACAGGCGTGGGTAGGGTGTACTCATTCCATTGGTCATCCTTTACAGGTACATAGGTTTCTTCAAAAAGCACATTCGCCTCGTCGGGATCGCCGTTCTCCTTCAGTCCTAGTATACGCAGAGCGATACTGTAATGGCTTACGCCTGGTGCGTTGGTAAGGTAGAACTGTGCGCCATAAACAGTGGCGGCTTCTCGACGAATTACACCGAAGGTCGATTTGTTCGTTGCGCCGTTTTGGTATCCAGTGCCAGTGGTAATGACACCGTCGTCAATACGGTCCACACGCGGGTCGTTGGCTGGTGCCTGCCACGTCACTTCCGTTTGGTCGCCGTTGGGTGACTCGGCCACATTCACTGCCTTGGCTGGCTTGATGTTGTCCTTCAGGGTGAGGTTCAACGTCTTGTTTGCGTTTACGTCAATGGTCTCGCTGACACCCAACAGTTTGTTCTTGCTTACGCTAACGGTATAGCCCGTGTGCTCATAGATGCCGCTAATACTGTAAGAACCGTCTGCAGCCGTCGTTGTCTCGTAGTTGTTGTACCCAGAGAGTATGACAGTTGCACCTACTACAGGATCGCCCACAGTGTCGCTAATTCTGCCGTGGAGGGAATAAGTGGGAAGGGCCTCAATAGCGATGTTCTCTGTGGTTGTTTCCAACTCTGAGACGGTAGAAGTAGCCGAGCCATCGCGATAACCCAATGCTTCTACGATAATGTTATAACTGCCTTCGGGCAGGTAGTTGAGAGTATATTGACCATCGTTGTTGGTTCTGCTAGTGAACTGTCCGTTCTCCGTGCGAACTAGTGCATTGCTCACGCCCTTTCCGTCGCAGGTTACCCGTCCCGAGATATAGCCTTCGTGGTCTTCTGCAAAGATGACGTTCTTGATGGCGATATTATAGTTTTTGTACAGCGTGCGGTGAACAAAGCTAAAATTGTAGTCACCTGTGTTTTCAACAACAGGCAGGTTGACGCGCAATGTCAAAGCCTCTTTCTCCGTTAAGGCAAACTGATAGATGCTGTCCTGATTGCTAATCTCTGCGCCTTGACCAAAGCCGATGGCAAGTAGCTCCTGTACCTTGTCGCTACCAGTCTTGGTCTCGAATGTAATCTTGTAATGCTTGTCCTTCTCCATACGGATGCGCGGGGAGATGAGCCAATTTTGTGGGGCATAATCCTCATAGGTATAATTATCGGTGGCCCCACCGAATTGTCCGTAAAGTCCTGCTGGCTGCCATGTCCATGTCGTGGTACTTCCATCGGCGTCGATGTTGTTCCATAACATAAAGTTTGCGTAGTCGGTCAGTAGCGTATCGGGTGCTTGGTATGCTGGCCCAGCGATGATTTCTTCCGTACTGATGGAGTCGCTTTGGTATCCGCCTGCATACGCTATGACGTTATAGTGGTATTTGCCCATCACTGGAAGTGTGGTGTCTGTGAAGGAGGTTTCCTTGCTCTTCTCAACCAGTTTCACATTGCCAGGCATACGCCATACATCATAGGTGAGGTCAGTGGTGTTGATCCATGAATTAAATTTACCCTCTGTGGGTGCTGTCCACGTGATGTTGGCGCAGTTGGCCTCTGCCTCAGCCTTGAGGTCTCCCACGTTCATAGGGTCTCCCACGCCAATATATGCCGAGATGGAACTGCGGTCGCCATACCCCAGGTCATTTACAGGTACAAACTTGTAGGTGTAATAACCCCGCTCGGGTAAGTTGTCGGTCCAAGTCTCGTGGCCACCGATGACAGGATTGGCGATGCGGTGCACTTCTACTCCGTCGCGATAGATAATGATACTGTCAAGGTCTTCTAAGGTGCCACCGCGTCCATAGGTCTTCGATGGGTTGTCCCATTCCAGTTTCGCTGTCAGCTCACCTTGCTCTCCACGTGTTAGCTTCAAGTTTTGCACTTTTTGTGGTGCACTTGCTTCGGCAGGCACGTACGGCATTACGATGCCATCGAATCCGAAGGACTTGCTTATCATGCCGCTTGCGTCCACCTCGTAAGGCAGGGTGGCAATGTGGGTTACATGGGCTGTCTTCAAATCGATTTCGGACAACTCATATTTCTTTCCATAGAAAGTGAAGAAGCGGAAATATAGTTTTCCTGTCTCGTTGTCGAAGAACAGACAGTTGTTGTTGTACATGTAAGCTTGGTCAGGATTATAGTCGAGCTCGCCGATAAAGGAGCAAAGTCCTGTGACGGGGTTTACTTTGTATAGTGCACCACTATAGCTCACACCGTACATGTCGCCATCATAGTTGATGGCAATCGAGATCAAGGTGTGTAAACTCTTGTCCCACTGTTGGTCTTTTTCCGTTAGACGGTCGTAAGAAAATGTACAGACAGGGATGAGATCGCCGTTAGTGAGGTCAATCTTCACCAACCCGTTGCCAGATTGTACGCTGTTCAGCGCATACATGGTCTGTGTCTGTGCGTTCCAAGCAAAATGGCTGGCTGCAGGTCCTTGCTGTAGGTCATGGTAATCACCAACTTTCTTTACATTTTTTGTTTCCAGGTCAAAACTATAGAATCCATGAGACTTATGTTCTTTTGTGTTCTGTGCATAGTCGATGTAGTAGTAGACGTTGTCCACCATCGTAGCACCCATGATGTGGTCTACGCTCAATGGAGCAACAATTTGCACGTTGTCGAGCGTGTCGCAACTGACATCAAAGGTATAGACTCCGGAGCCCATGCCTGCGTCGTTTTCAATGATGCCGTATGCAGTTTTTGCTTCCTGTCCCCAAGATGGCGAAGACCATCCTATGAGAGCTGCAAGCGCTGCGAGCGAGATCCAATGTGACTTGTACTTCATAAGCTGATTTTTTAAATGTTGAACTAAATGAATACTATTTATTACTGTGTGGCAGAATTGTGGAGGACTGCCAATTATGCTGCAAAAGTATTAAGAATGCGACGATAAACCTAAGGAAAATGCCGATTTTATCGTTCTGTCAGTTTTTGTCTATATCCCAATCATAGTCTATCTATAATATGAATGTGGGAGTTTTCTTGCTTCTTCGTACCTTTGCAAGTGTAAACCAAATGCTTTAGATTTATGAAAAAAAGTAAGAACTTGCTATCCGTCCTTTTGCTTGTTGGAGCGCTTGCCGCCTCAGCAGCACCTGCTTATCGGGGAGCTGTCCAATTGAAGCAGCCTGATGGTTCTGTTATTACCGTCTATCTCCGTGGTGACGAACATCGTCATCAACGACTCACAGCCGATGGCTACGCCATCATGCAGTCGTCCGATGGTTATTACCGTTATGCCTATCAAACCCAAGAAGGCTATTTAAGCACCGAGGGTGCTCCTATAGTGCGTGACATTCCACTACGTTCGGCAGCAGACAAGGCGTTTCTGAAGTTGATAAAGAAAGCGGAAAACTTTACATCTTCTACCGAAACAATATTGCCGATGCAAGCGAAGCCTATAGACACGGTTACTCCCTATGAAAAGATGCGTGTGGGGTCTTTCCCGACAACGGGTGATTTCAAAGGCGTAGTCATCCTAGCACAGTTTCAAGACCAGAAATTTACCTATGATGCTTCCTATTTTGAACGGATGCTCAACGAGGAGGGCTTTCATGACAATGGTGCCATCGGTTCGGCACATGATTACTTCTACTTTCAGAGTAACGGACGTTTCAACCCTCATTTTGATGTAGTGGGTCCTGTTACACTATCGAAGGAGATGTCGTACTACGGAAAAGACGCTACTGACATTTGGGGCAACATGACTGGCGACGAAGAACCGACGAAGGCTATAGCTGAGGCCTGCCAGTTGGCTGACCCCTTAGTGGACTTTAAGCAGTATGATCTCGATGGTGATGGCAAGGTAGAGATGGTATATGTCATCTATGCTGGCTATGGCGAAAATTTTGGTGCTGATGCCAATACTATATGGCCACACAAGTACGAGCTGTCCTCGGCGGGTTATAACGTGTGTCTTGATGACGTCTGCCTTGACACCTACGCCTGCTCTGCAGAACTGTTTGGCAATAGTGGCACTACACCTTGTGGAATCGGACCGCTCACTCACGAGTTTGGCCATGTGTTAGGACTGGCAGATCACTATAACACAGCAACGACGGAATACGAGTTGGGGCGCTACGACAATATGGATTATGGCACATACAACGAGAATACGAACATCCCTCCCTCCTACACCGCCTTTGAGCGAATCTCGCTCGGGTGGATGGAACCAACCATCATCAATGAGCCTTCTGATGTGCTCACGCTGGAGAATATTGCCGATAGCCGTCAGGCTTATCTCCTTCCGACAGCCAGGCATGATGAGTTCTATCTTTTGGAAAACCGTCAGCAGACGGGATGGGATGTGGGCATCAAGGCAAGCGGCTTGATGATCACCCATGTCGATTTTCTGCAAAATGCATGGGACAAAAATACGCTCAACAATACTACCGCACATCGTCGTTACTATTTAGTTTGCGCCGATAATGAGTCCGGTTATGACGAGACTTTAGGTCATGAATCGGAGGCTGGTGATCTTTTCCCCTTCGGCGGAAATGATGCATTTACCGATGAAACGACCCCCGCCTCACAGACCTACCAGGGGGTGGGGCTTGATCGTTGGGTGACAGACATACGCCACCATGACGGGGTGGTGTCATTTCGCTTCAGGCCCAACCATTTCCGAACACCTAGCGGTTTGGGCTTCACGGAGGTTCGGGATGAAAGTTTCCGTGCCTATTGGGAAGGCAGCGCTTCTGAGGCTCTGTACGACTTGCGTTGGCATTCTCTTGCAAGAGAGTCCGATCTGCCAGTCGCCCTTGCCGAGGGCTTTGTCTTTATGAACGACGGAACGCCTTCTTCACCTGATAGCAAAGATATTTCTGTTTCGCTGGATAATTATATGGAGAGGAGTGGATGGACAGGTAAACGTGTCTATCAAGCCGGTGGGGCTGTCAAATTGGGTGCTGTCGGTGCTGATGGAACACTGACCACGCCGAAACTAAACCTATATAATATGGGTGAGCAGTTCACGGTCTTAGTTCGGACTCACAGTCTGTCAGGGAAAACTCCTGTCTTCACAGTATCGTCTAATGGTAAGACTGGTGCCTATCGTCTCACTTCCAGCGACAAATCCTATTATTACCAGTTTGACAACGGACTGACGGTGACGGATGTTACTTTTCAGGTGAAGGGAGATGTCGCTATCATCGACAGAATTCTCATTGTCCGAGGCAATGGCGCTGGCTATGTAGAGGGTGCCCTCAAGGTGAATGTAACAGGTGAGGCCATTTCTGATGAAAACCCTGAGGTGGAGGAACAGTTTGTCGAGCTGGATACTACAGAGATGAGGGGTATTAATGGCGAGTCGGTGGTGATTAATGGTTTGCAAAAAGACAACTACTATAGTTTCGAGGTGCGTGCTACCAATGCAGATGGCAGCAAAACCAGTCAATGGAGTGTGCCTCAGACCGTTCTCGCCAGTGAGGCGACAAAAGTTGACCGCACGGATTGCCATACGCAAAAAGGCACCGCATACTACAGCTTAGATGGTGTTCGTATCGACAAGCCAACGAAAGCTGGCGTTTATATTCGACGCGAAGGAACGCATGTGATGAAACTCCTTGTCAGGTAATTAGCAAAGATTGACGTTATGTGTTAGTAGGTCGCACTTCTAATTAAGAAGGAGGGTGTGTCAAAACTCTC
>DLZV01000022.1 GCA_003447235.1 Prevotella sp.
TATATACACGCCATCCCTGATGGGCATGCAGGCATGTGCTTTGTTTAATCTTGCGCTATCCAAAGGTAAAGCATCACATTTAGGTATTGCTCATGTCAAGACATTATTGTACTTTTGCAGCATAATAGATAAATCAATTGAAGATGATGGCAGAAATGACAATGGTGATGCTTGTAGGGCTAATGATTCCGCTCCTTGGTACGATGCTTGGTTCAGCATTTGTCTTCTTCATGAAAGAGGAGATGTCTGTACAGCTGCAAAAACTGTTGTTGGGCTTTGCATCGGGTGTGATGGTGGCAGCTTCGGTGTGGTCGTTGCTTATACCTGCCATGGAGATGGAGTCCAAAGGTGGTTTCTGGTCTGTTATGCCGGCAGCTGTTGGTTTTCTTATCGGTATCGGCTTTCTGTTGTTGATAGACGAGCTGACTCCACACCTCCATTTTGACACCGACAAGCCAGAGGGCATGCGGTCCCACTTGTCGAAGACTGCTATGCTTGCCCTTGCCGTGACTATCCATAACCTACCCGAAGGTATGGCTGTGGGTGTGGTCTTTGCCGGTGCAGGCGACAGCGCTGCTCACATATCTTTAGCAAGTGCCATCTCTTTATCACTGGGCATTGCCATTCAGAATATTCCCGAGGGCGCCATCATTTCCATGCCTATGCGAGCGGCTGGCAACAGTCGAAGGAAGTCGTTTTTGCTTGGTACACTCAGTGGTGTCGTAGAGCCTTTGGGAGCCATAGCGGTAATTTTGCTTGCCTCGCTTCTAACTCCTGCTCTCCCCTATATGCTTGCTTTTGCAGCGGGAGCCATGTTCTACGTCGTAGTAGAAGAGTTGATACCAGAAGCCTCCAGCGGTCAGCATAGTAATCTCAGCACTATTGGCTTTGCCATCGGTTTTGTGCTGATGATGGTCCTTGATGTTGTGATGGGGTGACCCAATCTGTATGTCTGCAGTTAAAACTATTGAAAAATGATTGGATATTCTTATCAGAACAATCTTTTTGTTGTAACTTTGCGTGGAAATATCAAAACGCGAGTTTGGAATAAATGAATTTCAAGTCAATAGGTAACAAAATCAAGGGTAATCCTAAGATGATAGAGGGTACGGTGTATTCGATGCTCATCATCTGTGGCATTCTTGGTGCGGCACCTTTTGCCATTGCCATGCCTTTTGTAAACTTCACATGGACCATCATCTGCACTTTCCTGTCGGGATTGATCATTGCTTCGGCATTTTCCTCCATTGTCGTATATGCCACCGACCTGATGCCCGACAAAGTGGGATTGATAGCAGGTATCTTTTTCGGTCTGATGTTTGGTTTGGGAGGACTGGGGTCCGCCTTCTTTGGTTGGTTGGCTGACAAGACAAGCATCGAGTTCATCTTTCAGGTGAGTGCTTTCCTCCCATTGCTCGGCATCATCGCTGGATTCTTGCCGAATACGCAATCGACCAAAAACTGTTCGTAGGCTAAAACTACGAAAGCATCATAAATACACATCATTCACCTTTAACATCAATCATTATGGAAGTAAAAGACAAAGTATTGGCAACTATGAAAGAGGCTGGTCAGCCTCTGAATGCAGGTAAAATCGCTGAACTTAGCGGTCTCGATCGCAAGGAAGTGGACAAGGCTATGAAGCAGTTGAAGGCTGAGGGCGCAATCGTCTCTCCCGTTCGCTGCAAGTGGGCGCCTGCAGAGTAAGAAACGCAATGGACTGCTGTCTGCGATTATCGCAGGCAGCAGTCCATCAAAGGCTACATGATGCGATGAAAGAGTTACTATTGGTTTTTATAGGAGGCGGCTCCGGAAGTATGCTACGCTACTTGCTTGGAAGATGCTTAGGATCCTCTGCGTTTCCTTTGGGTACATTTGCCGTCAACATCGTCGGCTGTTTCCTCATCGGCTTGTTGGGCACGTGGATAGTGCGCCACAGCCTATCCCCAGACCTGCGTTTGCTATTGGTGGTCGGTCTTTGTGGAGGATTCACTACCTTCTCCACATTCAGCAATGAGGCTTTGGGACTCATGCGTAGTGGACAGCCGCTGTTGTGTTTTGCCTATATTGTCGCCAGTGTGGCCCTTGGACTCATCGCTGCTTATGTGGGCATGAAACTATCATAAAGGATGAAAGAGAAAAAAGGTCTGAGAGATGACCACAGACCTTTGGAGTAGCCAATCATTATTTTCTCTTATTGCTCGCCCTCATACGCATTGTAAGAAACGTTTTCCTGCTTCCATTTGTCCTTAGGAGTTACCTGGCTATCAGGATATCCTATGACGATGGTATTCAAGGGAATCAAGAATTTGGGCAGTTTGAGCAATTTCGTCACGGCAGCACAGCGCTCCTTTGACGGATAGGTGCCTGTCCACACGGATCCAAGTCCCATTCCTGTAGCTGCCAGGAGAATATTCTCTGTGGCTGCAGAGCAATCCTGGACCCAAAACTCACGAGCGTCGCCTTCAAGTGCTTTGTTCATATCACCACAGACTACGATAGCCAGCGGAGCCTTGGCTGCCATGCCGGCATTGGGATTGGCTTCGGCGAGCTTCTGCAGCTGATCTTTGTCCGTAACGACAATAAAGTGCCAGGGCTGCTTGTTTACTGCCGTTGGGGCAGCCATTCCTGCTCGAAGCAGCTTTTCTATCTTCTCTTTTTCAACGGGTCTGTCCTCATAGGAGCGGACAGAGGTGCGCTGGAGAATATTGTTGATGACCACCTCAGAACTATCTTGTTCCTGTTCTTGCTCCTGTTCCTTTTCTTTGCCTTTCCCTATTGTCACAAGATAACAGAGGAACACCAGGGCAATGCCGAGTGCTACGTTGAGAATCATTGAAATCTTCATGTTGTTTATTCCTATTTTTAAAGTTGACTATATTTAAGGAGCGAACCTGTTGGACAGACGAAGCGGCAGTAGGGCCGCATGATCACCGTCGAGAGTGCCACAAAGGCTATGGCGATGGCAATGACTATCCACGATGCAGACTGGAACACAAAGGCCGAGAATGGTTCATAATCAATCCACTCGAACCATGCGCCAGTCCACAGACATAGCATGAGGAGGGCCCACAGTATCTGGCGAAACATATCCAAGCGCTTGACAGTCGTCGGTTTCATGTGGATTTTGTATCCAACACTTTTTCCTGCAAGTTCTTGCAAAGAACCAAACGGGCACACATGCGTGCAATAGTATGATTTCTTGCCAAAAAGAGGATATACGAAGGCGGTGATAAGCATGATGACCGGAACGATCAATGCCATCACGTTCATACCATTGGACATGTAGCTGATGAACGATGTGTAGTTCAGAAACGATCCACACCAGAATCCAAGTACTATCACATTAAGGATTTGCTGACCTATTCGATATCGTCTGTCCTTGACAAAAAGCGGCAGGATGGCGGCCAAAAGCACCACGATCAGTCCAGCTATAGATTTGGCGGAAAAATCAAACGCTGCAGATGCAGACTCCTTTACAGGATTCTTTGCCGCATACTGAAGTCCGCGCTGTACGTTTCCGATGATAGCTTTGGAGGAGAAAGTCGCACCAGTCACCCCGTCCACTTTCATTTTCTGCGCGTCTTCTATGGTCTGTCCATCCCATTTGGAAAGAAGTGCTGAAGCCTCCCCAAAGAATTCGGGACTCTCGGAGTTGGCGAGGGCCTTGATATTCTTCACCCTACCGTCCTGCAAGGTGATTTCCAAAGGCACAGTACCTCCGTAGCCAATGATGTCCTTTCCAAGTTCAGTAGTATTCAATCGTACTGATCCATCCTCAAGTACGACCATCGTTTCTGTCTTTGGCGAGGCCTTCTGTTGCTGCTTCAGTTCTCGTCCTGCCACCTTGCCGTCCCTACGTATGCTGACTGCCACAACCATCAAGACGCAGGTGATCAAACACAGCAGTTGTTGTAGTTTTCCAGAATAATTGATCATATTGTTTATCTTTACTATTGCAATATAAGTAGTGAGTTCATTCTATTTGACCCATAAAATTCGACAAGGTTTATTGCATTGACATTGTTTAACCTGTTTGATGGTATAAAATGCTGTTCTTCAATCATTCTTGTTTGTGCCCGGACCATGATGTCGGAGTTAGAAGTCCTCCTGTGGGGCCTCTTTCTTCTCCCATCCGGCACTATATACCTCGGAGCGAGAGCGGAGGCGAGAAACGAGGAGGTCGAGTAGCGCCTTGTGTTCTCCCAGTGTCTCCATGTTGCAACATACCGTCACCCGTTCCTCGTCGCCTTTGTAGAACAGGGAGTTGAGTTTCACATTCTTGTCAAAGGCAAGGGTGTCCATGATGAGTTTCTGGATGCTCTCAGACACATTTCTCTGACATTCCGCCCGCACGGAATAGTGGAACACGCCAGCCGTCCTTTTGCCCAAGAATGTGCATAAGGGACGGAAAAGGCAGTGAGTCACCAGCACGCAGGCCACCAGGATGGCTGCTTCCCTATAAAGGCCTACGCCCGACAGCGTACCGCAAGCAGCTGAGCACCATATCGTGGCAGCGGTATTGAGTCCTCTTACTGTGAAGCCATCCTTTAGGATGAGACCACCACCCAGGAAGCCGATGCCCGATACGATCTGTGCCGCCACACGAGAGGGGTCTCCCTCCTCCTCGGTCATGGCGTAGGACAACACCGTGAAGGCTGCGGCGCCTACCGAGACGAGGATATTGGTACGCAGTCCGGCATTGCGCTGGCGGAACTGTCGTTCCACGCCAATCAGTGTGCCCATGAGAAAGGCGCAACCTATTCTTGCCAAATAATCAGTCAATAGAATCATCTTCTTGTTTTTTCTGCAAAGGTAATAGCTTTTTTTGATAGTACGTCTTAGAAAGCGATTAGAGTGGTATTAGAAATCGATTAGAATCAAAAATCTTCTTCTTTTGGGAGTAAGAAAAGCGTTTCTTCTGATTCCTGCGTATCAAGGAAGAGTCCCTCTGATCCTGAAGCCAGGGCATTGGGAATGAGGGTCCTTATCCGCTGATCTCCATCAGGTAGCAGTCTGCCCAGATCGTGATGTCGATGTGGATACTGAGACCCTCTTTGCGGTAGGAGAGGATGTTGGAGGATGGTCGTTGGGAGGACAAGGTGAAGCCGATACGAGCGATCCATTCGGCATAGTGGCGGTAGATGCGCTTGTCCCAAAAGACCAGTTGGAGGGAACCTGCGGGGTGGTCTATCACGGCGAAGGCGAGAGGACCGTCTGCCTTCAGCTGACGGTCGAGCGGACGGGAGGCTTGGAATGAGCTATCGGGTAGGGAGACATGGTAGCCCCATAGATGGTTGTTGGAGGCGTCGTTAGGCTCTGGCAAGCGCATCCGTCGCATGGCATATTTGCGGAAAGGAGCCCAGCGCGTGCCCTGCTTGGACTTGGAGGCCTGATACTGGAGAAGTTCGGGAAGAGGCGGAAAGTTGTTGGCAGCAGGCTGGGCAAGCGCATGGGGCGCAAGGGCCAGCAAGAGAAAAGGAAGAATCAACCGTAATAGTTGATTGTGTGGAAGCAGGTCGCAGTGGCAACTCATGATATAGGATTTTTTATCATGGCACATGGTAAGAATCCGTAGTACGGAGTCGCACCATGCGCCATGATAGCCAGACTATTCGTCGAGCACGCTGTCCACTTCGCGCATCCAGCTATCGACGATCGCATCGGTAGGCATTCGCCAGTCGCCACGTGGCGAGAGGCTGACGCTGCCCACCTTTGGTCCGTCGGGCAGGCAGCTACGTTTGAACTGCTGCGAGAAGAAGCGCCAGAAGAACGTGTGCAGCCAGTGGTGGACAAACTCGCGGGAGTATTGGCCCTCGAAGGCGTGCATGGCCAGCATGAAGATCTTCTTGGGGCGGAAGCCGAAGCGGAGGAAATAGTAGAGGAAGAAGTCGTGGAGCTCATAGGGACCCACCAGGTCTTCCGTCTTCTGTGCGATGTTGCCCTGGTCGTCGGCAGGCGTCAGTTCGGGCGAAATCGGTGTGTCGATGACATCGTGGAGCACCTCGTGGGACGTGCGTCCATCTTTGGAAAGCTGCTGGGAGGCCTCGTCGGAGTCGGCCACGAAGGCCACGAGGTGGCGGATGAGCGTCTTGGGAATGCTGACGTTGACAGCATACATGCTCATGTGGTCGCCATTGTAGGTACACCATCCGAGGGCCAGTTCGCTGAGGTCGCCCGTGCCGATGACCAGTCCGCCATACTTGTTGCTCAGGTCCATGAGGATCTGCGTGCGTTCGCGTGCCTGCGAGTTTTCGTAGGTTGTATCGTGGACGGAGGCGTCGTGGCCGATGTCGGCAAAATGTTGTGTGACGGCCTTGGCAATGCTGATCTCATGGATAGAGACGCCTAAAGCCTCCATCAGCGAGATGGCGTTGTGGTAGGTTCGGTCGGTCGTGCCGAAGCCCGGCATGGTCACGGCGACGATCTGTTTGCGGTCGATCCCCAGGCGGTCGAAGGCGCGCACGCAGATGAGCAGAGCGAGGGTGGAGTCGAGTCCGCCGCTGATGCCGATGACGACCGACTTGGCATGGGTGTGGGCGATGCGTTTGCAGAGGCCGAGCGTCTGGATGTTGAGGATCTCCTCGCAGGAAGCCCGCATGTTGTCGGCCTTCGGGATGAAGGGGTGGGGATCCACTTCGCGCAGCAGTTGCCACTCCTCCTTCAGCGTCTCCGGCAGCATGGCCTCGTTGGTGACGCAGGTGTAGCCCCGCTCCTGAGGCCGGAGTGCGCGTTGTGCATTGACATAGGTGCTGTTGCTACGGCGCTCGGCGCGCAGGCGGTCGATGTCGATTTGACTCACCACCAGTTGTGGCTCCAGCGAGAACCGATCCGACTGCTTGATAAGGCGTCCGTTCTCGATGATCAAGGCGTTGCCACCATAGACCACATCCTGCGTGCTCTCTCCGTAGCCACATCCGCTATATACATAGCCCGAGATATTGCGTGCGCTCTGCTGCTTCAGGAGGTTGATCAGGTAGTCGTGCTTGCCTATCAACTCGTCGGAGGCCGAGAGATTGAAGATGATGTCCGCCCCGCTGAGAGCCAGCTCGGTGCTCGGCGGGTTGGGTGCCCATACGTCCTCGCAGATCTCTATGCCAAAGCGCGCGTCGCCGTAAGTGTGGAAGAGCTGGCGCCTGGCAGTCAGAAGCACGTCCTCCCCCGCGTAGCAGAGCGGCGTGTCGTGGAGGTCCTGGGCCGAGGCAAACCACCGTTTCTCATAAAACTCACTGTAGTTGGGCAGAAACGTTTTTGGCACCATGCCGAGGATGCGCCCCTGCTGGATGACGATGGCACAGTTGAGCAGCAAGTTGCCCACCTCGACGGGTGCGCCGACGATGGCGATCACGTCCTTGCGCATCGTAAACTCCAGGAGGCTGAGCACGGCCTGCTCCGCCCCGTCGATGAGGGTGCGCTGGCGAAACAAGTCCTGGCAGGTGTAGCCCGTGAGGGAGAGTTCGGGGAAGACGACCACCTCGACATGCTGGCGCTCGGCCTCGTCGATGAGGCGCTTGATCTCCTCCAAGTTGTAGTGGAGGTCTGCGACGCGCACGCTGGGGATGGCGGCGGCCACGGTAAGGAATCCGTACTTCATAGTCTTTGGCGATTTATCTGATGGTCACTTGCGTTGCCCCGTAGCCATACTCCTGGAACGAGGCGTCCTGATACTGGAAATGCTTGTACTTGTAGTTGAGCTCATGGATGATGGCCTGGCGCAGCACGCCCTCGCCCTTGCCATGGATGAAGATGATCTTCTGTCCCTTGTTGGTTTTGTAGCGGTCGAGCACGCGGCGGAAGACATCGAGCTGGTAGTCGAGGATGTTGCCACTCGACATGCCGGCCGTCGTCTCCAGCAGTTGGTCTGCATGGAGGTCCACGATGATCTTGTCGTTCTTGAGCACCTGCTTCACTTGTCGGCTCTTCGACTGTGCCGGTTCATAGCGTTTGACGAGCTTGCCCCGTTCGGGATTGACGGCCTCGGGAGCAAGATCGTTGAGCACGGCCGCATTGTCATGGCGCGCAGGCTGCACGGCCTTGCGCTCCTCTTTGGGGCGAGCGTTGCCCCCGAAGAGCTGGCTTTTCAGTTCTTCGGCAGAGACGTTGAAGCCATTCTGCGGCTTGCCCTCCTCCATGACGGGGTAGAGCAGGGCTGGCTGCTCGAAGAAGTCGTTGTCCGTGAACGTATTGAGTTTGAAGAACTTCACGCCGTCCAGGCGGAGCTGCACATCGACGGCGGGCAGACGGAGAAACGTCTTCTGTCGCTTGTAGAGCAGCAACTGGATGCAGAGGTGCTCCATCGTGTTGAGCTGTTCGCGTCCGATCTCCTCCAGGAAGAGTTTCGTGTTGGGCTCCACCTCTCCCGTCTGTCGCAGCGACCAGGTGCTGCCCTCTGCCACCAGGTAGGTGAAGTGGACATAGTAGTTGGAGTCGTTGACAAGGTAGGACTCAAAGCGCGTCGTACTGAAGTTTTGCTTGTCCATCGGTACGAAGGCGAGACAGACCGTCGGTTTGTCGCCGCCGCGTCGCTCCTGAGGCTGCGGCTCGAAGTCGATGGAGGGATCGTCGGCCGCCAGGTCCTTGGCCGTCACCGTCTCCGCATCCTGACCCTTGGCCCTCGCCTCGGCGTCGTCCGTGCCCTCGTTGAGGCGCTGGCGCAGGCTGCGCTTGTCCTCCTTCGCCTTCTCCTGGGCGCGGTTGCGCTGCTCCACCTCCACCATTCGCTTCGTGCTGTAGTCCTCGTCGCCTACGACCACGACCTCATTGATGGGCATGGGAATCTCGAAACCGTCCTGGTCCTCGACCAAGACGAGGTTGTTGCCCTTGAAGCCAGCGATACGGCCACCGCCGCTCTCGCTGAGAAATCTCACTTTGTCGCCTATCTTCATATTCTTATCTTCTCTAATGTGATGTAATCTATATACCTTATATAATATAATACCTTATATAATATAGTCTCTCTATATCGTATCAATATAGCCTTTTCCTTCCGTCCCCTTTACGGGATGAGCAGACTACTGTCGCCATAGCTCAGGAAGCGGAAGTCGTGGGCCAGCGCATAGTCGTAGATCTTGTGCCAGTCGCCCTTGACGAATGCGCTGACGAGCAGAAGCAGCGTCGATTGCGGCTGGTGGAAGTTGGTGATGAGCTTGTCCACGATCTTGTAGGTGTAGCCCGGTGCGATGATGATCTGCGTGCTACTGTGGAGCACGTCGAGTTTTGCCGCGTCGAGCCAGTGGAGCAGGTGGCCGATGGCCTCGGCAGCGGTGACGGCCTTGCCTCCGACGATGACCAGTCCCTCCTCGTTGTGTGGCAGGTCGTAGGGCTCCCATTGGTTGACGTGGAGATCCTCCTCCTGTGCGTCCGGATTCATGGCCAGTTTCACACCCATGTAGTAGAGGCTCTCCAGCGTGCGCACGCTCGTCGTGCCCACCGCCGTGGCATGGCATCCGTGGGTCAGGAGCTTCTCAAACGTCTGGCGTCTGACGGCGATATACTCCGTGTGCATCGCGTGGCCCTCTATCTCTTCCGACTTCACGGGCTTGAACGTTCCCGCTCCCACATGGAGCGTCACCTCCTCGCGGTCGATGCCGTGGGCATCAATGTCGGCGAGCACCTTCTGCGTGAAGTGGAGACCCGCCGTCGGTGCTGCCACCGAACCCTTTATCTTCGAATAGACCGTCTGATAGGTCGTCTTGTCCGTCTCCTCCGTCTCGCGGTTGAGGTACGGCGGAATGGGCAGTTCGCCGATGGCATCCAGTATCTCGGCAAAGGCGACGCTGTCGTCGTCCCATGAGAAGTCCACCCAGTAGTTGGTGCCACCGCTGAGCTGTGCCGTCCGGCTGCGGTCGAGCTGCGCCTGCAGCGTGACGTCCTTGCCCTTGACGGTGCAGACCTTCGTGAGCGCTCCCTCCTTCCATTTCTTGAGGTTGCCCACCATGCAGAGCCAGGCGCAGTGGCTCGTGGCCTGGAAGATGCGCTCATAGTCGGTGGGCTGAGCCGGCTCCATGAGGAAGACCTCGATGAGCGCGCCCGTCTCCTTGCGGAAGTGGATGCGCGCCTGGATGACCCGCGTGTTGTTGAAGACGAGCAGCGACCCCTTCGGCAGGTAGGCGGAGAGGTTTGCGAACACGTCCTCGCCGACCTCCCCCTGGCGGTAGAGCAGCAGCTTCGACTGGTCGCGCTCCTTGAGCGGATACTTGGCGATGCGCTCCGAAGGCAGCGGGTAGTTGTAGTCGGCTATGTGAATATGTTTTGTTTCTGAGTCCATCATTGTTATATAACTATCGTTGTACGTTGTCTTTATCTATCGTGTTTATATCCTTGTGTCGTGATCTCGCGACTTATCGTGTCGTCAACGTGCCTATACCGTTATCGTGACAAACGTGCGCAGCAATACATAGATGCAGGTGCAGACCATGACGGTCAGGAACACGTCGATGTCGCAGAGACTGTAGCCCGTGCGGGTGTATTGCGTGGAGATGTAGTGGAGTTTCGGACTGATGCGGAGATACAGGCGGAAGTAGAGCCGATAGACCGTCAGTCCCACCAATGATCCGAAGAGGATGCCGACCAGCACGTCGAAGGGGTAGTGGACGCCGAGATAGATGCGCGTCCAGCTATTGACCAGCGCCCACGTGAGGAGCGCCACGGTGACCGTCCTGCGACGGATGAGCAAGCTGAAGAACACAGCCAGCGAGAAGGTGTTGGACGCATGGGCCGAGAAGAAGCTGTAGCCGCTCCCCCTGTAGCCATCTACCGTGCGCACCAGTCCTTCCAAGGCAGGCTCGAAGGAAGGGCGGAGCCGCGCCACCTCGGGTTTCACCAGTCCGTTGTCAATGCCCGTGACGATGCCGACACAGAGCAAGGCCGAGATCACGGTCAGGATAATCTGTCCCGCCTTCTCGTTGTTTTTCACTACCAGGTAGAGCAAGGAGGCATAGAGAGGCACCCACGTCCACGCGCTGGTGAGAATGAGGGCGAGCTGGTCGAGAAACAGAGAGTCGCTGCCGTTCATCGCGAGGAGCAACTGCTGATCTGAGGTCAGAAGTGATTGTATATCCATGAATGCTGTATGGGTAATCGGTTGTGAGCGCTGCTGGGAGCGTCAGATTTCTTCTATCTGCCTTGCGGTGAGCCAACCTTCGCGCCCATCCTCCAGTTGGACGAGGAACCAGCCCGTGATGCCGCGGTCCTTGATGAAGACCTTGGTGCCCTCGTGGATGACAAACTGGTCGGGCGAGGCCGTGTCGGGCGACTTCTTCACCGCCACCGAACTGCCCATGACGATGGCTCCACAGTGGTTCTCCAGTTGTTGCTGCTGCTGCCAGGCAAAGAGCGTGCTGAGCAGGAAGAAGACGCCCAGCGAGATGGCGGCGTATCGTCCTGCCGTGCGGCGGACGCGGTTGCGGGTGGTGAGAAAGACCGCCAGGGCGACGATCAGGAGCACCAACGAGAGGATGCCGCAGACTGCCCACGCATCGACGGGCATGAAATTGACCAGCGCCCGATAGCCCGTGACGAAGAAGAGCTGCGACTGCGGCGTGATCTTGTCAATGGTCTTGGCCCGTGCCACCTGGAGGTTGAAGCGGATGTCGCCGTCGCCTGGAGCGAGCAGCAGGGCGCGCTCGTAGGCGAGGATGGCGTGGGGGATGTCGTCCAGTCGGTAGTAGGCGTTGCCGAGGTTGTAATAGACGTCGGCCGAGACCCCATGTTGCAGCATGTCGTTATAGTCCTTGACCGCCTGGAGGTAGTTGCCCTGCGTGTATTCCTTGTCGCCCATCTGCTTGGTGACGGCCTGAGAGGGCAGCGTCATTAGGCAGAGCATGACGACCAGTAGCGTCTTGAAGCCCCTCGTCTTGTCCCCTTTCTGATTCTGTTCCATAGCGTTCTCTATCTGTGTGATGGCCGTCATGGCCGCCTCGATGGTGCGGTTCATGTTGCCCTTGGCGTCACCTGGTGCGTAGCGCTCAAACTCACACTCGTCGATGGCGCCGATGAAGCGGCGGATGGTGTCGCCGTCGATGTGGAGCTCATGGAGCTTGGTGGCCACGTGCTCGCGGTTGAGCTGTTCAGCCTCCATGTTGAGTCGGTCGCCGATGTAGCCCCACAGCGCGCGGAGCACCTCGTCGAAGAACTCGCCCGCATTGCCCTGCAACATCAGTTGATCGGCCTTTTGCAGGCGGATGGTAGCCACCTTGTTGGCGTTCTTGCGCTTGTTGCGGAGGAAGTCGCCGTTCTCCTTGGCCCGCTTGCGGAACGTGTAGGCCACGGCGAGGAGCACGATGATCAGCAACACGATCGTCGTCCACCAGCCCGCCGATCCGAAGAAGAAGTCGGCCCTGTTCTCGAAGACCGTGCTTCCCGACTTGATCGGACGGATGTCGCCCGGCTTCTCGGTGAAGTCGTTGACCTCGCCCGCGTTGTCGCCCGGCAGCACCTTGAGTTTGAAGGCATGGGTGCTGATGGTCTTGTAGGCCTGCGTCTTCATGTCAAAATAGGTGAAGGAGACCGGCGGGATCGTGTAGTCTCCCTCCTTGCGGGGCACGGCCAGGAGATCATAGACAATATTGCCCTCGATACCGTTGTCCGTCAGTCGGGTCTTGTCCGTCACCTTCGTGTCGTACTTGTCAAACGACTGCGGGAAGTCGGCCTTGGGCTGCTGGATCAGTTTGAGGTTGCCCGTTCCGCCGATGACGATGCGCAGCGTGACCGGCTCTCCCGCCTTCACCTCCGCTTTCGTCAGCTGGCCCGAGATGTTGAACGATCCCACGCCTCCCGAGAAGTTGCTCGGCTTCGTGGGTAGCGGATCCACCTTTATCGTGATGCCATCAGCCTTGATGTTGCGCTTGGTCTCCCTGTAGCCCGCTCCGTCGATGAACGCCTCGAAGGGATCCACGCTTCGGTTCTCCTGTCTGACGATACCCTGGAAGGTGATGGGCGGGATGGTGATCTTGCCCGTGATTTGCGGATAGACCACATACTGGCTCCACGTCACGCAGTTGTAGCGCCGGCCTTTGTAGGTCTCGGTATGAAACGATTTCTGCTGCGGGAGTTTCACCTCCTGCACGTGGCAACCCTTGAGGTCCGGCATCTTGCCGTCGAGCTGCACGAGGTTGACGGTCGTATAGACCTTATAAGTAAGGAGTACGGCCTCTTGCTCTCGGACGTGCGTCTTGTTGGCAAAGACCTTGATAAACAGTTCGTTGCCGCTGCTTGCCTGCTGCCTTCCTTCCTCCTCCTCGTAGCCTTCGTCCTGGCCGTGAGCCCCATAGCCCTGCGACGACGCGTGGCCACCCGAGGCGACAATCTTGATCGGTGTGGAAGCCAGGTTGTTGCCCCTCGAGTGGAAGCGTGCTGGCGGAATGGTGAACGTACCGCTCTTGCGCGCTATGAGGACGTAGGCCACGGAGACCGACGACGAGGAGGTGGTGTGGCCGTTGACGACCTGGAAACTCGACTGCTCCGACCTGAAAGGTCCGTAGCGACACTCCAACCCGCTGGGGAGGCTTCCGATGTGGAAGTTTCTCACGTCGCGCGTGTTGATCGTATATTCGATTTGAAATTCCTCACCCACCATCACATGGCTTGGAGCCGCCACCTGCACCCGTTGGGCGTAGAGGCAGGCGACTGCCGTGAAGAGCGTACATATCAGTATCAATCGCTTCATATATGTCTTGTATCGTCCTTACCAGTTTTTGTCCAGCTTTCTCTTGTTGGGTTGGCGCATGGCTTGTTTCAGCCGCTGCTGCGTCTCCTGCTCCTTCAGCATGGCCGCATTGAGCAGTTGCTCAGCGTTCTGCCGGCTCATTTGGTTTTGATCCTGCTGCTTCTGCTTCTGCTGGTCCTTCTGCTTCTGGTTTTGCTGTTTATTTTGGTCCTTTTTCTTATTCTTGTTCTTGTCCTTTTGGTCCTTGTTCTGGTTTTTGTTCTGCTTCTGATTCTTTTGCTGCTGTTGTTGCTGCTTGAGCAGCCGCTTACACTGCACGTAGTTGTAGCGTGCGCGTTCGTTCTGCGGATTCATGCGCAAGGCGTTCTTGTAGGCCTCCATCGCCTTGGCATACTCCTTCTGTCCCTGCAGCACCGTGCCCATGTTGTAGTAGGCCTGCGACTGTCGCTTCGGCCCGCTGATCGTCTTGGCCGCCTGCTTGTATTGTGCGAGGGCCTGCTGGTCCTTCTTCTGCTTTTGCAGCGCGCAGCCGAGGTTGTAGTGGGCCGTACCGTTGGCCGGCTGAGCCGCTATCGCCTTGCGGTAGCAGAGTTCCGCCTGCGGATAGTTGCCCTGTCGGTAGAGCTGGTTGCCCTGCCTTACCAGTTGGCGGTCGCCCTGTGCGCACGCTGGCAGCATGGCCACGAGGAGCCCGATGAGTATAAGAACCGTCTGTTTCATTTTCTTTCTGTTGATGAGGCCTCCTGCCCCTTCTTTTCGCGCTTCTTTTCCAAGATCACGGCCTCGGCGATGAGGAGGATCAGAATGAGGATGGCCACGCCCTGAAACTGCTCGTCGTAGTCGCTATAGACGACGTTGTCGATGGCCCCCTGCTGCATTTTTTGGAGTTCCTTGTCCAGTTGTCGTTCGGCGATGAGCGAGTTGTCCACATGCATATAGACACCCTTGCCCGCCTTGGCCACCTCCTGACACATGGTCTCGTTGAGGCGCGTCATGACCACTTGTCCCGCGGCATCCTTCATGTAGCCGCCGTCGCCGAGGGGGATAGGAGCTCCCGCCGCCGTTCCGATACCGAGGATGAAGACGCGGATGCCCTGCTTCTCTGCCTCCTTGGCCATTGCCTCTGCGCCCCCCTCGTGGTTTTCGCCGTCGGTGATGACGATGATGGCCTTGCCCTGCTTGCCGTTCTTCGCAAAGCTCTGCATGGCCAGCCGGATGGCCTGAGCCATGTCCGTGCCCTGCGTGCCGATGAGCGACGGGTCGATGTCCTGGAGGAAGAGTTTGGCCGACACATAGTCGCTCGTGATGGGCAACTGGATGAAGGCGTCGCCGGCGAAGACCACCATTCCTATCTGGTCGTTGCGGAAGTGATCCACCAGGTCCTCCACCACGATCTTGCTCTTCTCCAGTCGCGACGGCGCCACGTCCTGCGCCATCATGGAGTTGCTGATGTCGAGGCAGATCATCGTCTGTATGCCCTGTCGCTTCTCGTGCGAGATGCTGCTTCCCGTCTGCGGGCGGGCGATCATGACGACCATCAGGGCGATGGCCGCCATCAGCAGCCAAAACTTGATGGCTGGGCGCCGGCGCGAGATGCCCGGGGAGAGCGTTCTGAGCAGCGTGGGATTGCCCAGGAGCGCCATGCGCTTCCGCTGGCTGCGGAGGCCGATGATGCGTATTGCCACCAGTGCCGGGACGAGCAGCAACAGCCAAAGGTATGTTGGATCTTCAAATCTGAACATGATATCTTACTTCCTTATTTCTCACACTGGCAGGCGTCTCAGCCACGTCAGTCTCAGTAGCACCTCCACCAGCAGCAGGACCAGGGCGACGATCGCGAAGGGCATGTAGGCCTCGTAGCGGCGCGCCGAGGGAGATGCGACGAGCTTCGTCTTCTCCAGTTTGTCAATGTCCTTGTAGATGCGCTGCAGTTCGCCCTTGCTGGCCGCGCGGTAGAAGTTGCCGTCCGTGGCCTGCGCTATCTTCCGCAGCGTCTCGTAGTCGATCTCTCCGCGTCCCTGCACATACTGCTTCATGCCATTGACGGAGATGGGGTAGCGGACGATGCCGTTGGTTCCCAGTCCGATGGTATAGACGCGCACGCCAAACTGCTTGGCGATGTCGGCCGCCGTCAGCGGCGAGATGTCTCCCATGTTGTTGCTGCCGTCGGTGAGCAGGATGACCACCTTGCTCTTCACCTTCTGGTCCTTCAGCCTGCTCACGGCGTTGGCCAGTCCCATGCCCACTGCCGTTCCGTCGTCGATGAGGCCGCTGGCCGCCAGGTCGGGGCGTAGGGCGTGGAGGAGGTTGAGCAGCGTGGTATGGTCGGTCGTCATGGGACACTGCGTGAAGGCCTCACCCGCGAAGACCGTCAGTCCGATATTGTCGTTGGGCCTTCCGGCTATAAACTCCGCCGCCACGTCCTTGGCCGCCTCCATGCGGCAGGGAGCCACGTCCTCGGCGAGCATACTCGTCGAGACGTCCATGGCGAGCATGATGTCGATGCCCTCCACCTCGCGCTTGTCGAGCGGGTTGAACGTCCGCGGACGCGCCAGGACGATGACGACCAGCGCAAACGTCAGGCAGCGCAGCAGCATCGGCAGGTGGAGCAGCCTCATGCGGAGCGACCGCGGTCCGTAGCGGTAGGCCTTCGTGGTGCTCATCCTCAGCGACGGTAGTCGGTTCTTGCGATACAGGAAGTACCACAAGACATAGGGTATGAGCAGCAGCAGGAGCAGCAGATATTCCTTATTAGCAAATTCCATTTTTTTCTTTCTTTTGTTGATGCGCAGGCTTTTGTTGATGCGCAGGACCCGCGTCCGAATGGCAGGCTACAGCAGCTGGTAGGCCATGCAGGCTACGTAGGCCACTATTGCCGCCGTGGCGGCGATGATCAGCCAGAGCGCGATGCGGACGCCCCTTCTGCGGCGTCGCTTGCTGCGGTCCTCGTCGCTCAGCGTCTCCTCCACGCATATCTCCGTCGGCGTGTCCGCCAGTTTCGTGTCTTCGATGAATCGGACCACGTTGGCCAGATACATCTCGCCGATATGGCGGTCGGCGGCGAAGCGCGCAAACTTCACGAGGTCGGCCGTGTCGAAGAGTTTGCGCAGTTCGTCGATCTTCGTGGGATCCTGGTCCGCCTTCAGTCGCTGGACGATCTCCTGCGAGGTCATCTCCATGGCGTTGAAGCCGAAGCGCTCGCTCATATACCTTCTCAGCGCCTCCGTCAGCAGCGTGTAGTATTCCTTCTGGTCGTCGTCCCTTTCGAGGCGTGCCGCCTTGATCTCGTTGATGCGCCGCAGCGCCTTCTGGTGGGACGGCTCCTGGCGTAGGATCTGCTTGCGGCTGATGATGGGCTTGCCACTGCGCAGCCGCGAGAAGAGATACCAGCCCACGATCGTCAGCAGCAGGGCCAGCAGGCTCCATAGGTAGATCGGCGTCCATTCCTCTTGGCTGAAGGGCAGCTCCTGGATGTCGTAGGGCGGCTTGGAATCGTCCGGGCGGATGGAGTCCGTCTGCACGGTCAGTACCTCCAGGGCGATGGCTTGCGTCTTGTATTTCTTGCCGTCCACGTCCACCGTGAGCGCCGGCACCGTCTGTCTGCCCTCGTCCCATGCGGTGAGCGTATAGACCTTGCGCATCGTGGATTGTCCCTCCTCGTTCTCGCCCTCGGTCCGCTGTCCCACCACCTCTATCTCCTTGGACAGATGGTGGTCCTTGAGCGTCGGCCACAAGATGCGCGCACCCTGCCGAGCGCAGACCTCCACGACCAGCCTGCATTGCGACCCGACCTGGATGCGGGTGGAGTCGAGGCGGGCCGTCACCTTGGCCTGCGCAAGGGCCAGGATCGGCGTCAGCACGCCGAGGACCAATAGTAGTATCGTCTGCTTTCTCATGCTCTTCCTCTCTGTTTGAACAGCCGCAGCAGGGCCTGTACGTAGTCGTTGTTGGTTGCCAGGGAGATGTGGTCCACCTGGCAGCGGCTCAGCATGGCGCGCAGCCGTTGCTCCTGCTGCAACCAGTAGTCGTGGTGGCGGCGTCTGAGCCGCTTGTCGCCCGTGTCAATGATCATCTCGTGGCCCGTCTCGGCGTCGCTGACGCTGAGCAGTCCCACGTTGGGCAACTCGCGCAGCAAGGGGGCGTAGAGCTGTATGGCCACGACGTCGTGCTTGCGGTTGGCGATGTTGAGCGTGTGCTCGTAGTCGTCGGTGTCATAGAAGTCGCTGATGAGGAAGGCCGTCGTGCGCCGTTTGGTGACGCGGTTGAGAAACTCGATGGCCTGTCCGATGTTGGTTCGGCGGCTCTGCGGCCTGAGCTGGAGCATCTCGCGGATGATGTAGAGGATGTGGCGTCGTCCCTTCTGTGGCGGGATATACTTCTCGATGCGGTCTGAGAAGAACACCACCCCTATCTTGTCGTTGTTCTGTATCGCGCTGAAGGCCAGTGTGGCCGCCATCTCCGTGGCCATGTCTCGCTTTGTCTGCTGCGTCGTTCCGAAGTCGAGCGATCCGCTGACATCGACGAGCAGCATGACCGTCAGTTCGCGTTCCTCCTCGAAGAGCTTGACGTAGGGGCGGTGCAGGCGTGCCGTGACGTTCCAGTCGATGTCGCGCACGTCGTCGCCGTACTGGTATTCGCGCACTTCCGAGAAGGCCATGCCTCGTCCGCGGAAAGCCGAGTGATACTCTCCTGCGAAGACGTTGCGGCTCAGTCCGCGTGCGCGGATCTCGATCTTGCGCACCTTGCCCAAAAGCTCTTGCGCGTCCATCAGGGCACCTCCACTTTGTTGATGACCTGGGAGATGATGTCCTCCGTGGTGACGTTGGCGGCCTCGGCCTCATAGGTCAGTCCGATGCGGTGGCGCAGCACGTCGTGGGCCACGGCTCTCACGTCCTCGGGCACGACATATCCCCTGCGCTTGATGAAGGCGTAGGCCCTGGCCGCCTTGGCCAGGCTGATGCTTGCTCGGGGGCTTCCTCCAAACTGTATGTACTGGTGGAGCGACGAGAGTTTGTAGCGGTCGGGGTAGCGTGTGGCAAAGACCAGGTCGGCTATGTACTGCTCTATCTTCTCGTCGATATAGACCTCCTCCACCACGCTGCGCGCGTGGAGGATCTGCTGGGCGTCGGTCACGGGATAGACCTCCGTGCGCTCTCCGGCGAGGTTGCCGCGGATGATGCGCTTCTCCTCCTCGATGGTGGGGTAGTCGATGATGACCTTGAGCATGAAGCGGTCCACCTGGGCCTCGGGCAGCGGGTAGGTGCCCTCCTGCTCGATGGGGTTCTGTGTGGCCATGACGAGGAAGGGCTTGGGGAGGGCGAAGGTCTCCTCGCCGATCGTCACCTGGTGCTCCTGCATGGCCTCCAGCAGCGCGCTCTGCACCTTGGCGGGTGCGCGGTTGATCTCGTCGGCCAGCACGAAGTTGGCAAAGACGGGACCCTTCTTCACGAGGAAGCGCTCCTCCTTCTGCGAGTAGATCATCGTGCCCACCACGTCGGCGGGGAGCAAGTCGGGGGTAAACTGGATGCGGTTGAAGTCGGCATCGACCAGTTTCGAAAGGGTGCTGATGGCCAACGTCTTGGCCAGTCCGGGCACGCCCTCCAGCAGCACGTGGCCGTCGGAGAGGAGACCGATGAGCAGCGATTCTACGAGGTGCTGCTGGCCCACGATCACGTGGCTCATGCCGGCGGTGATGTTGGTCACAAACGCACTCTGCTGCTCGATGCGGGCGTTGAGCTCGCGAATATCAATGGATTCTGACATAAACGTATTTGTTGTCTCTATTTAGACGCTATTCTGTATTTGTTTTGCGTACCACTTTTTATTTTGTCGCAAAATTACACAATTTATGCCATAAGGGGGAATGGTGGTATCTAAATAATATTAAAAAGGCCGCCCCTTTGCTTTATTTTAAGAAAGATTTTTGTTTTGAAACAAGCGCAGGCCGTAGTGGGATAGTCCTTGGGCTTGCGGTGGGGTAGGCAGGGAGGAAAAAGTCCGTTCCCTTGCCTTGGGCTGGTGGTGTCGTCAAGAACGAGCTGTGGGCCCAGCAGTCCACAGCCCAAAGCGGCGCCTTGGGCCATACGTCGAGGCGGGGTGCGCCCTGTGTGGATAAAAGCAAATAACCAATTGATTATTAGTGCTTTTATCCTTGCATGACAAGGTGTGTCAGTTGGAGACAGAAGCGCACTCGCAGCGCTGCTTGCGCTCGCAGTAGCGCTCACATTGGGCGCAGATGTCGTAGCCGAGCATGGCGCCGAGGATGAAGTCCTCCTCGGGCGTGAGTTGGCAGAGCGGGCGCGTCACCATGCGCCGGATGGCCGCCATACACTCTCTCTTGCCAAAGAAGAGGTTGACCCTTCCGTTGCCCACGGGCTGGATGATGTAGTCGATGCTTTGCTTCTCCAGTCGGTTGACGGCGAAGTCGCGATACTTCTCGTTGAAGGTGTAGAGCACCATCTGTCTCACCCCCTTCTTATACTCATAGATATGATTCATGAGCACCTTCATGTCGGCCAGCGGCATCACCTCTCTCTGTTCCATTTCTCTTTGTCTCCTCGCTTTTTCTATTGGGTTGTTTGCTATGTGTCATCCTGCCCCGCGGGCCACCCATGGTCTCCCACGGAGCAGGCTTTTGGTCTCTTAGAAGTAGGGTCCTGTCCAGCCCTTGGGGCAGCGGGCCTGGCCTCCTACAGGACTTGACCTCCTACAGGCTCGGCTTGATCTCCTCCAGCCAAGCCTCGATGCGCTGCTCGGTCTTGTCGTCCTCGTTGACGTCGTCGAGGGCGAGTCCCACGAAGCGTCCATCCACGACGGCCTCCGAGTCCTCATAGGAGTAGCCCGCCGCATCGACCGATCCTATCACGCGTGCGCCTGCTGCCTCGGCCGCGTCATGGAGCTCCTTCATGCCTCCGCAGAACGTGTCGCAATAGGCTTCACTGTCGCCACAGCCGAAGACGGCCACGGTCTTGCCCTCCAGGCCCTCGGCCTTGATCGTTTTCAGGGCGTCGTACCAGTCGTCCTGCAGTTCTCCCGCGCCCCATGTGCTCGTGCCGAGCAGGAGGTTGTCGTGGGTCTTGATGGTGTCGGCGCTCAGATTGGCGGCGTCGATGGCCTCCACGCCCAGTTTCTCCGCGATGGTCTGCGCGATGCTCTCGCAGGTGCCCGTCGATGATCCATATACTACTACTGTTGCTTTCATTTCCTTGCTTGTTTGCTGGTTTTTGATTCTTGATAACTGTTTACGGTTGCAAAAGTACTGACTTTTGCCGAATGGGGCAATACCTAAAAATAATGGTTTTCGCAGACCGGGTGGAAATCCCCTCAGGCAGGGTAGGGTGGAACCCTCTCAGAGAGAGTTGGATGGAGCGGGGGATCCAAAGACAGGGCAGGGTGGAACCCTCTCAGAGAGAGCTGGATGGAGAGGAAAATCCTCAGGCAGGGGCGTGAAAATACAAAAAAAAGCAGGCCCTGCCCTCTGGTGAGCGCACGGTCTGCCTTTGTGTTGATGCTATGTCGCCTCGTCCTACAGGAGATACTGCGAGGAGATGCTCTTGTTGTCTACGACGCGGCGGATGGTCTCAGCGAAGAGGTCAGCCACGGAGAGCTGCTTCACCTTGGAGCAGCGGTCGGTGTAGGGGATCGAGTCGGTGAAGACGATCTCCTCCAGGGCCGAAGACTGCACGCGCTCCGATGCGGGACCGCTCATGACGCAGTGGCTGGCGAAGGCGCGCACGCTCTTGGCGCCTGCCTCCTTCATGATGTCGGCAGCCTTGGTGATGGTGCCGGCAGTGTCCACCATGTCATCGACGATGATGACGTCCTTGCCCTTCACGTCGCCGATGATCTGCATGCTGTCCACCACGTTGGCACGGGCGCGCGTCTTGTTGCAGAGCACGAGCGGGCAACCGAAGTACTTGGCGTAGCTGTTGGCGCGCTTCGATCCGCCCACGTCGGGGCTACCGATGACCATGTCCTTCAGTCGGAGCGACTGGATGTAGGGGATGAACACGCCCGAGGCGTAGAGGTGATCGACGGGGATGTCGAAGAAACCCTGGATCTGGTCGGCGTGGAGGTCCATGGTGATGAGGCGGTCGATGCCTGCCGTGCTCAGGAGGTCGGCGATGAGCTTGGCGCCGATGCTCACGCGCGGCTTATCCTTGCGGTCCTGGCGAGCCCATCCGAAGTAGGGGATGACGGCGTTGATCTGACGTGCGGACGCACGCTTGGCTGCGTCGATCATGAGCAGCAGCTCCATGAGGTTGTCGGAGTTGGGGAAGGTGCTCTGAACGAGGAATACATCCTTGCCGCGGATACTCTGCTCATAGCTTACCACAAACTCTCCGTCGGAGAACTGCGTTCTTACGAGGTTGCCAAGAGGCACTCCTAAACTTGCGCAAATCTTCTCTGCCAAGTAACGGGTCTTTGTACCGGAAAAGACCAGAAAAGAGTTGTTATCACTCATTTGTCTTTGGTTGATTGTGTGATGATGACTTATTTCCGCTGCAAAATTAGAAAAAAAGTGTGACACTTGCAATCTTTTTTTGCTACTTTTGCAGCATGAAAGTGAATAAAGAGACTTTTTCTGAGGTTCACCAGCCCGTTTACGTGCTGGAGGAGGCCCGTCTGCGCCGCAATCTTGCCCTTATCAAGCGTGTGGCCGACGAGGCTGATGTTGAGATTATTTTGGCCTTCAAGGCCTTTGCGTTGTGGAAGACGTTCCCCATCTTCCGCGAGTATATCCACGCCACGACGGCCTCCTCGCTCTACGAGGCCCGCCTGGGCTACGAGGACTTTGGCGCGCCGGTCCACACCTTCACGCCCGCTCTCTCCGACGACGAGGCTCCCGAGATCGCGCGCCTCTCGTCCCACGTCTCCTTCAACTCCCTCTCCCAGTATGCGCGCCACCATCGCGCCATGCTCGCGGCCCATCCCGGCCTGAGCCTCGGCCTGCGCGTCAATCCGCGCTACTCCGAGGTCGAGACGCTCCTCTACAATCCCTGCGCGCCTGGCACCCGCTTCGGCGTCAGTGCCGAGCAGTTGCCCGATCAGTTGCCCGCCCACATCGAGGGCTTCCATTGCCATTGCCATTGCGAGAGCGGCGCCGATGTCTTCGCGCGCACGCTCGTACATATAGAAGACCATTTTGCCAAATGGTTTCCCCAGATCAAGTGGATCAATTTCGGCGGCGGCCACCTCATGACCCGTGCCGACTACGACGTCGATGCGTTGGTGGCCCTGCTCCGCGGTTTCCACGCCCGCTATCCCTGGCTCCACATCATCCTGGAGCCCGGCAGCGCCTTTGGCTGGCAGACCGGTCCCCTGGTGAGCCAGGTCGTCGATATTGTCGAGGACAGCGGCATCCGCACCGCCGTGCTCAACGTGAGTTTCACCTGTCACATGCCCGACTGCCTGGAGATGCCCTACCATCCCGCCGTGCGTGGCGCCCGCGTGGTGGAGGCCGACGCCCCCGGCGACCATGTCTATCGGCTTGGCGGCTGCTCCTGCCTCAGCGGCGACTTCATGGCCTCCTGGCAGTTTGACCATGCGCTCTCCGTGGGCGAGAATGTCATCTTCGAGGACATGCTCCACTACACGACCGTCAAGACCACCATGTTCAACGGCATTCACCATCCCTCCATCGCCCTGCTCCACACAGACGGCGAACTTGAGCACTTGCGCGACTATTCCTTCTCAGATTATCGCTCCAGGATGGATTAGCTTATATATAATAAGGAGAAACGGGCTTGTTTTCTTAACAAAGGTTAATTCGTGGAATTTTTCTTTCGGAAATGCTTGCGGTTTCGGAAATAATGCCTACCTTTGCACCGCATTTAGAGAAATGCACAACACAACAGTGTTTAAAGGCGGCAATAGCTCAGTTGGTAGAGCACGACCTTGCCAAGGTCGGGGTCGCGAGTTCGAGTCTCGTTTGCCGCTCTTTTCTTTGAAAATTTGAAATAAACTAAGTGGTAATTTAGAATAGGATATTCTATAATGAGCCCAGGTGGCGGAATGGTAGACGCGCACGTTTCAGGTGCGTGTGTTTAACGACGTGCAGGTTCGAGTCCTGTTCTGGGCACACACTTGTTTATTTATTCTGATGTGATTGGACAAGTCGGAGAGGTGGCGGAATTGGTAGACGCGCTACTTTGAGGGGGTAGTGTCAATTGTGACGTGGGAGTTCGAGTCTCCTCCTCTTCACTTTTCAAGCACAATAGGCGGCAATAGCTCAGTTGGTAGAGCACGACCTTGCCAAGGTCGGGGTCGCGAGTTCGAGTCTCGTTTGCCGCTCTATTTTTTTATTTTGATTATAAAGAGAAGCATAATTTTTCCGAAATGAATTTATACGTAAGATACTTTGAGCGCGAGGCCTTCTTTGGAAATGTTGATGAGGCTTTGGCTTTTCTTAGCTCTATCCCCGATATTGTGATCACTCCCGAGATGGAAGCAGACATTCGTGCCTATGCCAATGGCGATGTCTATTATCCCAAGCGCTACAAGGTTCGTCCCCGCATCTATTTTATCATGATCAAGACTGACGCCAAGAGCATGTCCGACTTCAAGCAGAAGAAGGCGCTCCGCTCTGGTGGCGACAACACCCGCCACGAGAATCCCGCCGTCCTCCACCTCAACGAGGAGCGCGAGGGCTGGTACGAGGGGCAGCTCACCTTCAAGCGCGTCGTCCTCATCCCCGCAACGGGCAAGCATGAGTATCGCGACACGCGCTTCGTGGCGCGCTGCAAGGCGCTCTCCGGCGTCGATTGCTACAACCGCGTCGTCGATTACCTGCGCCAGCACGTCGACAATCGCAGCCAGTTCCCCTCGGCCAAGGGCAAGAATTTCCAGTTCTCCTATTTAGGCATGTGGAAGTAGGACTATGAACAAGGTGATGTTGATTGGCAACGTCGGCAAGGAGCCCGACGTGCGCTATTATGAGGCTGACCAGGCCGTGGCACAGATCGCCCTGGCCACCACCGAGCGCGGCTACACGCTGCAGAACGGCACGCAGGTGCCCGACCGTACCGACTGGCACAACGTGATCTTCTATCGCGGACTGGCCAAGGTGGTGGAGAAATATGTCCACAAGGGCGACAAACTCTACGTCGAGGGTCGCCTCCGCTACCGCAGCTACGACGACAAGAAGGGCATGCGCCGCTACGTCACGGAGATCTATGCCGACAACATGGAGCTCCTCACGCCGCGCAGCGCCCACGACGCAGCGGCCCAGGCTGCCCCGGGTGCCGACAAGGCGGCTGGCGACAAACAGGCCGACGATAAAGACAATCTTCCGTTCTGATGTATTTTCTACAAGTACTCTATTCCTCCAGCCTCGTTGATATCAACGTAGTCCCCTTCGGGGCGTGGCTGGCGGCTCTTCTGGCTGTCTTCATGCTCCTGCTCTCGGCCTTTGCCAGCGGGTCGGAGATAGCCTTCTTTAGTCTTTCCCCCAACGATGTCAATGCCCTTGACCCCGACCGCAGCGCCAAGGACAAGAGCATCGAGATGCTCCGCGACGACAACGAGCGCACACTGGCTACCATCCTGATAGCCAACAACTTCGTCAATGTGATGATCATCATGTTGCTCAACTATTTCTTTAGCCGGCTCATCACCTTCAAGGCCGCTTGGCTCGAGATGCTCTGCATCACCGTCCTGCTCACCTTTCTCCTCCTGCTCTTCGGCGAGATCATGCCCAAGGTCTTCAGCCGTCAGGCTCCCCTGCGCTACTGCCGCTTCGCCGTCAACGGCATCCTGCTCCTGCGCAAGGTCTTCTGGCCCCTGGAGACGGTCCTCATCCGCAGCGGCGCCTTCGCCGAGCGCGTGGTCCAGAAGGAGAGCCGCCAGCTCTCGGTCGATGAGTTGGAGCAGGCGCTGGAGCTCACTGACAAGAACGATATCAAGAACGAGCAGAGCATGCTCCAGGGCATCATCCGCTTCGGCGACGAAACGGCCAAGGAGGTCATGACCTCGCGCCAGGATATCGTCGATCTCCCGATCAACAGCAGCTACGAGGACGTGCTCAAGTGTATCGTTGACAACAACTATTCGCGCATCCCCGTCTATCAGGACAACCAGGACAACATCCGTGGCATCCTCTATATCAAGGATTTGCTGCCCCATCTCTCCAAGCCCAAGAGCTTTCGCTGGCAGAGTCTCATCCGTCCTCCCTACTTCGTGCCCGAGACCAAGATGATCGACGACCTCCTGCGCGACTTCCAGGAGAACCACGTCCACATGGCCATCGTCGTCGATGAGTATGGCGGCACGAGCGGACTGGTCACGCTGGAGGACATCCTGGAGGAGATTGTCGGCGAGATCAACGACGAGTATGACGAGGAGGAGCGCCAGTATGTCAAGCTCAACTACAACACTTACAGTTTCGAGGGCAAGACGCTGCTGAGCGACTTCTGCAAGATCCTCCACGTCGATGACGACGAGTTTGAGGAGGTGGCGGGCGAGGCCGACACGCTGGCCGGCCTGCTGCTGGAGATCAAGGGCGACTTCCCCAGCATGCACGAGCACCTGGAGTATAAAAACTACGCCTTCGACGTCGTCGGCATCGACGGACGGCGCATCAGCCGCGTCAAGGTGACGGTACATCCCCACCATGCTGATACGGACGCAGCGTCTCTCTGACGACCTTCTCCTGGGCCTTTGGCGCCTGCCTGCCGACACGCCCCGCGGGGCTAAGCGCCAGCAGGAGCGCGCCGCCGCCCACAGTCTCCTGGCCGCCATGCTGGGGCGCCCTGTCGCCATCCTCCACGACGCCGACGGCGCTCCCCGTGTCGAGGGCCATCAGATCAGCATCTCCCACACGCGCGGTTTCCTCGCCATCCTCCTCTCCCGAAGCCGAAGGGTAGGGGTGGATATCGAGTACCGCAGCGACCGCATCCGCCGCATCGCCTCCCGCTTTCTCCGGCCCGACGAGTCCGCCGGATCGACCGACGACCTGCTCACCTGCTGGTGCGTCAAGGAGGCCGTCTATAAGCTCCGGTCCGCCTCCCACCTCGCCTACGACCAGATGCGCGTCCACCTCGACACCGCCACGGTCGACGACCTCCTGGCCGCCGACTCCCTCTCCTTCGGGCGCGAGATCACGCCCGACTATGTCCTCGTCTGGACCTCGGAGTAGCACGGCGCCTTCCTGTCTTCCATCGATTTCCTGTCTTCCAAAAATGTGAAAACCAACTAAAAGATTGTAATAAAAGACTTTTTATAGTGTTGATTTAGAGGCAAACCATTAATTTTGCACCCATACAACAAAACATTATAAATGGGTCTAATTTTATTGTATTTCTTAGGTGCATTGTCACTTTCCTTTCTTTGCTCCGTCCTCGAAGCGGTGCTCCTCTCCACGCCGATGTCCTACATCTCGATGAGGGAGAACCAAGGCAGCAAGACCGCCACGCTGATGAAGCAGTACAAAAACAACGTCGATCGCCCCGTGGGCGCCATCCTCTCGCTCAACACCATCGCCCACACCATCGGTTCGGCCGGCGTGGGAGCGGAGTCCATCAAGATCTTCGGCGAGCAATATTTCGGGCTGATATCGGCCATCCTCACTCTCTTGATCCTCGTGCTCTCGGAGATTATCCCCAAGACCATCGGCGCCTCCTATTGGCGATCCCTGGCCCTGCCTTCCACCAGGATCATCCGCGTGCTCATCCTCATCACCTATCCCCTGGTGCTGCTCTCGGAACTGATCACCAAGGTCTTCACCCCCAGGGGCAACCAGGCCTCCATGAGCCGCGAGGAGGTGTCGGCCATGGTCGATGTGGGTACCACGGAGGGCATCTTTCGCGAGTCGGAGAGCAAACTGATCAAGAGTTGCATCGCCCTCTCGGGGGTCAAAGCCCGCCAGATCATGACTCCTTCCATCGTGGTGGAGTCGGCCTGCCAGGACCTCACCGTCAAGGACTTCCAGGCCAAGCAGAGCTGGAGTTTCTCCCGCATCCCGGTCTATGCCGGCGACAAAGACTACATCACGGGCTACGTCCTCAAGGACGCGGTCCTCAAGTTGCTGTCGGAGGATCAGTTCCACGTCAAACTCTCCGACCTGAAGCGCCCGATTCTCACCTTTCGCGAGGAAGAGTCGGTCTTTCAGATATGGGAGAAGATGCTGGAGAAGCGCGAGCATATCTCCGTCATCATCGACGAGTATGGCGGTCTTCGCGGACTGGTGACGATGGAGGACATCATCGAGACCATGACGGGCGTAGAGATTGTCGATGAGGACGACGTGGCCGTGGATATGCAGGCGCTGGCCAAGGAGAAGTCGCGCCTGATGATGCGGGGCGGGAAATAGGTCCCAGTGGCAAACCAATAACGCACGACTTGGCGGCGGAAATGTACCGATCCAGTCGTGCGTCTATTAGTTTGGGGCGGAGTAGGGGAAGTTGTCTGGGCTGGGCGGCCTATCGTTTTACGAGGTGGCCGATCACCTGCTGGCGGTTGATAAGTGACAGGTCTTGTTTGTTATTTGATGTTTGTGCTGACATTTGTTTTGTTTTGACTGTGAAGCCCGAAGAGAGAAAGTGGAAAATTGAAAACGTAATTTCGTAATTTCGTAATTTCAACTTAAGGTTTGACGGAATGATTTTGTATCTTTGCAGTATGAAAAAAGAAGAGATGATTGCATTGCTGCAACAACAGAATTCCTTTTTGCAGCAACAACTTCAGGAGGCGAACCGCAAGGCGGACGCCCTTTTGGTGGAGATTACGTCGTTGAGAAGCCTCCTTGAGTGCAAGTCGGAGGAAGGGACCAAGCAGAAGCGCGTAATCAAGGGACTTGCCAAAAATGCACAAAACAAATCAGAGAACAGCTCTCAGTGACATCACCAGCGACAAGATATATCACAAAATATTGTTGAGCCCCCAAAAAGAACGGCAGCGAAAATAAGAAGTAAACTATATACGTTTAGGTTTTATTGTGTAATATAATTTTACTACAAAATGACCTATAAAACTCTAGGCGGGGGCTTAGATCTGTCCCTGTCGATGGAGTCAAAATCAAATTCTCTGCCCTTGATGATGTCGGCAGGGGGGCGTTTCGGAGGGATCTTCAAGGGATTCTGGGGGAGCATCTTCGAGCATCCCGAGGTAAAAGACGGCAAAAAGACGGCAAATATCGCCATTTGGCGTGAGAAATCCCGTTTTTTTGTGGAGGTAAGACCCTTCGTTGCTATTTCCGAATATACGGGGGTGATTTCCTGTGAAGCGGTTATATATCAGAAAGTTACGCTTCGTTTTGCTTGTTTTTCACCTTGTTGAGGATATTGGCTCCTGGGACGCTGAAAACGAGGGTAAATCGTTGTTTTTGCAGTTCAAATGACCGCCGCAAGGCATGTTTGGCTTGTCGATGCAGTCAAACGCCCCCACAAAGTTACGCATTTACTTTGAAATATCTTCGCTTCCCCCCTGTTTTTTTGGGGGGTGAGGGAGAGTTGGCGTGAAGGATTTCTTGATTTGTTAACGAATATAAAATGTAAGGAGTGGCGAGGGTGAGAAGGGGCGATAGAACTTTTTTTATAGCATATAAACTATTGATATTTAGTGGTTTATCATTAGTTCTTTAAAGCAATAGATCATATATTTGGGACTTCATTGGACCTTACACCTTACACCTTACATTCTTACGTTTTCATATTTTGAAGCAGGGCAAAAGTGGGGTAAAAAGACTTCGAAGAAATAGTATATATAATATTAATATTATATATACTATTTCTTTGACCCCGACCACGATTCATTTCAAAAACGTAAGGATGTAAGGTGTAAGGTTGTAAGGATGTAAGGTGGGCCATCGTGTCCACCTTACATCCTTACACCTTACGTTCTTACGTTTTCATTTTCCACTTCGCCCAGTATGATTTTCCTAATATGCTAAACTGTAAAGTATATTCGGACTGTTGTTTGGTGATTCACATAGCTTTGCTATGTGCCATTCCCGCAAGACGAAAAAAAGTTGGAAAATATTTGTGATTTTATTTGGAGGTATGAAATATTCTTCGTACCTTTGCACCATCATTTGAGACTTGTGGAACAAACCCATAGAGGGCCCGCGACGGGC
>DLZV01000024.1:0-14627 GCA_003447235.1 Prevotella sp.
GCCCGTCGCGGGCCCTCTATGGGATTGTTCCGTAAGTCTCAAATGATGGTGCAAAGGTACGAAGAATATTCATACCTCCAAATAAAATCGAAAATATTTTCCAACTTTTTTCGTCTTGCAGAAAACTGCACATAGCAAAGCTATGTGAACCATAGAAGAACAGTCCGAATATACTTTACAGTTTAGCATATTTGGAAAATCATACTGGGCGAAGAAGTGGAAAATGAAAACGTAAGAACGTAAGGTGTAAGGATGTAAGGTGGACGCGATGACCCACCTTACATCCTTACACCTTACACCTTACACCTTACGTTTTTGAAAATGGATTCGTGGTCGGGGTCAAAGAAATAGTATATATAATATTAATATTATATATACTATTTCTTTGAACTCTTTTTACCCCACTTCCCCCCTGGTTCAAAATATGAAAACGTAAGGTGTAAGGTGTAAGGTGTAAGGTCCAATGGAGCCCCTAATAAATGATCTGTTGCTTAAAAGAACTGATTATAAATCGCTAACAACCAATAGTTTACAACCGATTCAAGAACTCTCCACTCCTCTTCTTCTCCTCCCCGTTCCTTATATTTCACTTTCGTTAACAAATCAAGTGAGTCCCTCCCCCCGCTCTGTTCCAACTCAAAAAACCAAGAGGGAGTGAAGACAGTCCGAAATAAATGCGTAACTTTGTGGGGTCGATTGACGCCATCGACAAGCCAAAATATGCCTTGCGGCAGTCGCTAAAGCAGTAAAACAACCATCCGACCCACTTTTAGTGCCATTGGAAGCCTTTTTCGGGAGAGTCATGAAAAATAGAGCAAACAAGTTGTAACTATCTCATTGACAGATAAATCTAAACACACTACCCTCTTTTATTCGAAAAACGCCCTCTCTTTTCGTTCATTCCACAAAGAAGGCTTTTATCGTGAAAATTCCCCTGTTCACACGTCTTTTTTGCAGTTTTGCCGTCAAATGAAGCTAAAAATGCCTCTCGAATGTCTCTCGGATGTCTCTCGAACCCCTCCAAAATGCCCTTTGTCGAGATCTACAAGCAGCAGAACAGTCAGTTTACGACAGACGAAGCCTGTCATGTCGCTATCAACATGTGAGGCTTCAAGGTCTCAAAAGGAAGTGTTTTCCTCATGCTCAGTCGGCGGAAACCATTAGGAATCGGGAGCGATTTGATAGAAAAATGGGTAAAAATATTGTACACAAAGATATGCGATTCGTCCCTGCACCCTGTAGCCCTGCGATCTTGCATCCCTGTGACCCTGCACCTCTGCGACCTTACACCTTACACCTTACGTTTTCATTTTTCCACTTCGCCATTTTGGCCTTTCGCAGTCGTCAAAATGCAAAATGGCAGGAGCAGGCGGGGACGCGTTGCCTGCCTACTCCTGCTACTTTTTATGCTTTTTTATCTTTTTTTTATTACGCGTGGCGATACCAGTCGTAGAGCTGGGCCACACCCTCCTCTATCTCCACACGATGTTGCCATCCCAGGCTATGGAGCTTCGAGACGTCGATCAGCTTACGCGGCGTGCCGTTGGGTTTGTCGCAGTCCCAGACGATAGTACCTTTGAATCCGACGGTGCGCGCCACCAGTTTGGCCAGCGCGCGGATGGTCAGTTCCTTGCCCGTTCCGACGTTGATATGGCAGTTGCGTATCTCCCCCAAGGCCGGGATGGCGCCCCCTCGTCCCTCGGAGTTGTTGCGATCGACCGCGCCGTCCGTTCGCGACCCGTAGAAGACGCTGGAGTATTTCTCTATGCCAATGATGTCCTTGAAATCGACGTTGAGCAAGAGATAGACGCTGGCGTCGGCCATGTCCTCGCTCCACAGAAACTCGCGCAGCGGCGTTCCGTCGCCCCAGAGCGTCACCCGGTTGGCCTCTATGCCGAAAAACTGGAGGGCGGCGAGGATGCGATCCTCCGAATCCTGTCCTCCCACGTTGCCCTCGCCGATCGTCTCGGCAAGCGTGGTGGGCGGGTTGATAGGCCGCTTCTCCATGTCGTGGCGCACGGCCTCCCAGTCGTTCTCGTGCAGGCATTTGGCCAGATAGAACTTGCGCATCATGGCCGGAAGCACGTGGCTGTTCTCCAGGTGGAAGTTGTCGTTGGGCCCATAGAGGTTGGTCGGCATCACGGCGATGTAGTTGGTGCCATACTGGAGGTTGTAGCTCTCGCACATCTTCAGTCCTGCTATCTTGGCGATGGCATACTCCTCGTTGGTATATTCCAGCGGCGAGGTGAGCAGCGCGTCCTCCCCCATCGGCTGCGGCGCATTCTTCGGATAGATGCAGGTAGATCCGAGGAAGAGCAACTTCTTCACCTTGTAGCGATAGGCACAGTCGATGACGTTGCACTGCATCTTCAAGTTCTGCATGATGAAGTCGGCGCGGTAGAGCGAGTTGGCCATGATGCCACCCACGAAGGCAGCCGCGAGCACGACCGCCTCGGGGCGTTCGGCCTTGAAAAACTCCTCCACGGCCCGCTGGTCCGCGAGGTCGAGCTCGGCATGGGTTCGTCCCACGAGGTTGTGGTAGCCTCGGTTCTCCAGATTCTTCCAAATGGCAGAACCGACCAGTCCACGGTGGCCGGCGATATAAATCTTGGTATTTTTATCCAGCATAATTCTTTTCTTCGTTATAGCGTTTTTACTTTTGGCTTGACAGCATCCTACTCCGGCATCTGCGCCTTGAGATAGAGTTTGCGCACGAAGCGCATGTCGTGCTCCACCATGATGCGCACCAGTTCTTCGAACGAGGTCTTGTGCGGGTTCCATCCCAGTTTCTCCTTCGCCTTCGTCGGGTCGCCAAGCAGCTGCTCTACCTCGGCTGGCCGGAAATACTTCGGGTCCACCTCCACCAGCACGCGGCCCGTGGCGCGGTCTATGCCCTTCTCGTTGAGGCCCTCACCCTGCCATTCCAGTTCGATACCCGCATGGTGAAACGCCAGCGTGGCAAAGTCGCGCACGGTGTGGTATTCGCCCGTGGCGATGACGAAGTCCTCGGGTCGCTCCTGCTGGAGGATGAGCCACATACACTCGATGTAGTCCTTGGCGTAGCCCCAGTCGCGGAGGGCGTTGAGATTGCCGAGATAGAGTTTGTCCTGGAATCCCTGTGCGATGCGGCTGGCCGCCAGGGTGATCTTGCGCGTCACGAAGTTTTCTCCGCGCCGCTCGCTCTCGTGGTTGAAGAGGATGCCGTTGCAGCAATAGAGCCCGTAGGACTCGCGGTAGTTCTTCACGATCCAATAGCCGTAGAGCTTCGCCACGCCATAGGGGCTTCGCGGATAGAAAGGCGTGGTCTCGCGCTGAGGCACCTCCTGCACCTGTCCGTAGAGCTCGGAGGTGGACGCCTGGTAGATGCGGCACGTCTTCTCCAGTCCGCAGATACGGACGGCTTCGAGCAGGCGCAGTACGCCGACAGCGTCGGTCTCGGCGGTATATTCCGGCACGTCGAAGCTCACCTTGACATGGCTTTGTGCGGCCAGGTTGTAGATCTCCGTCGGCTTGGTCTCGCCGATGATGCGGATGAGCGACGAGGAGTCGGTCATGTCCGCCCAGTGGAGGTCCACCAGTCGCTTCTGCTTCATGTCGCGCACCCATTCGTCCAGATAGAGGTGCTCGATGCGTCCTGTGTTGAAAGAGGAGCTGCGGCGCAACAATCCATGCACCTCATACCCCTTTCCAATCAAAAACTCGGCCAGGAACGAACCGTCCTGACCCGTGATGCCCGTGATGAGGGCCACTTTCTTTTCCATTTGATAATCGCTTTTTTAGTTGATGTCCACAAGCGGCCGCCGCAGCAGGCCCCTGCAGAGTTATCCTATGCCTCGTTGAGGCCAAAGTGGGCCCTATCCTGCGATCCTCCACAGGTAGCGCCCACCTCCTTGTCTGCGTTGCGTATTACAACTCCTCCGAGAACTGACGGATGCGTTGTTCCTCCGACAGTTTGCAGATGAGGAGCGTGTCGTCGTTTTCCGCCACGATGTAGCCGTCGAGGCCCTCTATCACCACGCGCTTCTCTTCGAGCGTATGGACGATGCAGTTGTGGCTGTCGTAGAGCTGCACGTTCTGTCCGATCACGGCGTTGCCATAGATGTCCTTGGGCGTCTGCAGGAGCAGGCTGCCCCAGGTGCCGAGGTCGCTCCATCCGAAGTCGGAGGGGCAGACGAAGATCTCCTCCGCCTTCTCCATGATGGCGTAGTCGACGGAGATGTTCTCGCACTGCGGATAGACCTCGTCGATGATGCGCTGCTCGTCGGGTGTGCCGAGCATGGGGCGTATGCGGTCGAAGATCTTGGCTATGTTGGGCTGATAGACGCGGAAGGCATTGACGATGGTGGCTGCGCTCCAAATAAAGATGCCCGCGTTCCAGAAGAAGTTTTTCTCTTTCAGGTAGGCCTTCGCCACCTCGCGCTTCGGCTTCTCGTGAAACTGATCGACGCGGAATATCTCCCTATTACGGGGCGAGGCGAGCGATAGGTCGGCCTGGATGTAGCCGTAGCCCGTCTCGGGGCGCGTGGCCTTCATGCCGAGGGTGACGATGGCGTCGGTGCCGGAGGTGAAGTCGAGGCAGCTTGCCACCACGCGCTTAAACTCGGCAATGTCCACCACCAGGTGGTCGCTGGGTGCCACGACGATGTTGGCCTTCGGGTCCTCGTCCTTGATTCGCCAGCTCACATAGGCGATACACGGCGCGGTGTTGCGCCGGCACGGCTCGCAGAGGATGTGGCTCTCCGGAATCTCGGGCAGCTGCTCGTGCACCTGGTCGCGGTAGCACTTGTTTGTGACGACCCACATGTTCTTGGCCTCCACCACGCCGTCGAAGCGATCGAAAGCCATTTGAATCATGGTTCTGCCCGTGCCCAACACGTCAATAAACTGTTTAGGATGCTCGGTTGTGCTCATCGGCCAGAAGCGACTGCCCACGCCTCCAGCCATAATTACAAGGTGATTGTTACTTCTTGCCATACAATGTAAGATTAGCGTTCTTTATTTTATTAATAAAGCGCAAATATACGAAGAAAAAATGATACGCCACCTTGTTGACGCCCATTTTTTTGAAAAATGACAGGAAAATATCTGTTTGTTCAAGTTTTGGACCGCTGCCAGGAGGCAGTTGGCTCCTTCAGCGGCCTTATTCAGCGGCGAAAAAGTCGTCGTCGAAGGGTATCGAGAGTTCCTGGACGCTGCCCTGCGGCTTGAGCTGATCCGTTTCTTCGCTCAGCAGGCGCTCTATCAGTGCCCGTCCTGCCGCCGTCCTGCGGTTGAGCGCATAGCTGCCGTGCTTCGGGCGGTCCAGCGCAGGACTCACCCCCTTGCTGTGGCGCAGCAGAAAAGCCCGCACCAGCTTGTGGACCGCCTCGATATCGGCTTCGTCGAACAGGCCGTTGACCGCATTGAAGACATGGCGGGAAACCTTTCTGACCGTCAGGCCGTCGCTGCCAGCCTCCATCAGAATCTCTATGATGAGTCGGTCGTATTTCATGTTATAGGTCTATGCTGTCTGTGATAGATGTTGGTGTTTGGCAGGTAGCTGCCTTCCTCCTGCGGGTCGATGCGGACGAGGCCGCAAGGAGCGTAGGAAAAAAAGGTAGCGTAGGAAGAAAACGCAGCGCAGGAAGAAAAGAAAAGGGAGCCCTATAAGCCTTCGCCCACAGACCTCCCTTTGAAGTATTTCTTCTAATTGATGGCTTATGCAAGAACCACTTTGTTGTCCTCTTGTCCTGCGACCTTGCCCTCCTTGAAGAGCCATCCCAAGCCGACCAGCACCTCGTTGGCGCTGATCTGAGCCGCCTTGGCGATCTCCTCCACGCTCAATGCCTTGTCGGCAGCGGCGAGTGCATTGTAAACGTCGCCAGCCTTGAAACCGATATTCTGAGCATTGATAGCCACTTCGCTACTCTTGCGGGCGCACGCCTTTCTGGCGGTCGTCCTCTTGGCTGCCGCGGCTTTCGTGGCGGTAGTCTTTGTTGTTACCTTCTTTGTTTCCATACTTCTTTTTACACTTAAAATAAATCTCTCAATGATTTGAGTATAACCTATTGACCGATGTCGGTTACAAAGTTACCGTTTTATTCTCTAAATGCAAAAGCAATAAGGCGAAAAGACTGTTACAACGCGCTGTCGTCGAGGGAGGAATGGTTATTTCTTGACCTACGTCAAAGAAAATTACGCTTTGAGTTCCACCTTGATTTGGAGTTCGTCCAGCTGCTTGTCGTCGATCTCCGAGGGTGCGTCGAGCATCACGTCGCGTCCGCTGTTGTTCTTCGGGAAGGCGATGCAGTCGCGGATGGAGTCGAGTCCGGCCATGATGCTGACGAAGCGGTCGAGACCGAAGGCCAGTCCGGCATGGGGCGGTGCTCCATACTTGAAAGCATTCATTAGGAAGCCAAACTGCGCCTCGGCGCGCTCGGGCGTGAATCCGAGCACCTCAAACATCTTCTCCTGCAGCTGCGTGTCGTGGATACGGAGCGAACCGCCGCCCACCTCGATACCGTTGCAGACGAAGTCGTAGGCCTTGGCGCGCACCTGCTCCGGATGCTCGTCCAGGAGCGGGAGATCGTCGGGGTTGGGCATGGTGAAGGGATGGTGGGTGGCCATGAGGCGCTGCTCCTCGTCGCTCCACTCGAAGAGCGGGAAATCGATGATCCACAGGCATTTGAAGACATTCTTGTCTCGCAGTCCGAGGCGGTTGCCCATCTCCAGACGGAGCGAGCAGAGCTGGATGCGCGTCTTGTTGGCGTTGTCGCCCGAGAGGATGAGCACGAGGTCGCCGTCCTTGGCTCCCGTGGTCTCCTTGACCTTGGCGAGCTGCTCGGGCGTGTAGAACTTGTCGATGCTGCTCTTCACCGTACCGTCGGCATTATACTTGATGAAGACCAGGCCCTTGGCTCCGATCTGCGGGCGCTTGACGAAGTCGGTCAGCTCGTTGAGCTGCTTGCGGCTGTAGTCGGCGCAGCCCGGCACGACGATACCGCCGATGTAGGCTGCCTCGTCAAAGACGGAGAAGCTGCCCGTACCCTTGAGGTCGTCCATGAGCTCCACAAACTCCATGCCGAAGCGCAGGTCGGGCTTGTCGCTGCCGAAGCGGCGCATGGCCTCGTGCCAGGTCATCCGCTCCAGTTTCGGAAGCTCCACGCCTCTCACCTCGCGGAAGAGCACGCGGGCCATCTCCTCAAACAACTGGAGCACATTCTCCTGGTCCACAAACGACATCTCGCAGTCGATCTGCGTAAACTCCGGCTGGCGGTCGGCGCGCAGGTCCTCGTCGCGGAAGCACTTCGCTATCTGGAAGTAGCGGTCGAAGCCAGCCACCATGAGCAGCTGCTTGAGCGTCTGCGGGCTCTGCGGGAGCGCGTAGAACTGTCCCGGGTTCATGCGCGAAGGCACGACAAAGTCGCGTGCGCCCTCGGGCGTGGACCCGATGAGGATCGGCGTCTCCACCTCGATGAAGTTTTGCTGGTCGAGGAAGTTGCGGATCAGGATGGTCATGCGGTGGCGCAATTCCAAATTGCGGCGCACCGCCGGACGGCGCAGGTCGAGGTAGCGATACTTCATGCGCAGGTCGTCGCCACCATCCGTATAGTCCTCGATGGTGAACGGCGGCGTGAGCGACGGGCTGAGCACGCTGAGCTCATCGACGACGATCTCGATGTCGCCCGTAGGTATCTTGTTGTTCTTGCTCTGGCGTTCGTTGACGACACCCTTTATCTGAATGCAATACTCGCGTCCCAACTTATTGGCCTCTTCGCAAAGCGGCGCGTTGACGGCCTCGTTGAATGCCAGCTGGGTGATGCCGTAGCGGTCGCGCAGGTCAACGAAGGTCATTCCTCCCATCTTGCGCACGCGCTGCACCCATCCTGCCAGCGTCACCTGGCGGCCTGCGTCCTCCAGACGAAGCTCTCCACATGTGTTTGTTCTATACATATATATAATAGGTATAATTGATATTTCTTTGCAAAGTTAGCATTTTCCACTCAAAACGCCAAAGAATTTCCTATCATTTCGGTCTTTTTGTCTTTCTGCCCCTTTTTCGCCTATCCCAAGGTGGGGACGATGGCGAGGTAGAGCGCGTCGTGGTCGGTGCGGTTCTCGAAGGCGTGGGTGTGGCCCTCGGGGCAGTAGTGGGCCTGTCCCACGCGGCAGACCTCCTCCTGACCGTCGTAGCAGAAGGTCAGTTCGCCGCTCAGCACGTAGATCACCTCAAAGGTGCCCTCGTGGCGGTGCTCTCCGGACCGGGCGCCCGGGCGAAGCGTGGAGTACATGATGCGGGCGCGGTCATCGACGTAGTTGCGCGTGTCGAGTTTGCCCTCACCTCCCTTGAAGCCCTCGATGTGGGCCTCGGCTATTTTCTCAAAGTCTATGATCATACTATTGTTGTGCTTGTTGTATAGTTAGAAAAATGACCTCCAAGGCCCATCGCGTGTGAGCCTTGAAGGTCAGATGATAGGAACTTCTGTTTTAGAACGTGTATTTCAGTCCGATCTGTCCGCGCCAGCGGCTGTAGTACGTGCTCGGATACTTGAGTATATAGTCGGCATCCTTCAGGAACTGATACTCACCCTTGTTGTAGGTGACGGGCGACATAAACTCGCTGACGTATGAGCTGCTGTAGGTGCGGCCCCAGTCCTTGTTGAGCAAGTTGCCTACGTTCATGATGTCGAGCGAGAGCTCCAGCGAGTGGACGTAGGTTCCCACCTTGAGGTTGAACTTCTGGGCTACGTGCAGGTCGAAGTGGCTCTCAAACGGCAGGTTGTCGGCGTAGCGCTTGTAGTACTCGCCGCGGTGGTCGCGCAGGTAGGGCGTGTTGGCCAGCCACGTCTTGAGGTTGGCGCGCTGCTGGTCTGCTGAGAGCGCCTTCGTGGCCTTGAACGGCATCTGGTCGATCTGCTCGTCCGTCGGGATGAAGAAGAGGTCGTTGCTCGTGGCACCATCGCCGTTGATGTCGCCGCTGTAGAGCATAGAGTAGGGCGATCCGCTCGATCCCTGGTAGATCAGACCCACGGTGGTGGTGAACATCTTGTTGCGTCCGTAGTCGATGTGGTAGAAAGCGGAAGCCTTCAGCACGTGCGGGATGTTGAAGGCGCTGTTGGCCAGCTCCGGATGGTTGCTCTGGCGGTAGGTGTGGGTGTTGCGCCAGTTGCTCTGTGCCACGGAAGACGTGGGGCTACCCATGCTCTTCGACTTCGTGAAGCTGTAGCTGGCCATGAGGTCCAGGCCGAAGTTGAAGTGCTTCTCGGCCTTGAGCGAGAGGTTGTAGGTGTAGCCCTTGCTGGTGTTGCGGAGCACGTAGATGTTGTTGAACGGCGTGCCCTTCGATGCGCGCTCGTAGAGAGGACGGTCGTCCCAGGCGAGGCCCGTTTGGTCGGCGAGCGTCTTGCCGCTCTCCTTGTAGGCGATGTTCTGGTAATAGACGTCGTTGAGGGTCTTGGAGTAGATGGCCTCTGCGGTCCAGTTGATGCCCAGGGCCTCGAAGTCGAATCCGAGGTTGAGTCGGAAGTTCTGTGCAAACTTGAAGTCCTTGTCGAAGACGTTGATGACCTGGTTGCCATCGGCCTTGAGGTTCTCGGCGTTCTCCGACTGGCGGTTCGGGTCGAGGATGAGGGAAACGTCCTTGTTGTTCTTGACGTAGTAGCTCTCCATCTGGACACCCGTGTTGGTGAAGTTGTTGCTCAGCCATACAAACGGGATGCGGCCCGTGAAGATGCCGGCACCACCACGCAGGATGTAGCGCTTGTCGCCGGCGATGTCCCAACGGAATCCGAGGCGCGGGCTCACCATGAGCTTGGAGGCCAGTTTGCGGTTGGTCTTGAGGTCATAGCCATTGGCCGCTGCCCACTCGTTGAAGGGAGCGTTCTCCGTCGGCGTGTCGAAGAAGAGCGGGATGTCGAAGCGCATGCCGTAGGTCAGCTGGAAGTTGCGGTTGACGTTCCACTTGTCCTGTGCGTAGAAGCCGATCTGTCCTGCCGAGAAGGCGGAGCTCCATCTCGGGTCGCCCGTGACGGCGACGTTGGCGCGTCCGAAGTTGTAGGTGTTGATGAGCGTGCCGATGGGGTTGAGATGGCCCTTGCTGTCGGTGTACATGCCCGTGCCGTCCAGGACGCCGTTGTAGTAGGTGAAGAAGTCGTCGGCACTCAGGAAGTTGTAGCTTCCGTAGAGATTCTGGATGAAGAGGTTGTCGAAGCTGTAGAGCTCGTTGTGCGTACCGAAGGTGAGGGTGTGGTTGCCCTTGTACCAGGTGAGGTTGTCCTCCAGCGTCCAGACGTCCTGGTCGAGGCCGTTGGCCATGGAGCTATACTCGTTGCCGATGTTGACCGTTCCGTTGCCCACGTTCTTGATGGTGATGGAGGGGAAGGCGGCTCCCGAGGTGCGCTTGTCGCGCACGCCGACGTAGCTCAGACGGGCCTCGTTGCTCAGGACGGGCGAGAGGCGCGACTGCAACTCTGCCGTCACCGTGTTGGTGTTGGACTTGAAGCGATAGAGGTGGTCGATGGTGTTGAGCGTCGAGATGCCGCCTCTGCCGTTGAGGGTGGAGGCGTTGACATAGCTCCAGCGCACCATAAACTTGTTGAAGTCGTTGATGTTCCAGTCGATCTTGAAGCCAGCCTTGTTGCTCCAGGTGTCGGAGTCGGAACTGTCATACTGTCCGTTGTAGTTGATGCCCTGTCGCTGCGCCAGGTCCTTGATGGCGTTGAGGATGCTCGTGGCCTTGTCGGCATCGACCTTGGAGTCGGGCGTTCCCAGTCCGTACTCGTTGGGATAGGACTTGTAGGAGCGTTCGAAGTTGGCGAAGAAGAAGAGCTTGTTCTTCAGGATCGGACCGCCGAGGGTGAAGCCAAACATCGACTCGCTCTCGTCGGAATAGGGATCGGCATACTTGCCACCGGGCAGCTTGTAGTGGCGGCCCACCAGCTTCTCGTTGTTGCCGTAGAGATAGGCCGATCCGTGGAACTCGTTGGTGCCGCTCTTGGTGATGGCGTTGATGGCTCCACCGGTGAATCCGCTCTGGCGAACGTCAAACGGGGCGACGTTGATCTGGATCTGCTCCACCGTCTCCATGGAGACTGGCTGGGCGCCCGCCTGGCCGCCGTTGCTGCCGTTGGCGGTCAGACCAAACATGTCGTTGTTCATCGCGCCGTCGATCTGGAAGGCGTTGTAGCGGTTGTTCGTGCCGGCAAACGACATGGCTCCGCTCTGTCCGTTGGTCGTGATCTGCGGGTTCATGCGCGCGATGTCGGCGATGCTGTGGCTCACCGTTGGGATCTCGCTGATGCGGCGAGCGTTGATGCTCTGCGCCGCTCCCGTCTTGGTGGCATCTACGCCAGCCTGGCCCGTGACGACGACCTCCTCCAGCTCCTTGGAGTCGTTGGAGAGCGAGCAGGAGAGGTCCTCCGTCTCACCCAGGGTGAGGCTGACATTCTCAAACTTCTTGGTCTCCATGCCGATGTAGGAGACCTCCACGGTGTAGGGGCCGCCCACACGCATACCTTGGATGGAGAAGCGTCCATCGATGTTGGTCACTGCGCGATAGACGGTGCCCGACGGCTTGTGGGTAGCCGTGACAGTTGCACCAATGACGTCGTCGCCGGCGGAAAGGACCTTTCCGCTGATGCCGGATGTCGTCACTTGTGCGAGTGCCGAGGCGAAGATCGCCGTCAGCATCACAACGAGGGTAAACAGTCTTTTTTGCATAATCAGTTAAATTAAATAAGGTTTTATAGTAAGACTCTCTTGAATGGTCTGTTTGCTTTCTTTGTCTTGCCGCTGCTCGTGGTCGCGCTACCTGCGGCGGGCCAGCTGGGCCATCACGACGGCCGTCAGTCCTGCCGTCTCCGTGCGCAGACGGCTCTTGCCCAGGCTCACGCTCTCATAGCCCCGGTCCAGGGCGTAGCGCACCTCCTCTACGGAGAAGTCGCCCTCGGGACCCACGAGCACGGTGATGTCGTCGGAGGCGCCTGCGGCGTCGCCCTGCTGCGCGGTGATGGCGTCGAAGAAGTCCTGGCGCACTATCTCGGGGTAGCAATGGCAGATGAAGCGCCGGCCCTCCTGATGGGCATCGACAAACGCACGGAAGGAGGCCATCTCGTTGACCACGGGCTTCCACGCCTTGCGGCTCTGCTTCATGGCCGCCACGACGATCTTGTCGATGCGGTCGGCACGGAGCGACCTGCGCTCCGAAAACTGCGTGTCGAGGAAGCTCACCTCGTCCCATCCCACCTCGGTGGCCTTCTCCGCCATCCACTCCATGCGCCCCATGTCCTTGGTCGGGGCAATGGCCAGATGGATGTGGCCGCGCCACGTGGGCTGCTGGGCCTGCGTCTCCTCCACGCGGTAGGCGCAGTGGTGGGGTGCCGCCAGCGTGATGGTGCAGCGCAGAAAACTGCCTGCGCCGTCGATGAGGAAGATCTCGTCTCCCTCCACCAGCCGCAGCACGCGCACGGCGTGGCGTGCCTCCTCGCTGGGCAGCTCGTCGCGCTGTCCCGCCTGGGGCACATAGAAGTATCGGGCTTCTTTCATTGTGGGGCCTCCTCGGAACCTTGCTCCTTGCTGCGCTTCTCCAGTTCCTTTTTGATGTTGGCGGCGTCCTCGTAGTACTCGTCCGCCACGGCTCGCTTGATATGCTCGCGGAGCTGCTCGGTGGTCATGGCGTTGACCGGCATTCTGAGCTTGCCCTTGGCTTGGTCAAACGGCAGGGCCTGTTTCTCGAAGAACGCATGGCTGGTGAGCAGGGGGATGTTGGCGACCATCGAGAGGAGGACGGCGTCGGTGATGCGGATCTCGGTCTCTTCCGCCGTCCTGCGGTTGACGAGGTGTACGTGATACGTCCCGTCCGTGATGTCATAGACATAGAGCGCGTAGTCGTCGCGACACAGTCCGGGCATCAGGGAGCAGAGCACCTCGGGCAAGCGCCCCTGGCAGTCGGTCTTGTGCATGCGAAACACGAGTTCCTTCTCCACCGCGCGGTCGCAGATGGCGGAGATTTGTCGTTTGCCCACGGAGTCGGTGAGGATCATCAGGCGGAGTTCGTCGGCGCCCACGATGCAGACCACGTCGTGCAACTTCAGTTCAACACAGTCCGTCAGCATGCTGTTGACGCGGGCGATATCTTTTGGGTTATTCTTCATTGTGCTTTTTTGTTTTGGGTCGGAATATCAGCGCAAAGGCGACGGCCACCACGAGGGCGTAGCCTGCGAAGACGTACCAGCACGCGGCCCACTGCGTCACGCCATCGACGGTGTAGGCGTTGACCACCGCCTGGGCGGAGAGTGTGCCAATAGTCGCGCCGATACCATTGGTCATCAGCATAAACAGTCCTTGGGCGGAACTTCGCTGCTTCGTGTCCGTGTTCTGCTCGACAAAGAGCGATCCGGAGATGTTGAAGAAGTCGAAGGCCACGCCATAGACGATCATCGAGAGAATGAACATCCACACGCCACTGCCAGGATTGCCCAGGGCGAAGAGGCCGAAGCGCAACACCCAGGCCATCATGGCGATGAGCATGACGTTCTTGATGCCGTAGCGCTTCATAAAGAAGGGGATGAGGAGGATGCAGCAGGTCTCGCTGATCTGGGAGAGCGAGATGAGCATATTGGCATGGTTGACGCCGAAGGTGTCGGCGTACTGGGGTATGTCTTTAAAAGAGGTAATAAAGGGGTTGGCGAAGCCGTTGGTGATCTGCAGACTCACGCCCAGGAGCATCGAGAAGCAGAAGAAAATGGCCATCTTCTTCTGTTTGAGCAGGGCGAAGGCGCGCAGTCCGAGGGCGTCGGCGACCGACTTCTTCTCGCCGCTCTTGACCACGGGGCAATGGGGCAGCGTGAAGGTGTAGAGGAAGAGGAGGAGGCTGACCGCGGCGGAGGCCACAAACTGGTTTTGGTTGGCCTGGAACCCCAGCACATCGACCAGCCACATCGTACAGATGAAACCGATGGTGCCGAAGACGCGGATGGGCGGGAAATGCTTGACGGTGTCCATCCCGGCCTGTGTCAGTCCGTTGTAGGCCACGGAGTTGCTCAGGGCGAGCGTGGGCATGTAGAAGGCTACGGAGAGGGCGTAGATCGGGAAGAGGAGGTCGTGGAGCCCCTGCTGCCCCGCATAGGCGGTGGCGAGCATCAGTAGACCAGCCAGCAGGTGGCAGTATCCCAACAGGCGCTGAGCGGGTATCCAGCGGTCAGCGACGATACCCATCAAGGCGGGCATGAAGATGGAGACGATTCCTTGAATGGCATAGAACCAACCGATCTGCGTGGCCATGCCGATCGTGACCAAATACGTGCCCATCGACGTTAGATAGGCGCCCCATGCAGCGAACTCAAGGAAGTTCATTGCGGCCAGACGAACTTTTAAATTCATAACACTATATGTTAACCGAGTGCAAAGTTACTGAAAAAGTCTGACCCGTCCAAAGTATATTGAATAATTATTGCCATAATTCGACTACAAGCCCCAAGGGGGCGGATTTCCTGATAACTCTATGTATGGAGTCGTGTTTTAAAGGATGTTAATTTTTAAACAAAACTAAGAGAAAAATTTGGTGGTATCGGATAAAACGTGTAACTTTGCACCCGCTTTTGAAAACAAGCGGGCGTTTAGCTCAGTTGGTTTAGAGCATCTGCCTTACA
>DLZV01000024.1:14891-17438 GCA_003447235.1 Prevotella sp.
TTCGAATCCGTCAACGCCCACCAATCGCTTTTCCAATCAAAAGCACGGGTGGTTTCCAGAGTGGCCAAATGGGGCAGACTGTAAATCTGCTGCTTCTAGCTTCGGTGGTTCGAATCCATCACCACCCACTTCGACAAGAGATTGCTTTGCGGCAGTCTCTTTTTTTATCCTCTTCTTTTATTCTCTCCTTTTTCGTTTTGCACCCTATATATTGGGTGTCCTCGGGTGTCCTCGCGAAGCGTTGTTCTTGTTGTTTACCTTGCAGCAAGATTATGACTCGCGTAGCGCATTGTTACTTGTTGTAAAAGTTGTATTTGTTGTTTTCCATACTCAGTCTTCGATTTGCGCTACTTAAACAAGGTAGGCTGCATCTCAACAATAAAAAAGAACGAGATTCTTTTTGTATTGTCTTCGATTTGCATTACCTTTGCAGGCGATGAAAGATTCTGTGATTATTGTGAGTGGTGGACTCGACTCCATCACGCTGCTCTATGACAAGGCGGAGGAGATAGCGCTGGCGATCTCGTTCGACTATGGTGCCAACCACAATGCGCGGGAGATTCCCTTCGCCCGCCTGCACTGCGAACGCTTGGGTATCAAGCATATCACGATACCCCTGGCTTTCATGCACGACTATTTCAAGAGTTCGCTCCTCTCGGGGGCCGGCGACATTCCCGAGGGCCACTATGCGGACGACAACATGCGCTCCACCGTGGTGCCCTTCCGCAATGGCATCATGCTCTCCATCGCGGCGGGCATTGCCGAGAGCCACGAACTGAAGAAGGTGCTCATAGCCAATCATGGTGGCGACCACGCCATCTATCCCGACTGCCGTCCTGGATTCATACGGGCCATCAGCGACGCCACGCAGGCCGGAACCTATGTCGGCGTGGAGGTTGTGGCGCCCTACACCCAACTGACGAAGACGGAGATCGTGAAGCGGGGCGCACAACTGGGCATCGACTACGCCGAAACATGGAGCTGCTACAAGGGCGGAAACGTGCATTGTGGCAAGTGTGGCACGTGCGTCGAGCGCCATGAGGCGTTTGTGCTGGCAGGCCTCCCCGACCCCACTATCTACGAGTAGGCTTTCCTCGCGGCCGGCCTGCCCTTTTGTGGGCGAGAAGCAATGTTTGTATTATAACATTGCCTAATTTAGCGTACTGTTTAGCCAAAAATTCTTAAACGTCCGTCGTTTACCCCTCCTAATCGAAGAAAAATGTATAACTTTGCGAGCCTTTTATGGATATTGGGGAAATAGCGCCAATAGTAATCAGGTAAAAAGGAAGGGGAAATAAATAATACATGAGACAACTTAAAATTCAAAAGAGCATCACCAACCGCTCCAGTGAAGCACTCGACAAGTACCTCGTAGAGATTGGCCGCGAGCCCATGATCACCGTCGATGAGGAGATAGAACTTGCGCAGGAGATTCACAAGGGCGGCAGAAAGGGTGAGCGCGCCAAGGAAAAGTTGATTAAAGCCAACTTGCGTTTTGTCGTGTCCGTAGCCAAGCAGTATCAGCACCAAGGTCTCTCGCTGACCGATTTGATCGACGAGGGCAACATCGGCCTGGTCAAGGCAGCTGAGAAGTTTGACGAGACCCGCGGCTTTAAGTTTATCTCCTATGCCGTATGGTGGATTCGCCAGAGCATCCTGCAGGCCATCGCCGAGCAGAGTCGCATCGTCCGCTTGCCGCTCAACCAGGTGTCGGCGATCTCCAAGATCAACCAGGTGACCAACGAGTTCATCCAGCAGCACAACCGCCGTCCGTCCATCCATGAGCTTTCGGAGCTGACGGGCATCGACGAGAGCCGCATCCGCCAGAGCCAGAATGCCGACAACCACCACATGAGTATCGACGCGCCGTTTAGCGACGACGACGACAACTCCATGGCCGACATGCTCTCAGGCGGCGAGGACAGCCGTACAGACCGCAGCGTCGATTTCGAGTCGATGAGCGACGACCTCAAGGCCGTGCTGAAGAAGACCCTCAAAGACCGCGAGATCACGATCGTGACGGAGTGCTTCGGTATCGGATGCCACGAGAAGGGACTGGAGGAGATCGGCACGGAGATGGGACTGACGCGAGAACGCGTACGGCAGATCCGCGAGAAGGCTATCGAGAAGATCCGCGAGAGCGGCAACGCCCGCGTACTGATGAAGTATCTCGGATAGGCGCAACATTTTTGTGGGAAAAATCATACTGCCCTGCGACGCAAGTCGTGGGGCTTTCTTGTCTGTACGCTGCGAGCGTTGCGATAGAAATGGAGTAAAAAAAGAGAATCCACATACAAGGCGTATGTGAACCGTCCTTGCGAACTTGCAACCTTACACCTTACACCTTACACCTTACGTTTTCATCTTTCCACTTCGCCATTTTGGATCTTTCGCAGTCGTCAGGACGATACCATAAAACAAAGCAGGCTTGTACGGTTGAAATTACCCAATACGCCCTGAAAGGGCAGAAGCTCTTAGCCCAGGGCAGCGCCCTGGGTTGTTTTGGACGCAAATCTGTCGCCCTGTAAGGGCAAAAGCTTTAAAAAT
>DLZV01000013.1:0-23860 GCA_003447235.1 Prevotella sp.
AAGCGTTGTTACTTGTTGTAAAGGTTGTTTGAGTTGTTTTCTTGACTCAACCTAATGACATTGAGGATATTGAGTGGACAAAGCAAACTTGGTTGTAAAATATTGTAAAAGTTGTATTGGTTGTCTTCTTCACTTGTCCTCGTGTTGCCACCAAAAACAGAGAGAAGTACTCATTGTCAAACCCTTAAACGAAAAGAAAAATTATGGATGAAAAGAAAAGACAGGTATGGCGTTTTGTCATTCAGACCGCCATCTCGATCCTCACGGCCATCGCCACGGCCCTCGGCGTGACGAGCTGCATGGCGGCTGTGTAGCCACGGCAAAACGACGGCAAACATGCGGCAGCAGCTCACGGTCAGGCGCAGTAAGAATCGACTTTTTTATACCACCCGACTAATAATATAGCTTGATCTTTGCGGTATATGCAAAAAAAGTCATATATTTGCAGCGATAAATCTATTGGTAACAAATAAGCGATTTGAAAATGAGAAAAACCGCAATGAAAATTGTTCTCGCCCTGTTGGTAGGCGCGGTGACCTTGAGTTCATGTATCGGCTCTTTCGGACTGACCAACAAACTGTTGGACTGGAACAAGGGCTTGAGTAACAAGTTTGTCAACGAGCTGGTCTTCATCTTGATCAGTCCCGCCTATGCCGTCTGTGGCTTGGCCGACCTCCTGGTGCTCAACACGGTGGAGTTTTGGACTGACAGCAAGGTCATTGCCCATGTGGGAGAGACGAAGGAAGTGATGGGTCAGGACGGCAGGATGTATGCCGTGAAGACGCTCAAGAACGGTTATGAGATAACGGACCCCAACGGCGAGAAGTCCTACTTGGTATATAACAAGAAGGAGAAGAGCTGGAACTACAAGGACAATGGCGCCCTGAAGGAGCTCTTCCGCTTCAACGACGACGGCACGATCCGCGCCACGCTGCCCGACGGCAAGAAGATGGACGTGACGCAGGACCAGGCCGGTCTCTACCAGCTTCGCGCAGCCGTACACGAGAGTGTCTATTTCGCAGCAAGATAGTACAGGAAGCTCTGACAAGAGACCGCATATTGGGCTAAAACAAGGCCGTACAGATAGCTCTCGCGCGAGAGAGCAAAAAAGAAAGTGAACGCAAGACGCCCCCGGCTGGAGAACGACTTCCGGCTGGGGGCGTTGGTATGTTGCGACGCGGGTGGCGGGGCCGGCGCGGTGGTCGGCCCGGGACCAGTCCTATTTGTAGAGGTAGCGCTTGATGCTCTTCTTTGGTGTCTTCTCAAACTCCTCCTCCAGAATCTCAAATTCGGCCACCTTGCTGTAGGCGGGCACCACCTGGTTGAGCTGCTGGCGGTTTTGCTCCATCACGCCCTTGAGGTCTTCGTTGTTGAGGCCCAGGAGCTTCGCCTCGTCGTAGTCGGGATGGACGAGGCCCACGAGCTTGTCGCCCCGCTGCACGACGATGCTCTCGCCGACGAGGGGCAGCGAGTTGAGCTTGTCCTCGATCTCCTCGGGATAGATATTCTGGCCGTTGGATCCGAGGAGCATGTTCTTGGATCGGCCGTTGATATAGACATTGCCGTCGGCGTCCATCGTGCCGAGGTCGCCCGTGTGGAACCATCCCTCGGCGTCGATCGCCGCCTGGGTGGCCTCGGGATTCTTGTAGTAGCCCAGCAGGACGTTGGGACCCTTGGTGAGGATCTCGCCCGGCACGTTGGCAGGGTCGCTGCTGTCGATGCGCACCTCCTGGTGGTAGGCGGCCTGTCCGCACGATCCCTGGGCGAAGGTCTGCCAGTCGCGGTAGCAGATGATGGGGCCACACTCCGTGGCACCGTAGCCCACGGTATAGGGGAAGCCAATCTTGCGCAGAAAGGCCTCCACCTCGCCGTTGAGCGCAGCACCGCCGATGATGACCTCGTAGAGGTTGCCGCCGAAGGCCTTGCTCACCTGGGCGAGGATGGCGGCGCGCACCTTCTTGCTGATGACGGGCATGGCCATGAGCAGTCGCATCTTGTTGGTCTGCAACTTGGGGAACACCTTCTTGCGGATGATCTTCTCGATGACCAGCGGCACGGCGATCATGATGCGCGGCTTGACGTCGGCCAGCGCCTGGGCGATGACGGCGGGAGAGGGCACGCGGTTGAGATAGTAGATATGCATGCCCTTGAGAAACTCGAAGATAAACTCAAACGCCATGCCGTACATGTGGGCCATGGGCAGGATACTGATGACGTTGTCGCCGCGCTTGAGCGTCTTGCCCAGCACGTGGAAGGCGAAGTCGGCGTTGCTCCACAGCGCCCGGTAGGGCAGCATCACGCCCTTGGAGCGCCCGGTGGTGCCGCTGGTGTAGTTGATGAGGGCCAGCTCGTCAGGGCTCTGCTCGTGGTAGTAGTGGACGTGCTGCTGGCGGAAGTATTTCGGATACTTCTTGCCAAACATCTCGTTGAGGTGTTCGCGGGCGTAGGTGAGCTGCTCGGTGCGGCTGACCACGAGCGAATAGTCGGGGATGTAGATGATGCCCTCCAGTCCAGGCATCTTCGTGGCGTCGATCTGCGTGGCCGCCACGTCGCCGATGAAGAGGAGCTTGGCGTCGCTGTGGTTGACGATGTTGTGGACCTGGTCGGGCGTGAACTCGTGGAGGATGGGCACGGCCACCGCGCCATAGGTGAGGATGGCGAGGAAGGCAGCAGCCCAGGCCGCGGAGTTGCGTCCGCAGAGGGCTATCTTGTCGCCCCGCTGCACGCCCGAGGCCTCAAACATGATGTGCAGTTTCTCTATCTTGCGCGCCACATCATGATACTGCAGCGTCTTGCCTTTGTAGTCGGTAAGCGAGTCGAGATCCCAGTTGTCGATGATACTCTTCTCGATGAGGGCGTTAAAACTAGGAATTTGTTCCATCTGTCGCTACTTGTTATCGTTATGCAAAGCTATTCGTTATTGTAGGTGAGCGGGCGTGGGGCCATGGCTTGGCCCGTGCCGTCAGGCGTTCTGGTAGAGGTAGCGCTTGATGCTCTTCTTGGGCGTCTTCTCAAACTCCTGCTCGTGGATCTGTATGGCCGAGACCTTGCAGAAGGCGGGCAGGAGACTGTTGAGCTGCTTGCGGTTTTCCTCCATCACGTCGCCGAGGTCGCCGATGGAGAAGCCAAGCTGCTTGGCAGCGTCCATGTCGGGATGGACGAGGCCCACGAGCTTGTTGTCGCGCTGGATGATGACGCTCTCGTTGACCATCATCATCGAGTTGAGCTTGTTTTCGATCTCCTCGGGATAGATGTTCTGTCCGTTGGCGCTGAGAAGCATGTTCTTGATGCGTCCGCGGATGAAGACGTGGCCCTCACCGTCGATGGTGGCGAGGTCGCCGGTGTGAAACCATCCGTCCTTGTCGAGCACGGCGTGGCTGGCCTCGGGATTCTTGTAGTAGCCCAGCATGACGTTCGTGCCGCGCGTGAGGATCTCGCCCGGCACGTTGGCTGGGTCGGGACTGGCGATGCGTATCTCCATGTTGTCCACCACCCGTCCGCAGGTGCCGCGCACGAAGTCGCGGTAGTCGCTGTAGGTGATGAGCGGGGCCGTCTCGGTCGTGCCGTAGCCCACGGCCAGGGGAAATCCGATATGGCGGAGGAAGTCCTCCACCTCGCGGTTGAGCCCCGCGCCGCCAAACATCATCTCGAAGAGCTGGCCGCCGAAGATATCCTTCACCTGCTGGAGGATGCGCGCCTTGATCTTCTTGTTGACCACCGGCATGTTGAGCAGCAGGTGGACGTAGCGCTGCTGGATGAGCGGGAACACCATCTTGCGGATGATCTTCTCGATGACCATCGGCACGACGATGACGACGGCGGGATGGATGTCGGCACAGGCGCTCTGGATGAGCGACGGGCTGGGCAGGCGCGTGAGGAAGAAGAGGTGGTTGCCTAAGCAGAAGTTGAGGAAAAACTCCACCATCATGCCGTACATGTGGGCCATGGGGAGCGTGCAGAGCACATTGGACCCCGGGGGCATGTTGGCGCCCAGGCTGCGCATCGTAAAGTCGAGATTGCTCCACAGCGCACGATAGGGTAGCATCACGCCCTTGGAGAAGCCGGTCGTACCGCTGGTGTAGTTGATGAGGGCCAGCTCCTCGGGGCTGTCCTGGTGGTAGCTGACGTGGCTGCGCTCGAAGGCCTTCGGATATTCTTCGCCGAAGAGCTTATTAAGATGTTCGCGCGCGAAGGTGAACGTCTCTGAGCGCGACATCGTCAGCGAGAAGTCGGGGATATAGATGATGCCCTCCAGCGCCGGCATCTCTCCGGCGTCGATCGTCGGCGAGACAACGTCGCCCACGAAGAGCAGTCGCGACTCGGAATGGTTGACGATGTTATAGACCATGTCCGGCGTAAACTCATGCTGGATGGGGACGGCCACGGCACCATAGGTGATCGTGGCCAGGAAGGCGGCGGCCCAGGCCGAGGAGTTGCGCCCACAGAGCGCCACTTTGTCGCCAGGCTGGAGACCACTGTGGCGGAAGATGATGTGGAGCTTGGCTATCTTGCGCGCGACGTCGTGATACTGCAACGTCGCGCCTTTGTAGTCGGTGAGCGCATCCCGATCCCAGTTGTCTTTGATGCTATTTTCTATATATGAGTTGAAACTCTGTGTCGGCTTCATTGCACAATCTAAAAAATTTTGTGCAAAGGTATAGTTTTTTATGCACAGTACCAAAACTATTGTGCAATATTTATTGTTCAACTATGCAATTGGGTGCAATCAGGGGGAGTAGTTGGCGGAAAATCCCGAAAACTTGTTTTGTTTTTCGGGTTTTCCGCCTGCTCTTGTCTTTACCTTGTAATAAGTCTTGCCAAGCCCCTTTCCTAAATAATAAGCCTGGCCAAGACCGTTTCTTTCAAAAAAGCCTTTTTTCGAAAAACTGGCCAAGCCTATTCGGCCGGTCTCACGTAGTCGACGAAGGCGAAGGCGTGGGGATGGGCCTCGTCGGCCTCGTGGCGCTCCTCCGCCTCCTTGACCCATCCGTCGTAGGGCGGGAAGAAAGCGTCGGCCCGCGGCGGTGTGGCCGCTATCTCGGTCATGCAGAGGCGATGGGCCAGCGGCAGCGTCTGCTCATAGACGGTCTGTCCGCCGATGACGAAGACTTGCTCCTCGGGGGCGCAGTGGCGCAGGGCCTCCTCCAGTGAGGGGTAGGTGTCGCAGCCGTCTAAGTGGGCCACCGTGCGGCTGACCACGATGTTGCGGCGGTTGGGCAGCGCGCCCTTCGGCAGCGACTCAAAGGTGCGGCGCCCCATGAGGACGGTGTGGCCCGTGGTGAGCGACTTGAAGCGGCGCAGGTCTTCGCGGATGTGGTAAATCAGTTGGTTGTCGAGGCCGATGGCGCGGTTTTCGGCCACGGCAGCAATCAGAGTGATATGCATAGCTTGAAGAATGTTTTGGATGAATCAGACGGAGACCTCCGCGGCGATGTGGGGCCAGGGGTCGTAGTTCTCCAGTTCGAAGTCCTCGTAGCGGAAATCGAAGATGCTCTTGACGTCGGGGTTGATGCGCATCGTGGGCAGAGGCCGCGGGGTGCGCGAGAGCTGCAGTCGGGCTTGCTCCAGGTGGTTGAGGTAGAGATGGGTGTCGCCCGTGGTGTGGACGAACTCGCCAGGCTGGAGCCCCGTGACCTGGGCCATCATCTGCAGCAGCAGGGCGTAGGAGGCGATGTTGAACGGCACACCGAGGAAGGTGTCGGCCGACCGCTGGTAGAGCTGGAGCGAGAGACGTCCGTCGGCGACATAAAACTGGAAGAGGCAGTGGCACGGCGGCAGCGCCATGTCCTCGACCTCAGCCGGATTCCACGCCGTGACGAGCATTCGGCGGGAGTTGGGATTGCGCTTGATCATCTCCTCCACCTGCGCTATCTGGTCTATCGTGCCCCCACGGTAGTCGGGCCACGACCGCCACTGGTGGCCATAGACCGGACCGAGGTCGCCGTTCTCGTCGGCCCACTCGTTCCAGATGCGCACGCCGTGGTCCTGGAGCCAGCGCACGTTGGTGTCGCCACGCAGAAACCACAGCAGCTCGTAGATGATGGACTTCAGGTGGAGTTTCTTGGTCGTGAGCAGAGGGAAGCCGTCCTGGAGGTCGTAGCGCATCTGGTGGCCGAAGACGCTCAGCGTGCCCGTGCCCGTGCGGTCGCCCTTCTGGTGGCCCTCGGTGAGGATTCTGTTTAATAAGGATAAGTAGGGTTGCATATAGCTTGTTTGTTTCTTCTTCTTATGGATGGACGATGGGGGTGAGGCCGACGACGGGCCGCTCTTCGGGCCGGTGGGTGCTGCGGATGCGCCACTCCTGGGGGTAGAGGTTGTTGGCCCTGGTCCCGAGGTTCTTGGCAAAGCCGAGGGCGAACCCCTCGTGGCAGACCGTGACGAGGCCCTTCGGGGCCGCCGCAGGTAGCGCGATGGACTCGCGGCGCAGGTAGGCTATGGCCTCGTCGTAGCCCACGTCCACGCGGGGATAGGGATTGGCCTCGTCGAGGATCGTCAGCGCCTGGGAAACGTCGGGCAGGGTCTTCTTGCCCTTCACCTGGGGCGGCTTGACGCCGTCGCTCAGGACGCGCAGCAAGGGCGTTGTGCGTCCTTTGCCCCGGTCGCGTGAGGGCAGGTCGGCCGCGGTCTCGGGCTTGCGCAGCAGCGCCACGGCCAGTCCTTCGCCACGGGTCGTGCCGGGGATGAAACGGCAGATCGGATGGGATCCCGTCAACGGGCCTGTCACCCGCCACGCCTCCTCCACGGGGATGGCGACCGGCTCGGCCCCCAGTTCCTCTACGGCAAAGGCGATGTTGTCCTCGTTCTCGTGGGCGTTGAAGGTGCAGGTGGAGTAGATCAGCAGTCCGCCGGGCAGCAGGCAGGGCCAAATGTCGGCAAGGATGGACCGCTGCAGCGCGGCACACTTCTCCACGTTGGCCGGGCTCCACTCGCCGATGCTCTCGGGGTCCTTGCGAAACATGCCCTCGCCGGAGCAAGGCATGTCGGCGAGGATGAGGCCAAAGCGGAGGCCGGCGCGCTGGTAGTCGATGGCGTAGTTGTTGGTCACGACCACTTCGGGGTGGCCAAACTTCACGACGTTCTCGGCCAGGATCTGCGCCCGCTTCGGATGGGGCTCGTTGCTGTAGAGACGGCTCCCCTCGGGCAGGGCGGCACGCAGACACGTCGTCTTGCCGCCGGGGGCCGCACAGAGGTCGAGGGCCGTGACGGGGGCGTGGACAAACTGGCGGACGACGTGGTCGATGAACATCGACGAGGCCTCCTGCACATAGTAGGCTCCGGCGTGGAGCAGGGGGTCGAAGGTGAAGGCTGGGCGGCTGTCGAGATAGTAGCCGCCACGACACCAGACCACGCGGTCTGCCCCGGTCTCGGGCGTGGCCTCGGCCTTGAAGGGATTGACCCGTATGGACACGGGAGCGGGCTCGTCGAGCGCGCCAAGGAAGCGGGCAAACCGCTCCTCGCCCATCAGGGCGCGCGTGTAGGTGGTAAACTCCTCGGGAAGTGTCATGCGTCGTTATTCTATGAGTATGAGGTCGTCGTCGTCACCCGTCTCGTCGCGCTTCGGCGTCGGCATGGTCTTGAGGTTGCCCTTCTCGTCAAACATGCCGTAGGTGGTGCGCAGGACGATAAACTCGGTGCGGCGGTTGATCTGGTTGCAGATCTCCTGCTTGTCCTTGTCGAGTTTCTTGATAAACTCCTCGGTGAGCACGTCGCCCTCCTTGAGCCACGGGTAGCGCTCCAGCATCTTCTTGCGGACGGTCTTCGGCTTCTCCTTGCCATAGCCCACGGGAGTGAGTCGGTCGCGGGCGATGCCATGCTCGGTCAGATACGCCACCACCGACTCGGCGCGGCGCTGCGAGAGGCGCTTGTTGTACTCGGCGCGACCCTTGTAGTCGGTGTGGGCAGAGAGCTCGATGGTGACGTTGGGATTCTCGTTGAGCAACTTCACGAGGTCGTCGAGCGCCGTCTTCGACTCGGGGCGCAGCGTGGCCTTGTCGAAGTCGTAGAAGATGTTGTCTATGAGCACCGGCACGCGGATGGAGGGCAGCGGAAACTGCAGGGTGTATTCCTCCGACTGATCGACGGAATCGACGTGGAGCTCCACGCGGTGGTTGAGATAGCCCTTGCAGGTGGCGAGCATGATATAGTTGACGCCCGGATCGACGACCTGCTCAAAGGAGCCGTCGCCCTTGACGGAGAGTTTCAGGTTGGTGCCGTCGTCGCCGACCATGAATACCTCGGCGGCGGGCAGCTCGTAGCCGTCCATCTCATAGACCCATCCCTTGACGGTCTGGACCACCTCGGGCAACTCGAAACTATAGATATGGTCCCATCCGCGGCCGTCGCCACGGTTGGAGGAGAAGAAACCCCTGTTGTGCGGGCACTCGAAGGTCATGCCGAAGTCGTCGCCCTGGGAGTTGAGCGGATAGCCGGGATGCTCCAGGTGGTAGCGGCGGTCCTTGCCCACCTTGGCGATGAAGATGTCGAGGCCTCCCAGTCCGGGGTGGCCGTTGGAGGAGAAATAGAGGTCGCCGTTGGGGCGGAAGGTGGGAAACATCTCGTCGCCAGGGGTGTTGATGGGCTCGCCGAGATTCTCCACGCCGCCGAGGCCGCCTCCTGTGATGCGCACGCGCCAGATGTCGAGGCCGCCCTTGCCTCCGGGCATGTCGCTGACGAAGTAGAGCCAGTTGCCGTCGGGCGAGATGGCGGGATGGGCAAAGCTGGAGAGCGTGTCGCGGCTGATCTCCAGTTTCGTTGGCTTGCCCCAGGCTGCGTCGGAGCGCTTGCTGACGGCGATCTGGGCGTAGCGGGGATAGGAGGGGTCGGTGGGACACTGCGTGAGATACATCTCGCGTCCATCGACGCTGAAGGCGGGTGTGGCCTCGTCGAAGTCGGAGTTGAGGCCCGAGTCGATGGTGCGGGGGCGTTGCCACCGTCCCTTCTCGTCCTTCTCGCTGACGAAGATGTCGGCGTTCTTCGTGCCCGTGATGCCGCTCAGCTCGTCGCCCTGCGCCTCGTTGCGCGTGGAAGAGAAAAAGAGCTGGTCAAACTCGTCGCCGAAGAGCATCGGCGAGTAGTCGGCACGGCGGGAGTTGAAGATCTCCATCCGCTTCACCGTATATTTGGATCCGAGCTCCTTGATGCGCGGGGCGTCCTGGGCGGCCTTGAGGCCCTGCGTGGCCAGCGGGTGGTCGGGCATGGAGTCGAGGGCGGCGCGAAACTCCGTCTCGGCCTCGGCGTAGCGTCCCGACTTCATGAGGTTGCGAGCCAGCATCAGGTGGGTCTCGCCGTCGTCCTGATGGTAGCGGATGACGTTGCGCAGGGCGGCGACGGCACGCTCGGAGGAGTTGATGCGGTCGTAGCAATGTGCCATCTTGGCCGACAACTGTCCGCGCTTGTCGCGATCCTTGGGCGGAGTGCGCTGGTATGCGGTCTTAAACTGGGCCGCCGCGTCATAGTACTCGCCCAGCTGCAGAAATTTCTCGCCCTTGCGGATGTTTTTGTCCACACCGCAGGAGACGAGGCAGAGCGCGGCGAGCACCCATGCTGTAAGTGTCTTCTTCATCATGCTAATATAACGAAAACGGAGGCCGTTTATTGCCTCCGTGGTGGGTATCTCCATGACCGTGGCTATGTCGTCAGATCATATTCTTGATGGAGTAGTAGGTGCTCTTGAGCCACGAGTTGCCCTCGGCGATGAGGGTCGTCACCTCGGCCATCGTCCACAGGCCCACACAGACGACCACGACGAAGAGCAGGCTGAAGGCGAAGAAGATCCATAGGTCGCCGTCCTCGTAGTCCTCCTGAAACTTGCGGATCTTCGCGCCGCTCCACAGACAGAAGACGCTCAGGTGGCACCAGATCCAATGGAGCATACCGGCAAAGCCCTCGGCACGCTTCTTGAACTGGTGGACGCTGGCCTCCGGCAATTGTTCCTCGACAGCAGGGGCGGGCGTAGGCGCGTCGGCAGGCTGGGGCGCGGGTGGTGTGACAAGGCGCGACGAGACCATGGGCAGGTGGCTATGGGCCGCCACGGGGGAACTATCGGCTACGGGGATGACTGACCGCGCGCGGGTGCGAAACACCTTGGGCGGGTCGAACTGGCAAACCATGACCGACTGGCAGTATGGGCAGCGGTATTTCATGCGGCCATAGTTCTGCGTCTCGGCGATGAAGGTCTGGCCGCAATGGTTACATTTGACGGAGAATCTCATATCGCCGCAAAGGTACGAAAAATCTTAAATACTCGAAAAATTATAAGCGCAAAAATGCTGCTCGGCGACGGATTGTGGGCTGATAGGCGCCCTGCGGGCCGTGGTGGACCAAGAAAGAGGCGAGGGGATGTGTGGAAAAAGAGTTTCCACGACATCCCCTCGCATAGTTTTTTTACTATCCCTTAGTCCTTAGTCGATCCACTTCACGTAGCAGAAGTCCTGACGGTGGGGGAGCAGGGCGTTCTTCGGATACATTCTCACGGCACACTTGTAGGAGCCGGCCTCGTCGGCCTCGAATGTCACCTTGAACGTGAAGAGGTTGCCCTCCTGCTTCACCATCTCGAAGGGGTGCACCTTGTGGATCTGCAGGTCGTCCTCGCTATGGCTGCTGAGCACCACCAGTTCGAGTCCGATGGCGTCGTTGAGTCCCTGCTCGTCGATGGTGTAGGAGAGGGTGACGGGTTTGCCTGTGGCGACGTCCAGGAGGGCCGTCTCGTCCTTATCGACCACATGGATGGCGTCCCAGCGAGCGGCGACGTTCTCCTTCCAGAGGGCGATCTCCTTGGCCTTGGCGTAGTTGTCGGCTACCAGCTCCTTGAAGCGGTCGGCCTCCTGGTTGTAGAACTTCTCGTAGTAGTCGTCCAGCTGCCGCTTCATCGTGTAGTGGGGGGCGATGGTGGCAATGGAGTTTTTCACGACCTTCACCCAACCAGCGGAGTAGGCCTTGCGGCCGCGGTTGAAGTAGAGCGGGATGATGTCGTTCTCGAGCAGCGAGTAGATGGTGGCTGCGTCGAGCTGGTCCTGGTAGGCCTGGTTCTGATAGGTGCGCTCCTGCGGCAGGGCCCAGCCGGCACCCTCGCGGTAGCCTTCCACCCACCAGCCGTCGAGCACGGAGAGGTTGACCACACCGTTCATCTCGGCCTTCTCGCCCGAGGTGCCACTGGCCTCCAGCGGGCGCGTCGGCGTGTTCATCCAGATATCCACACCGCTGACGAGGCGGCGGGCCAGGCGCATGTCATAGTCCTCCAGGAAGATGATCTTGCCCAGGAACTGCGGCATACGGGAGATCTCGAAGATGCGCTTGATGAGGCCCTGGCCGGCACCGTCGGCGGGATGGGCCTTGCCCGAGAAGAAGAAGAGCACGGGACGGTCGGGATCGTTGACGATCTTCTCCAGACGGTCGAGGTCGGTGAAGAGCAGGTGGGCGCGCTTGTAGGTGGCGAAGCGGCGGCAGAAGCCGATCATCAGGGCGTTGGGCGTGATGCGCTGGATGATGGACATCACCTTGGCGGGGTCGCCCTGGTTGCGGAGCCACTGCTGTGTGAACTTGTCGCGGATATACTTCACGAGCTTCTTCTTCAGCGCCATGCGCGTCTCCCAGATCTCCTCGTCGGGCACGTCGTAGATGGCGTGCCAGATGCGCTCGTTGCTCTGGTCGTAGAGGAAGTTGTCGTCGAAGTAGGAGTCGTAGAGCTTGCGCCACTCCGTGGCCGTCCAGGTGGGGAAGTGGACGCCGTTGGTGACGTAGCCGACATGGTTCTCCTCGGGGTAGTAGCCCTTCCAGATCGGGGCAAACATCTTCTGGCTCACCCAGCCGTGGAGCTTCGACACGCCGTTGACTTCCTGGCAGGTGTTGCAGGCGAAGACGCTCATGCAGAACTTCTCGTTGTGGTCGTCGGCGTTGATGCGGCCCATGCCGATAAACTCATCCCAGCTGATGCCCAGCTTCTCGGGATAGCCACCCATGTACTTGCCGAAGAGGTCTGCCTCGAAGTAGTCGTGGCCGGCCGGCACGGGGGTGTGGACGGTATAGAGCGACGAGGCGCGCACCAGCTCCATGGCCTCGTTGAAGGAGAGGCCGTCCTGGATGTAGTCGCACAGGCGCTGGAGGTTGCACAGGGCGGCGTGGCCCTCGTTGCAGTGGTAGATGTCCTTCTTGATGCCGAGTTTCTTGAGCATGAGGGTGCCGCCGATGCCGAGCAGAATCTCCTGCTTCAGGCGGTTCTCGTTGTCGCCGCCGTAGAGGTTGTGGGTGATGGGGCGGTCATACTCGGAGTTCATCTCGTTGTCCGTGTCCAGCAGGTAGAGTTTGATGCGTCCCACGTTCACGTGCCAGACAAGGGCGTGGACCTGGTAGTTCTGGTAGGGGATATCGATCACCAGCTGGTTGCCGTTGGCGTCGAGCTCGCGCTCGATGGGCAGCGCGTTGAAGTACTGTGCGTCATATTTGGCTATCTGCTGACCGTCCATCGACAGCGACTGCGTGAAGTAGCCGAAGCGATAGAGCAGGCCGACACCACAGAGATCGACGTTGGAGTCGGAAGCCTCCTTGAGGTAGTCGCCGGCCAGCATGCCCAGGCCGCCGCTGTAGATCTTCAGCACCTGGTTGAGGCCAAACTCCATGCAGAAGTAGGCCACGGACGGGCGAGACTTGTTGACTTCCTCGTCCATGTACTCGCGAAACTGCTTATAGACGTTGTGGACCTTGCGCATCAGCTCCTTGTCCTTGACGATCGCTTCCTTGCGGTCGTAGTTGAGGCGCTCCAGGAGCAGAACGGGGTTGTGGCCCACCTCCTCGTAGAGTTTCTCGTCGAGGCTCTTGAAGAGGTTGCGGGCCTCATAGTTCCATGCCCACCAAAGGTTGTGTGCCAGTTCGTTGAGGCAGTCCAGCTCCTTCGGCAGTGACGACTTGACGTTCACTTCCTTCCACTGGGGCAAATTGGAATAATCCGATTTGATCTTCATAGCGTGTAGTGTTATCTATTGTTGTAATGTTGTTTCTATATATATAATGGATAGAGCGGAGTGTCGGGGCGCATCCTTGGCCCTTCTATTCCGCCCGCTTTTCGGCCTTGCGCAGCGCGAGGTCGTAGGCCTCCTCGTAGTAGGGGATAAACTCGCTCCACAGGGCCTTCTTTGAGAGTTTGTCGGCCTTGCTCCGGCAGGCGCGCACCTCCTTGGGCGTCATGGCGGCGAAGCGTGCCACGGTGGCCTTGATGTGGTCGGCTACCTCCGAGAAGTTGTAGTCGGTGCGGTGGACCACTTCCACGCCGTCCTCGATACTGGCACTGGCGCCCTTGACGCTGTTGGCCCACAGGCCAAAGCCGGCCAGGTCGGTCGTGATGCAGGGCACGTGGAAGGCGACGGCCTCCAGCGGGGTGTAGCCCCACGGCTCGTAGTAGGAGGGAAAGACGCAGAGGTCGTTGCCCAGTACGGTGTCGTAGTAGCTGAGATCGACGATGCCGTCGTCGCCCGTGAGGTAGCAGGGCATGAAGATGAGTTTCACGTTGTCCTCCTGGCGGTTGGCCATGTCGAGGTGGCGCATCATGCCGACCACCTGGTCGTGGTCCATGTCGCCCAGCCAGTGGGTGAGCATGGGGTTCTCCAGCGGCGTGTCATAGCTCTTGCGCTGCTGCAGACGCTCCTGAAGGTCGGCCCGCGGCCCACTCACCCAGCCTGGCACGGCGATGAAGGCGACGATGGGACGCTGGAGGTCGGTGTCGTGTCTGAGGCGGTTCATCGCCTCGATGAAGACGTCGAGGCCCTTGTTGCGAAACTCGTAGCGTCCTGAGGTGGAGACGATCAGTGCCTCGTCGCCGATCTGTGTGCCCAGCAGGGCGTTGGCTATGGCCAGCAGCCGCTTGCGGGCCGTCTTGCGCTTGCGCGTGAACTGCGGTCCGACGGCCACGAAACTGTTGTCGAAACCATTGGGGAGCACTACATCGACGGGCTTGTCGAGCAGCTCGGCACACTCGCGGGCCGTGATCTCGCTCACGGTCGTGAAGCAGTCCACGTGGTGGGCTGCCTGCTTCTCGATCGAGTGTTTGCTCTCCATGTTGAGCTCCTGTGCCATCTGGTCGCCGTTGTAGGCCCACAGATAGTCGTAGAGCGGCTTGTTGTTGCCCGCAATGCTGCGTCCGATACAGGTGGCGTGGGTCGTGAAGATCGTGGCTACCTGGGGCACGAGCTTCTGGATCACCAGGGCGGCGGAGGCCGTCTGCCACTCGTTGGCGTGGAGCACGACACGCTGGTCGTCCAGACGGTAGTGGCGGTAGAAACTCTCTACCACCTTGGCGGCGGCCCAGCCGAAGAGGACGGAGTCGTCGTAGTCGCCAAAGGCGTGGAGGCTGTCCACGCCAAACTGCTGCCAGAGGCGGCCGTAGAAGGCGTCTTTCTCGTCGAAAAGCGGGCGCCAATCGACCAGGATGGCTACGGGACGGCTCGGGATCGTCCAGCGTCCTACGCGCACGTGCAGACCCTCGCAGCGGGCCACGTCCTCCCATTCGGGGAAGAGGCTTTCCTCCTCGAAGTAGGGGCACGGGCGGTCCTGCCAGCAGTCTGGACCGATGAAAATCAACTGGTCGTGGATCCGGTCTTGGAGCGTCCTCGCCCGGGTGGAAAGCACGGTGTAGATGCCGCCCACCTTATTGCAGACCTCCCAACTGGTCTCAAAGATATAGTTGGGGAATAATCTCTCTTGTTCCATGAAAACAATCTAAAAATGAAGCCTCGCCAAGCCCTTTCTCCATCGTCCCGACAAGGGGGCGAGGCTATGGATGGGCCGCGAAGTTGCTGCAAAGGTACGATAAACTCGCCAATGAGCCAACTATTTGCGCATCTTTTTTGCCTTTGTCATGGCTTTGTTGCACAGTTTTTGCACACGCTATGCAAAGTGAGGCTTTCGGCCCAGGTCGCCGTCTTGCCCTGGCGGGATCGGGAGCAAATCAAAACGAATCACCTAAAACGGACAACCCAAACAACTCCTACAAGGACGAAGCGCCAGGAGAATCCCTTGTGGGTGAAACTCGCTTTTAGACGCAGTTCGTATTTGTACGCGTTGTTTGGGTCGTATACGTTGTTGAGCCGTAATACGTTGTTGAGTCGTAATACGTTGTTGAGCCGTAATACGTTGTTGAACCGTATGCGTTATTTGGCCGTATGCTTTGTTTGGGTCGTACGATCGCAGGTCCAAGGTCGCTCTTCTGCCATCGGCAAGCCACCCTGGCGGTGTCCGGCGTTTTGGCGCTCCCCCTAAGCCTTTCTTCTTATGCCTTGATCTTCGGATAGCGGCGGAAGAAGCCATCCAGACGCAGGCGGACGACGCCGAAGAGCGCTTCGGAGAAGATACCTCCACTCATCTTGCTCGTGCCCTCGCGGCGGTTGGTGAAGACGACGGACACCTCCTTGAGTTTGAAGCCAATCTTGTAGGCAGTGTACTTCATCTCGATCTGGAAGGCGTAGCCCTTGAATCTCACCTCGTCGAGGGGAATGGTCTCCAGCACGCGCCGAGTGTAGCAGACGAATCCTGCCGTGGTGTCGTGGATGTTGACACCCGTCATCAGACGGACGTAGCATGAGGCAAAATAGCTCATCAGCACGCGTCCCATCGGCCAGTTGACGACGTTCACACCGCTGACGTAGCGGCTGCCCACGCTGAGGTCGTAGCCCTCGTCATGGCAGGCGGCATAGAGGCGTGGCAGGTCGTTTGGATCGTGGCTGAAGTCGGCGTCCATCTCGAAGATGTAGCCGTAGTCGCGCTCCAAAGCCCACTTGAATCCGGCGATATAGGCCGTGCCAAGTCCCAGTTTTCCGCTACGTTCCACGATGAAGAGGCGGCCTTTGAACTCGTCCTCCATTAGGTGGTGGACAATGGCGGCCGTACCGTCGGGACTGCCATCGTCGATGACCAGGATGTGAAAGTATTTCTCCAGGCCGAAGATGGCTCGTATGATCTTCTCTATGTTCTCCTTCTCGTTGTACGTCGGGATGATGATGATGCTGTCGCTCTTCTCCATAATAGGTTGGATTGATATTGTTTGCAAAGATAATGCTTTTTACTTGAAAGGGCGCAAGGATGAGGATAAAAAAAGTTTAACCCCATGGGTTTCTCCTTGTTCTTGCTGGTCGGAGTCCCACAAATCCCTTACTGATCGGGGTTCTCCACAAATCCTTGGTATTCCTTGACCAGTCCCGACATCACGCGCTTATACGCTTCGTCCATCGTGGTCTTGACATTCTCCGGTCCCTGCGTGGTGGGGTAGATGGGCTCGTGGATGGTGAGGCTCAGCCGGTGCCACGTCAGCCAGCGCCAGTCGCGCATGCGGGGCATCACGTCGAAGGCGCCATTGATCGTCAGCGGGCAGACCGGCAACTGGAGTTCGTCGGCCAGCATGAACGCACCTCTTCTGAACACGCCCATGTGGCCAGTGAAGGTTCGTGCTCCCTCGGGAAACACCACCAGCGACATGCCCTCCTGGAGCACCTCGCGTGCCTGGTCGTAGGTCTGGCGGATCTTGCTCGGGCCGCGCTTATCGACGTAGATGTGGTGGGCTGCCTCGCAAGCCTTGCCCACGAAGGGTATCTTGCGCAGTCCCTGTTTCATCATCCACTTGAAGTTGCGGCCCAGGAAGCCGTAGATGATGAAGATGTCAAACGATCCCTGGTGGTTGCTGACAAAGACGTAGCTCTGGTCCTTGCGCAGATGTTCCCGTCCTTCCACTTTGATGGGGAGCAGGCTGACCCAGATGATGAACCTTGCCCACCATTTGCCGGGGTAGTAGCCCCAGTAGTGTCCGTCGCCCAGCGTGCATCCGATCGTCGTCACCAGCGCACAGGCAATGGAACAGAAGATGAGGAAGGGCAGGACCACAAAGAGTTGATAAATCCTGTAAATGAGTTTCATGTTGTGTGTGTGTTTTAAAAAATATTGAGTTATTATCGATTCGGATGTTCTTGTCAGTTGTCCTTGGCGACCGGGTCTGCCGGACGGTGCTTCGTCCTGAGCGTGATGACGGTGATCTCGTTGGGCATGTTCAGCCGGAACGGCACCAGCCCTCCCAGTCCGGCATTGACGTAGAGGTAGCGTCCCTGCTGCTCGTAGAGTCCCTTGTCGGGACGGCCTCGCCATTGGGTCGGCCGGTGTCCGAAGAACTGCATTTGTCCGCCGTGGGTGTGTCCGCTCAGCGTCAGTTGGGCCGTGGTCTTGGGCAGTATGTCTCGTCGCCAGGCCGAGGGGTCGTGTTGCAGCATCACCACAAATGCCCCTGGCCGCACGCCCTCAAGGGACTTCCTCGTGTCGGCAAGGTTGGGGAAGGGTGGTTCGCCGTCGTTCTCCGTGCCTGCCACGACGAGAGAGTCGCCACCGCGTCTGATGACGAGATGGTCATTACGCAGCAACCGCCATCCCAGGGCGTTTTGTTCTGTCTCTACGAGCAGGCGCAACAGGCGGTCCTGAGCCTCGTGAGTGTCTTTGGCGTAGCTCGCATAGTCGTGGTTGCCGAGCACGGAGACCATGCCCTGAGTCGTACTGCGCAGCAGGTCGGTGTGGGAAAAGATCTCCTGGGGACGGATATTCTGCACGTCGCCCGTGAAGACCATCAGGTCGGCGTGCTGCCGGGCGATGGAGTCCATCTCCGCTTGGAGAATCTTCTGTCGCCAGCCGTAGAAGGTGCCGAGGTGGAGGTCGGAGATATGGAGGATCTTGTAGCCGTCGAAGGCTGCGGGGAGGTCGTCAAACTGCAGCGTGAGGTGGTTTACCTTCACCTGTCTCACGCCGACGGTCAGACCATAGATATAGGCCAGCACGCCGCCACAGCCCAGCAGGATGCCGATGTAGTGGCCCAGGTTGATGCGCGGCCAGCCTGTCAGCCGCATCAGACACGACCCGAGGAAGGAGCACAGGGCAAAGATGGCCTTCGGACCGACGAAGAAGCCCAGCAGGAGCAAATAGGTGTTGAGCCAGGCAAGGTCGGAGGGAGCAAAACTCGGGAGCGAGGCGAGGGTGATGGTATAAGTCGAGAGTGCGATGCAAGGCACCCACCACAATAGTCGCAGCCACCACGGCAGACTATATCGGCGGCGGAAATAGTGGACGTCGATATAGAGGTCGGAGAGGACGATGACCAACAGGAGGGGGATGACGATTCTTGCTATCACGGGCTCTGAGTGCTTCTATCTTGAATGGTCAGATGTTATCTTGATTTGTCAAATGCTATTTTGTACGGTCAAACTCCAGTTCCTCGCCGCGGTAGTCCTCGTCGAAGGTGCCGCGGTCATAGACGAGGTGGCCGTTGCAGAGGGTCTGCTCCACGCGCCAGCGGAAGGTCTTTCCCTCCAAGGGGCTCCATCCACACGGACTTTGTATCTCTGTCTTCGTCAGCGTCCACGGACTGTCGGGGCGCACGATGGCGATGTCGGCATGGTAGCCTGGGCGCAGAAAACCGCGCTCTCTGACGTGGAAGTATTGGGCCGGATGGTGAGCCATGAGCGCCACCAGTTGCTCGATCGTAATCCGTCCCGCATCGACCAGTCCCAGCATGGCGACGAGGCTAAACTGCACCATGGGCATTCCCGAAGCGGCCCGTGCGCAGCCTCCCTCTTTTTGCGAGGATAGGTGAGGGGCGTGGTCTGTGGCGATGGTGAGGATGCGTCCGTCGGTCAGTCCTTCGATCAAGGTCTCTTGGTCGTGGGCAGTCTTGACGGCAGGGTTGCATTTGATGCGGGTGCCCAGTCGCTGGTAGTCCTTGTCCGTGAAGAGTAGGTGTGCCGTCACGGCCTCGGCGGTGATGTTGGCGTCGCCATGGGCGGCGATCATCTCCAGTTCGCGGGCGGTGGAGATATGGGCCACGTGGAGTCTTGCTCCTGCCTCGGTGGCCAACTGGAGGGCCAGGGCGGTGGACCGAACACAGGCCTCCTCGCTTCTGATCTCGGGATGGTGCTCCACGGCAGGATCCTCGCCATAGCGCTCCTTGGCCAGTCGCATGTTCTCGCTGATGAGTGTGGCGTCCTCGCAGTGGCTCACGACGGGAATGTCGAGCTTGGCAGCCAACTGGAACACCTCTTTCAGTGCCTCGCCACGGTCCACGAGCATGTTGCCCGTCGATGATCCCATGAAGAGTTTGATGGCGGGCGTATGCTGCCAGTCGGCTTGGCGGAGCGTCTCGGCGTTGTTGTTGGTTGCGCCGAGATAGAAGGCGTAGTTGACGGCGCTGTCTTTCCTTCCCCGCTGCCGTTTGTCCTCCCAGGCCGCTTCCGTCGTGGTGGTGGGCACGGTGTTGGGCATTTCCATATAGGAGGTCACGCCGCCGTAGGCTGCTGCACGGCTCTCGCTGCGTATTGTCGCCTTGTCCGTCATGCCCGGCTCGCGAAAGTGGACGTGCTCGTCGATGACGCCCGGCAGCACATAGCATCCTGCCGCGTCGATGACGTGGTCGTAGTGGTCCTCCGCCAGAGGGGCTTCCGTCCCGATGGAGGCAATGCGTCCGTCGTCGCCTATGGTGATGGTGCCTTGTCTCGACACGCCCTCATTGACGAGGGTGCCGTTTTTGATCAGCGTGCTCATGATTCTCTGTGTCTATATATATATAATAGGTATAGGGGGAATGGAAGTCTAATAAGATATGGAGTCGCTCGCCATCTGGTTGGGCGTGATCGGAGCCACGTTGGCGTCGCCTTCGCTCATGGGCACGGCTGGCACGTCCTCCATCGTGCCGTTGTTGCGCTGCAAGGTCTCCTGGAAGTGCTGGTAGAACTGCTTCACGTCGGGGTCGTTCTTGAAGTTGTCGGGTGCCTTGGCCATGATAAATTCTATCCACGAGGGCAGACCGTCGAGGGCGGTGGCGAAGAGGTAGTCGTTGAGCCAGACGGGGTAGGCGTCGGGCGTGGTGTCATACTGGATTCGGGTGAAGAATCCCCACGGACCCAGGATATTGTCGAAGTTGTCCGTCACGAATTTCGTGAAGAGTTTGTCGCCCTGCTCAAAGACTTTGATGGCCTTTTTGGCCAGCCGGATGTTGACCGCCGCCTCGTCCTGTCCGTTCATGATGGCCGCGCTCTGCTCGTGGTCGATGTCGGCATACTGGTTGCGGATCTGCACGAAGCGATTCCAAAACTTGTTGAGTTTGTCGTTGAGCGGTGTGCCGCTGACCTTCTGCTGTGTGTTGTCGAGTTTGATGCTGATGTTGCCCTGCTCGATGACGACGGGCTGCGAGAGGTCCTTGTCGTCCATGAAGATGCGGGCGACGTGGGCGCTATCTACTTTGCCGCTGAAGGAGAACTGACCGTGTACGACGTCGCAGGAGTCGAGGTTGGTCAGGTTGCCGTCCTTCGTCACCTTCAGATAGAGCTTCTGGCCGTCAAGGTCCGACACGTTGGAGGAACCCTGTATGTCGTAGGTGCCGGCACAGGAGGTGAGCGACAGGAGTGCGGTAATAGTATAGACGATCTTGTTCATAATATGTTTGACCATTTGGCCGAGGCGGTCTCGGCGACAGATCCTTTTAGATTTCGTTATTGATGGTTCTCTTGCTCTTCTTTACGCAGCTCGTGGCCGATGCGGTGGGTGGTGTACATCTCCAGCAGGGCGCCTATCAGCAGCGCCACCACCCAGTTGTTGTGGAAGATATTGACGTAGTTGGCATAGCCCGAGATGGACTGGGCAAACCAGGGCTTGAGGAGGTGGTAGCAGTCCTCGACCATGAATACGCCGGCGCAGACGAAGCAGGCCAGGGCGAAAAACTGGATGCGGCGCAGACGGCGCAGCGTGATGCTGGTGCCCTCATAGCGCTGGCGCGCTTGCATGGCGGCGAAGAGCAGACTTCCCGCCAGCACCAGGAAGCAGACAAGGCCCTGGAGGATGAAGAACACATAGCAGCCGGCACCCGCCACCATCAGCACGCCGCCGGCGAGGAAGAGGAAGGTCTCTGCCTTACTTAATTGTTTCATAGAAAGCTGGGTTGTTGTCCGAATTATCATCGTCGCTCAGCACGAAGACGTCCTCGTCGTCAGTCTTCATGAAATAGCGCTCGCGACCCACGCGGGCCATGGCCGAGGAATCGGCTCGGAGCTCGTGCAGCCGCTGGTTGTTGGTCTGATAGACCTTCTCATACTTGGCGATCTCGTCCTGTAGGTCAGAGATCCTGTAGTCGTACTCGAAGCGCTTCATGAAGCAGTCGTCGCCCAGGAAGCCGACATAGAGCACGCCCATCACCACCACGATGTGGTATTTGAAGCGGCTGAGGATTCTGACGATATGTCCGGTAATCTTAATCACGTTCGATTTTTGTTTCTGCAAAAGTAAGTATTTAAAAGCATACAAAGGGCAAACGCTCTTGCATTTTTTATCTATTTAACCATAAAATGTGGATGGACGCGAGGATTGTTACCAACTTTTTGCTACCTTTGCAATGTGATAAAGCCTGCGGGCGCCTTGGGGCGCTTGGTTGCGGCGGGATGGGGGCTGCCCGTCTTGCGTCGCCGACATCGGGCCAAAACCTATACTCAGCCAATGAACGAATATATAGTTTCTGCGCGCAAATACCGTCCGATGAAGTTTTCCGACGTCGTCGGCCAGGACGCGCTGACCACCACTCTCCGCAATACGGTCAAGTCGGGCAAACTGGCCCACGCCTACCTCTTCTGCGGTCCGCGCGGTGTGGGAAAGACCACTTGTGCGCGCATCTTCGCCAAGGCCATCAACTGCGAGCACCCCACCGACAACGGCGAGGCCTGTGGCGCCTGCGAGAGTTGCAAGGCTTTCGAAGAGGGCCGCTCCTTCAACATCTTCGAGCTCGATGCCGCGTCCAACAATGGTGTCGATCAGATCAAGCAGCTCATGGAGCAGACCCGCATCCCTCCGCAGGTGGGCCGCTACAAGGTCTTTATCATCGACGAGGTCCACATGCTCTCGCAGCAGGCCTTCAATGCCTTCCTCAAGACGTTGGAGGAACCGCCCGCCCATGTCATCTTCATCCTCGCCACGACCGAGAAGCACAAGATCCTGCCCACCATCCTCTCGCGCTGCCAGATCTACGACTTCGAGCGAATGTCCGTGGCCCATATCATCCAGCAACTGAAGATGGTGGCCGACCGCGAAAAAATCTCCTATGAGGAGGAGGCCCTGGGCGTGATAGCGGAGAAGGCCGACGGCGGTATGCGCGACGCGCTCTCCATCTTCGACCAGGTGGCGAGTTTCTCGCAGGGCAATGTCACCTTCGAGAAGACCATCGAAGACCTCAACGTCCTCGATGCCGACAACTACTTCAAGACCGTCTTCCTGGCCCTGGATAACAAGGTGGCCGACATCATGCTGCTCCTCAACGGCGTGCTGGCGAAGGGTTTCGATGGGGGCAACTTCATCGTCGGACTGGCCAGCCACATCCGCAATGTGCTCATGGCCAAGGACCCGCAGACCTTGCCGCTCCTGGAGGTCAGCGACCGCCAGCGCGAGCAGTATCGGGAGCAGGCGCAGAAGTGTCCGGCCCGCTTCCTCTACCAAGCGCTGCGCATTGCCAACCGTTGCGACGTGCAGTATCGCCAGTCGTCCAACAAGCGCTTGCTCGTGGAACTGACGCTCATCGAGATCGCGCAGATCACCCAGCCCGAGGACGATGCGGCGGGTGCGGGGCGTAGCCCTAAGCAGTTGAAAACCCTGTTTCAGAAACTACTCCGACAGGTGCAGCCAGAAAGGGGCGCGCAGGTGGCCCCGGTTGCACAGAGAAAACGGCAACACGCCCAGCAGACTGTGCAGCCGGCTACGGATCAGTCGCAGTCTGCTGACCAAAAGGCTGACCAAAGGACGGAAACCAAGCCAACTCAGCAGTCTTCCGAGACAGTTAGGACGGCTCCTCCCGCAGGGGCGCTGAAGTCGGCCAAGCTCAATCTCGGGCGCAGCATGGGAATGTCCTTTGGCGATATCCTGACCCACAAGGATAAACCCACGGCGGAGCAGACGGTGGAGGTGGAGAATGCCGAGGAGCGCAACGCCTTCACGGAGGAGGATCTCCTCGTCCAGTGGCGCGCGATGTGCACCCGTATGCCAGAGAACATGCGGGCTATGTCCACGCGAATGAGAAACCTCAGTCCTGTCATTACCGACTATCCCAACGTGGAGATCGTGGCGGAGAATCAGATCCTCTACGACCAGATGCTGACCATCAAGAGCCGCATCCGTGCCACGCTGGCCAAATGCTTGAAGAATGGCAGTCTGCAGGTCTCCATCCGTCTGGCCAAGCAGGATGAGATCAAGCCGCTGCTCTCGCCCAAGGAGACGCTCGACCAACTGGTCAAGGAGAATACTGCTGTGGGCCGGTTGGTGCAATCCCTCAGCCTCGATCTGGCCTGACGTGCTATTGCTCCCACCCTTGTCCCTGGAGGCAAAGATACGGTGTTTTTTCGCAGGATTATTTTGCGGTTTGGAAAAAATGCCGTATCTTTGCACCCGATTTTTATCAATTGGCTCCGTAGCTTAGCTGAATAGAGCGTCAGATTCCGGTTCTGAAGGTCAAGGGTTTGAATCCCTTCGGAGTCACTTTTTGCCGATAGGGTAGTGTTGTCTTCTGACTTGATGCGTTAGCAGTCTTGTTGCGTCAAGTTTTTATGTCCTCCTCGTCTTTTTCCGATAATTCTCAACGACCGATTTTAGGTCAAAACTGTACGACAAACTTGTGTCGAATCCGTATGATTAACCTGTGAGCTAAATCGCATTCCTCGTGGAGAAAATTTTGCAACCTCGGGAGGAAACAAAAGTTTTATCTGACAGCATTCGTTTCGTATGTCAAGCAGAAGGCATGCGAAACCGCATGTACGATGGAGTGGGGAGCGTAAAATGCGAAGTAGGAGATAAATACCTATGATTAGTATTTACCTCCTAC
>DLZV01000013.1:24080-44754 GCA_003447235.1 Prevotella sp.
TATGATTAGTATTTACCTCCTACTCTACTTTTGGAAGCTATGAATGGCAAACTCTATTCGCCCAAGTCGCGGCACGCTTTGCCGTTGATGTCGAAATCGAATCCGGTGTCTTGGTGGCATCTCTCCATCTGCTTACACACACTCATACCTGCACATTCAGGGTGCTTGAGAAGCCACTCTTTCAGAAAAGCCTCTTCTTTCTCTAAATCCCTGTCAAAGTTTGCTTCCCTGTCGTTCTCTATTCTGTTGAGATATTCTTGCATCTCTTCTGGATTACCGTAGGCTCTTGTCGGGATCATTATTCCGCCAAAATTTACGCTGTCGTCTTGTTTCTTGATAAGGCCATCGGGATTTAGTGTGACGTGAAATATTGCTTGGACAAATTCCTGGTCAAGCATGGTCATGCCAAACATCTCTGAAGACGTGATCGTAATATTCAGATCCCCCCCGTCTGTTTTCTCTATTGCGCCGTCACACAAATGGAACACCACAGAAGGTTGCTTGAAAAAGAGAATCTTATTTCTAACATAATTATCCTCACGACAGGTCATTAGGATATATTTGTCCTTATAGCACTCCACCTTCATAATTTCTTCTGTGTTGGCGTCATATATGCTCTTGAAAGTGACGCTGTCTACAACACGGACGTTAGCAGCTTTCGTCTCGGTATTCATGCTGTAAATAGAAAAAGGTTCGGTGCCTTGAGCATAAGCAAGGCAGAAGTCCTTTTGTTTGGCTTCTGCAAGTTTGATAATCTGCACTTTTTCTCCTAGAGTATCCACACCAATAGTCTGTTGTTTGATATCGGCAAACACGATATAGTGCTCTTTGCCAGTAGGGTCGTCAGACTTGTTTAGAATGATTTTTCCTTCTTTCTTGTACTGCTCAACTTTCTCGTTCACTAATTCTTGATTACTCTTACTGAATGAGCCAAGTGCCAATATTTCTGTCTTATTCTGATTCCAAGCAAACACACTAAGTGCGATTATTGCTATCAATAACAAAAGCGTTGAGGCTAATACAATAGGTCTTTTTGATTTTTTTTGCTTGGTTATAACTACTGTTTCTTCGTTACAATCCAGGCCATTTAATATATTTACAAAACTACTAACGCTTTGAGGTCGCTCGGAGCGTTTTAGCTTCATAGCAGCAGTTATCGCATTGCGAATATTTGGAGATATAGTATTCGGGATGGTAGGGGAGCCATTCTGTGAGATGCTAACAGCGTGTGGTGGTTTTTCACCAACAACCATCGTATATAAGGTTGCTCCTAGTGCATAAATATCAGACTGTTGCGAAAAGTTCTGCACGCCTCCATCGGAATATTGCTCAAGTGGAGAATAACCATGACTTACGCCAACAGGGGTTGATGTAGTGCCTTCATCTGTCAATAGATCATATTGTTTCGCAACACCAAAGTCAATGAGAACGACAGAATTATCAACTTGGCGAACCATAATATTGCTAGGTTTAATGTCAAGATGGTTGATATGCTTGCTATGTATGTAGTTAAGCGCTTCTGCTACTTCTTTGATATATTGTATTGCTACATCCTCTTGCAACTTACCTTGTTGTTTCAAAATGTCGCTAATCGAGCATCCATCAATATATTCCATTGCATAATACGCAGTGCCATTTTCTTCAAAAGTGTCATGTATGCGAATTATATTACGATGATTAAGAGAAGATATTGTCTGAGCCTCTTTAATGAATTTGTTTTTGAAATTATCAACAAAATTTCTGTCAGAGGAGATGTAATATACTTGATTTGTGTCTTCTTCTCTACAGCACATGTCTTTCATGAAAAATTCTTTGATGGCAACCTTTCTGTTTAGGTTGATTTGAGTTGCAAGATAGGTGATTCCAAACCCACCTTGTCCCAAGACTTTTTCTATTTTGTATTTACCTCCTTGAAGAAGATTTCCTTTTTTAAGTAGCATAATACTATACTTTAATTCCGCAGCACTATAGATTGTTATGTTCTTTAAGCGACTGGTCAATAATAAGTTGCCCAGGATCATTTCATCTCAGAGAATTCACCTGTCTTAGTGCTGCAAAACAAACAAGAGAATTCGTCAATAGATACGGCAAAATTACAAATAAAATCAGAGAAACTCTCTTTTAGTGGAGTGTTTTTTTTGTTCATCCGGAAAATCGAGTGATAGGTTTTGTTCATAGTTGTTTCCCTTGCAGCAACCCTTGGTCAGCATGGGCCTCGAAGAGGCGATGTCCCCGCGAAGCTGTTCCATTACATGGCACTCTTTCTCGCCATGGCATAACTTGAGCAAGCTCAGTTCTGCTCATGTCTTACCGAAAGAGTTGTTACTTGTTGTAAAAGTTGTTCAAGTTGTCTTCTATGTGTCCACGTCGAATCACTCCATTTTCCGGAAGAACCTTAATTCCTTCTACCTTGCAGCGGAGAAACATTCGACCTACAAATTCTGCATTTTTATTTTTTGAACTTCTCAAATGCAGATTTTCTATCGTTGATGCCATCTGTTGAGATAAAAACACTATCTTTGTGGTGCAAAATGTGATACCAATATCCAAAATAACACCATAACATGAGGTTTGAACCTAAGAAATACTTGAATGAACTCGTCGCAGGACGTGGAAGCGGACTTGTGAAGATTATAATGGGTGTCAGGCGATGTGGAAAGTCTTTTCTTCTTTTGGGTTTGATTTCGATTGGCGGAATAATGTGCTCATGCCAAGTGGAGACAGACTGGAGGGAAAAGCCTTTGGCAAGCGATTTGCAGTTCACACAGTTGGCGAGAAGCTGGGACGAGGGCATCCCATTGGGCAATGCGACTGTTGGAGCTTTGCTATGGCAAAGGGATTCGGCTCTACGTTTTTCCCTGGACCGTACCGACCTTTGGGACCTTCGCCCTATGGATAGTATCTCCGGATCCAACAACCGTTTCTCGTGGGTATATAGTCAAGTGCAAAAGGGCGACTATCTACCAGTTCAGAAGAAATACGACTGGCCTTACGACCAGCTGCCTGCTCCTTCGAAAATACCAGGAGCTGCCATTGAGTTTCCTTTGGAAAAATTGGGTGAGCCTAACGACATACGTCTGTATCTGAACAATGCGTTGTGCGAGGCCCGTTGGGATAATGGCACCACACTGAAGGCTTTTGTCCATGCCACTGAGCCTGTGGGCTGGTTTGTTTTTGAAAACCTCTCTGACACAATATGCCCCAGTTTGATAGCGCCGCAATACAATAAGCCTGTAGATGCGGGTGATAACGATCCGGTGACAGGCTTGGATTTGCGTCGTCTGGGCTATGAGCAAGGAACCCTACGGACTGAGGATCACGAAATAACCTATCATCAGCCGGGGTGGGGCGGATTCTATTACGACGTGAATGTACGTTGGAAACGAAAAGGCAAGAAGTTGTATGGCGTTTGGAGTGTCTCTTCTTCATTGTCGTCCGACAAGGCTTCGGAAGAAACCCTGCAAGCCTTGGAGCGTGGTGTGGCCTTGGACTACAGCGCCCACATGGACTATTGGAACAACTATTGGCAAGCCTCTTCCATTTCCATTCCCGATACGGTCTTGCAGAAGCAATACGACAATGAAATGTACAAGTTTGGTTCTGCTTCCCGTGAAAACTCTTCTCCGATCTCTCTGCAGGCAGTATGGACTGCCGACAATGGGAAACTTCCACCATGGAAGGGTGATTATCATCACGACTTGAATACGCAGTTGAGTTATTGGCCATCCTATATGGGAAACCATTTGCAGGAAGAGATGGGTTATCTGAATACGCTTTGGAACCAACGTGAGAGCTATAGGAAATACACGAAGCAATACTTTGACAGTGAAGGTATTAACGTTCCGGGCGTTTGCACATTGGCTGGCGAACCCATGGGCGGCTGGATTCAGTATGCCATGTCTCCGACGGTGAGTGCTTGGCTGTCGCAGCATTTCTATCTGCATTGGAAATACTCGGCCGATAATGTGTTTCTGAAAGAACGGGCTTATCCGTTTACGAAGGAAGTGGCGACTTTCCTCGAACAGCTTTCCCGTGTTGACAAACAGGGCTTTCGTCGCCTGCCAATGAGCTCAAGTCCCGAAATATTCGACAATAGTATCAAGGCTTGGTTCAAGGACATGACCAACTACGACCTTTCCTTGATGAAGTTTGCCTTCAAGGCTGCTTCCGAAATGGCCACGGCTTTGAAGTTGAATGACGAGGCGGTGCATTGGGAAAAAGTAGGAAAACAGTTGCCAGCCTTTGATCTGGATGAGGCGGGTTCACTCACTATCGCCAAAGGTTTCCCCTATAACGAGTCTCATCGCCACTTCTCCCACGCCATGGCAATTCATCCGTTAGGCTTGCTTGACTACAGTCAGGGAGAGGATTCCCAAAAGATTATCAATGCTACGCTCAAACGCATGCAGGAAGTGGGCCCGGACTGGTGGTGTGGTTATTCCTACAGTTGGTTTGGCAACATGAAAGCCCGCGCATTTGATGGCGAGGGTGCCGCTCAGGCCCTGAAGACCTTTGCCGAATGCTTCTGCTTGCCGAATACCTTCCATGCCAATGGCGACCAGACGAATAGTGGTAAGTCAAAGTTTACCTATCGCCCCTTCACGCTCGAAGGAAACTTCGTCTTCGCTTCCGGAATACAAGAGATGCTGATGCAGAGCCATACCGGTGTCATTCGAATATTCCCTGCTGTTCCAGCTTCATGGCAAGATATCTCTTTCCAGGATCTGCGTGCCATGGGTGCCTTCCTTGTGTCTGCCGAGCAAAAAGGTGGCAAGGTGCAGCAAATCAGCATTTATCCTGAACAGGGCGGAACTTGCCGTATTGCTTTGCCTGCGTCTATGCAAAATGGAGAACCTACGGTGACAGGCAATAAGGGAGACGTAACCCGTGAGGGCGAAGTGCTGGTGATTCCGACTAAGAAAGGTGAAAGGGTTGTAATCAGTTGGCCATAACATAAAGTGTTTTGACTCATTGTACAAATCTGCATGACATCCGCAAAAAGGATTGCCGCCAATAGCAACTACGTTACATGGAATTCTTTGATATATTTATATTTAACAATGTTAAATCAAACCTTAGAATCATACTTTGCCAGCCAAACAAAGCGGTTTTCAAGGTAAAAGTGTTATCTTTGTAACGTCTATACCCATACCGGAAGCCCCAATGGGCAGAGGTTGGGCAGACATATATACATATAAGGCGTAACTGTACGCTTTGGTTTTGACGCAGTAAGAATCTGGCAGTTCGAGCAAAGTTGTCAAGAACAAAGCAACGGGAACGCCTCATGAGGTGTATTGTATACAGCCCTTATTGGCTTCGAGCGATTTTGTCGTTCGTTGTCAAGAGTGCTTTCTATATACGTACACAGGCGTGGGGCTTTCAGCGTTGCTCGTTTCGACAACTTGGGCGATTCCAGAGCATTTACCGCGTGGAACGAGTGACAGGATTGGCTCCACGTTTTCATGTATATATAAAAAACATTTATTAATCATGCCAATATGGTAGCCGTTGGCATTTACTGAAATGGATTTTATGCATAAGGAAATAAGATATGAAATAAAAGATGGTAAAATATATACCTACAAAGTTGAGGAAATATCAAATTATTCCAAATTGCTTCGGTACAAACCGAATTATAGAAAAATTACAGACGATATTATCTTTGTTGATAATAGGAAACACAAAGATTACCTTTTACTCTCACAAGAATTATTTGCTGAAGAAATAAAACACTCGCCTAAGCCTACCACTAATGGGGTGTTAGGAAATCATTCTATATTCTTCTATATGTATGGTCATACGAAAGATTGGATAAAGGCGACAGAGAATGAAATAGCAGTTGGTAAAGCCCTACTAATATGTTGCTCAGATAGTAATATAGAAAAAACATTGCTAATGCTCAGAAACTCACGTGACATTAACGAGTATGTGCAAATGTTGGAAACCGAATATAAAATTTCGCAGATTGTTTCAAGACATATTGCAAATTTTAGTATGGCTCAGCTTGCTGGCATTAGATTTGAAAAAGTAGAAGAGACTATTGAAAAAGAAAGGCAGTTGTTGGAAAAACTACATGCGCTTTTACAATTAGAGCAAAGCTAACCCTATATTAAAAAAAATATGACAGACAGATATTTACTATTTAAAGAATTTGCGCAAGAATGCAGCAACAGCGACTTCTATATAGGACAAGGAAATCCTAACTCAATGATTTTGTTTGTCGGCTGTGAACCCAACGATACAAATGAGCCGGATCTGAAGGTGAGAAACAACAGACACACCTTTGAGTGCTTGAATGAACTAAATGGCAAGAGTTATAAGGACCTTTGGCAAATCCGCTCGAAAAAAGGCGAGGGATGTACATGGAGCAAGTATCAAAAGATAATAGATGCTGTTTATCCTAAAAGAAAACATATAGCAGGAAAATTAGATTTTGAAGAAATGGCATTTTGTACGGAGCTCAATAATGTTTGTGCTCGCCATTCTGCCTATGCAAAAAAAGACACGATAGGGACAAAACTTGAGTTGTTCAAAGAATCTAAGTTCATACAATCTTTTCCTGTAGTGGTGCTTGCTTGTGGAAGCTATATTGTCAATCAAGGAAGCAATAGACAAATTGACAATACTTTTGGAGTGTCTTTTCACAAAGTTGGTTTACCTGATTCGACTCAAAATTATTGGATTCATTATGATGGTCTTGATTACGACAAATCAAATAAGTTAGTTATCCATACAAGACAATTAAGCGGACCAATAAATAATGAGTTACTATTTTCTATAGGTAACTCTATTAAAAGTTTTTTGGAATTAAATTGCGACTTATAAAGATTTGCCTATTTCTTTTGAGCGAGCAAAAGAAATAGGCGATTTTCATCGGCTTAGCCCCTTTCTCTTTAGTGGCTTTACCATCCGAGTTGCTTGTCGCAAGCATCATCTTATCTGCTGAAAACGGAGAATATCCACCCACCCAAAACGGGGATATCCGTTCACTTTTCTGGCTCTTTAGTCTAATGGCGTTGCAAAATTAGTCATTTCTGTGGGTTTCTGTGCGATACAACATCATAACCTTACTGAAAGTTACTCCTTGCTTGAATAAATGTTGTTCCTTGGGAATGGAAAGCAATGGGTACATATAGGCAGACAAACGATAGTAACCGATGTGGGAAAGATAATGCTGAGCCTTTTCCTCATCGGTTATCTCCATACCTCTGGTTTTGAGTAGCTGCACTAACTCTTGGGGTGTGGAGTATGTTTTTATGAACGGAATTCTTGTTGCCATATACCCATAAAAACAAAAACGACCCGCACATTTGAGCATCGTTGAGAGGCTTGGCGGGTTCTCGTGCTGCAAAAATACGAATAATCATTGATAATACAAACTTTTTGCGAGACAAATCAAGCAAAAGTGGAATTCTTTGACATATTTATATTTAATAATGTTAAATCAAACCTTAAAATCATACTTTGCCAGCCAAACAAAGCGGTTTTCAAGGTAAAAGTGTTACCTTTGTAACGTCTATACCCATACCGGAAGCCCCGATGGGCAGAGGTTGGGCAGACATATATACATATAAGGCGTAACTGTACGCTTTGGTTTTAACGCAGTAATAATCTCTTTCGATTCTTTATATATTGCCCTTGCCTGATGGCATGGGAAGAGAATTCGCGTATCTGTCTTCACATGCAACTAATCGCTATTTTATCCCGAATTGGGGTATTTGTTGTTTTCCAATGTCAAAGGATTTTGGGCGTAAACGTTGTTATGTAAGACTTTTATTATAGGTAAAAGTCTTACATAACCTCATGCGTCACTTCAATATTTCAGATGGACCAGATATCTTCCTCATAAAAGACTTCTCCCCCCAAAACGTTGAATGATGTCGGATTTGACTTGAGGAGAAAGGGAACCACAATTCTTAAAAGCGCCTTGCCCAATATTTGTCACACCATTTGGAATATTGATGCTCGTGAGGGAATCACAGCCAGAAAAAGCGAAATCCCCAATACTTGTCACACTGTCTGGAATGTTGATGTTTGTAAGAGATTTGCACTCAGAAAAAGTGCTATACCCAATACTTGTTACACTGTCTGGAATAATGATGCTTGTGAGAGAATTGCACTCTGAAAAAGCGAAACCTCCAATACTTATCACGCTGTCAGGAATGACATAGTTTGCTTCTTTAGCTCTATACGAAATAATGGCTGTCTTATCTCTGTCAAATAAGACATTGTGTTCATATATGAACGCTTTTGACTCGTTCTTCAAATCAGCATGGCATCCACGAAAAGGATTCATACCAATAGCAATTACACTGCTTGGAATTGTAATACTTATAAGAGAATTACAATTGACGAAAACGCTATCCCCAATACTCGTTACACCATTTGGAATGTTGATGTTTAAGAGGGATTTGCAATCGGAAAAAGCTCCATTACCAATAGATGTCACAGAATCTGGAATGTTGATGCTCATAAGAGATTTGCACCATTTAAAAGCGTAATACCCAATACTTGTCACACTGTTTGGAATGTTGATACTTGTAAGGGAATAGCAACTAGAAAAAGCGCAATCCCCAATACTTGTCACGCCGTCTGGAATGTTGATACTTGTAAGGGAATGACAATTTTCAAAAGCGCAATCCCCAATACTTGTCACGCCATTTGGAATATTGATGCTCGTGAGGGAATCACAGTCAGAAAAAGCGTGATACCCAATACTTGTCACACTGTCTGGTATGTTGATACTCGTGAGGGAATTACAATTGTAAAAAGCACATTCTCCAATACTTGTCACACCATCTGGTATGTTGATACTCGTGAGGGAATCACAGCATAAAAAAGCGTAATTCCCAATACTTGTCACACTGTCTGGAATGATGATGCTTTTAAGAGAATTGCACTTAGAAAAAGCATGATCACCAATGCTTGTCACACCATTCGGAATGATGATGCTTGTGAGTGAATCACAATAGAAAAAAGCATAATCACCAATGCTTGTCACACCATTCGGAATGATGATGCTTGTGAGTGAATCACAACCCCAAAAAGCGTTTCTTCCAATGCTTGTCAAACTTTCGGGTAAATCAATGTTAGTTAGAAAACCGCACCCTTGAAAAGCATCGTTTCCAACAACCTTTACTCCTTCTCTAATTGAATATTTACCTTTTAATCCAATTGGAGCTTTAAGCAATCTCTTCCAATCCTTAGTATACATTACACCAAACTCATCTTTTACGGCATTTTCCTTATCTTCTGCTGTAACCTCTGTACTCCACACTTCCTTTTCTTTCGGCTTCTGCAACCCAAACAATCGGAAGGAGCACATAGACAGGTCTTTTTGGGCGCTGGCTAATAGGAACATAGACAGAAGGGTTCTTGCCTCCACGTCTGCAAATAAACTTTGCAGGGCAGCGAAGATCTTACTCTTGCTCAAATCGAGATAATCGGTGGCAGAGAAAAGGAGACGGTCGGATGCTCCGTAGCTCTGAAGCAGGGACGAATCAAGAGAGATGGCTTTGAGCGAGAGGGCAATGGAGGCCAAGGAAAAATCGTCAATGGTTTCGTCGAAGTCGTCAATGGTGCGAAGGGGATGCGAGAAGTCCTTGGTGCCGATAGTTGGCGACTTCTGACCTTTCATCGCTGGCACAAACATGCCGTCGTAGTCAACGAGGGTGAGCGTTCCATCCGTACGCACTATGATATTGTCGGGCTTGATGTCGCCATGCGCAAAAGACTGCGAGCGAAGCCAAGCCGCCATTTTGCAGAAACGGTAGCAGAGCATCGACATTTCATAGCTGTCTGTATAGTTTTCGGCAATGAACGTTTCCATCGTTTCGCCCTCAATCCAGTCCATCAACAGCACGGGGAACTCGTCGTCTTCACAATTGCTGTCAACAAACAGTTCCTTCTCCAGGTATTTCACGGAAGTAATATAAGGCGAATCGACAAATTCCAACTCCTCCGCTATTTGACGGTATGCCTCCGCGCGCCCTTCCTGATCCTCGGTGAAACATTTCAGGGCGTAGCACTTCCCTGTCTGCTCGTCCTTCATCTTGAACACGATGGCAAAAGCACCGCTGCTACGATACGGCTCGCCATGTTTGTCCAGCACGGGCACTAAATGGTTCAGCTTATCAAGATTGTCGTGAGCATCTTGAATGGCAGCGAGATATTCTGATATAAGCGGGTATTGCATAGGCTAATATTGTTCCTCGTTTCTGCAACACTATATGTTTGTTGTTTATAAGCGCCTAAGCAATTGTTTGTTGCTCGGGTCCTTTTGCCTTGTCAGATTTTTCACTAACCTTCGTGTCGCGACAACAGGCATAGCAGAACTCTGAACGGCATGGCAAAAATACAAATAAAAATCGAGAAACACACGCATTTAGAGGATTTTTCTGATAATCCTGCTGAAAACGTAGCAAAAAGTCTGTTCATCTTATCAAGCATATCGTTATTTGGAGATATGATGTCAAGAATGTACTTGATGATGCACATATCAAAGTACACTTTCAATGGATCTGTCGGCAAGGTAATCCAAGAACGTGACATTCTAATTGGCATGGTAGCACGAATAGAGAATACCCTATTCCATACACGTGCATGATGACAACATGAGTTTCTTGTTACAGTGATAATGGTAAGCCAAGATTCAAAAGGTGCAACTTGCAAGCCAAATGACTGTGCAATACGCTTCTTTATCTTCTTATTCTTGATGTTAGAATAAACATTGGTGATTACCCCAAATGGCAATATCTCGGTCAGCATCCATGAAGGTGGGTACTGATTGGTATATGTCTCTTTGAAATGGTTGATGAAATCCTCTTTTGTATGGTTCAGTTCATCTTCTATAAGACGTATAGAGCGATTGAACTTGGACGGATTTGAGAAATTGTTGGCATCAGTCATCCAAAAAGAGTTACCTGTCATTTCAGTTCCAAAGTTGACGATAGCGCAACGCACAGCGATCTCTATCTTTTCAATTTCATTGAATAATAGTAGGCGTAGCTTCTTGTCAAATCCAGTCAACCCCGAGATATTGTATATTAACTTTGCAAAGTTAGTACAAATGACTGAAACCACAAAATAAAATGGCAGGATTTTGCATGTGGACAGTCTCTGTTTGACCTTATATTGTTTCTGAACAACATGTTATTTTGAAAATAGTTTCTGTAGTATCGGTAGTTGTTTCTCTGAACTTACTGAACTTGTTCACGAACTATCTGAATCCGTCTATAGTCTCATGTCTCATTTTTGTATCAGATCTATCTCTTGGCAAAGTTGGGGCTGTCGAGCTTTACGTCCATTATTGCCTCGTAGAGCAGTTGCTGTTCTTCCTTTGTGAATTTCTCGGGCAGCAGTTGGCTGATGGGTCGGAAATGAAGTCTCTCGCGCAGCGCCGAAAGAGCAAGATGCAGCATGCAGTCGTGGTCGAACGCCAGCTGCGGTATCTCGTCGATGCTGAACCACTGAGCCTTTGCAGCATCATCGCCACCCTTTACTTCCTGAATATTGCACAGGGCATAGTAGGCTATTGTGATTACTCGTTCGCGAGGATCGCGGTCAGGATCAGTGAAGGCATGAAACTGCTCCATGTATCCAGCCACCATTCCCGTTTCTTCCATCAGTTCACGCCTTGCACCTTGCTCGGCGCTTTCGTCCATATTTAGGAAGCCACCAGGAAACGCCCATAGTCCTTTATATGGTTCGTTTCCTCGTTCAATCAGCAGAACCTTAAGCTTTGCGCCGTCAAATCCGAAGATGACACAGTCGGTTGTCACAGCGGGGGGCGGATACTTATATGAATACATTTTTTCTTCCATATCTTATCTTGTGTAAGTTTCACTTCTCAAAGATATATATTATTTTTCACCACGCCAAATATTCTAACGATAGAAATTATCTATTGATGTATAGCTGATATCTTTTATGTATCTATAATAAAAGCATTATCTTTGTAGTCGAAATCAAAACGAATATTAAAATAACAAGGAGATAATAATATGGAAACAAGAAAAGAAATAGCAGCTGAGAAGAAGCGTTGTGGTTCGCATAATTGCACACAGGCTGTGCTCTGCACCTATCACGACTTCGCCGGCATGGAAGAAGAAACCATTAAGAATGCTGGCAATGCCTTTGCTGCAGGTATGGGTAATATGGAGGGAACTTGCGGAGCCATCGTAGGCGCAGGCATCATACTCGGTCTAGCCACTCAAGACAAGGCGAAGTCTGTCAAGGGCATGAGACAGATTATGGATAAATTCAAGCAGCGCAACGGTGCAACACAATGCAAATTGCTCAAAGGTGTGGGTACGGGAAAGGTGCTTCGCGAATGCCCTCTTTGCGTGGCTGACGCTTCTGAATTTCTGGAAGAGATTCTGGAAAAGGAAGGTAAATATGCCATCACAGATGATGAATGAAGGCGTCCGTAAATATGGGATAAGACTGTAAAGACAATGCGTGGCTAAAAAAAATACCTATTTTTTAGGCTTTGAATTTGGAAATTTTTCTTATGATTACTATTTTTGCACTCGGAATAAGAAACCGTATTTATGCGACACGATGTTGTGTTCATGCGGTTTTGAATATAGTTTTATAAAGTTAAAAGTATTATTGTATTATGATTATTGAAAAAGTTCATGCAAGAGAAATCTTGGATTCTCGTGGCAATCCTACAGTAGAGGTTGAGGTGTCATTAAAGTCTGGCGTTGTAGGCCGTGCATCAGTTCCGTCTGGAGCCTCAACAGGTGAGAACGAGGCTTTGGAGCTTCGTGATGGCGACAAGAGCCGCTATTGTGGCAAGGGGGTATTAAAGGCCGTAGAGAATGTGAATAACGTAATTGCACCGGCTTTGGTTGGATTCTCAGCCTTAGAGCAGCGTGCTATCGACCATAAGATGTTGGAGCTGGATGGCACCAAGACAAAATCAAACTTGGGTGCGAATGCCATTCTTGGCGTATCGCTTGCAGTGGCTCATGCTGCTGCCGAGTATCTCCGCATCCCGTTGTATCGCTACATCGGTGGCTGCAACACTTACACACTTCCCGTTCCTATGATGAACATCATCAATGGTGGTGCTCACTCTGATGCGCCGATTGCTTTCCAGGAGTTCATGATTCGTCCGGTGGGGGCTCCTACAGAGAAGGAGGCCATCCGTATGGGTGCCGAAGTGTTCCATGCCTTGGCAAAGCTCCTGAAGAGCCGCGGACTTTCCACAGCTGTCGGCGACGAGGGTGGTTTCGCCCCTGCACTCAACGGCATAGAGGATGCGCTTGAGAGCATCTGTCAGGCAATCAAGGATGCCGGTTATGAGCCGGGAAAGGATGTGAAGATTGCAATGGACTGCGCTGCCAGCGAGTTTGCTGTTCAGGAGAATGGTGAGTGGTATTACGATTATCGCCAGCTGAAGGATGGCAAGAAGAAGGATCCTAACGGCAAGAAACTCACAGCTGAAGAGCAAATAAAGTTCTTGGAAGAACTGATCACCAAATATCCTATCGATTCCATCGAGGACGGTCTTGACGAGAACGATTGGGACAACTGGGTGAAGCTTACAGCTGCCATCGGTGACCGTTGCCAGCTGGTTGGCGACGACCTCTTTGTTACGAACGTGAAGTTCCTGGAGAAGGGCATCAAGATGGGAGCGGCTAACTCTATCCTTATCAAGGTGAACCAGATTGGTTCGCTCACCGAGACGTTGGATGCTATAGAGATGGCTCATCGTCATGGTTACACAACCGTTACTTCACATCGTTCCGGTGAAACCGAGGATACCACAATCGCTGACATCGCTGTGGCAACCAACTCTGGTCAGATCAAGACAGGTTCTATGAGCCGTACCGACCGTATGGCAAAGTACAATCAGCTTATCCGCATCGAAGAGCAGTTGGGCGATAATGCATCCTACGGCTATCAGAAACTGAGATAAGAAACGAGGAAACAGTCTTTTTTTTGAATAAATCACAATCGGATCAGATGGGCATTGACAGGTCGTGACGGCTTGTCAATGCCTTTGTTTTTTTTTGCTCTTCGCTTAAGTCATTATTTATCTTAACCGTCTGCATAACGGCAAGGTCAGCATGACGCAGACGACGGCTCCGGCAAACGCCAGCTGCATACCCCTATACATCAGGGAAGACTGTATCAAAGAGCGGATGCTCAACACCATTGTAGACTGCATGAAGGAATTTATGCCATCACAGATGATGAATGAAGGCATCCAAAAGTTATCCAATGATATTTTAGAGGGGTATGGTTGAAACGACTTCCCTTAAAGGATGTGATTGCCAATCATCCCCTTTCTTCTATAAGAATCAATAGAAATGTAGCCTATCATACTGCTTTGTCACATTTTTATACTTCTTAAACGCAGTTTTTTCATTGGTTATGCTGTATTTCGAGATAAAAACGCTATCTTTGCGGTGTAAAATATGATACCAGTATCAAAAATAGTACCCTAATATGATATTTGAACGTAAGAAATACTTGGATGAACTAATCGCAGGACGTGGAAACGGTCTTGTGAAGATTATAACAGGTGTCAGACGATGTGGGAAGTCATTCCTGCTGTTTGACATCTGGCACAACTGGTTGTTGGAACATGGGGTGACTGATAGTCACATCATCGAAATACAACTTGATGATTTCCGAAACAGACGGTTGAGGAAGCCTGATGCCTTGCTCGACTATATAGATTCAAAGGTTGTGGATGATGGCAAACCTTATTATATAGTCTTGGACGAGGTACAACTTGTAGAAGAATTTGTGGAGGTTATTCTTAGTTTGACACACATGAGGAATGTAGATGTGTATGTGTCAGGTTCAAACTCTCGTTTCCTGTCAAGTGATGTTGTGACTGAGTTCCGAGGCAGAGGAGACGAGATACGCATCTGGCCTCTCACCTTTGACGAATACTTTAATGGTATTGGTGGAGATATACGCAAAGCTTGGTTGGATTACTATACTTTTGGAGGACTACCACAGGTGGCTTTGCTTGAAACGGAAGAAAAGAAAACAGACTATTTGCGTGGTCTGTATGAAACGACCTATCTGCGTGACGTAATTGAGCGCAACCATCTGCGTAATCCTGAAGGAATGAAGGAATTGGTGCGTGTAATAGCCTCGGGCATTGGTTCGTCAACCAATCCAACGAGAATAGCCAATACCTTTCAATCTGTACAAGGGGTAACCATAAAAAGAGACACTATAAAACAATACATTGACTATTTGAAAGATTCTTTCTTGATAGAAGAAGCCTTGCGCTATGATGTGAAAGGCAGAAAATATATTGGTACCGAGACGAAATACTACTTCGCAGACATCGGCATTCGTGCAGCCATTCTCAACTATCGACAGCAAGAAGAAACGCACATTATGGAAAACATTATCTATAATGAGCTTCGCAGTCGAGGATATAATGTGGACGTAGGATTGGTTGAACTTGGTGGCAAGGATGAGAACGGTAAGTTTGTCAGAAAACAGTTGGAGATAGACTTTGTGGTGAACCGTCCTCCATACAGAGTGTATATCCAGTCGGCTTTTCACATGCCTACGCCAGAAAAGGAACAGCAAGAACGTCGCCCATTATTGTCAATCAATGACCACTTTCGTAAGATTGTCATTGTTGGTGATGACATTCATCGCAAGGAGGACGAACTTGGAGTGTTGACTGTTGGACTGTTGGATTTCTTGACAGACAAGAAAATACTTGAACAGGGTTAAACGCATTGATACTAACTTTAATGGTATTACAAAAATAGACTTGCTACATCTGCTGTATTGCAAATGCTGCTGAAAACGGAGGATATCCACCCACCCAAAACGGGGATATCCGTTCACTTTTCTGGCTCTTTAGTCTAATGGCGTTGCAAAAATAGTCATTTCTGTGGGTTTCTGTGCAACATCATAACCTTACCGAATGTTACTCCTTGCTTGAATAGATGTTGTTCCTTGGGAATGGAAAGCAATGGGCACATATAGGCAGACAAACGATAGTAACCGATGTGGGAAAGATAATGCTGAGCCTTTTCCTCATCGGTTATCTCCATACCTCTGGTTTTGAGTAGCTGCACTAACTCTTGGGGTGTGGAGTATGTTTTTATGAACGGAATTCTTGTTGCCATATACCCATAAAAACAAAAACGACCCGCACATTTGAGCATCGTTGAGAGGCTTGGCGGGTTCACGTGCTGCAAAAATACGAATAATCATTGATAATACAAACTTTTTGCGAGACAAATCAAACAAAAGTGGATTTCTTCGACATATTTATATTTAACAATGTTAAATCAAACCTTAAAGTCATACTTTGCCAGCCAAACAAAGCGGTTTTCAAGGTAAAAGTGTTACGTTTGTAACGTCTATACCCATACCGGAAGCCCCGATGGGCAGAGGTTGGGCAGACATATATACATACCGCAATACAAGAGATGCTGATGCAGAGCCATACTGGTGTCATTCGCATTTTCCCTGCTGTTCCAGCTTCATGGCAAGATATCTCTTTCCAGGATCTGCGTGCCATGGGCGCCTTCCTTGTGTCTGCCGAGCAAAAAGGTGGCAAGGTGCAGCAAATCAGCATTTATCCAGAACAGGGCGGAACTTGCCGTATTGCTTTGCCTGCGTCTATGCAAAGTGGAGAGCCGACGGTGACAGGCAATAAGGGCGATGTAACCCGTGAGGGCGAAGTGCTGGTGATTCCGACTCAGAAAGGTGAAAGGGTTGTAATTAGTTGGCCATAAAACCATTTTTTTGACGTAACTATTCAGCAATAACACCCCTTTGAGTTTTTGTCAATAATCCTAATACAACAAGTAGGCGATAATTTATTGAAAACCAATAAAATATTTACACTTTATTCTTGGATATCCCAGATATTTTTTATACCTTTGTATCTATGAATGAGCAAGTTACGGACATATCGCAAGCCTTGAAAAGGCTGACATCTGAGATGCAGTCGATGCATGAAGCCATCGATGCGCTACATACGGAGAATGCGAATTTGCGCCGTAACGTGGAAAGGCTTCAGAAAGAGAACCGCAGCCTGCGCAAGCGGCTGGAAAAGTATGAGAAGTCCGACAAGAATTCAAACAACAGTAGCACTCCTCCCTCCAAAGAAAAAATGAAAGCCGAAGTGATTCGGCGCACAAAATCCTTGCGAAAGAAGAACGGCCTTAAACCTGGCGGGCAGCCTGGGCATGAGGCACACAACAGAAACATGACGGAAAAGCCGAATGTTGTGAAAGACTGCATGAGTGGATATTGTCGCGAGTGTGGTCGCGACTTGTCCGACATAGCGGGAGAGCTTGACAATGTAAGTCAAGTTGTGGATTTGCCAATGTTGGCGCCTGTCGTGAGAGAATATCGCCATTACAAGAAGACCTGCACCTGCGGATGTTGCAATAGAGGATACGAGCCGCGCAAGCGGGGCAATCAGGTAACTTTTGGCAAGAACATCAGAGCCGTCGTGACCTACCTGAACGTGGTGCAGTGTACACCTTACGAGCGACTGGCTTCTTTAATGGAAGAGGTGTTTTCTGTCCACATGAGCCAAGGCGCCATTAAGAACATTGTACAGGAGGCCATGAGGAAATCCAAGCCTGCCATAAAGCTGCTGGAAGACATACTGAGGAAATCACCCGTTGTGGGCTTCGATGAGTCGGCTTGCTACAACAACAAGAAATTGGATAGGGTGTGGATAGCGCAAACAACATACTTGACGCTTTGCTTCCGTGCTGCCGGCCGTTCGTCAAAAGTGCTTGAGGAGAGGTTCGGCGATGCCCTAAAAAACATTGTGGCGGTGACCGACAGGCACAGCGCGTATTTTTCCCTTGATTTTTTGAATCACCAAGTGTGCCTGGCCCACCTCCTGCGCGAGTTGGAATACTTGACAGAGCTTGACCCGAAACAGCAGTGGTCGAAAGATGTGGTAAGCCTGTTTAGACAAGCCATTCATGAGAGAAACACTCGGCCAAATGACATCATTGACAAAAGAACTTGGCTTGACAAACTTGACGAACTGCTGGGAGTCAACCTGCTCCACCTAAGAGCCAACTTCGAGAGGCTTCGCAAGGGACTCGCAAAATGCAGGGATTACATATTTAACTTAAGGAAATATTAAGTATAGGGAATTGTATTGACATATTACTTGATTATTTATTCAAAAATTCTAAACAAAGCATACATTATAGACACAAAACCAACAACATATCCTTTAAGATAATTAATATAGTTTATTGTAAAACTCGGTGGGAAATTACGCCTGTCTTTGTATGTGATATTTAGGAATGTAATACCAAAGATTATTGCACAAATACTATCATATCTTTTAAATAAGATGGTTGTTATTCCTAAGCATATCATCAAAATTGAAAAAATCAAGTAAATGCCATTTTTATGGCACTTACCGACTTTTTGTGCTTAATAACAGAAAACATTATTGCAATTCCTGTTATAGACGCTAATATTCCCCAACCACAAATATAGTTCATAATTATTACTTTTTGCAAATAGTACTATCGTATTGGCTATGCCACATTGCATGGAATCATGTTGATGAAGACTTTCTATCGTTTTGGTCATTGATTAATACATTTTCATGATAGCACTATCAATATTCTTATTAATCTCAATTTCTCCACGTTTAGATTTTTTGCCATAGCTAAGGCTGTATGTCAGTGTTAAATTTATATTACGTCCATTGATTTCGTTAAAAATCCGCGAATTTCTATTATAACACCCATAATCCATTGTTATATGTTGCTTGTCATAACGTGAAAAGGGATTGCGTACTAAAGCCTCAATAGCCAATGCCTTATGAGTCCAACTCACTTTCCATTCATAGGTAGGACGACGTTGGATGAACCACGGTTGTCGAATATCAAGTGATTTATATGGAGTCTGATAATCGAAACTAAGCATCCATTCTCCTGCAAGATAAACCAAGCCACCTTTTATGCGAAAACTGTTGTGCGACATATCGTAAGTAGCCCCTTTTAATGTATTACATTCTTCAATCACTGTGGCGCTCAAGCGCAAATGCTCATTGAATAAATTATAGGCACAACCTACAGTAAACATATTACCGTAGAAAGTTCCGCCATTTATACGAGTATCAAAAATCGTATTCGTATTAGCTGTATACTGATGTACTATGTTGTCAAAATAAATATTACTATCATACGATAAAGACAAACGAATTTTTCTAATTTGTCCATTGTATGAAAGGGTGTTTCCTAATACTTTCATCGGTGCAATGTCAGGATTACCACAAGTTGCCTCAAAAAAAGATGTCGGAACAACCATTGAATTTTTTTCTGACGGTTCAAATAAAGTATGTGTAAAAAGACCATTTAACGATAAAGAGTGCTTGTTATTAATGACATAGTTTCCACCATAAAAAGCAACAGGCATACAGTAATTATTATGTATGGAGTTTAAAGAAACGGCCGTGTTAGATAACCCCGCAGAGATATAGTAATAGTATTTCTCACTATATTTGCTAAGTTGAAGTAATCCAACAGTAATGTTGGAAGTCAGATGCTGTTTTCCATTTGCTGTTCCATCATAATTATCAGTATAATGTTTATAATCATTGCTCAATGCGCCTGTTAGAGTAAGGCTATTTTTCCAAGTTTTCGAATAGCGAATATTACCATTCAGCACATAGTTGTCTTCTATTACTTTTGAACTTAATGAAGCTTGTTCTGTTTCTGCATACAGACCGTGGTATTTATTGTGCCCCATAGAAGCAGATGCTGTAACGTCAAAAGCCTGCTCTTTAGGCAACCATAATGTGTAATTTACATACGCTGATGGTGCTATAGATTGGCTGTTATATGAAACAGTGCGCTTTGTTGCACCATATGGTTCGGTGTAGTAAATACCCTGTATGGTATTGGAATTTGGCACAGCCTGACGATTAAAGCCCACATAGGTATTTAATCTGTGGGTGTTCCCCATGGAGGTTAAGCGCAATCGCATAGCTTGCCCATTATTTATTTTCAACGGACTCTCATCTTTATAATTACGTTCCAAAACGGATTTATCTGAAAAGACAAACATATCATTTCCCTCTGTATAGCTATGATCTCTATGCCAGTCACCAGTGACGGTTAGGGAAAGTGTGTATCGTTTTTTATTAAAATCAGCAAAAGCTAAATATTCCCCCGATTTGTAGGCAAATCCTTCATTTGCAGAAAAATAAACATTGCCCCCATAATTCATTTTTACAGTTATAAAATTAACCAATCCTGCTTTACCTGCATATTTACCGCTTGGAGTTCTTATATACTCTATTGTACGAATGTTCTTTGCACTAAGAGATGCTACATCTTCTGGCAATGCCTCCATTCCATTAATGCACAATACAACCTCTCCTCCACTATGAGTAGTAATGCTAAGAGTGCGTGCTGATACTTCCAAGTCAGGAGTCTGCATAAGATATAGTAGATTAAAACCATTTGTAGAATGTTTTTTCTCAAGTTGAGTTGGTATCAACAATGCCTTGTTGCTCATTTCAATTTGGCCATCAGCAGTAACAACAACTTCTGGCAGTTTTTCGGTCTTGGTACTGTCTGTTTGTGCTGTAATGTCTGTTATTGTGACAAACAGCAAGAAAAAGAATATATAGTATTTATACATTGTATATCATATTTTCAATACTCTGTTAATAATTACA
>DLZV01000012.1 GCA_003447235.1 Prevotella sp.
ACTTTTTTGTAGTAACTTTGCACGCAAATTGCCTCAAACACCCCCTCGGGCGGCAAACAGTACAAGCGATAACACAAAAACATAGCAATGGAATACGATTTCAGAGAGATCGAACAGAAATGGCAGCAGCACTGGCGGGACCATCAGACCTACCAGGTGACGGAGGACCCAACACGTAAGAAGTTCTACGTCCTCAACATGTTTCCCTATCCCTCGGGAGCAGGTTTGCACGTCGGCCACCCGCTGGGCTACATCGCCAGCGACATCTACGCGCGCTACAAGCGCCAGCAGGGCTTCAACGTCCTCAACCCCATGGGCTACGATGCCTACGGACTGCCCGCCGAGCAGTATGCCATCCAGACCGGACAGCACCCGGCGGTGACGACGGAGCAGAACATCAAGCGCTACCGCGAGCAGCTGGACAAGATAGGATTCTGCTTCGACTGGAGCCGCGAGGTGCGCACCTGCGACGCCGGCTACTACCATTGGACCCAATGGGCCTTTGAGCGGATGTTTGAGTCGTACTACGACAACCGCACGAAGCAGGCGCGCCCCATCCACGAGCTGGTGCGCCACTTCGAGGAGGAGGGCACGCTCGACATGGACGTGGCCCAGACGGAGCCGCTCGTCTTTTCGGCCCGCGACTGGCGGAGCATGAATGAGAAGGAGCAGCAGCAGACGCTCATGAACTACCGCATCGCCTACCTCGGCGAGACGATGGTCAACTGGTGCCAGGACCTGGGCACGGTGCTGGCCAACGACGAGGTGGTGGACGGCGTGAGCGTGCGCGGTGGCTATCCCGTCGTGCAGCGCAAGATGCGCCAGTGGTGCCTGCGCGTCTCGGCCTATGCGCAGCGGATGCTCGACGGACTGGATCTCGTGAACTGGAGCGACTCCATCAAGGAGACCCAGCGCAACTGGGTGGGACGCAGCGAGGGAGCGGAGATGCGCTTCGAGAGCATCACACCCGAGGGCACGGAGGAACGCCGCGGCCACTTCACCATCTTCACCACACGTGCCGACACGATCTTCGGCGTCACTTTCATGGTGCTGGCCCCCGAGTCGGAGCTGGTAGCCCAGCTGACCACCAGCGAGCAGCGCGAAGAGGTGGAGGCCTATCTCGCCTATGTCGCCAAGCGCACGGAGCGCGACCGCATGGCCGACCACAAGGTGACGGGTGTCTTCTCCGGATCCTATGGCGTCAACCCGTTCACGGGCGAGCGCATCCCCATCTGGATCTCCGAGTATGTGCTCGCGGGCTACGGCACGGGAGCCATCATGGCCGTCCCGGCTCACGACTCACGCGACTACGCCTTCGCTCGCCACTTCCAACTGCCCATCGTCCCGCTCATCGAGGGAGCCGACGTCAGCCAGGAGAGTTTCGACGCCAAGGAGGGCACGGTCATGAACTCGCCGCGCGAGGGTGTGAACTCCACACTCACGCTCAACGGACTGACCGTCCAGGAGGCCATCGCCAAGACCAAGGCCTTTATCACCGAGCAGGGCATCGGCCAGGTCAAGGTCAACTACCGCCTGCGCGACGCCATTTTCTCTCGCCAGCGCTACTGGGGCGAGCCCTTCCCCGTCTATTACAAGGACGACATGCCCTATATGATTCCCGAAGACTGCCTGCCGCTGCAGCTGCCCGAGATCGACGCCTACAAGCCCACCGAGAGTGGCGAGCCTCCATTGGGACGCGCCGAGAAGTGGGCCTGGGACACGGAGAAGCGCTGCGTGGTCGAAAAGCGACTCATCGACCATAAGACCGTCTTCCCCATCGAGCTTTGCACCATGCCGGGCTTCGCTGGATCCAGCGCCTACTACCTCCGCTACATGGATCCGCACAACGACCAGGCACTCGTGGGCAAGAAGGCCGACGAGTATTGGCAGAACGTAGATCTCTACGTCGGCGGAACGGAGCACGCCACGGGCCACCTCATCTACTCACGCTTCTGGAACAAGTTCCTCTTCGACCTCGGCGTGAGCTGCAAGGAGGAGCCCTTCCAGCGACTGGTCAACCAGGGCATGATCCAGGGCCGCAGCAACTTCGTCTATCGTGTCAATGCAGCCGACGCTGCCGAACACCCCGTCTTCGTCTCCAAGGGACTGAAGGACCAGTACGACACCACACCGATCCACGTCGACGTGAACATCGTCCACGCCGACATCCTCGACCTCGACGCCTTCCGCGCCTGGCGTCCCGAATTGAAGAACGCCGAGTTTGTCCTCGAAGACGGCAAGTATGTCTGTGGCTGGGCCATTGAGAAGATGTCGAAGTCGATGTTCAACGTGGTCAACCCCGACGACATCGTAAGCCAGTATGGCGCCGACACGCTCCGCCTCTACGAGATGTTCCTCGGTCCGGTGGAGGCCAGCAAGCCTTGGGACACCAACGGCATTGACGGTTGCCACCGCTTCCTGAAGAAGTTCTGGAAACTCTTCCAGCAGGAGCTCGTCGACGAAGATCCGACGAAGGAAGAACTCAAGAGCCTCCACAAGCTCATCAAGAAGGTGAGCACGGACATCGAGGTCTTCTCCTACAACACGAGCGTAAGCGCCTTCATGGTCTGCACCAACGAGCTGACGCAGCAGAAGTGTCGCAACCTCCGCATCCTCCGTACCCTGGTGACGGTCCTCGCACCCTTCGCTCCCCACATTGCCGAGGAGCTCTGGGAGCAGACAGGCGGCGAGGGAAGCGTCTGCGACACCAAGTGGCCGACCTGGAACGAAGACTACCTCGTCGAGGACGAAGTGCAGATGCCCGTCTCCTTCAACGGCAAGGCGCGCTTCCAGATCAACCTGCCCGCCACGGCCAGCAAGGAGGCCATCATCGAGGCGGCCATGAACGACGAGCGAAGCCAGAAGTACCTGGAGGGCAAGCAGGTCGTCAAGACCATCGTCGTACCGGGACGCATCATCAATATCGTGGTAAAATAGACCGACCAAAGACGATTAGCATAACAGGGGTCGGGAGCTGAAAACATCTTCCGACCCCTCTTCACAGACACTAGATTATCTCAATAGATTTTATCTCAGCAATAGTATATCTCTATAGTATATCTCGATAGTATCAATAGTAACAGTATATCTCAATAGCAATTATGTCAAAAACGGTAAAAAACTTTCTCAACAGTAGGGAGCACATGAAAAACCAGATGCTGGACTACCTCTGCATCGCCCTGGGCCTGATGTTCTACACCATAGGATGGACCTGCTTCCTCTTGCCCTACAAGATTGTGACAGGTGCGCTGACGGGTCTCTCCGCCATCGTATTCTACGTCACGGGCATTCCCATTTACCAAACCTACCTGACGCTCAACGTCGTCATGCTCATCGCGGCGCTGAAGATCCTGGGCCTGCGCTTCCTGCTCAAGACCATCTACGCCATCGTCCTGCTCTCCACCATGCTCACGCTGGCACAGAGTTGGATGACGGGGGCCGACGGCCAAATGATCCAAATCCTCGGAGCAGGCAACACGTTCATGGCCTTGATTATTGGCACGATGTTCACCGGATCGGGCCTTGCCATCGTCTTCCTGAGCAACGGATCGACCGGTGGCACGGATATCATCGCGGCGTGCATCAACAAGTACAAGGACATCTCGCTGGGCAACGTCCTCATCTGCGTCAACTTCTGCATCATCGGTTCCTGTCTCTTCTTTTCAGCCTTTGGCGCAACGATGCAGGAGCGTCTCCACACGGTGGTCTTCGGCCTCTTCACGCTGCTGACGGAGAACGTCATGCTCGACTACGTATTCAACTCGCGACGACAGAGCGTGCAGTTCTTGATCTTCTCCAAAAACTATGAGAAGATAGCCAGCGCCATTGGCAGCACGACCCACCACGGCGTGACGATACTCGACGGCTACGGCTGGTTCACCAACACGCCGACCAAGGTGCTCTTCGTCCTGGCCCGCAAGCGCGAGAGCCAGTATATCTTCCGCCTCATCAAGTATGTGGACCCCCACGCCTTCGTATCGCAGTCGGCCGTCATTGGCGTCTTTGGCAATGGCTTCGACGAGATCAAGGGCAATATCTCGGAGAAGATGCGCAAGGAAATGGCATTGGGCGAGGAAACCGAGAAAGCAGCCCAAATGAACCATACGGAAGCCCCTGACGCAAAGGAACAGAAACCCACTATAAAGGGAGAAATTCCTGCCGCAGAGGAACAAGCATGATCAACAAGAAGATGATGGACTAAAAGAAATAAACGACGAATAGAACATGAACAACGACAAGATAAAACTGGTTTTTGCAACCAACAACGCGCACAAGCTGCGCGAACTACGCGAGATACTGGGAACGGGCTACGAGCTCCTATCCTTGGCCGACATCGGTTGCCACGAGGATATTCCCGAAGACGGGGCTACGCTGGAGGAGAACAGCCTCGCCAAGGCACAGTATGTCTTCGACCACTATGGCTACGACTGCTTTGCCGACGACACGGGACTGGAGGTCGATGCCTTGGGTGGCGAGCCGGGAGTCCACAGCGCACGTTACGCCGAGGGAACAGACCACGACAGCGAGGCCAATATGCGCAAACTGCTGGCCAAATTAGGAAATAATAACAACCGAAAGGCACGATTCCGCACCATCATCACGTTAATAAGGAGACAGGACGCGCCGTCGGCCTCACCCCGCACGGACTGCTTCTGCGGCGAGGTGGAGGGAAAAATTGCCCTGGAGAAGCATGGCACGGAAGGCTTCGGCTACGACCCCATCTTCATCCCCGAAGGCTACGACCAGTCGTTTGCCGAACTGGGCGAGACCGTCAAAAACCAAATTTCCCACCGAGGAAGAGCCGTCAGAAAACTGGTGGCGTTTCTCCACGGAGAGAGGGCGTAAGCACAAGGCGGAACGGATATCCTTGCCCGTCCAGGCTTGTCCGTCCCCATTTATACCTATTTATATCTCATAGATGATGAAACATTTCGTATCAGCCCTGCTCTTGTCCGGACTCCTGAGTTCGGCCACGGGCCTGCAGGCACAGGAAATCGGAACGTGGAAGGCGTATATGTCCTACCACAACCCCACATGGGTGGAGAAAGGAGGCGACCGGCTCTACGTCCTCGCCTCCAACGACCTCTATGCCTACAACGAGAAGGACCAGAGCATCCACACCTTCGACAAGACCAACGGACTGACCGATACGGGCGTGACGCTCATCGGGTGGAACAAGGGGGCCGCGCGCCTCGTCGTCATCTATGAGTCGGGCTATATCGACTTGGTCGATGGCAAGGACAACGTAGTGAGCATCAGCGACTACTACAACCACTCCATGACCGCCGACAAAACCATCCATAGCATCTACAACTACGGAAAGCTCTGCTACATCGCCACAGGCTTCGGCATCGTCTGCCTCAATGTGGCGCAGGCAGAGATAGCCAACACCTACAACCTCGGCTTTGCCGTGGACTACTGCCACATCGAGGGCGGCTACATCTACGCCGAGTCGAAGCAGAAGGGACAGTATCGGGCCCTCATGACGGACAACCTGCTCGACAAGGGCAACTGGCGGCGCACGGGCGACTATGTGGCGCGCAGCGTGAGTCCTGACCCCGAACTGATGGCTACAGCGAAGACGCTTTCACCGGGCGGCCCCCAATACAATTACTTCGGCTTTATGCGCTATAGCGGCGGCAAACTCTATACCGTCGGTGGCGGCTACGGACTGACCGAGCTGCGCCGTCCCGCCACCATCCAGGTGCTCGACGGCGGAGAGTGGCAAATCTATGAGGACGACGTGGCGGCGAAGACGGGCCACCAGTATCTCGACTTGATGTGTATAGACGTCGATCCCACCAATCCTGCCCGCGTCCTGGCGGGAGGCAGAACCGGCCTCTACGAGTTTAGCAACGGCACCTTCGTCCGCGAGTATAACTACGATAATAGTGGCGGCTGCCTGCAGGTGGCCCATGGCGTGGCAGCTGGCAACAAGGACTATGTCATCGTCAGCGGACTGAAGTTTGACACCACGGGCGACCTGTGGGTCTTCAATGGCATCAGCGATGGTTCCTCCCTGAGCCAGCTCACTAAGGAGGGACAATGGGTGAGCCACCACAACAAGTCGTTCATGGGCAGCGATAACACATCGCTCAACAACGGCGGCTGCCTGACCTTCGACACCTCGGGTAACCTCTGGTTGGCCAACAACCACTACAAGACGCCAGCCCTGGTAGTCTATCAGCCCTCCACAAAGGGTATCAACCGCTATACGCGCTTCGTCAACGAGGACAATGCCGAGGTCAATGGCGGCGGTGGCGTGCGCTGCATGGCGGAGGACCGCGACAGAAATATCTGGGCGGGACTCAACGGTGGCCCTGTCTATCTGCAGCCCTCCGACCTGTCAACCGATCCCGGAAGCGTGGTCTTCCAGCAGTACAAGGTGCCGCGCAACGACGGCAGCGACCTCGCCGACTACCTGCTCAACAACATCGACATCACCTGCATGGCCGTCGATGGCGGCAACCGCAAGTGGTTTGGCACGGGTGGCAACGGCGTCTATCTCATCAGCGCAGACCTCAACACGCAGGTCCACCATTTCCTTTCCTCCAACAGTGGCCTCGTGAGCGACAACATCGAGTCGCTGGCCATCGACCCCAAGACGGGAGAGGTCTTCATCGGCACCGACAAGGGGCTCTGCTCCTATCTGAGCGACGCCTCGGAGCCCTCGCAGACGATGGACAAGGAGACAACATACGCCTATCCCAATCCCGTCCGCCCAGACTACCGTGGCACCATCACCGTCACGGGACTGAGCTACAACGCCGACGTGAAGATCGTCACCGCCGCGGGCACCCTCGTGGCCGAGGGTAGAAGCCAAGGCGGCACCTTTACATGGGACGGCAACGATCTCGACGGCAAACGGGTGGCAAGTGGCGTCTATATGGTCGAGGCAGCCACGGAGGATGGCAGCAAGGGTGTGGTCTGCAAGATTGCCGTCATCAACTGATTTTCTCCTTTTCAGATTACATCACAACCATAAGAATCTGTTCGAAAGGGCCGGAAATCTCAAAGAAAGAAATAAAAACATGAAGAAAGTCACCCTGCTCATTCCCTGCTACAACGAGGAGTCGTCGCTCCCCGCCCTCCATGCAGCCCTGTGTGAGGTCATGGACAGCCAGGTGCAATACCAATGGGAGGTGTTGCTCATCGACGACGGCAGCCGCGACCAGTCGCTCAGCGTTATGCGGCAGTTGCGTCGCAAGGACCCGCGGGTGGCCTTCATCAGCCTCTCACGCAATTTTGGCAAGGAGAACGCCATGCTGGCGGGCTTCGACCACGCCTCGGGCGACTGCGTCATCATCCTCGACGCCGACCTCCAGCATCCGCCTGCCCTCATACCCGACATGCTGCACCTTTGGGAGGAGGGAGCACAGGACGTCTATGCGCGGCGAGACATCGCCCGCGAGAGTTGGCTGCGCCGCCGTCTGAGCCGCCTCTACTACAGCCTCCTCAACCGTTCCACCCGCTTCGACGTACTCGAAAACGTAGGCGACTTCCGCCTCCTCGACCGTCGCTGCATCCTCGCCCTACGGCAACTTCGCGAGTCGCAACGCTACACCAAGGGCATGTACGTGTGGATTGGCTTCAAGAAACAGGAAATCAGTTACCACGAGCAGAAGCGCACGGCAGGCCAGTCGTCCTTCAACTTCCGCCGCCTGGCTGACTTGGCCATCGACGGTCTGACCTCCTACACCACCGCTCCGCTTCGCCTTTCCACCCTCATCGGCCTGCTCAGTGCCCTACTGGCCATCCTCTACATGGTCTATGTCTTCATCAAGACACTCGTAGTCGGCGAAGCTGTCCAAGGATTCCCCACCATCGTCATCCTCATCCTCTTCCTCGGAGGCGTGCAGCTCATCTCCCTGGGCATTATCGGCGAATACCTCGGCAAAGTCTTCATCGAGACCAAGCGCCGCCCCGTCTATCTAATAGACCGTATGGAAGGTGTGGACCACGTGCTCACCAAGAAAGAGGAGGAGAACACTCAGTAGGTTTTCCTATACATTATCCTATACATTATTTATATATAGAAAAACATACCTTATATATAGAAAAAAAACTGTCCGCCTTGATAGCGTCAGAACGACCAGCCAAGTCCGATGTACGGGTAGAAGGCGGACTTACTGAGGCCATGCTTATCGCCGAAGTTGAACGACGGCGATACGCCTACGCGAAACATAAAACCGTTGGTACGCTGGTAGCGATAGCCGATGTTGCCAAACAAGAAATAGCCGAAACGGTTCTCCTTCGATTCATAGGGCTCTGCAATTCCTTCCGTCTCGGGCGGCACGGGCTGAGAATAGAACCATGACGTTTCCTTGACATGATACATACCCAGACTGGCGCCAAAGCCTACCTCCAGTTTACTCTTCTTCTCTCCAAGCAGGTAATTCAACTCCAACGGCACACCCACACCACTGATTTTCTGATCGATCCAACTGGAATTGTCTCCATAACCATAGCCTATGCCCACTCGGTAGCCCCAGCCCGAGTTGCCCTTGAAACGGCTATCATAGTTGACGCCCACCACATTTTGCGCACCAAGCAGTTCTACCGACAGACTGCGCGTCTTCTCCTGCGCAAGCACCAGCGAGCAGCAGCACAATGCAAATACTGAACATACGATTCTCCTCATAAGATAAGTTTGATTTATTGTATATAAGACTTGTTTGTTGTTTTTTAGAACCAATCCGTTTGTTTCCATTCAGATAAAAAGTAAAATACAGCAGGAGACGGACCTTTCCATCATCCTGCTGTATTTTTATAACTGATAAGCCACCCTACCCTTCATGCGGATCAACTGAGGGAGAGCATGCGCTCGATGGGCTTCACGGCGTCGCGTGCAATGGCAGGATCCACCTCCACGGCAGGCCAGCCATACTTCAGTGCGTTATACACCTTCTTGAGCGTGTTCTTCTTCATATACTCACACTCCGTGCAAGCGCAGCCTCTGCCACCCTCCGTCACCTCAGGAGGCACGGGGAGGAAAGTCTGGTTGGGACAGGTGCGCTGCATCTCATGGAGGATACCAGCCTCTGTAGCAACGATAAACTCTTTGACCTCAGGATGATCCTGTGCGTAGTGGAGCATCGTGGCCGTCGATCCCTTCACGTCGGCAGCGGCCAGCACGGGCGCCTTACACTCCAGATGGGCCATGACGACGGCCTCGGGATGCTGCTCCTTGAGTTTGACGATCTCCGCCACACTAAAGCGCTCATGGACGTGACAGCCACCATTCCACAGCAGCATGTTTCTGCCCGTCACGGAGTTGATATAGCTTCCGAGGTTGTAGTCTGGTCCAAAGATGAGCTTCGTGTCCTTGGGGATGGAGTCGATCACCTTCTTGGCGTTGCCCGAGGTCACCACCACGTCGGTCAGCGCCTTCACCGCCGCCGTCGTATTGACGTAGGAGACCACCTCGTAGCCCGGGTGCTCTTCCTTAAACTTCCGCAGGTCCTCGGCCTTGCAACTGTCGGCCAGCGAGCAGCCCGCCGTAAGGTCGGGCGAGAGGACCGTCTTCTCCGGCGAGAGCAGCTTGCAGGTCTCGGCCATGAAGTGGACACCACACATAACCATCACCTTGGCCTCCGTCTTGGCCGCCTCACGCGCCAGGGCCAGCGAGTCGCCGACAAAGTCGGCTATGTCCTGTATCTCCGGCATCGTGTAGTAGTGGGCCAGGATGATAGCGTCCTTCTCGCGGCAGAGACGGCGTATCTCTTGCTTCAGATCCAGAGACTCATCAACGGGCTCATCAATGAAACCTTTCGACTTCCATTCTTCTTTCACGTTCATTTTCTCAACTTATTTATATTATTATTTCTTTTTTTCTTTCTAAAAGAAAATATGATGAGTTATGATAGGCCGTGGATAACGTGGATAACTTTTGGGTCTTATTGCCCGTTTTCCATTATCCACACTTTCCTAGCCTTTTCCCTGCTTTATCATTTTTTGTATTTTCTGATAGTCAGTTAGTAAACCCATTTTTCCACATTTCCACAATCTGTTGCAAAGATAATAAGTTTATATCTTTTGAGCGCCTAAATCCGTTGAAAAGTTGTCTAAATCGGCTTGGATAACCCTGTGAATATCCACTATGGGTAGGTTTCGGCCGTGGGTCGGTGGAAATCCACAGGGTTATGAGAAGGTTATTTCCCTGCTTTTCCACAGGGTTATCCACAAAGCAAAGGTGGTTTTATTATTAGTATTTTGCCTCTACTGACAGAAGGGTTGTTCACGTGTCAAACTGATAGGCGGCGTCGTTGTTTCAGCGCTGGTTTCCACAAACATACCTTTTTCAAGGTGTTGTCTCTTGTTCTTACAAGCGGCGTTGCCATTCTTCTTTACTGTATTTTTCCAAAGTGCCATACTATAGACTTTTTGCGTTATGATATAATTTCACGAATTAGTGACTTCTTCTGTTGTTCCACCATTTCATCCCAAAGGTATGACCCCTGAAGCTTACTGGTAGGGATATACTCTCGAAACTTGTCAGCAAGACAAAACGGCACGGGGGTAATCCACGGAAAATTCCCCCTGTGCCCTTTCAGGAGCACCTGCAAAAACCTGTGTCAAGCATTGATATTTGTTAGCCTAAACAGGAAGAACATAACATCAACACCCACATGCAACTGTGCTCTGAAGAGTTTAATCTTAGCGTTAAGAGACTCAGCAGAGGCATTAGTGGCACGATTGATGAAATAGTTGAGTATTTCTCCTTGTCTATCAGCAATGGTTGTGGCAACAGTACAGAAATTCTTGTCCCCAAAGTCCTACATTACTTATCCTCCTTATACATGTTCCACATTCTCTTTACTTTTCCTGTTATCTCTTTACGAAGCCAAAGAGGTTCGAGCACTTCAAGGTTTTCACCATAGCATAGCAGTTTCTGTTGGAAGTCGAATGTCGGGCGAACATGCAGTTCAAAAATGCTGTATTCATCTGTTTGCCCAGTCTCTTGTTGCGACTCATGCAGAGGAAGGTCACGAAGATAGTTTGCCTGAGCGGTACTGGCTTTGAGTTTCACCTTCTCGATACCACAGCCGTCGCCTGTGATTACACCAATGCAACCATTGAAATATTCCTGTGGGTCGAAGTCTTCGGGGTATTCAAAAGTATGGCTCGACAGACGGAAGTTTTGGATGCGGTCGAGACAGAAGACGAGGTCGTAGCCTGCAGGCCAATTACGCCCCACCAAATACCAGCGTTGACGGAATAGCTTTACGCATAATGGCATCACATAATGGTCATGTGTGTCACCTTTCTTGTAGTTAAAATAGTTGATATGAATGAATTTGTTCTTCTTCATAGCATCGATGATTTGCTCCAAATATACCCTGCCACTGGGCACGTCTTCAAGGATAATTCTGTTCTTGATTGATTTGCTTTCAAGGAGATAATTACTCACCGATAGTGTACTGAGTAACCAATTTTCAATACTTCCACTCTTTATATCATCTACATTGGCAATGTAATACCTATAAGGAGCCACTTTCTCACAGTCGATAGACAGACCGAATGTGTCGAAGATATTCCATTTCCACTTGTGGAAGGTGCGCTTCAACATCTCTTCACCGCCACTCAGATCAACATTATTCATCCAACGACGGTTCAATTCCTCAAAAGAAATCTTGCGTGCCCGATAGATTGTTTCCACTATCCAAACGAGCTTATTGGTTTGGTTCAGTGCCATATTCGTATATTACCTTAATTCCGCAACACTATTATAAATGAGCCCACTTTAAAAAGTAAGGCCTGTTTAAAAGATTATATTTCACGAAAATAATCTCTGATTTATGCCGTTATATGGATTATTTTTCGTATCTTTACACCATCAATTAAAAGGATGACTATGTTTAAAGAGACAGATTCGAATCTTCAGTTATATATATAGAGAGACTCATCAACGGGCGCATCAATGAAACCTTTCGACTTCCATTCTTCTTTCACGTTCATATTCTCAACTTATTTATATTATTATTTCTTTTTCTCTTTAAAAGAAAATATGATGAGTTATGATAGGCCGTGGATAACGTGGATAACTTCTGGGTCTTATTGCCCGTTTTCCATTATCCACACTTTCCTAGCCTTTTCCCTGCTTTATCATTTCTTGTATTTTCTGATAGTCAGTTAGTAAACTCACTTTTCCACATTTCCACATTCTGTTGCAAAGATAATAAGTTTATATCTTTTGAGCGCCTAAATCCGTTGAAAACTTGTCTAAATCGGCTTGGATAACCCTGTGGATATCCACTTTGGGTAGGTTTCGGCCGTGGGTCGGTGGAAATCCACAAGATTATGAGAAGATTGTTCCCCCACTTTTCCACGGGGTTTTCCACAGGTTTATTCACAATGAGGCACGTATGCTTCTATCAAACCGATTCGCCTATCGCCGTCCTTTTCTACTTGAAGGGTGTAACACTACGCGTATTCTTCTCCGTAAATCTCTATGATCCGTCCTCTTCAAGAGGGGGTGAAGGCTCTGCAAAGGTAATACTATTTTTGGTATTTTACCTCTACTGGTTGGAGTAAACACAAAAAAAAGTATTATCTTTGCGGTTGCTGAAGATCCATTATAAATGAATACTCATTATGAATAAAGATATGAATAAACGTCCCTTCTCCTCCCGCAAGCGGGCTCTTGTGGGCTTCGCCGTGGTCTGCGTGGTGCTCCTCGCGGCCCTCGGCCTGGGCAGTGACTATATGTTGCGTTATGCCCTCCGTCCGTCAATGGAACACAGCCACGACCTCTCTTGGCGCTTCCACAACATCATCGACGAAAACCCGCAGTTGCGCCCCTGGGCTGATAGCCTGCAGCGCCACCACGCCCTGCGCGACACTTTCGTCACCATGCCCACAGGCGAGCGTCACCATGCCACCTATATTCTTGCTCCCCGGCCTACCGACCGCGTGGCCCTCCTCGTCCACGGCTATGAGGACAACGGGATGGGTATGATGCACATCGCTTTCATCTACCACCACATGGGTTTCAATCTCCTGCTCCCCGACCTCCACGCCCACGGCCGCAGCGAGGGTGAGGCCGTGCAGATGGGTTGGCTCGATCGCCTCGACGTGATGCGCTGGATGGAGGTGGCCAACAGCCGTTTCGGTCATGATGGTAGCACGCGGATGGTGCTCCACGGCGTGTCGATGGGAGCTGCTACCGTGATGTGCGTCTCGGGCGAAACGCTTCCCTCCTATGTGAAGTGCTTTGTCGAAGACTGTGGCTACACCAGCGCCTGGGACGAGTTTGAGGGTGAACTCCACGACCGTTTCGGCCTTCCCGCTTTCCCGCTGCTCCATGCCTGCAGCGCCCTTTGTCGCCTTCGCTACGGCTGGAGCTTCGACGAGGCCTCGCCTCTGCGTCAGGTGGCCCGTTGCCACAAGCCGATGCTCTTCATCCATGGCGACTGCGACACCTTCGTGCCTTTCTCCATGCTCGCGCGCCTCTATGCCGCCAAACCGCAGCCCAAGGCGCAGTGGGTCAGTCCGGGTAGCATCCATGCCCGGAGTTTCCACGACCACCCCGACGCCTACGCCGCCCACGTCCGTGCCTTCGTAGGCCAATATATTTCCCTGGGTGATTCCCTTAAGTGAAACGGCAAAAAACAAGGGTCTATACGCCACTTATCATTGTGGCACATAGACCCTTGACGTTGAGTCGATCACTATTCCATCATCTTAGTCGGCCCATATACTTCCGTCCTTTTCGCGATATTCCTCTATATTCTCTTCATAATATAGTTCAGCTGCTTGCTTGAGCTCAAATTTTGTGAGAGATGTTGCAAAAAACGTCTGTGCTTGGATAGCCACGCTATTTGTTTCCGGCTTGATATAATTTTTCTTTTTCATAATTCTCATTCTTTATTTGATGACTATTTTCATGGTTTTTCCACCACGTTTCACAATGTTAATGCCCTTCTGAGGCTCATTGAGGCGACGGCCCTGCAGGTCGTAGTATTCCGCCTTCCCATCGCCTATAGCATCGAGATGATCGATGGCTGTCGTCTTGTCGCTGATACTGATGTTCAGCGTTTTGGCGCCTACAGTTTCAGAATTGTAAACAAAGTAAGCACGGAAAGGCTTGCAGGCCACTTTTGTGGTCTTTTCGTTCTCCAGCAGTTTAGCAGGATTCATCAGCATGTTGCCCTTCACGATGAAGCAGTTGCCATCCGTATCCTTGTTGAACTCCTTTTGTTGATAGATACCCACAAACTTGTAGTTGTCGTCCTCAGTAGTCGCGGGTGAAATATTACTTATTATTGACGAATTGTCTATAGAGAACTGGAGCTTGGTCTCCGCCTCTTTCATCATGATGACAGCAGGCGTACCAGCCTGGATTACTTTCTCCATTTCCTTGAGTTCTACGCCATCTTCTGTAGTCGAAAGCAGATGGAAGGCGCGGAAGTTCTGACCATCGAGTGAGACATCAAACGGTAGACAAAGCGTAGCCCATTTTGTACCTTCCTTCATCGTGCGACTGTATGCGGCTTTTTTAGCTACGAAGTTATTGAATAGATATAAATCTTTGTCGTCGTTAAGGTTGAGATGATTTGCTGTAAGTCCATTATCTATTACAGCTCCTATCCTCTCCTCACCCGATTTGGCCACCAGTTCCTCGAAGTAACCATCTTTGAATCTGTTAGCATGTGTTTTGTCCACGACCTTAGAATCAAAGTTTGGAAGTTTCCGACAATCATTAAACATATTATTTGATTTGGTTACTTGTTCCGTTGTGAATAATTCTTTCGCATAGATATGTTCCAACTGTGCCGTATATTGGAACATGCCAGTCATTTTTTCTACTTTGGCTGTATTGAAGCTTGATAAATCGATCCAAGTAAGCTGGTTGCATTGCATGAACATATAAGCCATGTCCGTTACGTTTTCAGTATTGAAGTTCGACAAGTCAAGTGAACTTACTCCGCAGGTATAGAACATATAAGCCATGTCCGTTACGGTATTCGTTTTTAAATGAGTTATATCGAGAGATGTCAGCGCCTTGCACATGCAGAACATCTGACGCATACTCTTTACATTGGTAGTGTTCAGATATTCCAGGCCTGTAATGGATTTCAGATTATCGAATTCATTAAACATGCATTCGCATGTTGGTACCGCATAGTTTTTGAAACTCTCTTCTATGATTACCGAAGTGGCACTCTTTATTTCTTCTGTCCAATTATAAAATGTAGTATACTCACCATTGAACCATTTTGGGTTGTCTAACGGATTGTAAAACTTCACCACCGTTAGATTCTCATCTTCCGTTACTGAAGGAATATTATATAAAAATGTAAGAACTTTTGTGGTTTTATTGTATTCTGCGCGAGCTATTGGTTCTGTGGAAGCAGCCTTATAGGATAAGGAAGACTTGTTGACGCCACCTTTTGCCAGCAATAGAGTTGGTAGCAAGAGTAGCAACATGAACAACAGAGCAATAGTTTTTACTCTCGTCGCCTTTAGGACTGTGCCTGTTTGCAGTTCCTTTGATTGATGTGTGAAATGTAACATTATGAATATGCTTTAATTAATTTGACTTGACAATCCATTGGATCTTATATTGTGCGACACAAAATTAGTGTTTTCCCATCAATCAAAGCGTCCACTTCCCCTACATAGGTGTCCATTTCCTATCAAAAAAGGTGTCTCTTTCGGGGGGAAGGAGACACCTTGAACGTATTTTTTTAACTATTTTTTTCTTTCCAGGCCGTAGGCGAGCAGCCTTCCTTCTCCTTGAACATCCGGTAGAGATAGGAGCGCGACGAGAAGCCACATTCCGCAGGGATCACGTCGTTGCTGTAGTCGGGATGCTCCAATATCATCCGCTTGGCCGCCTCAAAGCGCACCTCGGCCAGCCAGATACGGAAGGTGGTGTTGTAGCAGGAGGAGAGGTATCGTGACAACTCCGTTTTGGTGATGCTTAGCGAGCGAGCCAGCGAGATCATGTTGACCGATGTATCTTTGTAGCCCCTGCTGGCGCACCAGGCGTCCAGTTTCTCGCGGATGATCTTCTGTCGTGCTGCAGCAAACTGTTGTTGTAAAGTTTCTTCCTTCTTGTCCTGTTCCACATTCTGCTCTTCAGCGCAGGGTGCAGCCTCTCCACCATTTTCTGTTTGCGCGCTTTCCGTCTGCTCGATCTCCGTCTGCGTGCTTTCCGTCTCTGTGGCTTTTATTTGCGTGGTTTCCATTTGCCCGTTTTCCATGACGGCATAGTTTTCTTCCACATCCTTATCCAAAAGTTCCTCGGCAGGGTTGTAGTTATATCCCAGCGACACAAAACTGATTATGAAGAAAAGCAAGACAAGCAGTTCCATGGGTCCGATGACATATAGAAAATCGGTGGAAAGCACGGCGACAGGCATGGCTATAATGAGAAGGAGAAGGATGATCACGCTGGCGCGTGCGAATCTCACGTAGGGCAGAATATCGTTGCCCGCCATTTCCTCCAGCATCTTCCTGCGCTTTCTGATTTCCACTATTATCATCACGTGACAGTAGGCCAAATTGACGCCAAACAGGAAGACCATCACATAGAGCCAGTTGCCAATATGGAAACTTCCGCTCTGGCTATAGCCTACACCGAAGATAGCGAGTATGGCGGCATAAATAGTGGCACAAACGACGTTCATCTTTCGGAGATTGGCGTGCATAGCCTCGATATTGTAGATGCCCATGGCGATGAGCGTGAAGCAGGGAGGATAGACCAGCATGTTGAATATGGCTCCCTCATCGTCGCCTTTCGCCCGAAATTTCCCCCCCATTTGTGCCAGAAACTGCAGGGCCAGTCCCACCATGGCTGCGAATATCAGCCATCGCGACTTTTCGTATCGGCAGTTCATCCACTTGATCTGTAGTCGTGTGATCCCCAAGATGATGGCATTGATCGACACGAAGAGAAAGCAGGTAAACTGTAGAAGAAACAAACTATCCATTTCTTTGTTTTTTTATATTTGGCATCTATCAAGACCCGCTTTCCACTCTTTATGTCCGTGGGGTGTGAATCCGCTGCAAAAGTACAAATATTTTTTTAAAACGAATAATTTGTTGCCCGCCTTTTGTGTAATGTTTTTCAGGCTTCCTTCCAATCGACCAGTCCCTTTCCCTGATCGTCCAGTTCTATGGCCAGCGCCACGACCCGTCGCTTGTCGGCCTTGAAGGGTTCGGCGTATTGCTTGTCCCGGATTTGTTGCGTCGCGGCGTGAATGCCGCCGTTGTTGCTCAGTTTCAGTTCCAAGACATAGATGATATGGATGGTCTCCACGACCATGTCTATCCTGCCCGTTGCGATCATTTTTTCTACTTCTACCCGGCAGCCGATGGCGTTGAATATCGTGCTCAATATCAGTCGGTAGCGCTCCTCCATGTCCATGCTGGCCAGTTTCTTGTTGCTGTAGGGCACGTCGGCCACAAGCGCCTTCAGACATTTCATGGCCTCGGGCAGGTTGCCCAGCTGGAGGTTGTACAACAACATGCTCTGGGTAGATATGACTTGGTCGTTCGTTTTCAGCGTCAGTGCAGGCAGCACAATTTTGTATAGTGCCTTGCGAACCTCATAGTTGGGAATGCCAAGTATATAGATGCCGTCCGTATAACCTTTGATGGTAAGATAGCCCGACTGATAGAGGAACAGTTCCGCTCCGCCTCCTGTCACGTCGGAAGTCTCCAAGGTGTCACTGTCTATCGGACAATTCTCGAAGTTTTTCAGTCTTATTTCTATATTATCTACAAACTTCGGAAGCAAGGAAGTGGCACCCGAGGCGGCCCAGTAGTTCCTCAATTTTGAGTCAGACAGGGCATTGACCAGACTGAAGGGGTTGAAGACGTCCGCCATGTTGTCATGGCTGAAATGATAGCCGTCGTAATAGGCCGTCAGTTGCGCCACGGCTTCGTCGTAGGTGTGGTTCTCATACGCAGCCAGCTTGTCGATTTCGGGTTTGAAATCGCGGAGCATTTCTTCCTTCGTAATACCGCAGATGGCAGCGTATTCAGGTTCAAAACTGATGTTGCTCAGGTTGTTGAGTACGGAGAAGAGCGAGATCTGCGTAAACTTGGTGATGCCCGTGATGAAGACAAACCGCTCGTATTTGTCGTTCGCCTTTAGGATGGCAAAGACCTCTCTGTAGATGCTGGTGCAGGCTTCGTGGTGCGGCGTCTTCCAGGAGTGCTGCAACGGAGCGTCGTACTCGTCGATGAGAATGGCCACCTGCTGCCCTGTCTTGTCGTAAGCACCCTCGATGATATTCTTGAATCTTACGGCAAGCGAACAATCTTGGCGCACGACTATCTTGTACTCCGCCTCCAGGGTATGGAAAACATCGTCCAGATAGCTTCGCACACTTTCTGGTTCTGCTCCGGCCTGGCTCATGTCGAGCCGGACGACAGGGCGCTTCACCCACTCTTTCTCCAGCTCCATGATCCTCAGTCCCTCGAAGAGCTCCTTCTTGCCCAGAAAGTAGGCTTCGAGCGTATCGACGAGCAGCGACTTACCAAAACGGCGCGGACGACTCAGATAATTATACGTGTTGTCAGTGTTGGCAAGACGCCAGATAATATCCGTCTTGTCAACATAAAGGTATCCATCCTTTCTGATTTTCTCAAATGACTGAATGCCTACGGGCAACCTTCTGTTTCTTGTCTCTGCCATAGCTCCCTGGTTTTTGTTTGCAAATATACGATTATTTTCCCAATCCCCATGCTTTTCCTCCAATTCTTTGAGTATTATTATGCTTTTGCACTCTATCCAAAAAGATCATTCATTTTCACCTCACTATTCACCCATCCGCTATGCGTGTTCCGCTTCACCCCATACGTCGTGATAAAAGTATGTAGCAAGGCCTTCTTCGTCTTGGTCGCCACGGCAAATGACGACATTCTTTCTCGCAGCCGCTGCTCATAGTTGGCATCTATGACAAATTCGTCCTTGGCGTATTTCATCTCACAAATATTGATCGCTCCGTCAGCACGATCTATCAGCATGTCTATCTGACCTCCTCGCCACTCCGCACCGGTAGCATCCGCAAACGGTCTGCAAGACCAGGAATAGACATTTGCCAACACGCCTGAAATCCCCAATGCCTTCTTGATCTGTGGGATATGGTGGAAGCAAACCTGCTCAAAAGCATAACCACTCCAGGCTGTTCGGCTTCCCGAATTGCGCATGTTGCTCCAATAGCTTTTGTCCTGCCCACTGTTGTTAGCCACAAAACGGGTGTAAAACAGTGAGTATAAATCGGTCAACTGATAAAGTGCGTCCCGTTCACTTTTTCCTATAGTAGCGTATTTCCTTATAAAATCACATTTCTGCAGATTCTCCAGGATTTCTGACAACTGTCCGCCACTTTTCAGTTTCAGCTCATCCATCAATTCCTTGCGTGTCATCCCCTTCATTTTTTGCGAGAGTACCTCTACTATCTTGCGATAATGCTTGGAGTCGTGGAAGAGGGATCGAAAGAGAAAACCGAATTCTCCACGCAAGGGCGCATCCTGCGAGAAAAGCAACCTATCGATACATGCGTCCAAGGGCACACCTCGCTCCAGCATGTCAAGATAGTAAGGAATGCCACCCAGTATCATATACACATCCAACACCTGCTGGCGGGTAAGCTCGAGCCTTTTCAGTTCGTTTAAGAACTGCTCGGTCTCGCCCAAGGAAAATGGAGAGAGGTAGATCTGACGAGTCACGCGACCGTACAACCCTCCCTTGTCGCCTATAAACTTTGATAGCATCCACGTGGTGGAAGAACCACACACGATCAGTTTGAGATTGGGAATCATAGAAGCCCATGAATTCCAAAAGAAACTGAAAGCTGCGATGAAATTGCTTTTTGGTGTATCCATCCACGGCAACTCGTCAAAGAACAGAACAATCGGGTCTTGCTGAGATATTCCCGACAGATATTCCCGCAAAGCAGCAAATGCCTCAAACCAGGTTTTCAGTCTGGGCACGGCTTGCTTGGAATACTGCTCCAATGCCATCCGAAACTGCTCCAGCTGCACTGCGCGCTCCACTTCGTACATACCTATAAACGAAAAGGCAAACTGGTCATTGAACATTTTTCGGACCAAGAAAGTCTTTCCCACACGCCTGCGACCATAGATCGCTATCAGCTCGGCCTTGCTACTTTCACAGCGCTCCTGGATGAGTTTTTGCTCGTACTCACGCCCTATAATCCCGTTTACACCCATAACTTTCTGATTTTATTCGGTTTATATCTCCATCTTACAGGTGCAAAGATACCAAAAAAATCTGAATTATGCAAGGATAGCGCCGCCATAACTCCTTTTTTTTCGTAGTTATGGCTGACTTATAGGTGATAACTCAGCCATAACTCGTTTTTTTTGATGGTTATGGCGGTGTTATCGCCACACCTGGCTTTCTTTTCATCCATGATTTTTTCTTGTTCGTTTTAGGGTTTGACAAATGAGTTTTGCTTTGGCCTGGTAGATCTCGAAGAGCTTTTACGTTGACGAATCTTGCCGTGATGCTGTAGTTGTTCATTGCGCTTAAGGTGTTTAAAGGTGTTATAAAATGGAGACCTTGCCGATGGTAGCTTTTTTCTGGTTCTTCCGGAAAATCGAGTGATAGGGTTTGTGTTGTTGCCAATACGTCCTGCTGAGTTAGGGAAACAACAAATACAACTTTTACAACAAGTTACAACCTTTTTTCTGCAACACCAATCATTGAAAACATTTTCTGAAGATACTTGTTTCTGCAAACGCTGAAATACCCTTGCTGTCCACACATGAATATATGATTTGTTTTGACTGCTACGAATCAAGTCAAACTTCACGATGTAACAAAGATGTAACGTAATCGACAATAGAGTCTTTGTTCAAGGGCAAAGACGACCAAAAGGGCTGTTTTCCTCATGTAGGAGATCAGTCTTAATTGTTGTGTTCGTTTACCGTTTTTGTCTTGTGTGTAAATACGAAACGTGGCAATAGGTTGAAGTGGGTAGCCGCGGCTTGCTTGCGGATACTACAGTGGAAAGAGCGTGGAAAAATGCAGTAATCAAGGCTTTTTGCTTGGTGCGGGCTTTGTTAAATGAATACGGACAAGAAGTTAATGGGTTGTTAATTCATGCTAATCGGCTTGCATTCGGTTGGGCGAGAGGTTATCTTTGTATAGATGCCTCGTCTTGGCAAATCGAGTGTTCTTTGTCTTTGGACGAGAAACTAGGTGCTGTGAGTTGGTAAAATGTAAAAAATAACACATATAAATATTGATGGAAAAATTAAACTTTTTATTAATCTCTTCGCTTGGAAACAGAAGCATATCGGTCTCGTATCGATCTCGTATCAATCCCGTATTGATCCCGTATCGTTCTCGTATCGTTCCCGTATCGTTCTCCTATCGTCCTCCTATCATTCTCGCTTCCGGAAGCGGAAACAATACGGAAACGATACGGAAATGATACTTGGGGGGAGGGAGGATGAAGCGAGGACGATAGGAGGTGGAAGCGTGGTGGATACGTGGAGGCAAGGGAGAAAAGAAAATCCACCAGTGGGCCTCCCCGATGGGAAACCGACTGGCGGATCGTGGAAGTGGAAGTCTTGGAGTGAGACTCCAGCGGCTCTAAGTCTGTGGCGATCTTATCTCACCACGACCTTCTTGCCATCGACGACATAGATGCCGGCGGGAAGGCCCTTGAGGCTCTGGGCGTTTTTGCGCACCAATTGTCCCGTGAGGGAGAAGATGTCGCAGGCCTTGCCGCCGAAGAGGGTCTCGGCGGAGACGCCCTCAATGGCTGTGGAGGGCGTGATGGTCAGCTTTCCGTTGGTGCGAGAGCAGACGAGCATGTACATCACCAGGGCCTTGTCCTCCTCCTTGTTTTGCAAGAACTGGTCGCCCTTGGAGAGGATCTTTTCCGACGGCCATCCCCTCACTTGGCGGATGAGGGGTGTGTACTTACTTTGGCTGGAGGCCAGTGACGTAAGCGAATGGATAAATAGTATGAGGACCAGCAGCGTCCTGCCAATATGATTTTTCATTTTGTATCGTCTTGTGAAGTGGGGCCTTGGGGCGGATGAAGCTGCCTGGCCTTCGCTGTGTAAGTGTTCTGATTTCGCCACATCGGGCAGGAGTGGCGCAACCTGTGTACAAAGTTAGCATTTTTTAGTCAAAAAAGAGCCCTTGCGGAAATAAAATCCCCATTATTTAGTATAGGAATCAATTATTTTTTATACCTTTGTACGCGAATATGGACACGGCGTTGCGTTGGTCCTTTCACAGGGTAACATCAACAAGATAACAGCCTGTCTTTTGATAAGTGAACGGTATAAATATTATCAATACAAAACATTAATAATTCTATTATGATTTATTCATCGGAAGTAAAGAACATGTGCGTTGTGGCCAAAGGCCCTAACCATGGACCTGCTCCCATTCCTGAGGAGGGAAAGTGGGTTTATGCCAAGGAAATTGCTGATATTTCGGGTTACACCCACGGTGTGGGATGGTGCGCTCCCCAGCAGGGAGCCTGCAAGCTGTCTCTCAACGTGAAGGACGGTATCATCCAGGAGGCGCTCGTGGAGACCATCGGTTGCACGGGTATGACCCACTCTGCCGCCATGGCATCCGAGATTCTTCCGGGTAAGACGATCCTTGAGGCACTGAACACCGACCTCGTCTGCGACGCCATCAACACGGCTATGCGCGAGCTCTTCCTCCAGATTGTCTATGGACGCACGCAGAGCGCTTTCTCTGAGGGCGGTCTGACCATCGGCGCCGGTCTTGAGGACCTGGGTAAGGGTCTTCGTTCACAGACGGGTACGCTCTATGGCACGGTGGCTAAGGGTACGCGCTACTTGGAGCTGACCGAGGGCTACATCACACGCCAGTTCCTCGACAAGGACAATCAGGTCTGCGGCTACGAGTATGTTCACCTCGGCAAGATGATGGAGGCCATCAAGAACGGTATGGACGCCAACGAGGCTGTGAAGAAGTTCACGGGCAGCTACGGTCGTACCACTGCCGAGCAGGGTGTTGTTAAAGCGATTGATCCACGTAAAGAATAATAAGGAGAAACATAACTATGATTAGAAAGGTAAGTTACGAAAGTCAGGAGCGTCGTGAGGCGCAGGTTCTTGCAGCTCTCAACGCTGAGGGCATCAAGAGCGTAGAGGAGGCTAATCAGATCTGCGACGAGGCAGGTGTTGATCCTTATCTGATGTGTGAGGAGACGCAGCGTATCTGCTTCGAGAACGCCAAGTGGGCCTATGTCTGCGGTGCTGCTATTGCCATCAAGCGTGGATGCAAGACTGCTGCCGACTGCGCAGAGGCTATCGGTGTGGGTCTGCAGGCATTCTGCATCCCTGGTTCTGTGGCCGACGACCGTAAGGTGGGTCTGGGTCACGGCAACTTGGCTGCCCGTCTGCTCCGCGAGGAGACGAAGTGCTTCGCCTTCTTGGCTGGTCACGAGTCGTTTGCTGCTGCCGAGGGTGCCATCAAGATTGCTGAGATGGCCAACAAGGTGCGCAAGAATCCGCTCCGCGTTATCCTCAACGGTCTGGGCAAGGACGCTGCCATGATCATCAGCCGTATCAACGGCTTCACCTATGTGAAGACGGAGTTCGACTACTACACGGGCGAGCTGAAGGTCGTGGATCGCACGGCTTACTCCGATGGTCCTCGTGCCAAGGTCAACTGCTACGGTGCTAACGACGTACGCGAGGGTGTGGCTATCAACTGGAGCGAGGATGTCGATGTGTCTATCACTGGCAACTCCACCAACCCGACCCGCTTCCAGCACCCGGTAGCTGGTACGTACAAGAAGGAGCGCACGCTCGCCGGTAAGCCCTACTTCTCAGTGGCTTCTGGTGGTGGTACGGGCCGTACGCTCCACCCGGACAACATGGCTGCTGGTCCTGCTTCCTACGGTATGACCGACACCATGGGCCGTATGCACTCCGACGCTCAGTTTGCAGGTTCTTCTTCAGTGCCTGCTCACGTCGAGATGATGGGCTTCCTGGGTATGGGCAACAACCCGATGGTAGGTGCTACGGTGGCTATCGCCGTCGCCCTCGATCTCGCTTTGAACAAGAAGTAATCTCGCTTGGAGCAAGAAATAAGGCTTGCTTATTGCAAGAAATAAACTAAAAAAGGAAGGCTGGTTCCCAAAAGGAGTCAGCCTTTCTTTTTGCAAGCGATTCTTCCTGGTTCTTGTGTTTTGCTCGAGTCAATGGAGAATGGCTTGCTGGTGTGCTCCAGGAAGGCCTATTGGCAAGAAGCCCCGACGGTACAGGAGTTTGTACAGTCGGGGCTTCTCGTGCTGGTAGAGCGGATGTGGGCGGTCGTTAGTCTATGTTTGGTTCTGGCTCGTGCTGCTTCACGCCCATGCGCGCCTCAACGACATTGACCACATAGTCGCCCAGGTGCTCACACTCGTTGATGAGGTCCATATACATCGTGCCACTGGCATAGGAGTACTTGTGCTCATTGACATCGTTGATGTTCTGGTTCTTCAGTTGGTTGCGGTAGTTGTTGATCTCGTTCTCGATGTTGAAAGAACGGTTGACGTCCACGCTGCCTCGGTGGGCCACCAGGGTCTGTGTCATCTGCTCCAGCGCATCGTCGGTCAGTTCAAACATCTGGTGGAGATGGTTGTACTGATCCTCGGTAAACTCATCTTTGCCCGAACGCTTTCTGCTGATGATGCGTGCCATGTTGTAGCAGGCGTCACCGATAGACTCCAGTTCTGAGATCTCGCGCAGCATGGCTCGCACCTTCTCCTTGGTGTCATCGCTCAGATGGGCGTCGCTCACCTGGTCGAGATATTTGGCAATCTCTATCTCCATGTTGTCGGAAATGCCCTCGTATTTCTCGATGCGCGAATAGAGTTTGACGAAGGCCTCGCCATCTTGCTCCCCGAGCAACTCGCGCACCATTCCAAACATTCTATGGATGCGCCCAGAGAAGGAGTGGATCTCCTTGGAGGCTTCCAGTACGGCAAATTCTGGGGTTTTCATGATGCCAGCCTGGATGAAGCGCAGGCGGAAGTCCTCCTCGTCTTGCTTGGCCTTCGGCTTGATGATCAGGCAGACGATACGCTCTATCTGGGGTATGAACCAGATGAGCAGGAAGGTGTTGGTGACATTGAAGCAGGTGTGGAAGGCTGCCAGCACAATCGGAAGGAGGGCTGCCTTCTGTGTCTGAGAGGTACCAGCGCCCGTTGGATCGTAGCCTACCAAGGAGCAGACCGCATCGACAAAGGGATAGAAAAGGCAGAGCACCCAGACCACGCCAAAGACGTTGAACACCAGGTGGGCCAGGGCCGCCCTTCGGGCTTGTGTGTTGGCTCCCAGCGCCGCGAGGTTGGCCGTGGCCGTCGTGCCGATATTCTCGCCCAGCACAAGGGCAATGCCAAAGTAGATCGGAAGGACGCCCGTGGAGCACAGCAGGATGGTGATGGCCATGACAGCTGCGCTGCTCTGCACGATGCAGGTGATGAGGGTGCCAATGAGCACGAAGACCACTATGTTGAAATGGCTATGGGTGTCAAAGGAGGAGAAGAAGTGGATGGCATCAGGATTGTGTTCCAAATCAAGTTCTTTGCCAGCTGCCGATAGCAGGACAAGGGCAAAGAACAGAAACGCAATGCCAAAGAGGAAATCGCCGATGAAGCGCCGTCGCTTCGAATAGATGAGCATGATGCCGATAAAGAAGGCCGGAAAGACGACCATGGTCAGATCGACGTTGAAGCCAAGCGACATGATCCACGCCGTGAGCGTGGTGCCGATGTTCGCACCCATAATGACGGAGATGGCTTGGGCAAGGGTCAATAGACCGGCATTGACAAAGCTCACCGTCATGACGGTGGTGGCGGAAGAGGACTGGACGGCACAGGTGACAAACATTCCCGTGAGCATTCCTGTGAAGCGGTTGGTGGTCATTGCTCCCAAGATGTGGCGCAGTTGAGAGCCGGCCATCTTCTGGAGCGCCTCACTCATAACCTTCATGCCATAGATAAGCAGGGCCAACGCGCCCAAAACTTTCATGAAGATGATCAGATAGTCGCTGGTGTGCATATTGTGTGATGTTGTTGTGATGATATCATCAATAGGAGCTGGTACACATTGACTGTTTCAATTCCGTTGCAAAATTACAAAAAAAGACTCGTTTTCCATCATGTCGTGCTTCTTTTTTGTTGGCAAAAGGTCATAAAAAGGCCAATGGTGCAATAATTCGGTGCAGATTTCGTTATCTAAAGGCAGTTATTTAAAAATTCAAAGATATGAAGCTACAAAGATTGAAGTCTGTTCTTTTCTCTGTTTTCGCCGTTGTGACGGTTTGTCTGTTGGGCAGCTGCCACCGTGCGACCCCGCGTTGGACCAATAGCTATTTCCATCGGGAGGCCAACGTGAAGCGGATCTGCGACACGATGGCAGGCACTTACGATATGAGCTACTTTCGCATCTACCGCACTGACCTGCGTGGTGGGCAGGATGTCTTAAAGGATAGTGCGATACGGGCCATGCTCCCCGATTCTGCTGCGCCGCTGCAATACGTCGTAGGTGGCTATGGGGACCAGCACATTACCATCCCTAATTTCCCCATCAGCCTCGTGGCGCCCTGTCTGAAGGATACGGCCCTGGCGCGTGCTGTTGCTTCTGCGCCGCTGCAGAACCTGTTGGTCAGATATGGGTTGTCCGGAGGCCTTTCGGACAAGGAGTCGGAGGGTTATGTGCGCCTTGCACCTGAGCCTCTGTCGCTGTCGCTCAATGTTGGTGGCAAACAATGCGTCGTGGAGTTTGACTTTGAGTGCAAAATCTTTATCGGTATTGATGGTGAGAATCCCACTACGCTGAAGGTCTCCCCGCTGCAATTTTCCCTCGACGACGTGAAGATCTTGGGAGGCAGCAATCAGGACTTTGGCGACGGTTGGTCGAACGGACCGACGTTTGATATCTATATTAACGGTGAACGAGTTGACCAGGCTGGTCAGCCCGTGCGCCGTAGATAAGGATTACATCTAAAGATAAAGTATAGAAAACCTAAGATAATGCGTATGGCTACTCATCCTCTCTGGAACGATGACTACTGGCTGCTCGTGTTGCAACTCTACCTGAAGCGTCCTACGGGCGTGAAGGCTGTGTATGCGCGTGAGGCTGTTGATCTTGCTGTGGAACTACATCTGCCGCCCCAATTCATCCACCAGCAACTGCAAGAGATGGACCGTCGTGACCGCCTGGTGCTACAACTGGTCTGGAAAACTTACGCCCAGAAGCCGCGTCGGCTTGCAAAAGACATTACGCGGCTGCGGAAGATGAAGGGGTTCGGTTGTGAGCAGGCTTTCTACGAGGGGGTGGAGGTGCGCAACACGTTTGAGGACTTCTTTCTGCCATTGGCTGAAGACCATGAATTGAAGCCTGTCATGCTGGTCCTCATCCTCGATCTCTACTTCCGGCTTGTGCCCCACACCATGGTGGTGGACACGCCCGAGGTGGTAGAACTGGCTCGTCTGATGAAACTGAAGTCCGAGAAGGTGGTGCAGGTGCTGGAGACCTTCCAGGCTTGCGACCCTTACTTGATGCGCACCACCGAGGCTTCCCTTCCGCTTTTGGCTCCGTGTCAGCAGGTGTGGAACCGCTACGCCAATGGTCAACCCACCCTGTTGGAGGAGCAGGCAGAGGCGTTTCGTGCCTATTTTGAGTGAAATGTTGTGTTGCAGTACAATACAAGCGCAATATAACTCACTACGCTTCAACAATCACCATACAACAAACGACGATATAATAAGTGGCAATACAACAAAAGGATTCCTCTCTTCGGAAAGGAATCCTTTTGTATGTTGTCCTAAGCGGATTCGAACCACTACAAACAGAACCAAAACCTGTTGTGCTACCATTACACCATAGGACAAAATCCAGGTGCAAAGTTACGGAGATTTTCTTATATTGCAAAATTTTGTGGTCAAAAATGCAATAGATGGCTCCATCTTTTGCCCCTCGGAATCATTTTCAGAACATCTTGATGACGCGGCGTAGTCCTGCTACCAGCGTATCGACCTCCTCTCGAGTATTGTAGAAGGAGAACGACGCGCGCACGGTGCCGAGTATGCCGAGGCGGTCCATGAGGGGTTGGGCGCAATGGTGGCCTGTGCGCACGGCAATGCCCAGTTGGTCGAGGAGCGTGCCGAGGTCGGCATGGTGGATGTCGGCGACGTTGAAGGAGATGACGGCGTCAGCCTCCATGTCTTTGCTATGGCCATAGATGTGCATTCCTTCGATCTCGCGGAGCTGCTGCAGGGCGTAGTCGGTGAGATCGTGCTCATACGCCTGAATGTTCTCCATGCCAATGGCTGAGACGTAGTCGATAGCCTTGGCAAGTCCGTTGGTGGCGATGTAGTCAGGCGTTCCAGCCTCAAACTTCAGTGGCGGACGCTCGAAGGTGGTGTGGTCGAAACTCACCCGCTCGATCATCTCGCCACCCCCTTGGTATGGCGGCAGTCTGTCGAGCCACACCTCCTTGCCGTAGAGCACGCCTACCCCCGTGGGCGCATAGACCTTGTGGCCGCTGAAAGCGAGGAATTCACAATCCAAGTCCTGCACATCGACCTTCATGTGAGGGATGCTCTGTGCGCCATCGATCATCACGGGCACTCCGTGGCTGTGGGCGATGCGGATGATCTCCTTGACGGGATTGACCGTGCCCAGGACGTTGCTGACGTGCATGACGCTGACGAGCTTTGTCTTCTCGCTAAACAACTTTTCGTACTCGTCGAGGAGCAGCGCACCGTCGTCGCTCATGGGAATGACCCGCAGGCGGATGTTCTTGCGTTGCTGCTGCAGTTGCCAAGGGACAATGTTGGAATGGTGCTCCATCGTGCTCACGATGACCTCGTCGCCCTCCTCCATGCAGCCCTCCACGAAGGACGAAGCTACGAGGTTCAGGCTCTCCGTTGTGCCCCGCGTAAAAACGATCTCGCTGGTGGAACGGGCGTTGACGAACTTCCTGACCGTCTCGCGGGCCGCCTCGTGGAGGTCAGTGGCCTGCTGTGAGAGCCAGTGGACACCACGGTGGACGTTGGCATTGACGTTCAAATACTCGTCGCGCATGGCATCAAGCACGCAGAGCGGCTTCTGGGTCGTGGCACCGTTGTCGAGATAGACCAGCGGGCGGCCGTAGATCTCACGGCTGAGAATGGGGAAGTCTTTCCTTATTTTTTCTATATCCAACATGGCTTTACGCTTCTTGCTTTTGATGAATGAATCCTGCCGGCCCTACTGGCACATTTTGCAGCCTACACATTTGCTCAGTTCGCCACGGAAACGCTTTTCCACCAAGTAGTGGAGACGGTCGCGCAGCGGTTCGAGGTCCATCTTGTCGATGACCTCGTTGATGAAGGCAAACTCAAGGAGCAGTTTGGCCTCCTTCTGGCTGATGCCGCGCTGCTGCATATAGAAGAGCGCAGCGTCGTTGAGCTGTCCTATCGTGGATCCGTGTGCGCATTTCACGTCGTCGGCATAGATTTCCAGCATCGGCTGTGTGTACATCCTTGCCGTCTTCGTTGCCACGAGATTCTGGTTGGTCTCCTGCGAGGTGGTCTTCTGTGCTCCGTGGCGTACGAGGACGCGTCCAGCGAAAGCACCCACCGCCTCGTCGTCGAGCACATACTTATAGAGTTCGTTGCTCGTGCAGTGAGGCACCTGGTGGTCGATGAGCGTATTGTTGTCCACGTGCTGTTTTCTGTCCGCAATGACGCAGCCACTGCAATAGCACTCCGCGCCCTCTCCCTTGAACACCAGGTCGAGGCGGTTGCGCGTCACGCCGTTGTGGAGCGTTATCACATTGTGGTTGACCCTACTGTCGCGCTGCTGCTCTATATAGACGTTGCTCACGCGATGGTTCTTGTAGTGGGTCTCCTCCATGCAGTAGAGGTCGAGCGATGCGTTGTCGCCGACATAGGCCTCGATGACCTGTGTGGCGAGGAAGTCGTGGTCGTCGGCGGTGTGGTCGCAGAACAGGAATTTAGCCTTGGCACCCTCCTCCATCACGATGAGCACGCGTCGGTTGACCATCATGCTCACGTCGGCGCGCAGGATGTTGATAATCTGCACACACTTTTCCATCTGCACGTTTTTCGGCACATAGATGAAGAGGCCGTCCTGGGCCAGCATTGTGTTGAGCGCCGTGATGGCGTCCTCCTCCGTCTTGGCGATGCGCGCATAGTAGCGAGCGATGAGTTCGGGATGCTCCTCGGCCGCCTTTCTCAGCGATCCGATGACGACTCCCTCCTCGGGCTGCACGTTGGGCAGCCGCTTCTCATAGAACGCATCGTTGACGACAAAATAGAGCAGCGTGCTCAGGTTGGGCACATCGCAGCGGAAGGCCGCATAGGGATCGACAGGAAACTCGATGCGATTGATGTTCAGACCGTAGTTGGGAGCGAAGATCTTCTCCATGTCGGTGTACTTATATCGCTCCATCTTCCTTGTCGGGAAGCCCTGGCGGCGGAAGTCTTCGAAGGCACGGTCGCGGACGGCGTTCATCACCTCCGCGCTATGCTCCTTGATGGCTTCCGAGGCCTCGGCGTATAGGTCTATGTATTGCTTTTCTGCTTCGGTCATCCTTGGGTCTCCTCTCCTTTCACTTCCTCCTTGATCCAGTCGTAGCCGAGCTTTTCAATTTCCTTCGCCAGCTCCGGACCAGCAGTCTTGACGATGCGGCCCTGCCAGAGGACGTGGACCACGTCGGGCTTGATCATGTCCAGCAGTCGCTCGTAGTGGGTGATGACGATGGCGGAAGTCTCTGCCGAGTGCATCTTGTTGACACCGTTGGCGACGATGCGCATGGCATCGACATCCAGTCCGGAGTCGGTCTCGTCGAGGATGCTGAGCTTCGGTTCGAGCATGGCCATCTGGAAGATCTCGTTGCGCTTCTTCTCGCCACCGGAGAATCCCTCGTTGACGGATCGGTGGGCGAGTTTCGGATCGAGTTCTACGATCTGGCGCTTCTCGCGCATGAGTTTCATGAAGTCGGCAGCCTTCAGCGGCTCCTTGCCCTCATACGCGCGCTTGGCGTTGATGGCCGCCTTCATGAAGTTGGTCATGCTCACGCCCGGAATCTCCACGGGGTACTGGAAAGAGAGAAATAGACCTTCGCGGGCTCGGTCCTCGGGCTTCATTTCCAGCAAGTTCTTGCCGTTGAAGAAAGCCGTTCCCTCGGTGACGGTGTAGAGCGGGTTGCCCGTCAGCACCGCGCTGAGGGTCGATTTTCCCGACCCGTTGGGTCCCATGATGGCGTGGATCTCACCGTCTCTGACCGTGAGGTTGACGCCTTTCAATATCTCTTTGCCTGCGATGGTGGCGTGCAGGTTTTTTACCTCAAGCATATCTATAAGGATTTGGTTGTCGTTTGATAGTTATAACAGGAAGATGTTGATGATGTCCTCGATGATGTCGCCGAGAATCCGCCCTTTCTTGTAGCGGTCTCTGTCGCGCCATTCGTCCTCCTGCTCGAAGAGCGAGGGTGGGTCTGGTACCCAGAAGGGCCCCACCTTGAAATGGCTTACGTCCACTTTCCGTTTGGTTTTTGCGCCGTGGAGCATGACCGACGGTGCGGTTATGGTGTCGCGCTCCACCTCCAGCTTGATGAGATACTGGCGGTAGGGCTGCGGCGTCCAGCGTGGGACGGGTGTTGAAGCCGCCGACGGCAGCAGGGCTGTCAGCAGCAGGGTGGCCGCAAGGGCCGGTCCCATGATCATCTTTCTTCTCATTGCTCCTCCTTCTTTTGTTGGTCTTGCCGCGTCGTGGCCTGTGGAAGCGTTATCCCACCGTGCCCTCCAGCGAGACGCTGAGCAACTTCTGTGCCTCGACGGCAAACTCCATCGGCAGCTTGTTAAGCACCTCCTTGGCGTAGCCGTTGACGATGAGTCCCACGGCCTCCTCCATCGGGATGCCCCGCTGGTTGCAGTAGAAGAGCTGGTCCTCCGAGATCTTGGACGTGGTCGCCTCGTGCTCGAATACTGCGGTGTCGTTGTGGGCGTCCATGTAGGGGAACGTGTGAGCTCCGCAGTCGCTGCCGAGCAGCAGTGAGTCGCAGCTGGAGTAGTTGCGCGCATTGTCGGCGTTGGCCGTAGCCATGACGAGGCCGCGGTAGCTGTTCTGGCTGTGTCCGGCGGAAATGCCCTTGGAGATGATGGTAGAACGCGTGTTCTTGCCGATGTGGATCATCTTTGTGCCCGTGTCTGCCTCCTGGTAGTTGTTGGTCACGGCCACGCTGTAGAACTCTGCTACGGAGTCGTTGCCGCGCAGCAGACACGAGGGATATTTCCACGTGATGGCCGATCCCGTCTCCACCTGTGTCCAGGAGAGTTTGGAGTGGTCGCCGCGCAGGTCGCCACGCTTCGTCACGAGATTGAGCACACCGCCCCGTCCGTGTTCGTCGCCTGGATACCAGTTTTGGACGGTGGAGTATTTCACCTCGGCCCGGTCCATGACGATGATCTCAACGATGGCCGCATGGAGCTGGTTCTCGTCGCGCATCGGGGCTGTGCAGCCCTCCAAATAGGAGACGTAGGAATCGTCGTCGGCAACGATCAAGGTGCGCTCAAACTGTCCCGTATTGCGGGCGTTGATGCGGAAATAGCTGCTCAGTTCCATCGGGCAGCGTACACCCTTGGGGATATAGACGAAGGATCCGTCGGAGAACACCGCCGAGTTGAGCGCGGCAAAGAAGTTGTCGCCGTAGGGGACGACCGTGCCCAGGTACTGCCTGACGAGGTCCGGGTGGGTCTGTATGGCCTCGCCGATGGAGCAGAAGATCACGCCCTTCTCCCGCAGCTTCTCCTTGAATGTTGTCTTGACCGACACGGAGTCCATGATGGCATCGACCGCCGTGCCACTCAGTGCGAGTCGCTCCTCCAGGGGAATGCCCAGTTTGTCGAAAGTCTTCTCCAGTTCGGGGTCTATCTCCTTGTTCTGCGGCTTCTTCGCAAGCGGGTCTGCGTAGTAGGAGATGGCCTGGTAGTCGATGGGCGGGATGTGCACATGTCCCCATGTGGGCTGCTTGAGCGTCTGCCAATGGCGGAAGGCGCGCAGGCGAAACTCCAGCATCCACTCGGGCTCGTGCTTCTTTTGTGAGATCAGGCGCACGATGTCCTCGTTGAGACCCACGGGGATGATGTCGGTCTCCACGTCGGTGGTGAAGCCGTACTCATATTTCTTGTCGGCTATCTCCCGCACCAATGCGTTCTTCTCTTCTTTTATTTCTTCCATTGTTTGAATGGTTCTGCTTTGAAAAACAGGCCGCAAGCGGCGCGCCGTCCTTTTGCGGTCGGCTGCCGTTGTGGCCATATTTTAATAAGGTAGGGGGCAGGCGGCTGCCGAGGGGCGGGCCGTAGGCAGTAGCCACGGCCGTTGAGTCCCCGCAGTCGGCTTAGAGCTTCTGCTCCACCTCGATCTCGGTGAAGGTCTCCAGGATGTCTCCCGCCTCGATGTCGTTGTAGTTGACGAGCGAGATACCACACTCCAGACCCGTTGCCACCTCCTTGGCGTCGTCCTTGTAGCGCTTGAGCGCGCTGATGGCGGCGGTGTGGATGACGATACCGTCGCGGATGACGTGTGCCTTGTCCTTGTTGTGCACCTTGCCTTCGGTGACGAGACCACCGGCCACGGTGCCCACCTTGCTGATCTTGAAGACCTGGCGCACCTCCACCTGGCCCGTGACGACCTCCTTCTTGACCTTGTCGAGCATGCCGACCATGGCACTCTTGATGTCGTCGAGTGCATCGTAGATGATGGAGTAGGTGTTGATCTCCACGCCTTCGCGGTCAGCCAGTTTGCGCGCGTCGGCAGACGGGCGCACCTGGAAGCCGACGATGACGGCGTCGGAAGCCGAGGCGAGCATGACGTCGTTCTCGGAGATCTGTCCCACGGCCTTGCTGATGACGTTGACCTGCACCTTCTCCGTCGAGAGCTTGAGGAAGGAGTCGGCCAGTGCCTCCACCGATCCGTTGGTGTCGCCCTTGACGATGATGTTGAGCTCATGGAACTCTCCGCGAGCGATGCGGTGGGAAATGTCGCCCAGCGTGAGGCGCTTCTGCGTGCGGAGGCCCTGCTCGCGCTGCAGCTGCTCGCGCTTGTTGGCAATCTCGCGGGCCTCCTGCTCCGTCTCGAGCACGTGGAACGTGTCGCCTGCCGTGGGCGCGCCGTTGAGTCCGAGGACGATACAGGGATCTGCGGGTCCGGCCTTCTCGATGCGCTGGTTGCGCTCATTGAAGAGGGCCTTGACCTTGCCCCATGAGGTGCCGGCGATCACGATGTCGCCCGTCTTCAGCGTGCCGTTGCTCACGAGCACCGTCGAGACGAAGCCGCGGCCCTTGTCGAGCGACGACTCGATGACCGTACCCGTGGCCTTGCGGTTGGGGTTGGCCTTCAGTTCGAGCAGGTCGGCCTCCAGGAGCACCTTGTCCATGAGCTCGTCCACGCCGATGCCCTTCTTGGCACTGATCTCCTGACACTGATACTTGCCGCCCCACTCCTCCACCAGGAGGTTCATGTTGGCCAGGTCCTCGCGTATCTTGTCGGGGTTGGCTCCCGGCTTGTCTATCTTGTTGATGGCAAAGACCATCGGTACGCCGGCGGCCTGTGCGTGGGCGATGGCCTCCTTGGTGGTAGGCATCACCGAGTCGTCGGCGGCAATGATGATGATGGCGATATCCGTCACCTGCGCACCACGGGCACGCATGGCGGTGAAGGCCTCGTGGCCCGGCGTGTCGAGGAAGGTCACCTTGCTGCCGTTCTTCAGCGTCACGCTATAGGCACCGATGTGCTGGGTGATGCCACCAGCCTCGCCGGCGATGACGTTGGTGTTGCGGATGTGGTCGAGCAGCGAGGTCTTACCATGATCGACGTGGCCCATGACCGTGACGATCGGGGCGCGTGGCACGAGATCGTTCTCGTCGTCGGCCTCCTCGCTGACAGCCTCCTGCACCTCGGCGCTGACATACTCCGTGGAGAATCCGAACTCGTCGGCCACGAGGTTGATGGTCTCGGCATCGAGACGCTGGTTGATGGAGACCATGATGCCCACCGACATGAGTGTGGAGATGACTTTCGTCACGGGGACGTCCATCATCGTGGCCAGCTCCGATACGGTCACAAACTCCGTCAGTTTCAGCGTCTTGCTCTGCTTGCGCTCGGCGCGTGCCTCCTGGTTGAGCTTCTCCTGGGCAGCGTCGCGCTTCTCCTTGCGGTATTTGGCACCCTTCTTGTTCTGGGTCTTCGAGGTGAGGCGTGCCAAGGTCTCCTTGACCTGGCGTGCTACGGCCTCGTCATCGACCTCCAGCGGTTTGTTGCTGCGTCCGCGGTTCTTCTTCTTGCGCTTTCCGCCACCATCGGCCTGGCCCTGCTGTTGCTGCTGGCCCTGTTTCTTGCCCTGCTGGGCGGGCTGCTGGTTGGCAGCGGCATTGATATCGACGCGCTCCTTGTTGATGCGTACGCGCTTCTTCTTGCCCTGTCCGTTTTTCTCCTCGCGCTCCTTGCGTCGCTCCTCCTTGCTCTTCTTCTTCGGGCGCGTGTTTTGGTTGACGGTGCTGAGGTCGAGTTTGCCGAGCACGTTGAGCTTCGGCTGGTTGAGCAGCTTCTTCTCGTTCTGCGTCTGGAAGGGTGCGCCGCCCTCTGTCGTGGCGGGCTCCTGCTCCTTGCCCTCCTTTTGGGCGGTCTCAGTCTGTGCTGCCGCTGCGGGCTGTGGCTTCTCGCTCTTGGCGGGCTTGGCGGATTTCTGCTCCGTCTCCACGGCCTTGGCTGCGGGCTTGGCCTGCTCCTTGTTTTCCTTCTGAGCGTTCTCCTTCTGGGCCGCGGGCTTCTGGGCCACCTCCTTGTGGGCAGTCTCCTTCGGCTGCTCCTTCACGGCCGGCTTCTCGGCCTTCGGTTCTGCCTTGTGCTGGGGTGTTGCCTCTTTCTGTGCGGGCTTCGGCTGCTCCTGCTTGGGCTGCTGTGGCTCCTGCTTGCGTACGGGCTTCTCCTCCTTGGCCTTGGGCTGGTCTGCCTTCGGCTTCTGGTCGGCTTTCTGTCCCGGCTTGCGGTTGAGCTGGTCGAGGTCGATCTTGCCCAGCGGGGTATAGGCCTGTATCTTTGTCAGACCGTCGTCGCCACGCTTCACGCCTCCCTGGGACTGCTTCTTCTTGCCGCCCTCTTTCGACTTCTTGGGGAACTTCTTGTCGGCGATGGCCTTCACTTGCTTATCCTTGTTAAACTGTGTGGCCAGGGCCTCATACTGCGCATCGCTGAGCTTGAAGTTGGGGTCGCCCTTCACTTCGCCCAGATTCGGCTTCTTCTCCAGAAATTCCACAGCCGTCTGGAGCCCGATGTTCAGCTCTCTAATTGCTTTGTTTAATCTGATACTCATTAATATCTTAATAGAGGTAGGGGGTGCTGGTATTGATTTACGATGTGAGGGTGGCGCAGATGTTCCGAACATGGTGCGGACCAGTGCGGCCACACCCTATGAGCCGCTGGTCAAAACCATCACCCGCCATTACCTTTTATCGGTGGAGACTGTCGTCCTCCACCCTTTCTCTTTGCTTCTTTCCTGATGTGTTGCCCTTCCTGAGAGGATGCGCCTTGTCGGCGCGGACAGGACGGCTCCATCTTAGCTCTCAAACTCGGCCCTGAGGACCTTGATGACATTATCGACGGTCTCCTCCTCGAGGTCGGCCTTCTCGATAAGCATTTCGCGCGGAGCGTTGAGCACCTGGCGGGCCGTGTCGAGACCTATCTTCTTGATGGCTTCGATGACCCACTGGTCGATCTCGTCGGAGAACTCGTCGAGGTAGATGTCCTCCTCGGCCTGGCTCTCGTCGAGCTCGCGGAAGACGTCGATGGTGTAGCCCGTGAGCATACTTGCCAGCTTGATGTTGAGACCGCTGCGTCCGATAGCGAGGCTCACCTCCTCGGGCTTGAGATAGACCTCGGCCTTCTTGTTCTCCTCGTCGATGGTGAGCGAGCTGACGCGGGCCGGGCTGAGGGCGCGCTGGATGAAGAGTTTGGTGTTGGCCGTCCAGGAAATGACGTCGATGTTCTCGCCACCGAGCTCCTTGACGATGCCATGTACGCGGCTGCCGTGCACACCGACGCAGGCTCCCACCGGGTCGATGCGGTCGTCGTAGCTCTCCACGGCGATCTTGGCGCGGTCGCCCGGCATGCGTGCCACGCTCTTGATGGCGATCAGGCCGTCGGCAATCTCGGGCACCTCGGCCTCCAGCAGACGCTCCAGGAAGGCGGGCGCCGTGCGCGAGAGGATGATCTTCGGATTGTTGTTGGTGTTGTCCACGCGCAGGATGACGGCACGGATGGTGTCGCCCTTGTGGTAGTTGTCGCTCTGTATCTGCTCCGTCTTCGGCAGCAGCAGCTCGTTGTTCTCGTCGTCCACGAGCAGCACCTCGCGCTTCCAGACCTGATAGACCTCGGAGGAGATGACCTGGCCCACGCGGTCCTTGTACTTGTTGTAGAGCGAGTCGTGCTCCAGCTCCAGCACCTTGGCGGCCAGCGTCTGGCGCAAGTTGAGAATGGCGCGGCGGCCAAACTTCGCGAAGTCGATGCGCTCGGAGACCTCCTCGCCCACCTCGTAGTCGGGCTCGATCTTCTGAGCGTCCGTGAGCGACACCTCCTTGTACTCGTCCTTCACCTCGCCGTCGGCCACGACGATGCGGTTGCGGTATATCTCAAAGTCGCCCTTGTCAGGGTTGACGATGACGTCGAAGTTCTCGTCGGAGCCGAATATCTTCGCTATCACGCTGCGGAAGCTCTCCTCCAGCACGCTAACGAGGGTGGCACGGTCGATCTTCTTGGTGTCCTTAAACTCCTTGAAGGTCTCGATCATGTTCGGCATGTCTTCTTTTTTTCTTGCTGCCATAGCTTATTTGAAACTTATAATGTATTTCGTGTACTTTACCTCATTCATGTCGTAGTCGTAGTCCACGTCCATCATCACGGGACGCTTCTTGCCCTCTACCTTTACTTTCTCCGGCACGGAGACCGTGAAACGCGGGGTTTCCACGGCTTTGAGCGTGCCCTTCACTTTCTTGCCATCCTGTGTGAGGACCTCCACCTCGTTGCCGATGTTGTTCACATACTGCTGGGGTACCTTGAAGGGCTGGCCCAGTCCGGTGGATCCCACCTCCAGCTCGTAGTCCTCTTCGTCACGGCTCAGATGGTCCTCGATGTAGCGGCTCAGATCCGCGCAGTCGTCCACCCACACGCCGTCGGCGTGGTCTATTTCTACGACGATGCGATCGTCGGTGCCAACCTGAACATCTACGAGGAAGTATTCCTTCCCCGCAAGCCATTCCTCAACTAATCTTTTTACGACGTTCTTGTCTATCATAAACGTTTATATAAATAAAAATGAGGAGCTTCCGCAAGCCCCTCATTCCTCTGAACGGTGCAAAGGTACGAAGAAAATCGCACTTGGCCAAACTTTTCCGTTGTTTTCTGCCTCGTTTGCCTGCTTTTCTGGGTCCCCACGTGTTCGCGTGCCATTTTAGGGCCTCAGAACCCCTTGGCGGGTCACTATTTCAACGGACGCGGGAGGGTGGAAAACTGGGCACCTTCCGCGGGGTAACTTACCTATCACCCTGATGGTTGCTTGTCTCTTGCCTCGATCCTAACTTATTCCCAAAGTCGCAGTCGGTGGTCCCTATAGTTCGCTGCCTGTGGGCTTTCCTATTCCCAGTCTGTAGGCTCTCTGGTTCGCGGTCTCCGGTTAGGTGCCCGCCCCGCATCGTAATAACATAATAACATAATAACATAATAACGTTTAACGTTTTTGTTTTGACGTGCGCTTTTTCTCGTTGTCACACGTCACGTTGTCACATTGTCACGTTTTTGATTTGGCGAGAGGAATGGCTGCGACCTTACATTATAACGTTAAACGTTAACATGTTATGATGCCCCTCCTTTTCTGTCCTCCCAGCGGTCTGCACCCTTCGTTTCTCCTTATTATATTATATTATATTATATTATATTATTTGCCTCTACTCTACTTTATTCTACCGTACTCTATTATGTCCCTTCCCTGCTCTGTTTGCCGAAATGGTTGACGCACAATGCGGTCTGTGTCTGTGGGCAGCTCGGAAGACCGCTCGATGGTGGGAGAAGGGAAGGTAAAAGATCTGGAAATGGGTCATGGAACCACTCTATTTCTCTGTCAAACTACAGCATATCGGATGTAATGAGAATGTAATATTGGGTTGATTTAGCGCAAGATACCTATAAAAAGAGGGCATTTTCTTGCACAAATAGGGTATTGATGTGCAAAAAAGGGTGGATTTCTTCAAGATTTATTTGTGAAAACGGAATTTTTTCCGTTCCTTTGCACCCGAAATTTTGAAAGAGAAAACAAAGTAACAACATTTTAACAAGATTATCATGTCAGAAATTGCAGCACAGGTTAAGAACATTATCGTAGATAAGTTGGGTGTAGATGCAGAGGAGGTCACTCCGGAGAAGAGCTTCACCAACGATTTGGGTGCCGACTCTCTCGACACTGTCGAGCTCATCATGGAGTTTGAGAAGGAGTTTGGTATCTCCATCCCCGACGATCAGGCAGAGAAGATCTCTACCGTAGGCGACGCCATCGCATACATCGAGAACAACGCTAAGTAAGCGTCTTCTGTCTCTACGGTATCGTTTTTTACATTAGGACAGACACATATATTGGGTGTCGGGCGTCAGGCGTCAGGTGTCAGGTGTGGATAGCCCGGCTAAGGGCAAATTCGCTACTTACGACACTGTAAGCCCCGCACGGCGCCCAATATACGTTTTCATCAATCGATAAGACACTATATACATGGAACTGAAAAGAGTTGTCGTAACGGGTCTCGGCGCTGTCACCCCGCTGGGAAACACTCCCGAGGAGACTTGGGAGAACATGGTCAAGGGTGTGAGCGGCGCAGCTCCGATTACGCTGTTCGACGCCACCAACTTCAAGACCCAGTTTGCCTGTGAGGTGAAAAACTGGAATCCCAACGAGTGGATCGACCGCAAGGACGCCCGCAAGATGGACCGCTACGCACAGTTGGCCATGGCCAGTGCCGTGCAGGGTGTGAAGGACAGCGGCCTCGACCTCGACCAGGTCGATAAGAACCGCGTCGGCGTGATCTATGGTGTAGGTATCGGCGGTATCAAGACGTTTGAGGAGGAGGCTTCCTACTACGCTCTCAACAAGGAGAAAGGTCCCCGCTTCTCGCCGTTCTTCATCCCGAAGATGATCGCCGACATCGCCGCTGGACAGATCAGCATCCACTTCGGCTTCCACGGACCCAACTTCACCACCACCAGCGCCTGTGCCTCTTCGACCAATGCGCTGGCCGACGCTTTCAACCTGCTGCGCCTCGGCAAGGCCGACGTGATCGTGGCCGGTGGTGCGGAGGCTGCCATCTGCGAGTGTGGTGTGGGTGGCTTCAACGCCATGAAGGCCCTTTCGACGCGCAATGATGACCCGACCCACGCCAGCCGTCCTTTCTCGGCCAGCCGCGACGGATTCGTGATGGGCGAGGGTGCCGGCTGCCTCATCCTCGAGGAGCTGGAGCACGCCAAGGCGCGTGGAGCCAGAATCTACGCCGAGATGGTGGGCGAGGGCGAGAGTGCCGACGCTTATCACCTCACGGCTTCCCATCCCGAGGGACTGGGTGCGAAACTGGTGATGGAGGCCGCCCTGGCCGACGCTCAGTTGCGGCCGGAGGATATTGACTATATCAACGTACACGGCACGTCCACCCATGTGGGCGACATCTCCGAGGCCAAGGCCATCAAGGAGGTCTTCGGCGAGCACGCCTACAAGCTCAATATCTCCTCCACGAAGTCTATGACGGGCCACTTGCTCGGAGCTGCTGGAGCCGTAGAGGCCCTGGCCTGCGTCAAGGCCGTGAGCGAGGACATCGTCCCCCCGACCATCAATCACGACGAGGAGGACAAGGACCCGGAGATCGACTACGCACTCAACTATACTTTCAACCAGGCACAGAAGCGTACCGTTCGTGCGGCCCTGAGCAACACGTTCGGCTTCGGCGGACACAACGCCTGCGTTATCTTCAAGAAGTATGCTGAATAATCTGATTGACAGGATTAAGCTCCCTTTCCGCAAGGACAAGGAGCTTTTCTTGTCTCTCCATAGGATCACCGGCATCTGGCCCCATCATATCGAATACTACAAGATCGCGCTGCTCCATAGCAGCATCGCGCGGCGCAACGAGAAGGGAAAGCCCATGAACAACGAGCGGCTGGAGTTTCTCGGCGACGCCGTCCTCGATGCGGTAGTAGGCGATATTGTGTTTCGTCACTTCCCTGGTAAGCGGGAGGGATTTCTCACCACCACGCGCTCCAAGCTCGTGCAGCGCGAGACCCTCAACCACTTGGCCAAGGAGATGGGTATCAACAAGTTGATCCTCTCCAGCGGCCACCAGTCCGGCCACAACAGCAACATGGCGGGCAACGCCTTCGAAGCCCTTGTCGGTGCTATCTATCTCGACAAGGGCTACGACGCCTGCATGCGCTTCATGGAGCGCCAGATCCTGGGCGAGATGATCAATATCGACAAACTCGCCTACAAGGAGGTCAACTTCAAGTCGAAGCTCATCGAATGGTGTCAGAAGAACCGGGTGCAGCTCAACTTCAAGTTGCTGGGCAACGAGACCAGCGAGGAGGGAGCCCCCGTCTTCCACTTCGTCGTGATGCTGGAGGACGTGGAGGGTTGCGACGCTCGTGGCTATTCTAAGAAGGAGAGCCAGCAGAAGGCGTCGAAAGACACGCTCCGCAAGCTCCGCAAGGACACGAAGTTTCTCGACCGCGTGTTTGCCTCGAAGGAGAACAGGACGAAGATGGAGGAGGAGCCCGTCGGCCTCGTGCCTTCGGTAGATGAGACCGAGAGTTTCATCGTCGGCGACAAGCCGAAGGAGGACCGGAAGCACGTCTCTCCCTTCCAGGAGGAAGTCTTTAGGGAGCAGCCTGCACCTGCCGACCGCCGCAGGATGCGCACGGAGAAGTGCGCTGTGGATAGCGAGGGGGCCAGTATGGATCCCCAAGCTGCCCAAGATCAGAAGGATGGCGAGCGTCAGGCTATGCCCTTGCATTCCGCAGACGCTGAGGGGCCCGCACGCCAACCTGACCGCGAAGACATCATCGCCATGGCAGAGGCCGAGGCATTCAAGAGTTGAAACAATCGAGTCTGCGGGTAGCAGCACCTGATGCGCCCGCCGATTCATCATTCCTTTTTTCTTTATTATGAGCAACACGTTCAAAGGTTTCGCAGCGGGTATTATCGCTGCGATTTTCTATGGTACAAACCCCTTGGGCACGCTATTCCTCTACCAGGACGAGATCAACCCTACGTCGGTCCTCGTCTGGCGCTACGCCATTGCCTCGCTGCTGTTTCTTGCATGGATGGTGGCGAAGCGGGAGAGTTTTCATCTGCGCCTCGGACCCGCCATCCGCATGGCCGTCTTGGGCACATTCATGGCCATGTCCTCGGCCACGCTCTACCTCAGTTTCAAGTACATGGACGCAGGAATCGCCAGTACGATCCTCTTCAGCTACCCCATCATCACGGGCGTGCTGATGACGGCGTTCTTCCATGAGCGCATCACCTGGTCCACCACCTTCTCCATCCTCCTGGCCGTCACGGGCATAGGACTGCTCTATCGTGGTGGCGACAATGCCACGCTCTCCACGGTGGGCGTGGCGCTGGTCCTGCTCTCGTCGCTCTTCTACGCCTTCTACATCATCGGCGTCAACCAGACCCACACAGGGCTCTCCGCCATCCAGTTTACGTTCTGGGTGGTCTTGTTTGGCTTGATCTCCCTGCTCGTCCTGTCCGTTATCATGGGCGAGCAGATCCAGGTGCTCTCCACTCCGAAGCAATGGGCCTGTGCTGCCCAGTTGGCCTTGCTGCCCACGGTGCTCAGCCTCTACTTCATGAACATCGCCATCGAAAAAGTCGGCAGTACGCCCTCCGCCATCATGGGTGCTGTGGAGCCTGTTACGGCCGTCTTCATCGGCGTGCTCATCTTCGGCGAGTCCTTCTCCCTTCGCCTCTTCGTCGGCATTGTGCTCATCCTCTCGGCCGTCATCCTGCTGGTGCTTTCCAAGAAAAAGAAGAACGTCGAGAGCCACGAGGAGCGTCCTCTGCGGGCCAAGCGTCGCTGACGCCTTTTTACCTCTGGCGCTGCCTTCGTCTTGGGCGGCTGTAGTTTGCCCTGCTTAGCCTTATTATTGCTTCCGCAGATAGGACTACAACGCCTTCCGCGCCGTATGAGGCCCGTAGCGGCACTTCTAAGCAACGAAAACCACATTGCTTGAACGAGCAAGGCCTTCCCTGCCAGCGCGGCAGAGAAGGCCTTAAATTTAGTCTAACTATACTTTATGCGAGATAAAGTCAATGGTAGCGTGATGCGCTGACCCTTACTTGATCACGTCCTCGGGGTCGAGCATGTGCTTCGGGTCGAGGATGGCGTCGAGCTTCTCCTTGGTCAGGATCTTGTCTCTGAGCACGAGATCATAGACAGAAGCGCCCGTCTCCAGAGCCTCCTTGGCGATCTTCGTGCTGTTCTTGTAGCCGATGTACGGGTTGAGAGCGGTGACGATACCGATGCTGTTGCGCACGGTCTCGGCATTGTGCTCGGCATTGACCGTGATACCATCGACGCAACGCTCACGCAGCGTGTCCATGGCGCGGCCCAGCCAGGTCTGGCTCTCGATGATGCACTGGGTGATGACCGGCTCCATGACGTTGAGCTGGAGCTGTCCTGCCTCGGCGGCAATCATCACGGTGGTGTCGTTGCCAATCACCTTGAAGCAAGTCTGGTTGGTCACCTCGGGGATGACAGGGTTTACCTTGCCCGGCATGATGCTGGAGCCCGGAGCCATCGGCGGGAGGTTGATCTCGTGGAGACCGCAACGGGGACCAGAGGCCATGAGGCGGAGGTCGTTGCAGATCTTGGACAACTTCACGGCCAGACGCTTCAGCGCGCCGCTATAGCTCACGTAGTCGCCCGTGTCGGGAGTAGCCTCGACGAGGTCCTTGCCGAGGGTGAAGTTCTCGCCCGTCAGCTCGGCCAGCTTCTTCGTGCAGAGCTCAGCGTAGCCCGGGACAGCGTTGAGACCCGTACCGATGGCTGTGGCGCCCATGTTGATCTCGAGCATCAGCTCCACATTGCGATTGAGGTTGCCGATCTCCTCCTCAAGGGTATTGGCGAAGGCCGTAAACTCCTGTCCGCTCGTCATGGGGACGGCGTCCTGCAGCTGTGTGCGGCCCATCTTGATGTTGTTCTTGAATTCCTCGCCCTTCTTGCGGAAAGAGGCCACGAGACGTTCCAGAGCGGCTACGAGCTGCTTGTTCATCTCGATGAAGGTGAGGCGGATGGTGGTGGGATAGACGTCGTTGGTGGACTGACCGCAGTTGCAGTGGTCGTTGGGCCAGCAGTGCTGGTAGTCGCCCTTCTCGTAGCCCATCAGCTCGAGGGCACGGTTGGCAATCACCTCGTTGGCGTTCATGTTGACCGACGTGCCGGCACCACCCTGCACCATGTCGGTGACGAAGTTCTCATGAAACTTGCCGTCGATGATCTCGCGGCAGGCGCGGCACATAGCGTCGGCCACGTCGTCAGGAAGCTGACCCAGTTCGTGGTTGGCTTCGGCAGCAGCGAGTTTCACGTATGCAATGGCCTTGACATACTCGGGATAGTCGCACATGTGCTTGCCCGAAATCTTGTAATTGTTGATGGCGCGCTGAGTCTGCACACCATAGTAAGCCTCGGCGGGTACCTGGAGCTCGCCCAAGAGGTCGCTCTCTACACGAAACTTCTTTTCGTTCTCGTTAGCCATTTTGATTTTTGTTTTTAATTATTTATTGATTTTTTATTTGCTCTGCAAAAGTAGCCAAAACAAATGAACCCACCAAATGTTTTCTATTAAATTAAGGATGGTTCTGATATTTAGAACCTTGTGTGCGCTCTCAGATGGCAGCATCTATCAAGAAAGCGGGCGAGGATGCTCTCCCCGCCCGCTCTGTAGTCTATAGATTTAGCTACTTGCTTCTGCTCGTAGCTTACTACTTTTTCTTGCTCTTGTGCTTCTTCTTGTCGTCGTCGGTTTCGCCGTAGCCATAACCGTAGCCATAACCATATCCGTAGCGGTGGTAGCCCACGCGGGTCTCCGTGCCGTTGAGGATGAGGGCCATGTTGCGATACTTGCCTGCGTTGTAAAGGCGCTGGAGCTCCTTGAGCAAGGAGCGGTCGATCAGTCCGGCGCGCACGATGAAGATCGTTCTGTCCACGTAGCTCGAGATGATCTCCGTATCGGCGACGACCTCGATAGGCGGACAGTCGAGCAGGACGTAGTCGTACTGGCTGCGAACCTCTTCCAGCAAGTCCTTCAAGCGGCCGTTGCCCAGCAGCTCGGTGGGGTTCGGCGGCACGATGCCGACCGGCAGGATGCTCAGGTTCTCATTGCCCTTGTAGGTATGGATGAGCTCGTGAAGGTCCGTATCCTTACCCGTGAGGTAATGGGTCAGACCGACCTGCGGCGATCCGATCAGGGCCGAGGCCATGGCCTTACGGATATCGCAGTCGATGATGAGCACCTTCTTCTGCTTGATGGCCAGCGACATGGCGATATTGGCCGAGAGATAGGTCTTACCACTACCCGAGTTGAAGGAGGTCATGATCATCACGTTGTCCTTTCTGTCCTCAGAAATGAGGAACTCGAGCTTCGTACGGAGCACGCGGAAGGCCTCGTTCATCACGTTGCGCTTGCCCTCCTGTACGACGATCTGCAGCTTGTCACGATGCTTGTTGCGACGCTGCCACCACTTGCGCTTGCCTGTATAAGGTATCTCTCCGATAAACGGTATGGTAAGACCCTCGATATCCTTGCGGCCGCGTACGGTGGTGTTCATGCTCTCGCGGAGGTAGAACAGTCCGATAGGCAACATCAGACCCAGGGCCAGGGCGATGAGCAGGATGTTGCGGTGGTTGGGCGAGATGGGATAGGCGTTGCCAAACGGGGCGGTGATGATGCGGATGTTGTAGGCGGTGAAAGCCTGATTCATCTCGTTCTCCTCGCGCTTCTGGAGCAGGAAGAGGTAGAGTTGCTCCTTGACCTGCTGCTGACGGCCCACGCTCGTGAGGTACTTCTCCTGCTTCGGGCTGGAGGCGATCTTCGCCGTGGCCTGGTTCTCGTTCTGCTGCGCGTGGCTCAACTGCAGGTCGATTGTGCTGCAGAGGTTGTCGATGCCCTCCAGGATGACCTTGCGGATCTGGGCCAGTTGCTCGTCGTAGTCGCTCACGATGGGGTTGCGCTCCGAGGAGTTGGCGATGAGCGAGTTGCGCTGGAGCAGAAGCGTGTTGTATTCTGCGATCTGCTGCTCAATGCCCGTCGATTCCAGTCCGGCATTGGTAGGCAGGAGCTTGCGCGACTTGGCACCGCGCGTCAGCATGCCCTTTACGTATTGTGCCATGGAGCGCTGCGTGTTGAGGGCCAGCACTTGCTTTTGGCTCTCCTGCGACTGCTGCATGGACATCTGCGAGGCAGCCTGTACGGACGGCAGCAGGTTGCTGCTCTTATAGCTGGAGATGTCGCTATCGATACCGCTCAGCTCGCGCTCGATGATAGCCAGGCGCTCGTTGATAAACTTCGTCGTGGCGATCGTCAACATGTTCTTCTCTCTCACCCAGCTCTCCTTATAGACCGTAATGAGGGTGTTGATGATGTCGTCGGCGCGGTAGGGCTCTTTGTCCTTATAGGAAATGCGGACCAGGGTGGACATCTTGTCCGTCAGTTCCACCGACAAGTTTCTTTGCACGCCCTCCGTCTTGGTGTAGAGGTCGGTGCGTGTCACGAGGATTGGATCTTTCGTATGGGTGACAAATGAGCCGTAGTACTGTGTCGGTGTGACCAGCACATTGCCCACCGGCGTACCGATGATGGTGCTTGTGCGGCCCGTCACGGTCACCTCTGGACTGCCGACCGGCTTGCCGTTGCGCATAAAGTTGGACAGTTTCACCACGCCGTTGGGCTGCAGCTCCATCTGCATGGCTGCCGACTCATGGTCGCCCAGTCCCATCATGCGGACGTTGGCCGGGAGCGAGCGTCCGTAGAGGATGTTCTTGTGCCAGCGGCCCTCCATCGTATAGTTCATGTCGAGGTTCAGGCGCTTCACGGTCTCCAGCACGTTGGAGGGAGCCTGGATGGCAGCCATCTCGTTGTTGACGTTGCTCTGGTCGGGGTTCTGACCCAAGTTGGCGAACATCGCGTTGAGGTCCTTGCCACGCTGCGGGCTGTCCTCCTTGATGACGACGAGCGCCGTGCGTTGGTAGGTGTTGGGCGTGATCTTCAGATAGTACCATCCTGCTGCGCCAAAGAGTATGACGGACTGGAGTATCCAAAACCAGTTGCCAAGCACGATGTCCAGGAGCATGCGCAGGTTGAATCCGCCATTCTCGAGCTCGTTGTTCTCGGCTGTTGCTGAGTAGTTCTTTTCGCTTTCTAAGCTATTGTTTGTTGCCATTTCCTTTTTGAGAGTAAGTTTACCAATTCTTGATAAGCATCGTCACACTCATGGCCAGGGAGGCCATGGAGACCCAGAAGGCAGACGAGCGGAAGGTGTTGCCATTGACCGTGCTCTGGCGAGCGCGCGTCGGGTTGGGGTCCACGTAGATGATGTCGCCCTGCTTCAGGTAGTAGGCTGGCGAGCTTGTGATGTCCTGACCCGAGAGCATGTTGATATTATAGACCTTGCGCTCGCCGCCCTCGGTACGAATCACCGTCACGTGGTCGCGCTGGCCGTAGATGGTCAGGTCGCCCGCGCGGCTGATGGCGTCGAGGATGGTCTCGCGGTCGTTTTCGAAATTATACTGTCCCGGCTTGTTCACTTCGCCCAGCACGGAGAAGTGAATGCCACCAAACTCCACCGACACGACGGCGTCCTTGACCAGGTCTTCCTTGAACAACTGCTCTTTGATGGTCGAGGCGACTTGTTCGCGCGACAGGCCGCCCACATGGACCTTGCCCAGCACGGGGAAGTCGATGTCGCCCTTGCTGTCGATGGTGTAGAGCACGGTGTATTGGTTGCTGCTCGCCGTGCGCGTATTGGAAGTTGTTCCGCTGGAGAGCATCACGCCCTGCGAGAGCGTGAAGAGTGAGGAAAGCTGCGGGTTGCGGCTTGTCACGATGATGGAGAGTTTGTCGCCAGGCTGGAAAGTGATGGGCTTAGACTGAGAAACGGTCTCGGAAAATCCCGGACCGTAGTCCTGGAAGTAGGAGATGTTTTGTGTTTCGGAACAGCCTGTCAGCATCAATACGGCTAACAGGGTGGCGAATAGGCTGGAAAGGAGCGTTTTCTTGCGCATCATGTATTTTTTTAAGTTTGTGGCCAATTCCATCAGGCTCTTTTTCCATAAAAACGCGCTGGATGGGCGGACCGATGTTCTTTCAATTCTTGATGGCCGCAAAGTTACGGAAATTTTACCTCTCTTGCAAGTTTTTGTTTCTTAACTAGCAGAAAGCCCTTGATTTTTAACTTTTCACCCCTCCCTACCCTATGCTTTTTGCAAGTTTTCCTTTCTGAACTCTTGGGCAGTTCACACGAAAAGGGCATGGAGGGCCTTCGGGATGGTCTCGGGATGCCTTCGGGATGGACGCTAAACTTCGTCCATCCCGAAGGTGTTTTCTGTCGTGCTTCGCTTGCGTGCACCTGCCGGACCTATTTCCGGACTATCATCTTCACGGTGCGTCCGTCGGCGAGGCGTACGATGTTGATGCCTTTGGTGGGCGACTGCAGTTGTCGTCCGTCGGGCGTGTAGTAGGCCACGGGAGTAGCGTCCTTGTTGACTGTGAGGGCCGAAACGCCATCCGTCTCGCCACCAACCTTTGCCTTACGGGCGTTGACGACCTCTCCTGTCGTGCTGTCGATAAGCAGGGCCACGGCGCGCAACTTGTAGTTTTGCTGGCCTGCGAGGATGCTCTTCGCCTTGCACGTCTGCGAGTCCTTCGACAGGTCGAAGCGGAAGGTGTATTCATAGTCCTTGTCGGCCTCGATCTGTTCTGGCAGGCTGCCCTCGATGAAACTGGGTCCGCTGAATCCTATGGCCACCATGTTGTAGGTGAGGTCATAGACGTAGCCGTCGCCCTGCGTGAACAGTTCCATGTCGGTGTCGGTGTATTCCGTGTTGTTGGGATAGTAGTTTTTCTGCGTCCAACTGTCCTCCTCGCCGCTCAGTCCGTCGGCGGTGAGGATGAAGCCCAGCTGATAGGGGTTGGCCTGCACGGGCAGCGGGAAGCGTACTGTGGCCTTGCATTCCACCTCCGAGGCGTTGTCCTCTGCATAGTTGGCTGCTATGTCGATGTCGGCAGGCGCCAGTTGGTCGCACGCCTTGGCATAGGTCTCGTTCAGCAGGAAGTGGGTGCTGGGCTCATCACCGCTATAGGGATCGGTGGGGTGTACGCGGTCTATGTATGCGCTGGGGAAAGAGGCCGTGCCATTGGGAAACTCCGGCCCCTCATCGCCTCCGGCAAACTCCATCGGGTCGCGGTTGTGGTAGCTCACGCCCACGAAGTCGTCACCCAGGAGCGCGTCCATATTCTCCAGTCCCACAAATCCCTTTGGGCACCAGCCACACCATGTGCCTGTGTATTCCTCCAGCAATGCGCGCTTGGTGGGTACGAAACTCAGACTGTGGATGGTGGTCGAGGCGCTGGGGAGCGCGTTCTGGTTGGCCTCGCTATCGACTTTTGTCACTTGGATTGTGAAGGGGAAGTCGCCAGCATGGGGCAGCGCGTCGGCGGTCAGCGTGACGGTGGCCGAGGCATTGTAGTGTGCCGGCAGGGCCTTGTCCAGCGTGATATGTTTCTCCACGGGGCTATCTGATTCGCCAGGAGCGTTGTAGGCCACGTCTATGGAACTGACGGGCTGGCTTCCCTGGTTGCGGATGTTGAAGGTCAGCGTGTTGCTGCCTTCTCCTACCTTGAAGTATTGATCGTTCAGCGTGGGCGAGACCGATCGTGCCGGCAGTCCATCGATGAGCACCTGCATCGCCAGCATCATGTTGCGGTCGGCGGAGACGGAACTGAATCCCTCGTAGTAGGACCGGGTAGTGTGGAGGTAGAAGTAGTCGGGGTTGGTTCCGCTGATGGTTGTAATCGGCTTCGACACCTTCTCGTCCATCTCGAAGGAATAGCCTACATAGACGCCCTCGCTGGTGATGGTGTAGGGGGAGTCGAACGTCACGTCGATGAAACCCGGTCCGGGTGTGAACGACTTCACCTCGACGTCAGGAGTGAAACTATAGTCCGTCAGCTCCAGGTTCTTGCTGATCCACGCCTGAGCTTCGATGAGGTGGTCAATGTCATCGGGGAAGGGAATGCGTACACCCGTAATCTGGCTTCCGACGAGTCCTTGGTCGTTTTCGTCCACGGTCAGCCTGACGGCTACGTCATAGCTTTCCATCATTCGGGTGCCGTAGCTTGTGAGAGGTTCTGTGCCGGTATAGCCACCATAGGGGGTGGTCTGTGCCGCGGCAGGGACTGCTCCCATCAGTAGGGAGGCAGACAAGGCAAGTAAAGTCTTTTTCGTCATATTGTGGGTCTTTAATTGTTTTATTTCGCGTAATTGTCGCAAAGTTAGTGTTTTTTAGTGAGAGTTCCAAATAAATAATAGATTATCGTGGCTTTTTGTGGTGTTTTTTATAGAAGGCAGGGTGTTCAGAATCGTTTGGAGCCTTTGGCGAACCTTTCGCTTGACCTGGTAGGCGACTTCAAGCGAAGCCTCCATGGAATCGGTTCTGTTGATTCTGGACACCCAGCCTTGGGTGGGGTTATTATCCGAAGACGAAGTTGAGGACGAAGAGCACGGCGAGGACCACGAGCGTGATGTTGAGGTCGCGCCACTTGCCCGTGAGGAGCTTGGTCAGGACGAAGGTCAGGATGCCGAAGCAGACTCCGTCGGCGATGCTATAGCAGAGCAACATCATGATGACTGTGACGAAACTGGGGAAGGCCTCGGACATATCCGTCATTTCGATGTGCTTGATGCCGTCGAGCATCAGTACGCCGACGATGACCAGCGCACCACTCGTCGCCGCGCTGGGAATGAGCAGGAAGAACGGAGCCAGGAAGAGGGCCACAAGGAAAAGCAGTCCCGTGACAAAGGAAGTGAGTCCGGATCGTCCTCCCTCGGCAATGCCGCTTGCGCTCTCGACATAAGTCGTGATGGTGCTGGAGCCGAGCATGGCGCCACAGGTCGTACCGATGGCGTCGCTCATCATCGCCTCGCTGACATGGGGAATCGAACCATCGGGGCGCACATTGCCCGTCTTGTAGCACAGGCCGACGAGGGTGCCCACCGTGTCGAAGATATTGACGAGCAGCAAAGAGATGACCACCAGCACGGTCTTGATGTTCAGTAGCGAGGTGAAGTCAAACTGCAGGAATGTCGGTGCCACGCTCTTGGGCAGACTGATGGGAATCCAGCCGCTCTCCACCTGCGTCACACCCAGGGGAATGCCTATCAGCGTGGCAGCGATGATGCCATAGAACAAGGATCCTTTGACCCTGCGTGTCATCAGTACGGCGCTCAGCACGATGGCTATCCATCCCAGGATGGCCGTCGGGGTGAAGTCGCCCAGGCCTACGAAGGTGGCCTCGTTGGAGACGATGATGCCCGCGTTCTTCAGTCCGATGAAGGCGATGAACATTCCGATACCTGCCGAGACGGCGTAGCGCAGGTTGGTCGGGATGGCGTCCAGGATACGCTCGCGCACGTTGAGGAAGGTGATGAGGATGAAGACCAGGCCCTCTATCAGCATGATGGCGAGGGCTTGCCGCCAGGAGTAGCCCATGGCCTGACACAGCGTGAAGGCGAAGAAGGCGTTCAGACCCATCGACGGAGCTTGGGCGAAGGGCAGCTTGGCCATGACGGCCAGCAGGATGGTGGCGATGGCCGAAGCAAGGGCGGTGGCGGTGAAGAGCGCGCCACGGTCCATGCCTGTGGCGCTGAGGATGGCTGGATTGACGGCGAGGATGTAGCACATCGTCATAAATGTGGTGAGGCCGGCCACCAGTTCTGTGCGGACGGTCATCGTGCGGGCGTCAAAGCCAAATAGTTTTTCGAGCAAAGGCATTTTCTCTCTTATTCTTATAGTTCCATGGATTTATTTCACCCGTGAGGTGACGCTATTCCTAAGTCCCTTCATCGAGACGAGGAAGGCTTTAGCCGCGCCAAACTTCAGGTACATATCGAGTCGAACCGGCACGTGGTTGAGGTCGTCGGTGACATAGAAGCGGGCTATCTCTTTCCACTTCCCCTTCTCATACTCATAATAGGAGAGGCCGAGACAGCGGTAGGTGACGCCATTGTCGGCCCTCACCTTCGACTTGCCACGATACACGAGGCGGGCCGGGTCCTTTCCGTTGCCGTCCACGATGGGGAAGTTGACCACCTCACCCTTCTTCCATTTTTCGGGCGAGAAGGAGCGGGCTCTCATGAAGATGCTCAGCATGTCATAGACACAACCGTCGTAGGTCTTCTTGATCCAATGGTGCTTGCCGTCGTTGTCGATACGATGCTGGCGGGCGTGGGTCTTGCCGCCTCCGTAGCTGTAGAACACCTCATCGACGGTATAGCGCTTGCCCTCTCGCGCCCCTTTGCGATAGTAGAGCGGCTCCATCTGCTTGCTGTTGTAAGCCAGCAGGGTGTCGCGCAGGACGAAGTAGTCGTCAAGCTTGCCGTTGCCCCTCGTCGTGAGGCTGGTGCGGTAGGCGGGTTTCCCATGGTAGGCCGTGGCCACGGTATAGTAGGAGGCCGTACCGGCCTTGACCCAGACAAACTTCCAGTTGTAATAGAGGTTGTAAGTCAAGAACTCACCGCTTTGGAAAGCGGTGTTGCGAAACGTGCATTGTGCTGCGGCGCTGGTGACTACCATGACGAGCAGCGAAAGAATCAGTTTTCTCATCATCCTAATATTTTATACTGACCTAATAGGCTTTTTATAGACTTGGAATGTTGATCGTGGGACAGACCTTCTATTCTATTTCCTGGACTGGCCCAAGACGCTCGCGGGTATTTCTATTCCCAATTTTGCGGCTCGCTCGGCATTTCTGTGCTTCAACTGCTGCCGCTGCTTGTCGGCCTTCTGCCGCACGAGCTCGTTGGGTTTCTGCTGGAATAGCGGCAGGGCATGGGGGCTCCATGTCTCCGTCACGTCCCATTTGGCGCGACATTCTATCGCCTTCGGATAGTAATAGACCGCCTCGGGCTGTCGCCGACTGGCAAACTCTCCTGTGTCCCAGCGTCCGTTGTCGTTGTCGTCCTCGATCAGTCGCAGGTAGTAGGTGCCCGGATGGACATAGAAGAAGTGGGCTGTGGCGTCGGTCGTGGCGATTTGTCGCACGACGTATCCCTGCTTGTTCAGCAGTTGCACGAGACACGGTTTGCCTGCCATCCCCGTCAGGGAGAGCGTCAGCGTGGCGTAGTCTTCCAGTTTATAGACGTTGAAGCCAAACTGCTCCGCTTTGGCCACCCGCCCGTAGATATCTGTGAAGGCGGCCGAGTCGATCTCCAGGCTGTATTCTGCCCCAGGCTCCCATTCGCCCACCAGTTCGTAGCGGCGTGGCGTGCCTGGTTTCTCGCCCAATAGATATTTGGCTTTATACCATAGCGTGTCGATCTTCTGATAGAGGTGTATCTTGGCCGTGTCGATCTCGGCGATGGGCACGGGCATGATGAACGCCAGGTTTTTGTCGGGATCCAGCTGTGAGGGCACGTCGTAGTCGGGCTCCAGCGTCAGATCGGGCATGATGGTCTGATAGGGTTCGCCGCGCTCCTTGCGCTTGCGCTGCTCCTTCTCCCATTTCTTTTGGTTTTCAGCCTGGAGTTTCATTCTCCGCGCATACGGCACCTTGGCCAGCACCTGCAGGGTGTCGGTCTGTGGATGCAGCACGCCCGCCGTGTCACAGACATTGTGGAGGACCGTCATGCGGAGTGTGTCGCTATTGACGAGGGCCGTGTCGCAGATCCAATAGGTGATGGTATCCTGGTTGAGCGAAGGTTCTACACGCAGGTCGCGGTCCGCGTCGAAGTTGAGACCTTTGACGACGGGCAGTTCCTTGTCGCCATAGGTGTAGAAGAGCGTGAAATAGTGTTCGTCCGAACGGTCCGCCTTGATGAAGTAGCGCTCAGTCTGCTCCTCAGTAAAGGCACGGAGCACGACGTCGTCGGGCAGGAAGTGGGTATAGCCCGTCGTGGTGATGTGGTCGATGTGGAGCGAGTCGCGCCAGATTGTGTCCTGACGGGTGTCGGGTTTCCACGAGGGTGTGAATATCTCGGGTGTGAACGCCATCTCCTCCGACTTCTGCGAGAAGCGATAGTCGTTGTTCTGGTCGCGGAGGGCATAGACGCGGTAGTCGCCCGCCTTCACGCCCTTGATGCAGAAGTGTCCTCTGCTGTCAGTACGCGCCACTCGCTGCATGGGCTGCGTGGCGAAAGCCGTGTCGTGGAGGTTGGCATAGAGGCCGACGAGTATTCCCTTCACGGGCTCCAGGTCTTTGGCATTGAGTACATAGCCGGCTATCTCCAGCGTGTCAATCTCCTGTCCTGTGGAGAAAGTATAGGTATAGTTGCCCATGGGGTTGCCCTCGTTGTTGTCCGAGATGGCGTCGGAGAAGTCGATCGTGTAGGTGGTGTCGGGAATGAGCGAGTCCTGCAGTTGCACGCTGATGCGCTTTCCCTGGGCCTTGATGACCGGCGCTTCGAGTTGCGGCGGCGAGACGACCACGTTCTCTGTGGCGTTTTGCAGCACGATAAACTCGTCGAAGCCGATCAGGATGCGGCGGCTGCTCACGTCCGTAGCACCTTCTGCTGGCGACGTGGCGACGACACGTGGTGGCAACTCGTCGTACCATCCGCCGTCAGGCTGCCCCATCTTGGCGCAGGAGGTGAGGATGGAGAGAATCACGAAGGCTCCCAGGGAGAACCCGAGTCCTCCCCTCTTCATCCATTCGTATATGCTCGTTGCCTTATCGTACTTCCTCATGTTCTCCTTATATATAATATACATTATAGCTTACGTCGGCTTCCATACCCAACTAACCCCTTTCACGCCCGAAGTTCTGCATCCCCGGGCTCTTTACCGTTGAGCTCCAGCAGTTCGTCGATGTTCTTGCGGTTGTTGGAGAGTCGGGGCACCTTGTGCTGCCCACCCAGTTTTCCCTTGCGCTTGAGCCACTCGTTGAAGACACCCTTCCTTGCGACCACTACCTCCAACTGCTGGAGTGTCACGTCGTGGAATCGCTTTGCCTCGTAGTCGCTGTTGATCTCCTGCAGCCGCTTGTCGAGGGCGGCGGCAAAGGCCGGGACGCTCTCGGGAGCCTTGGCAAACTCGATGAGCCATTGGTGGCGGCATTTGCCCTCGTCGTTCATGAAGACGGGGGCGGCCGTGTATTCGCTCACCACGGCCCCGGTCTGCTCGCAGGCGTAGGCCAGTCCCTTCTCGGCGTTGTCCATGATCAGTTCCTCGCCGAAGGCGTTGATGAAGTATTTCGTGCGCCCCGTGATGATAAACTTGTAGGGGTCGCGCGACGTAAACTGTACCGTGTCGCCTATCTCGTAGCGCCACAGTCCGCAACTCGTGGAGATGAGCATCGCATAGTTGCGGCCCAGTTCCACGCCTTCGAGTGGCACGATGTTGGGACGTTCGCTGCCCAACTCGTCCATGGGCAGAAATTCGTAGAAGACGCCATAGTCGAGCATCAGCAGCATCGAGGCGTCTGTCGGGTCGTCCTGTATGCCGAAGAATCCCTCGCTGGCGTTGTAGGTCTCCATGTAGTTCATCCCCGGTTTGGTGATGATGCGCTCGTATTGTGAACGATAGGGGGTGAAGGCTATGCCGCCATGGAAGAAGACTTCGAGGTTGGGCCACACCTCCTCCAGATGTTCCTTGCCGCTCAACTCCAGGACGCGCACGAGGACGCTCAGCATCCACGACGGCACACCCGAGATGTTTGTGACGTTCTTGTTCATTGTCTCGCGGGCGATGCGGTCGCGCTTCAGTTCAAAGTTGCTGATGAGTGCCGTCTCCTTCTTGGGCACGCGAATGAAGTTGACCAGCGGGTTGATGTTTTCGATGAGGATGGCGCTCAGGTCGCCGACCAGCGAGTTGGGCAGGTCGTAGTTGGGCGAATGGCTGCCGCCGAGTATCAGCGAGCGTCCTTCGAAGATGTGGCTTTCGGGATGGTTGCGCAGATAGAGGGCCACGACGTCGCCTCCGCCCTGGTAGTGGAGGTTCTTCAGACCCTCCGGCGTCACGGGGATAAACTTGCTTTTGTCGTTGGTTGTCCCCGACGACTTAGCATACCATTTCACCTCGCCTGGCCACAGGATGTTCTTCTCGCCGTGGCGCATCCGGTCGATGTCGCCCTTTAGTTCCTCGTAGGTGTTGACGGGTATGAATTTGGCAAAGTCCTCATAACCCTTCATCATCGGGAAATAGTGTGACTGGCCGTACTCCGTCTCCTTGCCACGGCTGATGAGGTAGCGCAACACCTCGTTCTGAAGGGCCGCGCCACCTTGTTTATAATGTTCCAGCTCTTTCCAACGCGGTCGGAAGTATAGCTTGCTTATGATACTTGTCAGACTCATTGCCTAAGAGTACAATTTCTTTGAATGTGCAAATTTACCCTAAAAAAGGCGGAAAGCCTTCCATTTTACGTTTTTTAATATGGTGATCGTGTTTTGTCAGTCCGTATCCACAAGGAGGTTGTTGGCCTCGTTAAATGTTGTTAAACCTTTTCGGGGGGGGTAATGGTCTTGTTTGGAAAAGTTGTAACTTTGCAACCTCAAAAAGTCAAACAAATAAATTCTTGGAAAAGATAGGTCGCTATCAGTCGTTTGCGAGCAAGCTCGCAGAACTCTATTAGCCACTATCTAGGAGAAGTGATTGCGCCCAGGCGAAAAGCAGGAAAATTTTTGCATTAGCAGCTATGGCTATCGCCAGCCTCGTTTGCCATGTATTCAGACAGATACTGACAGATTAAGTCTTAACCACCAGCAGGTCACTTTCTATAGAGAGTTTACGCTAAAAGGAACGAATCGTTTGTGCGAACAAGCACATACTATCGCAGTCAGGAAGTAGTCCGTGAGGGCTCGGCTACATCATTCGTACCCTATGATTTTCGAATGTGATCATTAAGGAACTATTTAAAGAATTAACAACAGAATGAAAAGATTGATTTTCGTCTTTTCCTTGTTGTCCTTTGCGGGCGGCAAGATCTATGCGCAAAAAGCCTATACGTATGTCAGGCAAAATGGGACGAAGTTGGAAAAACTGGGCACGGCAGCCTTTGATGTGGCAGCACAATCCTACCCGCGCGTGCAGTTTGTTGACGGCAAGGCCGTGATGAGCATTGGCGATACACGGGTGGCTGCCCTTCCCATGGCGGATGGGGGCGAACTGGTGGTCTCCTATACGACCGATGTGGCCGAGGCGGACCTCAACAAGGTGTCCAAGAAGCCCACGGAGCAAAAGCCTTTCGCCACTATCTTTTCCCCGTTTCAGTTGGTCGTGCCTCCAGGCAGCGAGGTCTATGCCCCCGTTTTCTACCCAGACAAGATGTTGCTCCATTTTGCCGATGACCAGCGTGTGGCAGAGGGTGGCATCGTCCCTGTCGAGACACCCCTTGTCATTCATGGCACCAGTCCCGTGGAGTTTACGTTCTCCGCCACGGATCCCACCTGCGGTCTGAAAAGCGCCCTGAGTGGGTCTTCGTTGAAGATCGACACACCTACTGATGCCACCATCTTCACCTTCGGTATCGGCAAGACAGGGCCGCACACGGGAGAGTTTGGCCTCTTCCGCTATACGGGGACGAGCCTCAACCCGGGAGGGTGCTTCCTGCAGCTCGCAAAAGAAAAGGTGCAGGACTTCAACTTTGTCGCCCTCTCCTTTGAGCCTTATGTCTCGGGCGTGAAAGACGTCGAGGCGCGCGAGTCGCAACCCGTGAGGAAGCAGGTGGAGAATGGCCGCGTGGTCATCGTCAAGGCAGGTAGAAAATATAATGTGAACGGACAGCATATCAAGTAAAAAATGAAAAAAGAGTATATCATCCCAAGCGTTTATGTCGTTGAGGTGAAGGGTTGTCAGCTCCTTCATAGTCATTCCATTACTGCTGACCCCGAGACAACAACCGACGAACAATGTGTCAGAAGATTTATTGATGACGAGGAGGAAAACAACGGCAGTCTGCTTCTTGGCGACCCAAATAATTGAGAACTAAGTAAGTAAAAACAACAATGAAAAAGATACTATTGACGCTCGTGGGGCTTTCAGCCCTGATGAGCATTCATGCACAGGTGGTGGAAATCTATAAGAACGGACAGTTGATGCAGACGTACAACAATACTTCCACCAGTCAGTATGAGGTGGTGTTCAAACCGAGCGGTGGCCAAGGGGAAATCAATGGTCATGCGTATGTCGAGATAGGCGGCAGGAAGTGGGCCACGATGAATGTGGGGGCCACGACCGTGGCTGGGTCTCCTAAGACGGCTTATGGTGATTATTATACTTGGGGTGAGTTAGAGACCTATTATAATTCGCTCACGGAAACGGGTATAATTTTTAAGGGAAACGCCCAGTACACGCATGTCAAAGGGCAAAAGATCAGCTACAACTGGAACAACTATTGTGGCGTGACAGACAATAAGTTTAAAGAATGGGATGATAATCCTGCCATGTTGCATGGAGTGCTGGCCGAGTATTACGATGTGGTACGTTTCAAATGGGGCGATCAGTGGCGCATTCCAACCATTAATGATTTTCAAAGTCTGGTCAAGCCTTGTGGCAATTCTGCCACGTTGATTGACGCTCCTGAGTCCATCACCAAGGGTGGAGTCTATTGGGTAACTGCTGGAGCGACTATTGACGGTACGACCTATGGTGTGGCCGGAGCCCTGTTCGTGACGACGGAAGATCTCGCCAAGCGGTTGTTTTTCCCAGGTGGAGGTAATCTTCAATCGATAGAACGCGATGGCGTGGGAACACTTTGCACCTATTGGTCTTCCACCTGGCTCTCTTCTAACCAAGCGTACGCCATGGCCCTTTCGGTTTCCACTAAAGAACATACAGTCAATCTTATACATAATTCTGTGGTACGCTGCTACGGTCTATCTATTCGTCCGATCGCAGACTGATATAGTCCTCGTGGATGACCAGACGTTTGATTGTTACATAGATAGAAAGATAGGGAGCAAGTGCAGGCTATGCTGTGCTTGCTTCCTATTTCACGTCCTGGAACGAGGATGGCTATTAGGGCTTATTTCATAAAGACGAAATAGACCGCGGCTATCAAGCAGACGAAGGCTGCGAGATGGTTCCATTGCAAATGCTGGCCTTGGAAGAGCAGGTTGGCGATGACGGTAAAGACGACAAGCGACACCACCTCCTGGATCACTTTGAGCTGGATGAGCGAGAACGGGCCTCCTGTGCCCTCGAAGCCGATGCGGTTGGCGGGCACCTGACAGCAGTATTCAAAGAAAGCAATACCCCACGAGAAGGCGATCACGCCTATCAGGGGCCAGTACTTACTAACCCCAGTCTCCTGAAGTCGTAGGTGGCCATACCAGGCGAGCGTCATAAAAACATTGCTCAGAAGCAAGAGCAAGATCGTATAGATTCCTTTCATGATGATTTACGAAAGAGCTTGATGATTCAGTATTTCTTCCACCTCTGCAAGGTCGAAACCGATGGCTGCTGCGATTGCTTCCGCTGTCATACCGTTGGCGTGCATGGCCTTGATAATTTCTGCTTTACCTGCAGCCTTGCCTTCAGCGCGTCCTTTTTCCATTCCTTCTGCCAGTCCTTCAGCGCGTCCTTTTTTCTCTGCTGTCTCTGTGACGGCACACATGTCCCAAAAGTCCTTTTGGCTTTCCCGGTAGCTTCGCAGGTCGTTGCTATTGAACTTAGCAATCTCCGCCTGCTCGAAGAAACGCTGAAAGATCGCGTCTTGTAGTGCGGCGGGTCGCTCCATGAGGGTGGCAAGGTTCTTGATAGCATAGAGCCACTTGTCGAAGTCGGTGACGAGCTCCTGCTCTGTCTTCCTGAATTTAGGCATTTCGAGGTAGATATAGGTGAGCTTGTCGTAGAACACCTCCTTCGTGTGGGTGTCCATGAGCTTCACCTCCCGACGCATGTAGTCCGTGTTTCCCTCGTCTATACAGAAGTTGAGTATGCCGATGGTATAGACCTTGTTGAGCTTGAAGTTCCATCGTCCTTGTGGCGCCTGCTCCTGAACGGGGAAGGTGCTGTAGAATATGCTTCTATCCTTAAAGTATTCTTGTTCGGCCTTCTGCATCTCTATCAGGAATTTTTCTCCCTTTTCGTTCTCGCAATACACGTCGAAGACGGCCTTCCTTTCTGCGGCGTTATGACCGAGGTGCTCCACGTTGAGGTAGTTGAGGGTTTTGATGACCTCGGTCCCGTCAAACAGCGAGTTGAGAAAGCTGATGAGCAGGTCTTTGTTGGCTTCTGTCCCGAATAGCTTTTTAAATGCGAAGTCGGTATAGAAGTTGACGTATCGTTCTTGCAATGCTGAATGGCACATATCTGATTTGTCTAAACAGTTTCTTTTCTTTTTCAGTCTGCTAAGTTACGCTTTTTGTCGCATACAACCAAGCAAAAGGCAGCTTTCTTTTCCGTGAGCGTTTATTTCTGCCTTGCCAAAGCAAAAAAGCGGCATGTTTTTGTCGTCGCTTGTGTCGCTGAGACGCCAGCCTGGTCTGGCACGAGTCTCGTAAATAGGTGTAGATTAGAGGTGTGGATCAAAAACCATTCTTAGGAGTCGCCCTATTCAGCAGTTAATGGGCAGAAATTTTGCCGTTGCCGTTGGAATTTTGTACTTTTGCACCCGTCATCATACGAACAAATAGATCATGGCTCAGGAACTCAAACAGACTACGACGCAGGCGGCGGTCCAGGTGCAAGGCCACAGGCTCACGCAGCAACAGATGTTGCAGGTGCGTTTGCTGGAGATGCCGTTGACGGAATTGGAGGAAAACGTCAGCGCGGAAATCTATGACAATCCTGCCCTTGAGGTGGGTCGCGAGCACGAGGAAGACGACTCTTCTGCCTCTACCGATTCTGCTGAATCCTTCGAAGAGCAGCAGGAGCGGGAGGAAAGACAGGACGCCCTCGACTCGGCCCTGGAGCGAATAGGAGGCGAGGACAATGACCTGCCCGTCTATGATCCCCGTTCGCAGCCTACCGATACGGCCGACTATGAAGGTATGGTCTATGGCGACCCTGTCTCTTTTGTGGACAAACTCATGGAGCAGATGGGTGAGCGCGAACTGACGAGTCGGCAGCAGGAGATATTGGAATATCTGATCGGTAGTTTGGATGATGACGGCCTGCTCCGTATCTCCCTCGACAGCATTGCCGACAAGTTGTCCATCTATCAAGGTCTGGACGTGGAGGAAAAAGAGGTGGAGCAGATGTTGCTGGTCTTGCAGGATTTCGATCCACCTGGTATTGGCGCGCGTAGCCTTCAGGAGTGCCTTTTGCTCCAAGTGCATCGCAAGCAACGTGCTCTCCGTCCCGTCAATACCGAGGAGAAAAAGGCCCTGGCACAGTTCTATAACCTCCTCTATACCATCATACAGGATGACTGGGACGCCTTCTCCAAGAAGCGGTGGGACAAGCTGCAGCAGCAGTTGAAGCTCTCTGCCCCCCAGATAGCGGCCCTTCAGCGAGAGGTGCGCAAGCTCAATCCGAAACCAGGATCTTCGATGGGAGAGACGATGGGGCGCAGCACCAATCAGGTGACTCCCGATTTCCTGGTCGATAGCAATGACGACGGCACGGTGACCTTCGCCCTCAACCACGGCAACCTCCCCGAGCTGCGCGTCTCGGCCCAGTATGAGGAGATGGCCCGTGCTTACAAGGACAACAAGGCCTCGATGAACCGCAGGGAAAAGGAGGCCCTGCTCTATGCGCGCGAGAAAGTGGAACGCGCGCAAGGATATATCGAGGCGGTCAAGCAGCGTCGCCATACGCTCTTTGTGACTATGAAGGCCATCATTGCCATCCAGCACCGCTTCTTTGTCGATGGCGATGAGGCCGATTTGCGACCGATGACACTCAAGGATGTCGCCGATCGCACAGGGCTGGATATCTCCACCATCAGTCGTGTGAGCAACATCAAGTATGCCCAGACGCGCTGGGGCACGTTTCCATTGCGCTTCTTCTTTACCGAAGGCTACACGACCGATAGCGGAGAAGAACTCTCCACCCGCAACATCAAAATGGCGCTCAAGGCGCTCATAGATCAGGAGGACAAGCACAAACCACTCTCCGACGACGCCTTGGCCAAAGCCATGGGAGCCAAAGGAATGCCGATAGCCCGCCGTACTGTCGCCAAGTATCGCGAACAACTCGGGTTGCCTGTCGCAAGATTGAGAAAAGAATGAACGAGAAGAATATTTTGTTGGCCGCAAGGGTGGTGAGCTTGCTTTTCACCCCCTATTATCTGCCTGTTGTGGGGCTGATAGCGTTGTTCACGTTCAGCTATTTGTCGATGCTGCCGAGGGGGTATCAACTCACGATGCTGCTCATCGTCTATCTCAGTACCGTCCTCTTCCCCACCCTTCTGCTCCATGCCTATCGTCAGTATACGGGATGGTCGCCCATCCAGTTTGGCCATAAGGAGCGACGGGTCGTCCCCTATGTCATCTCGATCCTTTGCTATTTTCTCTGCTATTATCTGATGCTGGTCGCCCATGTGCCCCATGTCATCAATAGCATCGTCGTCGCTGCCCTTGCCATCCAGATCATCTGTGCACTCATCAATATCGGTTGGGGCGTCTCTTCCCATACGGCAGCCATTGGCGGCGTGACGGGAGGACTGCTCGCCTTTTCCCTTATCTTCAATTTCAATCCCGTCTGGTGGCTTTGCGTGATGATCCTTCTTGCGGGCATAGTGGCTACCAGCCGTATGATCCTGCGCCAGCATACCCTCGCGCAAGTCCTTGCCGGTTTCTTCTTGGGGCTCGTCACTGCCTTCTTCATCATCCTCCTTGTCTAATCCCTCTTTCCTCCTCATTTTCCTGCCGAAAAGTGTCCGTTAGGCCCATATTCTCCCCTTTTTAGCCTCGAAAAACAGCTATCACGCAGTTTTTGAAGAAAAAGTAGCAGAAAAATTTGGTAGTTTCGCAGAAACATAGTACCTTTGCACTCGCAATTCAGAAATGAAGGCAAAGGATTGGTTCCGTAGCTCAACTGAATAGAGCATCTGACTACGGATCAGAAGGTTGTGGGTTTGAATCCCGCCGGAATCACAAGAGAACGTCAAAGGTTGAAAAACTTTTGACGTTTTTCTTTATCTATGCTCATCAACTATGATCTGGCGGGTAAGTCTTCCGAGAGGTAAAAGTAGGTCATATAGGGGCCTTTTGGGGGAAGTTAACTTCAATGCCCGATGAAGTTAACTTCGTAGGCTGATGAACATAACTTCATTGGCCGATGCACTTAACTTGCTTTTTAGGCGGTTTTTTAGGAAAAACGTCTCTGTATGTGGTCTCGTGCCTATTTTATGAATATTCAATGAATAGATTTTACAATTACAGAGTTTCATAACTCGTATCCACGCCTTTCCATACACCTAATGGATAGCGATATGGTCAATGCGCCTGCTGATGGCAGTAACGGGGCGTGTGAAGACCAGATAATGGCGTCCCGCCACTTGTAGAACTTCCCAATGGAAGTCGTCGAGGGCGTAGCTATCTCCCTTGTAGGCTACGGGACGCTGCCAGAAGTGGAGGCTGGCAGGGTCTTCGGGCTTGAGGAGAAACTGCACACCCTTCACCTTCTGCTCCTTGCCGATTCGTATCGCATACAGACGGTTGCCCTCATCGGTGGTAAACTTGTTGCTACTGAGGCTGTTGTTCTTCTTCTTGAGGACTATATCCTCGGGTAGAAACCACAGACGCGACTTGCCGTAGAGACTGGCCGCACAGCGCATATTGCTGTCCTCTGCGTCAAACCCCATGTAGCAGCTGAAAAAGCCGTAGTCGGCAAAGGGCATGACATAGCGTTCGTAGGCGATACGCTCCAGGGTGTTGGCCGGTCTCACATCGCGCGTCTGTATGATGCTTACGCCTGGCTGCTTCATCTGTGCCACGGCATAGCGATAGTTGTCCACCTGCTGGCAGCACATGGCCAGGGCTGGTGCATAGAGCGTCAGAGCGACAGCAGTCATCACGATCCCAAAGATCCGCATGGCCTTTATGCCTACGGTCTGCCACCAGAGTGCGAGGAGCGCGAGGAGCGCCATCATTTCCGCATGGAAAGCCACGCGGTCGAGGGTCACACCGCTGGCGAAGACGATGCCATAAGCTGCCGAAATCATCACTGCCACAGGTAGATAGCGCAGCACCAGCTTTTTAGAGATGCGCTTTTGCCTCCATAATATCAGTAGTGTAAGCATCAACGCCCATAGAATCCGCACGTTGGTTGCGATGGCGACGCATCCGTTGATAAGGCGGCTGGCGAATGTGGGCGCATCGCCAGCCCGATGCCAGATACCTGGCGAGGCAAGGCAAAGAGTTGTACCTATGATGTAGGCGGCGATGGCAGGGGCGAGATGCTGCCTTTGCTTCCCCTGACCGTTGACGATCAGCCATGTGACAAGCCCCAATGAGACTGGGAGTGACAATGCCTCATGTGTCCATCCCGCCAACAAGGCAACAGGAAGAAGGACGATCGTGCTACCCAAGGTAGGGGCTTGCTGCAGTCGTTTTCTCAATGAGAGTAGAAAGAAGAGATGGAGGACGATTGGCCAAAGGTAGTTGAGCGTGCCCAGCTGCCATAGCAACGCCCCCTGGAAGCCCCGTAGCAGGACGAAGATAGTTCCGCCCAGCAGGGCGGCGCAGGCCACCCTGCCTTCCTTCGGCGGTGCAATGAGTCGTACGCCCCCGTCGATGAGGAGCATGAACAACAAGGCGTTGAGCACATTGAGGACTTGTCCCGGCACCAACGTAAGAAAGGTTTGCGCCAGCACATGAGCCGGCGCGCGTCCGTTGATCGTCAGATAATGCCAGTATTGCGACCGAAACACGTCGCCCAAGTTTTGGATAGGCTCAGGGGGCAGGCCTCCCGATGCCGTAAACTGGAAGCGATACACCACGTCGTCGAGCAAGGTGGGCGTAGTGTTATGCTCCAGTAGTAGGTAGAGGAGGCCGGCCACGACCAGTACGGCCGAGTATCCGCGTTGCCCAAGGTGCAAACGGCCTTGTTCCATCATATCTTCAATCTGTCTGTATTTCGCGATTACTCACCCTTGTCGCGGTCGTAGTGTACCATCGTCTCGGGCAGATAGAACGAAATCTCGACCAGTCCGGCTACCTCGCCGTCCTGCTTCCACGGAGTCTGATAGACGAGTTTTTTGCGTCCTTTCTTCGTGATGGTGTAGCAATGGGTGTTGCCCGTGGCGAGCATCTCGCCGATCAGGCCACGTGAGTGGTCGGAGTGGCAGGGCATAAGGCTCTTGCCCACCATCGTCTCGCCGTCTCGCTGAAACAGTCCGCGGGAGACCTTGTTCTGGAAGAGTACTTTCCCTTCTTTGTCACAGACGGTAATGGCGCAATCCACATCGTCAGTCCAAATAAAATCTTTGTCCATTTTTCTCTTTTGTTTATTGTAAATAGTGATAGACTACGTAAATAGCCACAGACCGCGCCATGAAGCCTCATCGGCCACGCGTCCTTCCTGTGCTATCCCCTTTTGCTTCCCTCCTGCGCCTTGACCATCACGGCGATGGTCTTCATGCGGACATAGGGAAAGCTGACGTAGATGAAGCCTTTAAACTGGTTGGACGCCCCCCATGAGTTTTTCATGATGAAATAGCGTCTTCCCTCGCCGTCGTGCGCCAGTCCCACGATGCTCATGCAATGGTCGTCCGTGGTTTGGTGGTGTTCGAAGGCCGTCTGTCGTGCCTCCTGCGTCACCTCTTCGGTCTCGTCGGGCAGTTGGGCGAACCCTGCCTCCCAGTTGAAGCGCGGTTCGCTGATGTCGCCCTCCCAGCAGACAGGATGTCCTCTGCGCACGCTCTGCTCTATCCGCACCATCAGGGTGTCGATGGGCACGTTGAGAAAGGTGCTATGGTAGCGGTTGTCGGGCACCTCCAAAGCGAAGCGTTGGTAGAACGGGTGGTGTGTGAAACTGGTCATGGCGACCCACTCCTTCTCCTTGCAGACGCTATGGGCAAACTCCAGCGGCGTGTAGCGCGTGCCGAACATGAATATCAACTGTGGCATGGGGCCCAGTCCGTCGTCGAGAATCTGGTCCACGCCCTGTCGCAGGTCAGGGAGCGTCATCGTCCCGTCCACGCACTTCTGTAGCTTGCGTGTGATGACGCCCATGTCCGCCTGGTCGCCCCGGTGGTACGCATCATAGTGTGCCAGGCCGTAGGTCTGGATCAGGTCGATGAGCATGGGAGCCATGCCCCGCGTCGAGAGGTGGTCGTCGGAATCCCCGTTGAAGGGAAATCCTTTCATGAACCGGTTCTCGGCCTGCTCCCGAAGGTAGGCCCTTGCGACGTAATCGACGCTGAGGTTGACGCTGTCGCCCTGCACGAGATGTTCCGTCTCGATGGTGGCGAGCATCGCATACGCCCAGCACAAGGAGCTGCTGCCTTGGTTTTTCATAGGCGTGGTGGGCAGCATCACGTCGCGATAGAACACACGAGGCGCAGGGAGCGGCTTCCTCTTGGCAGGGAAGTTCCACAACACGGCCCCCGCCACCACCGCACAGCATAGTGCGGCGATGACGGCGATGCGTCTTTTTCGTCCCTTGAAAGCCATCGGCTGTTATCGAAGTTTATACTCCACGTTGTTGTTGATCAGGTCCTCCGTCTTCCACGGAGCCGGGTCGCCACCCAGGTATTTGTGGAACCATTCGAGGTGGGCGTTGTAATAGACCGGCATGGATCGCAACGAACTGGGCCAGTGGCCGTCGTGGTCGAAGACAATCAGTCGGCTCGGGATGTCCAGTGCCTGAAGCGTTGAGAAGTAGGCCAGGCTCTGATTGTAGGAGACGCGGTAGTCGCGCTCGCCCGTGATGATCAGCGTCGGGGTCTTGAAGTTGTGCACGTACTCCGAGGGCGAGAACTTCTTATACAATGGTGAGTTCCAGGGCTGTCCGTTCATCTCGAAGTTGGGGAACCACAGCTCCTCCGTCGTACCCCACATGGAGGGCAGGTCGTAGAGACCCATCATCGAGGCCAGGCACTTGAATGGATGCTCATGGCCCTGCAGCCAGTTCATGAAATAGCCGCCATAGCTCCATCCCATGGCACCCATGCGGTCCTTATCGACATACGGGAGTTTGGCCAAGGCCTCCGTGACGGCCAGCACGTCCTCATAGGGCTTGCCGCCCCAGTCCTGGGAGATGGCACGCGTGAAGTCCTGTCCGTAGCCCGTCGATCCGTGCGGGTTGGGATAAGCCACGACGTATCCCGCTCCGGGATACACCTGCCAGTCTCCTCGGTAGGAGTCCATCCATTGCATCTGCGGACCACCATGGACGTTGATGACGAGCGGGTATTTCTTGTTGGGGTCGAAGTCGTGCGGCTTGACGATGAACACGTGGATGGAGTCGCCACCAGCTCCCATCACCCACATCTGCTCTGAGGGACGGATATCGACCTCCTCGGCAAACTTCTGGTTGTAGAAGGTGATCTGCTCTTCCCCACCCTTGCGCTCGTTTGCTTTGTAGAGGTCCACGGGCTTGCCCGTCGTGGTGTAGGCGTAGTAGATGTTGCCTTTGCTGTCGAAGTCGAAACCCTGGATGGCTCGCTGCGCGACGACTGGTTTCCACTTGCCCGTCTTGAGGTTGAGTTTGTAGAGCGGCTCATATCCGCGCTCCTGTGTGAGGAAATAAATATCCTTGGAGTCGGCGCTCCATTTGAAGTCGTCCACCCAGTTGTCGAGCTGCTCTGTCAGGACACGCTTCTCTCCTGTCGTCCGGTCGTAGAGGGCAAGGCGGAAGCGGTCGCTCTCATAGCTGGGCACGGTCTGGAAGCGGTAGGCGATGTAGCGTCCATCGGGCGAATAGAGCGGCTGTCCGTCCCATGCCGGGTTCTCTTTGGTCAGACATTTTGCCTCTCCTCCCGTAATGGAGACCGTCCAGAGGTCGCAGTTGGTCGATGCCTCCTGGTGGCGGTCCCGATTCGAGGTGAAGCAGATCTCCTTGCTGTCGGGCGAGAAGGCGAAGAGTCCCGCGCCTCCGTTGAGCGAGAAGACGGGTGAATGCCACGTGCCAGGCGTCACGTCCGTGTAGGTCTTGTCTTGCAGGTCGCAGACGATGATGTGCTGGAAGCGTCCGTCCTGATATTCCGTCCAATGGCGGAAGAGCAGGCTGTCGGCAATATGGGCGTGAACGGGTCCCACCTCTTTCCTGCGCTTGCGCTCCAGGTTGGCTTTGGCGTCCGCACCCAGGTCGGGATAGACCGTAGCCGTGAAGGCCACATAGCGTCCGTCGGGCGATACCAAGGCGTCGCCTACCCCCATGGCGAAGTCGGTCAGCTGGGTGGTCTCGCCCGTGGCGGGGTCCATACGGTAGAGCTGTGCCGTGCCCGTGGCGTAGCCAGTATAGTATAGCGACTTGCCATCGCTGCTCCATTGCGGTCCGAAGCTCATGCCGTCGGTGGTCAGCGTGCGCGTAGTGCCGTTCTTCCCCGTCTCCATCAGTACGAGGTTGGTCTTCGACGACTGTGCGGGCAGGCTCTGCTGCGTGGTCGTGAAGACCAGTCGGGTGCCGTCGGGGCTCAGTTGTGGTGCGCCGACATACTGTGAACGATATACATCCTCGATGGTGAAGGCGCGCTTCTGCGCCATGGCCTCTCCTGCGCCAAGCGTCAGAAGCAGGGCGGCCGAGAGGATCATCTTCGTCGATAAAGTCTTCTTTCTCATTGTATAAAAAGGTTTCTGCAAAGTTACGACAAAACTATGGGATGACCAAACAAAAATGGAACAGGGTGTGATTTTGGTCCCTACTTACCTCTCTCACGAGCCCTACTTACCTTCGTTCCCCCACCCTACTTACCTTCGCCTCGGGTCCTAAGTTATGCTTCGTGAGGCCCTTCGGTAACCTTCGGGATGGTCTCGGGATGCCTTCGGGATGCAGGACTTCGTGATGCAGGGGCTGTACTGTCGGAAAATCGGCACTTTGCAGATGCTATCAGACGATGAGACACATGCGTCCGCGTCAGCCCAAATCTCGGATAAACTGCTCAACTTTCGCATGTAGGCTCCACACGCCCTGAAAGGGCAGTAGCTCCTAGGAGGGTGTGTCAAAACTCCCAATATAAATAAAAA
>DLZV01000032.1:0-361 GCA_003447235.1 Prevotella sp.
CCGCAGTTGGTGAGGATCGGTTTTATGCAGTTTCAGAAGGATGGCGACCTCTATTTCCCGTTTGATCCTCGACTGACTGGACGCAAACCCTATAGGCGGGGAGAGATCGTGGGGGGCGAGGAGATCTGCTTCGTGGGGGATAGTCTGGTGCTATTGAGGGATCATGCGGCGGTCTATTATATCCGCCAGCGGTATAGCGATGGTTGTCGTTTTATCGTCAGCGAGCGGCGGCAGGAGCGTGCCTTCGATGCCACCTACGACTTGTACTATGATGGTAGAGGGCCGGTGGTGTTGCAGCGGCGGGAGGCGAAATAACAACAATGCTTCCTCATTATAGTCTGCTTATAGGGAAAACAACTTG
>DLZV01000032.1:659-5252 GCA_003447235.1 Prevotella sp.
GAGTGCCATTGGAACAGCTTCGCGGGGACATCGCTCTTCGGGCCCCATGCTGACCACGGGTTGCTGCAAGGTAAACAACAAGAAACAACGCTTCATCAAAGCCTGCTTATAGGGAAAACAACTTGAACAACTTTTACAACTAGTAACAACTCTTTCGGTAAGCCATGAGCAGAACAGAGCTTGCTCAAGTTATGCCATGGCGAGAAAGAGTGCCATTGGAACAGCTTCGCAGGACATCGCTCTTCGAGGCCCATGCTGACCAAGGGTTGCTGCAAGGTAAACAACAAGAAACAACGCTTCATTAAAGCCTGCTTATAGGGAAAATAGCTTGAACAACTTTTACAACTAGTAACAACTCTTTCGGTAAGCCATGAGCAGAACAGAGCTTGCTCAAGTTATGCCATGTGGAGAACCGAGGATTGGGGGTGAGTCAGAACAATTGTTTTGGCTCACCCCCAAGTTTTTTTATTAGATATTGATGCGCTTGGCGATCATTGATTATTGTTTGTCGCTACGCTTGACCACTACCTTGTTGTTTTCTACCGTCAGGGTGAGGGTCACGTCGGAGTTGGAGCGTCCCTGGGCGAACTCGGCAAGGTGCTTGCCCTGGATGCCGGAGTATTTGAAGGCGTGCTGGTAGTTGGCAAAGTTTTGGTTGGTGTTGGTGCTCACGCCATAGGCTTCGACGAGGGTGACGGTGTAGAAGTCGTTGTCCTGGGCCTGGTAGCCATCCTTCACCTTCCAGTTGAGTTTCACGTTGATGGTCATGGGAAACTCCGTCACGCTCATGGGGACGGAATAGAAAACGTAGTCGTGGAGACGGCCGGGCAGAACCATGGTAGAGGGGTCGAGCAAATACTTCTCGTACTCCAGCATCTCGTCCAGTTTGCGATTGAAGGGGTCGTTGAGCGAGGTGGTGACGGGCGATCCCTTGCTCGGCGTGAGCGTAAGGGAGAAGTCGGACCACTGGAGGATGTCCTTGTTGAAGGCAAAGAGATAGGTGAACGTGCCCGAGGTGATAGGCTGCTGGGGCGTGTCGTCGTTGTCGTCATCGCTGCAGGCGGTGAGCAGGCAGCAGAGGGAGGCCATGGCAAAGGCCATGATCAGGGTAAGGAATGATTTCTTTTTCATATTGATGATTCTAAATGATAGTTCGTTGTTGCTATGGTAAGCGGCCTCACTCGCTGATGCGGAGGACGCGGATGCCCGTATTGTGGGCCCGGGCGGCAAGGTAGGCGAAGAGCGTCTCCTTGGGTTCCACCACTTGGTGGCCGTTCTTCTTGAGGCTCGATGCGTTGAGAAGGTAGAGGCCGTCGTCGTGCCAGACGGCGATGCCCAGATGGCTGGCGTCGAGTCCGGCTTTGTTGGTGACGAGTCCGAGGATGTCGCCGTCGCGTACCACCTGTCTGAGCGCTGGGTCTTTGAGGCGCCCCTTGGGAATGTAGGTGACGGTCTTGCCAAGCCACTCCTGTTCCTGTTGGGCGATGGCATTCACCCGTTCGGGATGTTGGCGGAGCATATCGTAACTGTCGGCATGGGTGCTCATGTAGTCGATGCGGAGGCGCTGGTGACCCGTGAAAAGGGAGGCAGGGGTGTGTATCTCCTGGATGAAACCCTTGTGCTTGTTGTCGCTCACCCACCACTGGAAATAGTGTAAGCGACCACAGTAGTCCACCTTTCCGCTCATATAGCGAATGAGCTGGGCTTCGTGGCAGTAGTCGGCAAAGGAAGTCTTGCCCGCAAAGGTGCAGCGGGCCAGGGCGAGAACGGCCTCGACATAGGTGGTGCAGTCGAGCTCGTGGAGGTTGATGACCATCTGCTCGGTGTCGGACCGGTCGAGGGTATGGGCCACATAGGGCACGCCGATAAACTGGCGGGCGATCCAAAGGATGGTCTTCTCTTTGCCCCAGGCGGCATAGTGGTCGTGGGTGGTACGGAGGATGCGCTCCACCAGCTGGCGGTCTTCTCGTGTGGCGTCGGGCAGCGGAGCGGCGATGGTGTCGTGGACCTGGTTGTTGCGGGTCACCGTGTCGGTAGCCTGGGTGGAGTCGGCAGGCTGAGGCGTAGGGGCGGCCTGTTCCTTTGCTCCCGAGGCATGGCCGCATCCGGCGAGCGAGAGCGTCAGGCAGAGGGTAGTGAGGAGGATTCTCATTTTTTCTTTCCCTTATGGTTCTTTTTCTTGTATTTGTGGCCGAAATTGAACCCCACATAGACATTGAGCGTGCCAAAGAGGTTTTCGGTCTCGAAGTTTTCGCAGCGGTACTTGAAGGCGTGGGTGACGACACTCATGCCCGAATACCACCTCATGTTATTATAGACCACGGCGAAACGGAAGGTACCGTCGAGGTTGAGGTTCTTGGCCGTGAAGTCGCGGAAGGACAACCATTTGCCCTGCACGTCGCTTCGCGTCTTCTTGTAGGAGAGGCCGATGCAGAGCGAGGCGTCGAGGAGCCAGTTGCGGGCGAAGACCCAGTTGTAGGCATAGCCGCCCGAGATATTGATGTCGTCGTAGTGGAACGTGGAGCTCTCCCGCGTAGAGTCGTATTCCTCGGCAATGATACGGCGGCCGGTGCGGGAGGCGATGAGGTCGTCGAGAGCCCGCCAGTCCACCGTCACGTTCTGGTTGCTATAGCCGATGCCGATGAGTGGCGATCCTGCCGAGCGGCGCTGCACGGTGCTCTGGCTGAAGGCGGCGGGGTAGGAGAACTTGCGGTGGTTGAAGATATAGTAGGCGTTGAAGCCCTTGTTGCTGGTGGTGACGCCACCAAACTTCACGTCGCGCAGGGGTTCGGTATTGAAATCGTCGCCGAAATAGCTGCTTCGGATATAGTAGCCATCGCCCGTCTTGCGGTAGTAGAGGTCGAGGCCGATCTTGTTGCTATAGAGGCTGAGGTTGAAGTCGGTGCGGTCGTTGACCTCATCGTAGAGGTGGGTGACGTCGATGGTGTAGCCGATGAAGATCCAGCGGTAGCCGAAGTATGGACCGACGCGCAGCGACATATTGGGCGCGAAGGTGACGGAGTAGCCGAGGTTGGACTTGATGCGGTACAGCTCGTAGGTGTTCGTGTTCTGGATCATGAACGCGTAGTTGTATCGCTGCGGCTCGATATAGGTGGTATCGACCTTGTTGAGTTTGCGGATGTTGTGCTTCAGCCAGCTCTTTTCCCTTTTCTGCTGTCTGCTCAGGTCGGGGCGCATCCATGTGACGGTGTCTCTCCTCGGAGTCTCACAGAGCGTGTCGGCAGCCCACGATAGGTCTGTCCCCCTGGCAGCAATGGTGGCGAGGGGGAGCAGGAGGCAGAGGAGGACTATGATGCGTAGCGGGCTCGTGATGGGGAAGGGACGTTGGTGGTGGGTTAGAACTTACCGAGGATGCGGTCCAAGGCCCAGTTGGTGGGTGTGGCGCTGAAGCTGTCGCAGTCGCAGGTGCCAATGCCCTGGATGTCTTCGACGACGCTGCGGATGATCGGCAGTTGGACCAGGGACGGGCGGGGAATGTCGATCTCCTGCACGCCCTCGTTGGTGTAGAGGTGGATGGGCTGGGGAGTGAAGACCGAGAAGGCCAGGCGCCCCTTGGAACCGAAGACCTCGATGCGGTCGTCGCGTCCGCTCTCGTGGGCGCAGAAGCACCAGGCACCACTGGCGGTGAGTCCGCTCTCAAACTCCATCACGGCATTGACCGTGTCCTCCACGGCATAGAGACCGCCGCGGTTGGCCTTGTAGCCGTGGGCTTTGGTGATGATGCCGAAGTAGTCCTGGAGGAGGTCGATCTGATGGGGGGCAAGGTCGTAGAAGTAGCCACCACCGGAGATGCTGGACTGGAGACGCCAGGGCAGCGAGCCGGTCTGGGCGTCTTGGGGCTTGGGGGGAGCGATGAGGCGTACCTGCACGGTCATGATCTTGCCCAGCACGCCACTGTTGATGAGGGTCTTCACCTTCTTGAAATAGGGAAGGTAGCGGCGGTAGTAGGCCACATAGCAGCGCACGCCCGTCTGCTCGGAGATATGGTTGATGCGGATGCAGTCCTCATAGCTTGCGGCGAGGGGCTTCTCGACGTAGCACGGTTTGCCGGCACGCATGGACATGATGGCAAACGTGGTGTGGGCGGCAGGAGGTGTGGCGACATAGATGGCATTGATGTCGGGGTCGAGGATCAGCTCCTGCGGGTCGGTGTACCACTTGCGGACATGGTGTCGCTCCGCATACGATCGCGCTTTGGTCTCGTTGCGGCTGAAGACGGCCTCGACATGAGAACCTTCCACCTCGTTGAAGGCGGGGCCGGACTTTTTCTCCGTCACCTCGCCGCATCCTATGATGCCCCATCTGACTTCTTTCATCTTGCCTAAGTATTTGTTCGTAGCGTGGCGTGTGGATAGGAAGGAAGGGGTGGGGTGCTGCATGGAAAAGGCCCTCTCCTCGTACCGTTGGCCACAGAATAGGTGCAAAATTACACATTTTCCCTCAATCAGCCACGCGTGGCCGTAATTTTTTGTAACTTTGCAAAAGATAGGCTGCATTCGGCCATTTGAAAACACGTTTTCATTGGCTCGTTTGCACTACTTCTTATATAAAAATCAATACTCTGTTAATAAT
>DLZV01000002.1 GCA_003447235.1 Prevotella sp.
ACCATCAAGAAAGAAGCCGTCCACTAACTCTTTTCTCCCAGCAGGAAACATACTCAAAACATGCAAGGATAGTCCGCCATAACTTCTATTTTAAGACATAGATATGGCGGACTTTTGACCCCAATCCCTTTAATCATTCTAAATCACTATTAGATATTTCAATGCTTGATAATTTCCGTCATCATCGACAGTATTTGCAACATGGTCTGCCGCAGCCTTCATTGTTTGGATGGCACTGAGAACTCTCTCTTTGAGGGGCTCCAAGCCTGTTTTTTGCGAAAACGAGACAAAGAAGTCCCCTTAGAAACTTCATTACGGTTTAGCGAAGAAGAAAGCCCCCCCAACAACCATGCGGGCGGGCTTGTTGCCTGCTCCGCAATGGCTGTTCCTCAAACGCTTGTTGTATTCTTTTTCGATCTTGAACTCGGGAAGACAGTCGGCAAGTTTGACCCAGCGGTTGGACTTGCTCTATCCCGAGAGAGCCTCTTGGAGTTTATGTTATGGTCGTTTCATTGCGCCCTGCTCTAAGGAAAGGCTTCAATCACACGCTTCACCATGTACCCACCTCCTATCGTCTTCCCTTCCAGCATATATCGACCTCGTATTGTTTCCGTATCGTTTCCGTATTGTTTCCGCTTCCGGAAGCGAGAACGATAGGAGGACGATAGGAGAACGATACGGGATCAATACGGGATTGATACGAGATTGATACGAGATTGATACGAGAACGATACGAGAACGGTCTTTTCCGACTCCTAACCGATGAGATTGACAAGTATTTTAACCTTTTCATTATTATTTCTCTTGATTATATTTTACATTTCAGTCACTAGTCTCTTCCAGCCGTTTATGCCAAGAAGCCTGGCGCACCATTTGCCCTGGCGCAGCCACTATACAAAGATAACCTCCCGTTCAGCCGAACGCAAGTCGATTAGCATGAATTAACGCCCCATTAACTATTCCTTCGTATCCATTTAACAAAGCCCATCCCAGGCCAAAGCCTTCATTGCGGCCTTACCTCATGCCCTTTCTCCAGTTTTATCCGCCCAAAGGTTGCCATCTCCAATCTCTGCCAGCAACCAAGAGACACATATTATAACTTGTCAAAATAGCGAACAAACAAAACTGTCAAGTTTGAGAATCATTTACAACAAAGGCCACCGAGACCCAAGGAGTGTTGGCCCTCTTAGTCTGCTGAAAACGGAGGATATCCACCCACCCCAAATGGTGATATCCGTTCACTTTTCTGGATCTATATTCCAATATCTATGCAAAATAAATCATTTCTGTGGGATTCTGTACTTTTAGGGGAGCACCTGCAAATGCCTGTGTCAAGCATAGATGTTTGTTAGCCTAAACAGGAAGAACGTAACATCAACACCCCCATGCAACTGTGCTCTGAAGAGTTTAATCTTAGCGTTAAGAGACTCAACAGAGACATTAGTGGCCCCAATTCAGGATAATAACTTCCTCTCTGAGGATGGAATACAGCTGGTGACAGGGTTGCGCGTAAACATGAAAAACAAGCTGATGCCGTTCTATGACAGAATAATCTCTTTCGATTCTTTATATACACCCCATGTCTGATGGCATGGGAAGAGAACTCGCGTATCTGTCTTCACATGCAACTAATCGCTATTTTATCCCGAATTGGGGCAATCTTTGTAAATTTTCAAGATCGTGTAAAAAAACACAAGATGAAAATTCTTTCGTTTGCTTGTTTTTTATTAAATTTGCAGAGGATTTTAGCCTTCACAACATAACAGATTAAATGCCACAATAAAATGGAAAGGAAAATCACAAAATGCTTTTCTCGACGAAAAGCCGACATGACTGTGACAAATGATTGCAGCATTGTCAAAGACAGATGCAATATGTTGCATATTGACTTATTGGTGTCAAAGGCAATGATGCTTCTTGTTTTCCTGACTTTCTCGTTTGCAACACTTGCTGCAAAGTCACATATTACGGACACGAGATATGACATCGAGGGGGTTGAGACAGGACTACAAGGAACCTATCTTGTCAAAGTATATGTCTATACCAAGAAGTCTTCTGTAACCACGGAGGAATTCAAGTTTGCCGCAGTCCATGGAGTTATATTCCGTGGTTTTGAGAGGAAAGGGTTTGGAGCACAAAAACCGATCGCTAACGCAGAGGCAGAAACGCAACATGCAGATTTCTTCAATGCTTTTTTCAACAATGGGGACTACACCGCGTATGCCCGGGTGGTCGATCCTGTGGCAGATCGTGTCAAGGTCGGGAAAGAATACAAGATGGCCGCAATCGTTTCTGTTTCCAAAGACGAACTCCGAAAAGCACTTGAAAAAGAGGGAGTTATACGCAGTTTGAATTCCGGATTTTAACACCTTTGGTCTATGAAAAGAATATATTTATGCGCAATATGTTTGTTGGCAGCCGTGATGTCTTTTGGACAGGCAAAAAAGCCGACGCTGATGGTTGTCCCTGCTGACAATTGGTGTGCCACAAACCATTACATGGACACGTTTGATGACCAAGGTACATCGGTTGACGTGCCTAATTACAAACGGGCTTTGCAGAACAGTTCAGACTGCTATAATGTCATCACAAAAATCAACACATTGATGACTGACCGCAACTTTCCTCTTAAAGATCTGTCGGCTGTTCTCAAAAGCATGTCAACCGATGCTGCCATGGACGCTGTAACGACAACACGATCGGGCGCAGGCCTTGCAGAGTCTCCATTGGATCTTATCAAGCGCAATTCCAATGCTGATATAATCATCGAGGTCAACTGGCAGGTGAACACCATGGGTCCCAAGAAAAGCATCACCTATTCTCTCGCTGCAAAGGATACATATACAGACAAGCAGATCGCAGGTGCACAAGGAACTGGGACACCTTCGCTCTCAGCAGAAGTGCCCGTACTATTAGAAGAGGCCGTTGTTGCCAACATGGACAACTTCTGCGCCCAACTTCAGTCTCATTTCGACGACATGATGGAGAACGGACGCGAAGTCACGATGAAGGTAAAGGTTGTTGACAATGGCTCTGGCATAGACCTTACGAGCGAGTATGGCGGAGAGGAGCTGACCGACATTATTGACGATTGGGTTTCCGACAACAGCGTAAACCATCGATACAACCTTACTCAGGGTTCTGAATCGTTTTTAAAGTTTGAGCAGATACGTATTGCTCTGTATCAGGCAAATGGGCGTGCCAACGACACACGTCGATGGGCAAGAGAGCTGGTGAAGGAACTGACTTCAAAATACCAAATACCCTGCAGGGTAGATATGCGAGGATTAGGAAAAGCCGTAGTTTTAATTGGTGAAAAATAACAACAATATGAAAAAGATAATATTATCACTCGTGTGCCTATGTTGTGTGACGTTGGCATGGGCACAGAAGAAGCCAATATCCATGTATGTTTATATTCCAGAACAGAGCGAAACCATACCTCAATCCTGCATGGATTATCTTTCCAATAGCCTTACAACGGCCATTACCACCGATGGGCTTGCTGCACAGAGCGAGTATCTTACTCCGTTTCTGTTGGTACCAAAGGTGAACATAGCGACAAAGAACACGCTCGCTACAACTCAACAGCAAGTCGTATTGACATTGGACGTCAACCTGCAGGTGGTTGACAATACAAGCGGCACAGTATTTGCTTCTACTATTATCAACCTCAAAGGGGTCGGAACGAACGAAATAAAAGCTTACAATGCTGCATTCCGTTCTATCAACAAGTCCAATGCCAAGATTCGAGAATTTGTTTCCAACGCCAAGGCAAAAATCATAGCCTATTATGAGAAAGAAGGAGACTATATCATTCGGAAAGCACTGCATCTTGCCGAGCAGCACAAGTATGAAGAGGCGTTTTATCTTCTCAGCACCATGCCTTCCCAATACAGTCAATATGACCATGCCGTCTCAGCCAGCATGGAGGTTTGGGGAGACTATCAAGACATCTCGGGTTCCCAAAAACTGGAAAAGGCACGCGCTGTATGGGCAGCCAATCAGAATATGGACGCGGCAAACATGGCAGGAGAATGTCTTTCAGAGATCCTTCCAGATTGCAATTGCTATGGTGCCGCGCAAACATTGTACAAGGACATAAAGGGGAAATTGGGTGAACAGTGGAAATACGAGATGAAAAAGTACGACACTGAAGCAGAGTTGAGGGAAACCAAGATCCAAGCAATCCAAGCAATTGGCGTTGCATACGGGAAAGGGCAACAACCGAATATAATAACAACGAAATGACGCCAACAATAGTTTATCTATTATATAAATTTGAATTTTATGATTAAAAAAGTAATTTTCGCACTTATGTGGATCATCGGCTTTTCGGCAAGCGTAAGTGCGCAGTCAACAGAAGTTTTTGAAGGTGAAATTGAATTGGAGACCTTTGAAAACTACTCTGATTACATCAAGAAGATGCCTAATTCTATCTATTTTGATGGTGTGCATAAGATACGCATCATCGTAAAGGGCGACAAAATGCATCTGATAGATGAGACAACCAAGTGTCATACCATAGCAGACGCTGGACTGGTTGACAAACTGCTTAAAGGTGAAGACACTGGTACTTCACCAAGAAAACGAGGTTCTTTAGGTGCACACAATGCCGGTTCAACTGCCGAATATGCTTATGTGCATTATTGCGAACATACAAAAACGGGTATGGACCTCACGGAGAACGCACCTTTAATGTTACCACTACTGCAGCAGGACTTGAAATATGCTGATGGAATGACATCTCCTCTTTCTACCAATACATTTGCAGCAACAAGTACCACGAAGGACATCTTGGACACGAGCTGTAAAATGTACGAAGGCGATATCAATCATACTATGGGGGGAATGTACCAAAATTATCATGTCAAGGCTTATGTGTCCGACACACCTGCCCCCGCTGGATTGAAGTGTGCCTTTTATGGTTTGGATGTTCCTGGCGTGCTTACCAAATGCATCATAAAGTATGATGGAGGACATGTCAGTACGATGAGTATTGGTGAAATGAGTTTCTATATAGAGATGGATGTAACGAAGATAACCGCTCGTCAAGTTTCTGATGATGAATTCAATGTTCCTTCGGATTATAAAATATCAAAAAGCAGCAATAATGCATTTGCTTTGATGAAATATTATAAAGGTATAAAAAAAGAACTTGAAAAAAGAGGGGTAAAAGGAGGTGACAAGAGTCAGAAGTCAACAGGTGTTCACTATAAAACTGATGGTGAATGGGATATCTAAATCAACTCGCAACCCGAATCGTTCTCCTATTCTTGCTGTCGATTACCTCTTCGCCATGCTTCCCGCAGGGCGAAGAGGCCAATACGTACGAGCGCAGTTCTATTCATGTCATGATGATCAAACATCAAAATCAACGTTTCGATGACATCATAGAACAAGTATTTCTTCAGACACCTTTCCCCGAGCGTTTCAACAACCACAACCTTGGGGTCAAAGTAGTAACATTTGCGGAACATAAGGACGACCAAAGTGCCAATATCCAGTCTTTTGCAGACCAGGTGAATCTTGGACAGAAGATGGTAGCCAAATGGTTCAATCGCGACAAGCAGACTGGCTCATTCAATATGGAACTGATTAAAGAGCGCAGTCTGTACAATGCTAACCAGCAACAAACCAATGTGGCCAGGGCCAGCATTCGCGGTATGGCTTTGTTGGAAGATGCCGGAGAGCTACTGATTCATAATACGTATCTTGTAGTCAATGATATCAAATATCAAAGCAAGGGTAGTGGGAACTGGTTGTTGAAAAGCTATGCCTCCATGCTTTCTGGAAGTGCGAGTCAGATGCAGAAAGCAATGCAATCTATCGGTGGATTCAAAGTACACGTTACAACCTATCTCTCCCGATTACGATGGAATGATGACATTGCCAACACCTTCTATCAGAACTATTATACGGAGGATGGCGATACGGACAAAGACAAAGTTGAAGCGTTCAAAAAAGACAACCAGCTTTTCAAAATGGAATTTGTGGGAAAAACAGAAGCTGAGTCGAAAGAAACACACTTCAAGGCTAGCAAAGATCCCCAAGCGCTGCTTCTTAAAGTTACGACAAGAACGATGGACCATAACCTTGCGTCGCTACAGCAGATTTATCCTGATTTCAGAATCAAGGCACCGCTACTCAGCGTTGATCCGCTCACGGCAGATGTAGGCCTGAAGGAAGATGTCACCGAGAATACTCGTTTCGAGGTACTTGAAAGGGTAATTGACGAACAGGGCAAGATGTCATACGTGCAAGTTGGTCTTATCAAGCCAGTAAAGGGTAAAATCAAAGACAACCGTTTCATGGCTGAGGAAGATGCCGAATCCATCGTTGAAGCCACAGAATTTGAAAAGATTTCTGGCAAAGACTTTTATCCCGGAATGCTGATTAGAGAAATCACAGACTAAGTACGAAATGAATTTACAGCTATATAAATGATGACGTGAAGTCAATGAATGACTGATCATTCGCAAGATAACCGACTGACTATAAGCGTAAACCCCATGGTCAGTCGGTTTACTATTTATCTTTTCGAACCAGCCTGAGACCCCTCCGACATGACACGTGGCGTCTTGCCGCGCAATGTTACATTGTTACATTGCTACATTTACGATTTCAATACTCACATAGAGACGCTCAAATACATGACATCCCCCACCAACCAAAGCATTGGGACGGTGGGGGATGAGAAAGCGATCGGGCAAAGCTGAAGGCTCGGCCTATGAAAAAGAGCTGCGCCCTACTGACGCACGGTGGGCGTGAAGCGCAGCGTATAGGAGAGCTGTCCGCTGGAGGGACAGAGATACGGGTCGAGGCAACCGTCGCCGCCACAAGAGTTATTGCCCAGGCCGCGCTGGAAGGCGTCGAAGTGGGCAAAGACCGTCTCGCTGCGCACCAGGTCGTACCAATGGGTCGCATCGCGCCAAAGCTGGTCCGCAGGGTCGCACCACTGTCGCTCGTCGTAGTGGGAAAGCGAGAAGGCCACCCTACCCTCCGTGGCCACGGAGAGGCGGAGCCCGTTGGCATGGTCGAGGGTGAGGTCGCGCAAGTCTTGGTGGTCGCCAAAGGTTTGGGGATGGACGTTCTCGTCGATCATCTCATCGACCGTCGTGGTGTAGCGACCAAGATAGGAGCCCGTCATGCGATCGACATAGTTGGACCACGGACCACGGCCGTAGTAAGCCACCTGGTCGAAGCCTGCCAGTTCCATACCCAGGCCCAGGCGGCGCGTGGGGCCCGACGGCGAGAAGACCACCTGAAGATCGACCACGCCATCAGGATAGAGCGTGTAGCGGGAGGTGTAGAGGCAGTTGGCGGCGCGGCCCTCCACGGTGACCGTATAGCCCTTTTCGTCACCACCCTGAGTGACGATGCGCGTCTCGGCCTCGCTGACCATCGGCATCTGCTGCAACTCCTGGCTGCGGTCGTTGTCGATGTCGCGCATGCTATTGAAGTCGGGGTCCTTCACCATCACGGCGCGCCCGTCGAAGGTCCATGAGACCAACTTGCCCGAGTCGTCAAACTGGAGGGAGAAGGGCCTGCCCTCCTGCGTCGTACCGGTGTAGAGGCGGCGCTTCGCATCGGCCTCGATACGCCCGCCATGGGCCTCGTGGGCGGCAAGGGGCGCGCGCGGCTGCAGGATCATCTCGCCCTCGGCAACGGGGTAGCCCTGGTCGGCCCAGGAGGTGGCCGTCTTGAGACGCAGGAAGAGGTGGAGCACATACTCCACACCTGCGTCGAGGACGCTATGGTAAGGCACGGCGATTTGTGCCGACTCACCCGCTGGCACGGCGGGGAGAGGAAGCGTCTGCTGCTCCACGACGTAGCCATCACGCAGAAGCTGATAGGAAAGGTCGTAGAGGTCGGACAAGTCAGAGAAGGCCAACTTGTTGCGGAGCGTAAAGGAGCGCGTCGCAGCATCCCAGTCGGAGAAAGCGGCAGGAGCATAGACGGCCTTCACCTCAGTCAGTTTGGCCGTCCACGCACGGTCGGGCGTGATGATTCCGTTGTTGAGGAAATTGCCCTGGAAGCCGTCGCCGACAAACTCGGTGGGATTGTAGTCGTAGCCCGCCACCCAGTTGTGGAAACCATTCTTCGTCCGCACGCCACGCAGGAGGTCGGAAGGGCGATAGACAGACTGGTCCACCCAGTCCCAGATGCAGCCACCGATGATATAGTCGTTGTCCGGGTGCTCGATGATGTCCCAGTAGTCCTGGAGGTTGCCGACGGCCTGGCCCATGGCGTGGGCATACTCCGAGAAGATCATCGGACGGTCGTAGCCATAGGCGGGCTTATGGGCGTAGTCCTGGGCTTCGGCGACCGTGGGATACATCCGCGAGTTGAGGTCACTACAAGGCGTCCCCTGGCTACCCCACGGACTACTGTGGACGGGGCGTCCGTCGCCGTGGGCTGTGGCGAAGGCATAGGTGGCCTGGAGGTTTCTGCCGTCGCCGCTCTCATTGCCCAGACTCCAGAAGACGACGCTGGGATGGTTGCGGTCGCGCAGCACCATGCGCTCCGTGCGGTCGAGGTAGGCCGTCCGCCACTCCTTGCGATCGGAGAGGTTGCCGCCCCGCTCGCCCGCATAGTGGCACTCCACGTCGGCCTCATCCATAACATAGAGACCGAAGGCGTCGAACATCGCGTACATCTTCGGCTGACGAGGATAGTGAGAGGTGCGGACGGTGTTGACATTGGCCTGCTTCATCATCCGCACGTCCTGAAGCATCGTCGCCACGTCGATGGCGCGGCCATACTCGGGATGGGTGTCCTGGGTGTTGACACCCTTGAAGAGGACGCGGCGCCCGTTGATCGTCAGGTGGTGGCCCTCGGTGCGGATGGTGCGGAAACCATACTTCGTGGAGAAGGCCATCTCCTCGCGACCCTTCGCGTTGCGCTGCGACACCTCGATGGTGTAGAGATAGGGACTCTCAGCGGTCCAGGGATGGAGGTCCTTGAGATCAAAGCGGAGGGCCTCTGTGGCGGTCGTCGTGGACTGATAGACCCACTGGCGGCGCTGCACCTCCCGCCCCTCAGCGTCGCGGACCACGGCCTCGATGGTCTTCTTGGCCTTGAGGCCGTTGCGGTTGTCCACGGTCAGCTGGAGGACCATCGCCCCCGAGGTGGCGTCGGCGCTGAGGAGGCCGTCGGTCTGCACGAAATGGTCGCGGACGGCCACCCTCGGTGTGGCGTAGAGATAGACGTCGCGGTGGATGCCACTAAGGTGCCACATGTCCTGGCCCTCGATATAACTGCCGTCGCACCAGCGATAGACGCGCACGGAGAGCTGATTTTCTCCCTCGCGGAGAAAGCCGGAGAGGTCGAACTCGGCGTCGGTATTGGCGCTCTGCGTGTAGCCGACGTAGCGCCCGTTGACCCACACCACGCCAGCGGAGTAGAGGCCGTCGAAATGGAGGAAGACGCGCTGGTCGCGCCAGTCGGCGGGCAGCGTGAAGGTGCGACTGTAGAAGCCCGTAGCATTGTCGTCCTTGACGCCCGCCTCGGCATGGCCCTCCTGGGCCAAGGGTGGATGATAGACGAAGGGATAGCCCACGTTGGTATAGACGGGATCGCCATAGCCCGCCATCTCCCACGACAGGGGAACGCGGATCTCGTCCCAGCCCTCGGCGTTGCAAGACTGGGCGACGAGGGCATCGGTGTCGGCAGGACCTTGGGGCGTGCCGGCGACATAGCGAAACTTCCACATACCGTTGAGCGACAGGTAGCGGCTGCTCTGCGGGGTGGTCCAGGGCTGGGAGTAGAAGGTCATGTCCTGGCGCATCGCCTCGGTGGAAGCGTAGGGGATATAGGTGGCATGGGCTGCCTCCTTGTGATCGCCGACCTTCTCGGGATTGCTGATCCAGGAGACGTCGAAGCCCGCAGACTGGTCTTGCGGATCGCGGTCGGGCACGGTGGCGACGGCGGTCTCCCAGCCGAAGAGGGCCAGGAGGGCCGCCGCGATCATGCGGTGGTTAGGATAGGATTGACTCATATTGGGTTGTGTCTGATGATTGTATTCGAAAAGGATCATTTCATGGACGACCAGGGCGCGCGCTGGTCGTCAGCGAAGCCGCCTGGAGGTCAGGGGCAAGAGCCTTGACCTGGACGGGTTTCTGGGGGTCCTTGACGCGCAGGATGACCATGGTCTTGCCGAAGAAGGCCTTGCGATGGTCGGACTTGAAGCGCTCGGTGGAGAACTGGCTGCCATTATCGACACCGATAATGTCGGCATTCTCGGCAGAGAAATAGATCTCGTTTTCGGCCCAGGGGCAGAGCGTGCCCTCGCGGTCGGTGACTTCGGCAGCGACAAAGATCGTATGCTCGCCCTGATAGTCGGCGGCAAGGCGGATCTTCTCGGCACCACCTGCCGTGCGGATCGTCTCGGAACGCACCTCGCGGCCCTGCTGGCGAGCCACGACACGCACCTCGCCAGGCTCAAACTGCACGCGCCACATCACATGATATTGGTGGTCGTCCTGCTTGCGGCGCACGCCCTGGCTGCGCCCGTTGATGAAGAGTTCCACCTCGTCGGTCTGGTTGTAGTAGCACCACAGGTCGATGGTCTGGCCGGGCAACCAGTTCCAGTGGGGGAAGAGGTGGAGGACCGGCTGGTCCGTCCACTCGCTCTGGTACATATAATAAATGTCCTTCGGGAATCCGGCCAGGTCGATGATGCCAAAATAGCTGCTTCGCGCCGGATAGCCGTAGGGGGTGGGCTCGCCGATATAGTCCCATCCTGTCCAAATAAACTGTCCGGCGCAGTAGGGAGTGTGCTTCACAACTTCCCAGGTCTCCTCATGGGTAGAGGACCAAGGGGCGTGGGCGTTGTCATAGGCCGAGCACATCATCGTGGGGTCGGCATAGGGCAGGTCCCAGCGCTGCGGCAGCACGAGGACGCTATCCGAGGGCATGCGGTAGTAGCCGCGCGTCTGCAGGGCGGAGACACTCTCGGTGAAGAGGAAGGGCTTGCCGGGGAAGTTCTTGGGCACGTCCTTCACCCACTGGTGGTGGTAGTTGAAACCGACGAGGTCGATGGCGCCCGACTTGAAGAGGTGGTTATCAGGGGAAGGTTCGTTACAGCCCGCCGTGATGGGACGCGTGGTGTCGTAGCGCTTGATGATATCAGCGAGATGGATCGTGAGGAGCGAGTTGGGCGAGAGGTCGTCGCCATGGGCGAGCGTAGAAGCGTCGTGGCCCGCGTTGAGGATGAGGTTGGCCTCCTCCAGCGTCAGTTCGTCAGCGTCGGCTCCAGACCACTGTTCCAGCACCTCGTTGCCAATGCTCCAGACGAGAACGCAGGGGTGGTTGCGGTCACGAAGCACCAGGTCTGAGAGGTCGCGCTCGTGCCACTGATCGAAGAAGCGCGCATAGTCGTTCTTGGTCTTTCTGCGGCGCCACATGTCGAAACTCTCATCCATGACGACCAGGCCCATCGTGTCGCACATCGCAAGCAACTCGGGAGCGGGCGGGTTGTGACTGCTGCGGACGGCGTTGACACCCATGGCCTTCAGCCGCGTGAGCTTGCGGTGAAGGGCATCCTCGTCGAGGGCAGCGCCCAAGGCACCAAAATCGTGGTGCTCGCAGACGCCATTGATCTTCACGTTGCGACCATTGAGCCAGAAGCCTGTCTCGGCGTCGAAGCGGAAGGTGCGGAAGGCTGTGGGCGTGGAGACGCGATCGACTACCTTGCCGCCAACGACCACTTCCGTTACCACTTGGTAGACGTGACCCTGGTAGATATCCCACAGCAAGGGTTTCCTCACGGTGAGCACCTGGCCCTGGCAGCGGCCTTCATGGCGGGCCACGACACGACCGTTGGGGTCGAGAAGCTGATGACGCACCTTCGCCTGTGGGGCCTTCGGACCGTCGTTGTGCAGCGCCACATCGACCCTCACCTCCCAGGTGTCGCCCTTGCGCCACTGGGCCACGGCGTGGACGCCCCACTGGGCCACGCGCAGGGGCGAGGCGGTGGTGAGCCACACATGACGATAGATGCCGCAGCCAGAATACCAACGACTGTTGGGCTGGTCGCTATTATCGACACGGACGGCCAGGACGTTCTCTCCCGACCGGTCGAGATAGGGGGTGAGGTCGTACTCGAAGGTGGAGTAGCCATAGGGGCGCGTGCCCAGGGCGTGGCCGTTGACATAGACCGTGGCGTTCATATAGACGCCGTCGAAGGTGACGAGGACGCGATCGTCGGACGAGCCTGCGGGCAGGCGGAAATGCTTTCTGTACCAACCTACGCCGCCGGGAAGCGCGCCGCCACTGGCGCCACTGGGGTTGCCAACATGGAAGTCGCCTTCGATAGCCCAGTCGTGGGGCAAGGAGAGACGGCGCCAACCACGGTCGTCATAGGACGGGGAGGCCATCGTGGAATCGTCGCCGAGAACAAAGAGCCAGTCGGCATCAAACTGGATGCGCGTGCGGGCCTGTCCTGCGAGGGAAAACAGGAGGAAAAGGAGTAAGAGGGGTATTTTCTTCATATCTATTGTGTTTTGTTATACGAATACTTCCGTGCTGCAAGATCTCCCGGCCAGAGGACTTGGCAGCGCGCTATCTTGTGCCTATCTTATGTCTTTGCAAAGGTAGGCATTTTTCTGCAGAAAACCGACAGGCGACAGGACCTTTATAGCGGATCAACATCATAATAGATCTGCAGGGCGCCATAGGTCTTGGCCCGTAGCATCGCCGACTGCACCTCGCGCAGACACTGGCGCACGCGTCGCAGGTCGATGCCCAACTCGAGTTTGAGCATCAACTTGCGGATATGGAGGGTCTTCACCCGGGCCACGGAGGGCTTGTCGGGCCCGAGCACGCGGTCGCCAAAGATCTGGTGAAGACGGGAGCCCATCTCCATGGAGGCTGACTCGACGGTGCGCTCCTGGCGGTGCTTGAGGTAGATATAGGTAAGGTGGGTGAAGGGGGGATAGCGGAAGAGGCGGCGCTCCTCGAACAACTGGTCGTAGAACGCGCGGTAGTCGTGGCGCACGACCTGCTGGATGACGGGAGAGTCGGGCTGGCTGGTCTGCAAGATGACCAGGCCCTGCTGATCGCCCTTCCTGCCAGCCCGTCCGCTCACCTGCGAGAGCATGGCAAAAGCCTGCTCGTAGGCACGGAAGTCAGGAATGTTGAGCATGGCGTCGGCATAGAGGATGCCCACGACGCCGACATGGTCGAAGTCGAGGCCCTTGGTCACCATCTGCGTGCCGACGAGCACGTTGGTCTTGCCCTGGGCAAAGCTGTTGATGATGCGCTCGTAGGCGTTCTTCGTGCGTGTCGTATCAAGGTCCATCCGCGCGATCTTCGCCTCAGGCACGAGAGCCTGCAACTCGTCCTCGACGCGCTCCGTACCGAAGCCGCGGCCGCGGATGTCGTGGCTCTCGCAGTTGGGACAGACGGTGGGCACGCGCAAGACGTAGCCGCAATAGTGGCAGGTGAGCAGGCCCATGGTCTTATGGTAGGTCAGCGACACGTCACAATGGGGACACTTCGGGGTCCAGCCACAGACATGACACTCCACCCTTGGGGCGAAGCCACGGCGATTCTGAAACAGGATGGCTTGTTTGCCGCTGGCCAAGGCGGCGCGGATGGCGGCCAGAAGGCGCGGTGAGAAGTGGCCGGTCATCATCTTGCGGCGGCGCAAGTCTTTGACATCGACGACCTCGACGGCAGGCAACGCCATGTCCTGATAGCGCTTGTCGAGGCGGACGTAGCCATACTTGCCGGTCTGGGCGTTCCAATAGCTCTCGCTCGAAGGGGTCGCCGTGCCCAGCAGGACCTTGGCTCCGCAGAGCTTGGCCAGGATGATGGCGGCGGAGCGGGCATGGTAGCGTGGCGCAGGGTCCATCTGCTTGAAACTCTGCTCGTGCTCCTCATCGACGATGACGAGGCCCAGTCGCTGGAAGGGCAGGAAGAGGGCGCTTCGGGCGCCTAGTATGACATCGTAGGGATGGTCGGAGAGCTGGCGCTTCCAGATCTCCACGCGCTCCGCATCACTATAGCGGGAATGGTAGATGCCGAGGCGGTCACCAAAGACTCGGCGAAGGCGCTGCATCATCTGCACCGTAAGGGCAATCTCGGGCAGGAGGTAGAGCACCTGGCGGCCCTCGTCGAGGGCGCGCTGAATGAGGTGGATATAGATCACGGTCTTGCCGCTCGATGTGACGCCGTGAAGAAGCGTGATATCCTTCGACATTTGCTGTACGAGGATTTGGTTGTAGGCGTCGGCCTGGGCCTCGCTGAGGGGCTTGATGTGCTCGGGATGGGGCATTCCGCCGAGGGGGATGCGGCCAACTTCCTTCTCGTACAGCCGCAAGATTCTACGGTCCAAAAACTGGCGGAGGACGGTGGTGGTACAGTGGGACTCGTTCATCAGTTCCTCGCGGGTGATCTCGCGCTGGGGCACAGGATTCTCTTCGCTGACGCTGGCCAGCTCCAGATAGGCGCGGAGGACCTTCTGCTGGGCAGGAGCGCGCTGGAGCATAGCCTGGGCTGCACGGAGGGCCTGCGCCGAACGGAAGTCGTCGGCCAGCACGACGTAGGTCTCGGTCTTGGGACGATAGTCGTCCTCGGCCTTAAGACCGGACGGGAGGGCGGCCTTATAGACCTCGCCAATGGGCGAAAGGTAGTAGTCGGCTATCCACTGCCATAGGCGCAACTGCTGGGGCAGGAGCACGGGACCCGGGTCCATCATCTCGACAATAGACTTCACGCCCTCCTTGCCTGTCTTGAGCCCTGCGGGCACCTGGTCGTGGAGGGCTGCGACAAGGCCAGTGTAGGTTTTGGTCTTGCCCAACGGCACACGCACGCGGCAACCAGGCTGCAGACGCGGGGCCAACGTGTCGGGAACGCAATAGGTGAAGTAGCCCTCCAAGGGCAATGGTAGGATGATGTCGGCGTAAGTCATGGCGCAAAGTTACGCAATTATTTTGCAATCCTCACCAAAATATCGTACTTTTGCACGGAGCAAGCGGTCTGCACGAGAAGACAATTGCTTTTGCCCACAACATAAGACGATCGTTTCGCCAATAGAAATAAGTCGATCGCTTTGCTGACAGAAAACAGACTATCATTTCACTAATAAGGATAAGACAATGGACAATGAAGTATTGAAAGCTATACGGGAGCGCCGCAGCCTGCGCCGCTTCAAGGGGGAACAGGTCGGCGACGACGCCCTAAAGGCCGTGCTCGAGGCAGGCACATGGGCTCATACGGCCTTCGGCAAGCAGGACCCGTGGATCGTGGCGGTACAGAACGAAGCACTGCGGGCCCGACTGACGGCGATGAATGCCCGCGTGATGGGGACGGAGAGTGACCCCTACTATGGTGCACCGACCGTGGTGCTGGTCTTTGCCAGCGCGGACAGTCCCAACAAGGACCGCGACGGTTCGCTCGTACTGGGATCGATGATGGTTGCCGCTCACAGTGTAGGACTGGCCTCCTGCTGGATCAACCGCGAGGACGCCATGTTTGCCACCGAGGAGGGAAAGGCGCTGATGCGTGAACTCCAGTTGCCCGAGGGACTCGCTGGCATAGGAGCGCTCGCCCTGGGCTATCCCGACGCAGAACCGAAGGCGGCCAAGCCGCGCAAGGAGGACTACTATCGCATCGTGAAATAGCACACGGCGAAGACCTTAAAAAAACGTAAAAAGCCTTAGCCGCTGATGTTTTCAAGGGGCAAAGGGCGGATAGGTGCGGAAAAATTCGTACTTTTGCAAATGTATTTGAGGTAATATTTATTTCGACGCATCATTTATTAAACAATAGAGAAATATGAAGAGAATTGTATTGGTACGCCACGGCGAGAGCCAGTGGAACATGGAAAACCGCTTCACCGGTTGGACCAACGTTGACTTGACTGAGAAGGGCAAGGAGGAGGCTTTCGCCGCAGGAAGACTGCTCAAGGAGAATGGTTTTCACTTTGATATCGCATATACTTCCTATCTGAAGCGCGCCGTGAAGACGCTGAACAACGTGCTCGACGCTATGGACGAGGACTGGATCCCCGTAGAGAAGAGCTGGCGCCTGAACGAGAAGCACTACGGTATGCTCCAGGGCCTGAACAAGGCTGAGACCGCCGCCAAGTATGGCGACGAGCAGGTGCTGCTGTGGCGTCGTAGCTTCGACGTGGCTCCCCACGAGTTGCCCGCCGACGGCATCGGCAGCGCACTGACGGATCCGCGCTACGCCCTCGTGCCGGAGGACTATCTCCCGACGACAGAGAGCCTGAAGGACGCCATCGAGCGTGTGATGCCCTACTGGGAGTGCACGATCTTCCCGAAACTCAAGGAGGTGGACTGCATCATCGTGGCTGCCCACGGCAATAGCTTGCGCGGCATCGTGAAGCACCTCAAGGGCATCAGCGACAGCGAGATCACGAAGCTCAACATCCCGACGGCTACCCCGTACGTATTCGAGTTTGACGACAAGCTCCAGCTCGTGAAGGATTACTACCTCGGCGACGCCGACGAGATCGCTCGCAAGCAGCAGGCAGTGGCCAACCAGGGCAAGGCCAAATAATCTCGGCCCCTCTTTTTTCATAGACGCAACAACGGGCGGCAGGTCATACGACTTGCCGCCCGCTTTGTTTCTACTCCTTTTCTGCCCTTCTGTTACCCATACAAGAAACCCTGGATGGACTGGTGCGGGAGATAAGCGTTATACAAAGCCCTGTTATTAAACAGAAGAGGATAAAAAAAGGGCGTTCCACGAAGACCTCATAGAGAAGTCCTGCGAAACGCCCCGGCTATATTACCTAAAGTACATTCTTACTTTAGCATGTTGTGCCTTCAAGTTTAGAAGACGAACTGCACGCGAGCCTGAACCATGTGGAAGTTCTTGTCGTATGCGTACTTGTCCTTAGACAAGTTGGAGTAGGTGTAGTCGAGCATAGCCTGAACGAAACGGTTGAAGCTGTAGTTCACACCGAGGGTCCAAGAGCGGACGGCACCACCACCAACGCTGCTTGACTTGTAAGGATAGTCGGCCATCATACCATCGGGATAGTACTGGTCGCGACCTGCGCTGTAGTACTCGCCAGCGTTGATGTCGTTGAGACCCGTGTAGTTGAAGCGGCCCACGATCTCCAAAGAACGGCCAGAGAGACCCTTCAAGGTACCGTTGCGGCTATCAAACTTGTAGGGGTTACCAAAGATCATGTAGCCTGCCTCAACGTATCCACCATGGAAGTTGTTGGAACGAAGCGGGTTGGCCGTGATCCAAGCATCGAGGGTACCCCAAGTATCAATGTTGTTGTTGCTTGCGTCGAAGAGCGTCTTGGAGTCGCGCTTCTTGGTGACGTGCTTGTAGAGATACTCACCACGAACGAAGAGCTTATCGTTGTGATAGAGGGCCTCGGCACCAGCGTCGAGGACGTTCTCAGCCCAAGGCAGCTCGCAGCTTACGAAGCGCTCGTCCTCATCGACGAAGGTCTCCATGCTCTGACCCAGCTTGATGGTCTTCTTGAGAACGTTGTTCTCCGTCACACCACCACCCACGTGCTGGTAGCGGATGTTACCACCGATCATCAAGGTCTGCGTGCCGTCGTTGATGGGACGATACTGGTAGCGACCTGAGAGGACGATACCATTGAAGCCAGACTCGATCTTGTTGTACTGGTTCTCGGTCGTCACACCCTGATAGGCCATAAACTTGTCGTTGGTGAACTTGTAGGTGATACCCAGCTCACGACCCTCGCCGAGGGCGTTGGCAGCACCGGCACGAGAGATGAAGTGGTAGCTACCGAGAGAGGTGTTGCGAGCCATGGAACCAGCGGCGTTGTTGTAGTAACCCACCTGGATGTCATGGTTGCCACCCTTGTTGTCCTTCTGGTTGTAGCGAAGGAAGATGTTCTTCTGAGAGAACTTGCCACCACCGAAACCGAAGTCTGCATAGAAGTACCAGTCCTGATAGGTCAGCGAAGTACGGATGCGGGCGTCAGCGATCGTAGCGCCAGACTGCATCGGCGTATAGTCGTTGTGGTACCATGCTGCGTCGGCCATGAAGCGGGCACCCACGGTGAAGTGGAGGTCTTCCTGCTCATTATCGATAGTCACGGTCGGCTTGGAATCAAAGTCCTGCGCGTTGGCTGCCATGGCGCAAAGAGCGAACATGGGCAATATGATAAATTTCTTCATTGTCTTTATTTACTTATGAATGTTGGTAATATGACTTACTTAAACCACTACCTTTCGATTAGTAACCGAGCTCGTTGAGCACGTCGGCACCATCGGGCACCACGTGGGGAGCCTGAGAGTTGTCATACTTCTGCTCCGGGTGGAACGGGTTGTGGAGCGTAGAGCTGCAACGGAAACCATTCTCGATCATGTAGCGGAGCGACATCTCAGAGTGGTTGGTGAAGAAACCGTCCATGTAGATCGGGTGGGTCTGCGGCGTGGTGAAGGTCGTGTAGGCCGTCGGCTGCACGGTGACACCCAGGAGGTCGTCAAACTGCGTGGCGTTGTCACCCCAGAAGTTGACATAGTAGCCCATGTAGCGTGCAGTCTGAGCATAGCTATCGAAAGAGTACGGGTGGTTGATCATACCGCTCTTGCGAATCATGTAAGCCATCCAGGGAGCGTTGAGCTCAGGATAGTTGTTGGGCGCACCCTCTACGCACGGGCCAATGATGTGGGCACCATGATCCTGGGCGTACTTGATGAAGGAAGCGTAGCCAGCAGGCGTGTCGTAGTTGAGGTCGGTAGAACCACCGTTGCTCAGCCACAAGAGGTAGCACATCGGGATCTGACCCTTGAAGACGTTGTAAGCACGATTGAGGGCGTCGAAGGAGAAGGTCTGGAGGATCACCTTACCATTGGTGTTACCCACGTTGACGTGGCCGTTGACATAGAACGGTTTGCTCTCTGACTCCTTCTTGGTGATGATGTTCCAACCCCACTCGTCGAGGATGTTATAAACACGGATCTCGATGTCCTTCGGGTTCAACCAAGACTCCTTGAACTCGGGATAGATGCCCGGACGGTTGCCGTTGTCCTTGTCGTCAGCGACATAGGCGGTGCTACCGTTCTTGTCACCGAAGCTGTACTCCACGAAGTCCATGTACTTGCCGGCCTTGCTACCGACGGTGCTGGGATCGTCGCACTTCACGGCAGCCTTGGCTGCCTTGTAGATCTCCTCCAGCGTCATGTTCTTGTACTCGTCCTTGATCTTGTAGGTCAGCACGCGCTCGCCCTCGGCATTGCGGTTGAGCTTCTTACCCATAGCGTAGTTGATCTGATCCTGCAGGGCAGAGACATAGAGACCATTGCTATAGTGGATCGTGGGCACGCCAGCAGCGTCGTAGGTGTAGTAACCATTGTGACCTGCGGCGAAGGAAGCACGGCCCAGCTCGGGCGTGGCGTCGTTGAACCACTTACCAGCGTCGAGCATCAAGAGCTCAGCATAGTAGTAGGACATGGTGTAGTTGGCACGGAAATCGGCCACGTCACGCTGATACTGAGCCTCGATATCAGCCTCAGAGAAGTGCTGCGTACCGTCGTCATTGCGGAACGAGCGGTAGAAGTCCTTACGCTTGGTGGGCACGTCGTCAGAGAAGACAGATGCGATGTTGGTGGTACGCTTCAGATTCTCATCGTGGTTGGCGAGCACCACACCGTCCTTGGTCACCTGGAGGTCGCTCTCCAAGTAGTCGGCGCCCATATTGCGGGCCCAACGCCAGGCAGCCTCAGTCTCCTCAGGAGCCCAGTAGGTGGAACCACGGTGTGCCACGCAAGCATAGAGAGGCACATAGTCGCGCACCTTCGCCATCTCCGGCGAGATCTGCTGCACGTCGGTACGCTTGGCGTCAGTATTCACATTGGTGAATTGCTGCTCGTCAGAGCAAGAAGTAAAGGCAGTGAGCATAGCCATACCCACGAAGCCTAAACGGATAATTTGCTTTGTCATAAACAATTATTAATTGATGATATTGACTAAATGATTATTCTAAATGATAGCGTTCGCCAGTCTTTACTTGTTCTTCACAAGATACTGCTCCTTCTTGTAGGTGAGGGCCATGAAGAGAACGGAGAGCACGCAGGCGCCGATGAGGAGGACGAAGGTCCAGTCCCAGCCAGCAGACTCAGCGACGTAGCCGATAACGACATTGGCCAGCAGAGCCGTACCGAGCACGTAGCCCATGAAGCCAGTCAATCCGGCAGCGGTTCCTGCCACGTTCTTCGGAGCGAGGTCGAGAGCCTGGACACCGATGAGCATCACAGGACCATAGATGAAGAATCCGATACCGATCAGGCAACCAATGACGACATTGATATTGGTGAAGTTCTGCCAGTAGATGACGATCAAGACTGCCACGACGATCATGAAGAGGATGGTCGGCAAGGCACGACGACCGTGGAACACCTTATCGGACAACCAGCCACAGATGATCGTACCAGGGATGGCAGCCATCTCGTAGGCGAAGTAGGCCCAGCCGGCCTCCTTGATATCGATGCCCTGCTCGGTGAGGATGGTAGGTGCCCAGTCGAGGCAACCGTAGCGCACCATATAGACGAAGGCATTGGCAAAGGCGATGTACCACAAGAACTTGTTGGTCAGCACCGTACGGAAAATCTGACCCGTAGAGAGCACCTCCTCTGACTTCTCATCGTAGGTGTCGGCATAATCGTTGCGCCACTTCTCAATAGAGGGAAGACCGCAAGACTGAGGCGTATCGCGAATCATGCTGTAGGCAATGATAGCGATCAGGATAGCAACAGCAGCGGGGAAGAGGTAAGTACCAATCAAGAAGTAGGACTTCTCGTCAGCACCGTAGAACCATGATCCGAACCAAGCGGCTCCATAGACGGCCATCGGGCCTACAAGAGCACCACCGACGTTGTGGGCGCAGTTCCAGAAGGACATCCAGGTACCACGCTCCTTGATGGAGAACCAGTGGGTCATCACGCGGCCACACGGAGGCCAACCCATACCGTTGAACCAACCGACAAGGAAGTTCAAGACGGCCATCAGGGTGATTGCCAAGCCCTTGTTGTCAGCACCAATCCACTGCACCGGGACGATCATGAACATCATCGAGATAGCAGCGAGGATTAGACCCAGCGGCAGGAAGCGCTGTGCATTGCTGCGGTCGGAGATACTGGCCATGACAAACTTGGAGAAGCCATAGGCGATAGCGTTCATGGAAAGCACCACACCCAGCTCACCCTTCTCGAAGCCAAACGGCGCGAGCATCGGGATTGCCATGGAGAAGTTCTTGCGGACAATATAGAATCCCGCGTAACCAATAAAGATACCGATGAAGACCTGCCAACGCAAGCGACGGTATCGCTCATCTGCCTCGGAGCCTGTCTGCTCCGGCTTAAAAGCAGGAGGAGCCAAAAAATTCCACATAATAAATTTTATTTAAACATTAGTTATTCCGAATCTCAAAGGATCGTTGTATTCCTTCAAAAGCAACTTTTGCGCAAGTAAAAAGGGTAATTCGTTTTACGCTTCAAAACCCAACGCCATGCTTTACGTTTGCAAAAATACAATAAGGCGGCTAAACAAACAACTGTATTAACATGTTTTAAGGATATAAATCAAGAGCAGTAGCTTTTCAATACATTCCAAACAACCAAAAAGGCCATTTTCTGTATATTACATGCATGTTTTTCGCTTCAAAAGCTAATGAAACTAATTTTATTTAAACGCAACATCTTGTCAACTTCACGAATCTGCCAATTCTCAAGCATTCAAAGGAAGAAACATGCACGGTATATAAAAGAGTGTGCATGGTATAAAGGAAGGGAGCGAGAGCACAATATGAAGAACGGATAAGAAAACACAACAAAGAACGGGCGGGCGCCCGAGAGAGTACCCGCCAGTTCTTATAGGATGACCTTACGTCTTGGCTACGCCTTAGCCGAGCGCGTCGTTTTTGATCTTGTTATAGTCGGCAAAGGCTTTGTCGAAGGCTTCAAACTGTGCCTGCGACTTCTTGCCGAGGGTACCACGAAGTCCGCGATAGTAGCGCACCACCTTGGCTCTAAGCTCACGACGGTCAGCGTCGGTAGCACCAGTCTGATAGGGAGCATAGATTTTGTCCAAGTCCTTATACATCTGGGGCACGAGTGTGGCGAGGAACTCCAGTTCACCAGTATAGTCCTCGGGCGAGACGGTCGGAGCCGTATCTTGCGCCGTCGTGTCCTGCGGGGCCACCGTGGCCGTGGTATCATGAGGCACGGCTACTTGCTGCGTGTCGTCCTGTGACAGAAGGTTGACATCGTTGATGAAGTAGAGGACGATTCCAACCACTACAGCCAAGGCCAACACGACGGCAAAGGCACGGAGCGCCCCCTTGCCTACCTTGGGCACGCCGACCTTCACACCGCCCGAGGGACGGTTACTGCGACGGTGATCCAGAGCGTCAGCAAAATCGGCCATGGTCTCATAGCGCGCACTGCTATTATAGTTGCAGCAGCAACTCACCACGTCGTAGAACTCACCACCGAGGCGCAAGTCCTTCATCAGCATACCGAGGGCATACATGTCAGCACGTGCCGTGACAGCCACCGTGCCGTCCTTGATCTCGGGGGCCTGATAGCGGATGACCTGTGCCGCGTCGTCCTGATTGCCGGCATAGGTCTGGCGGAAGTTGAGCAAGCGGACCTGGTTGCCCTTCTTGGTGACAAAGACCACCGCTGGAGAGAGGTCGCCATGAACCCCCTTGCGCTCATGGATATAGCCGAGTGCAGAAGCCAACTGCTCGAGCACGGCCTTCTTGGCTTCGAGGGAAGGATTCTCAGCAGCGAAGGCTGACAGGGGACGGGCGTCTTCCCAATCAACGACCAGGCAGCGTCCCTGGCCGTCCACATCCCGCATCTCTACATAGCGAAGCAAGTAGGGGTGTTCTTCTTCGTGATGTGCGTCAAACTGGCGCTGAAGCCCCTTTTCATAAAGCGGCTTCCCTTGATATTCTTTTTTGATGGAGATCAGCAACTCCGGCTTTGCGCCGCCATCGCTCAACGTGAAGCGATAGACACCATAAGTTTTCAAATCCTGCATAATTATTTGCCGTTCTTGACCGTTGGTACTACGTGATGGAAGTCCAAGAGAGCATTCCACCATGATTAAAGTGCAAAAATAGGAATTTTATTCGGTATTGCCAAAGGATTGGCCTTCTTTTTTACTCCCCTCTGCCTGCGTCTTCTCCCAGGCTTCCCATTCTGCCTGAGCCTGCTGCCAGTCGGTAACCTCTCCCAAGGCGACTGCTTCGGCCTGGCGCGCAGCCTCATCACGGGCTCTATCACGGGCGCGCTTGGCCTTCATCTGGGCAATGGTAGCCTCATCAAGAATCACGATCGCACCACGACGTATGGCCTCCTGTAGCTCGTCGGGTCCGAAGGCCTTACCCTGCACATTGAAGTCGGATATATTAAACTCGTAATCGACGCGCAGCTCGTGGCGAATCTCCTTCTGCCGTCCCCGCTTGCTGGCGTTCTTCAACTTGAGCAAGCGGGCTATCTCTGTAATCTCTTGTTGTGAAAATTTATTTCTTCCCATGTTGTTCTTGTCTCTGTCTGCCCACGTCGGGCGTTCTGGCACTTTGCTATCGCTACCTCGGCATGACCTCAACACTACCCTATTATCTCGACACAACCTCGCTATTGCCTCGGTCGCGCTCAAACTTTAACAAGCTATGATCCTGGCATTACCTCGTGAGACTCAACTTGACATTAAAGCCGAAGTCGTGGGTCGTGGTCGGATAACTGCTCGAAGAAAGGAGCGGCGTATTGGTCTGCATGTCGTAGTAGAAGCTCATCGTGACCAGACGCGAGAGGGTGTAGTCGGCGGAGAACGAGAGCTTGAACGCCGAGTTGCCACTCGAAGCCGAGGAAGTCATCGTGGCGATGTCGCGCGTGATGGCTGCCTGCTTGCGGAACGAGAGGTCGAGGCGCAGGTTCAAGTCGCGGTTCACACCTCCACGAGCAGCCTGACCGCGGTTGTTCTGACTGTTTTGACTTCCCTGTTGTTGGCCGTCGCCCTGCTTCTTAGACTTCAGCTTTTTGCGGCCGCGCGGACCGAAGATGTCAAAGTTATTGATCTTATAGCCGAACCCGAGTACCCAGTCCTTACTGATGGCCTCATTGACCTGGACAGAAGTCATCGAGAGCGAGAGCTGACGTGTCTGGTTGTACTTGATCTCAGCTGTCAAGCTGTTGAGCGTCGTCACCGACAGACCGAGCAGCGGCGAGAACGACTCGTTGATGCTCACCATCGAGACGTTGAACATCGAACTCGGTATGGGGCTACCCGTCGCGGCATCCTGGACGAAACCGAGGTCGCCGTTGAGGGCCAGCCAGGTGCTATAGCTCTGGTAGGCGCCGACACTATAGATGCTCTTGTAGCTATGGTTGATGTTGACGCTCTTGAAGAGGTCGCGGAACCACGGCAACTGTGAGAGACCGCTGTAGCGCACGGTCCAGTTGGGCAGCAGCGAAGCCAATGTGGGGAAGATGTTCAGGCCCACGCTTCCCATACCCGTATAGGCGTTGAGGAAGGCAGGGATCATCACGTCGCCACTATACTTGTCAACAGCACCCCTGGCAGGATCAAACTTGCCTCCGCCCAGGGCGGCAGGATACTGTTGGCCCACATACTGCGCCTCCACCCGGTCACGGTAGCCATCGAGGGAGCGGACAAACTTCTCGAAGGTCGCACTATGGTAGCCGTTGGCTGCATCGCCCATACCCTCGAAGGCCGAACCGAGCGAGAGCGTCGTCATCGTAAACGATCCGCTCTGTGTGGTCGGGTTGCCCTGGTACATATATTGTATGCTCTTCGCCGTGGTCTGCGTGCGAGAGGCGTTGAGGTCGATCTTGAGGTTGTTGACAGGCTCCAGCGTCATGCGCAACTGCAGGTCCTGAGTGTGGTTGGTCGTTGCCGGCGTGGCCACACTATCGTTGGAGAGCAACCAGCCTCTCTCTCGCGCGCGATCTATATAACTGTCTCCCGTCATACCAAAGGCGAAGTCGAGGCCTGGAGCGAGGGCATCGCCACTACGCTGACCGAAGGCCTTACCTATGACGGGCATGAAGCCGGGCAGCATCATCGCATACTGGTCACGATAGGAGATACTGAAGGATCGTGCCGTCATCAGCACACGGGCCACACACTGGGCCGTCTTATACCAGCGCTTATCGTCGAGCGGTTCCTTGGGCGTGACGGTGAGTTTCATGCGGATGGTGGAGTCGGTCTTGTTGAAGATCTTGATCTTGTTGTCGTCCACCTTCTTCCAGCGTACGTCAATGGTCTTACCGTCGGCATCCTTGGCCGTGACGACGAGTCGGCGCGTCTTCTTGCCATGATTGATGACCATCGTGGTGTCGGCCTTGATCGTCACCTCGCGTTCGAAGCTACGGCGATTCTTGGGCAGTTCTTTCTTCTTGTTGCCAGCCTTGTCGTCCTTGTCGTCCGCCTTGTCCTTATCCTTATCGTTCTTTGGCTTCTGTGGCGGATTGGGCGTGCGCTGATCGCGGCCCGAGGCGTTGGGGCGACGGCGGTTGTTGCGCTTCGATTGCTTAAAGCGCTCGTTGGTCTTCTTCAGGAACGGAAACTGGTTATAGAGCTTCTCCAGGTTGAACGTACCATTGAGGTTGATCGTGCGGCTCATCGAGATAGTGTTGCCGAGCGACGTGCCATCCTCCAGGTCCGATCCTCTCACCCACGAGTAGGTAGAGGCGTAGCTGGCATCGGCATTGACCCAGTCGAAGATGGGTATCAGGTTGAGCGGCAACTGGTAGGAGGCGTTGAAGGACTGATTGAAGTCCAGCGGGCGTCCCCAGTGGCGGATGCTCTGCTTCACGGAGTCTTTCCAAGCCTGATACTGGTCGGGATAGAGATCCTTGTTGACCGGCGTGTAGGGCTCCTCGATCTCCGCGTGGGTCGCACTCTGGAAGTTCATGTGAAGGTTTTTCGTCAGATCCCAGCGAATGGTGAAGTCGCGGTTCCACAAGAACTGCTGACTGAAGGTGAGCGGCAACATGGCGTTCTCCGTCGATTCCATGTCGCGCTCCTGCAGCTCATAATAGGATCGCGTCATCTCCGTGTTGAAGCCGATGTTCTGCGGCAGCCAGTTGAGACCGAAGCGCTTGAAGATCTCCAGCCACTTCGATCGGTTCTTGATCTTCTTGAACGGTTCCCACGATTTATAGACCGGCGTCCAGCTATAAGAGAGTGCGCCGCGCCAGTTGTCCTCGTTCTCATAGACCGTAGTCTCGCCGCTGGTGTGGGTGTGGCTATGGCTATAGGAGAAGGAGAAGTTGGCCGGGTCGTAGGGCATAGGGTGACGCTTGTTCTGTATGCCAACGCGCACATTAGAAAGCGAGAAGTTGGTCGTCGTCTGCTTCGTGACGGCGATCGACTCAATACTGTCTCGCTCACTGCGGCTTCCCGCTGCGTCGAGTGCATCCTGCAGTTCCATATCCGTATCGAGCGGATTGTACTTCGGGCGACTTTGAGTGCGCTGCACACTATAGTAGATCGGTGCAGAGACCCGCGCCTTATCGGGGAAGAACTTACCCAAATCGAAGTTGGTCGTGAGGGTGTAGTCGCTCGTTGTCTCCTGCTGGCGCTCGTTGACGCCCTGCTCGATGCCTCCGAAGCCATCGGTGATGTAGCTGCCGTTGAGGTCGATGGTACCAAAGTCGGAGAGCTGAATGTTGAGTTTTCCGCGTGCGGCCCAACCTCCCTCGTTGTTATACTCCAGCAGGCGGAGCTCGTTGACCCACACCTCACCGCTCTTCTCCTCACCACTGAGGTTGCGCACACCGATGATCATCGTCTTCACCTCGCCGAGCGTCGGATTGCCGACGATGGTGATCTTGTTGGCTGGCTTGTCGGCATCGTAGGTCACGAAGGGCATGCTGAAGCTGGCCGTACCTGCGGCCTTGGCTTCGTTGCGTGCCTTCTTCACGGCCGTAAAGACCTTGAGCGGAACGTCGAGCATGTTTTCCTCGGGCCATACGGCCACACATCCCTCACGCGAATAGCCATTGTAACGGCCAGGTGCGGTGAGCGTCAGCGGAATCTCATACTCGTAGTAGTTGTTCTTATAATCGGAACCGAAGCGGACAAAGACTGCCAGCTGACTGTTCTGCAGTCCAGTCGTGTTCGGGTCGAAGGCATTGGCGTGTGCGAACATCTGGATACGCTTGTACTGGCGGAGATCGAGGGTGGTGTTCTTATAGACTGCCTTCGACTCGCCCGTGCCCAGGCGGTTGACCGTCATAGCCAGAGCCTGCTCGTTGCTCTGCACGAGCTGCGGCTGCGTCGGATCCTGCTCGCGCGAGATGCCCGGCGGGAGAACATAGTTGACAGGCACCTTGTCCGAGTTTTCCTCGATGCTCACAGCGCTGACGGACATCGTACCCGAGGTCGTGGAGGAGTTTGTTAGGTTCTGGTTGTACTGTCTCCAGTCGCCACGCACCAGGTCGAGGGATCCGAAGCGGAGCACGATCGGCTTCTCGAAGCCCGTGAGGAACATGCGCATGAAGCGGATGGAGGTAAAGTCGCTGATGCCACCGACACGGCGCTCAAACTCTCTGAGGGGGATGCGGAACTGATACCATGTCGCCTTGCCTGTGCCTCCCTTGCGCAGGGAGGGCGTCGTCTCGCGCTTATCGACGATGAAGTTTTGGCCTACGACCAAGTCCTGGGGACGGATGGAGAGGTGGTACTGGTAGTACTTCTCATACTCGTTGAGCGTGTAGTCCTGGTTGATATCCTCCACATCCGGGGTCGTCTTGTAGGACGTGTCGTAGTTCTCCGGCTGGTTGTCGGAGTCGGGGGAGTTGCCCTGCGGCATGTTGATGCGCTTGTAGCGCTCCAGGATAGACTTCTGGTCGCGGTCGTAGTCGGATCCGCGGAAGTAGTGGTAGTTGTCATTGGCTGGGTCGGCCCAGATGGAGTCGAAGACGGCCTGGTTGACCTTGCCTCTGATCTCCGTCAGGAAGTCCTGGTAGGACTCAAACTCGCGTTCCTGATCGTCGGTGAGACCGTTGAAGCCCACGTCCTGCAGGGCGCGGCTGCCCTTTGTAGTGGCAAAGGCATAGGTGACGGTGGGCTGCGTCGGGATGCGGCCCCACTGCGTAGTGGTCCAGGACTCGCTGCCATCGACGGGCATTCCGCTCTCATAGAACTTCTTGCCGTCGCGGAGGATATCCTCGCTCACCTCGCCGAGGTCTATATAGAAGTCGCCACCGTAGAGATGAGCATCTTCGCGCTCGTTGCTGTAGATGAAGGGGTCGAGCATCCAAAACTCGATATACTCGATGTTGGCGGCCTCGAAGTCGCTCGTGTCCAGTTTGCGCATCATGCCGCCCCACTTCGTCTTGGGCTGGTTGAGGCGTCCGTTGAGGGTGAGGTCTGGATTGAAGTTATACGGACCACGCTCGTCGGGATAGTAGGCGAGGTTGAGGACAGTAAGCATCGACGACTGGCCGCTATAGTTGTTCTGGTCGCGCTTCGGGAAGAGCTCGCGGGTATAGACCTCGCGCACATAGTAGTTGGAGAGCTGCTCCAGGTCGCTGCGGATATGGCCTGGCGTGAGCGACGAACTGCGTCGCGTGAAGAGCGGGTCGATATTGTACCATGCGAGCAGCGATCGGTTGTAGCCGCTCTTGAGCGTTGTCTTGTCGCTCGCCTCGTTGAAGAGACTCGGTACGGAGGAGATGATCCAGGAGGTAGGCTGCGAGACGTCGATGGTGCTCTTCGTGTTTTCGAAGTCGTCGAGGTAGGAGGCGTTGTCCTGCGTGCCACTGGCCTTGCCGGCAATAAGCTGTGCAAACTCGGCCGATAAAGAGATTTGCGAAGGCTGCGTGAGGTGGAGGAAGGGGATCTTGTCGAGCATGTTGGTGAGCCACTGACTTTCCTTCTTCCAGTTGAGGTTGAGACCCCAGATGGTGTTGTTGAGGGGTTCCGATCCCATGCTGACCTTGGTCGTCAGGGCCTGCTCGCTCAGGTGCATGAAGGTACCACCCAACTGGAAGTTCTTCGAGAAGTCATACTCCCAGTTGAGTCCCACCATCGTCTTGCGTTCCTGACCATAGTCGCTCTGGCTTTCGAGCGAGACGTTGATATTGGTGCCCGCGTCGATGATGTTCTGGTTGAGGATGGTCACCTCACCCGAGTTGTAGTCCACGGAGTAGTCGCTTCCCTCGGTCAGGGTCACGCCGCCTGCCGTCACCACCACCGATCCCTGCGGCACGTTGTAGGCGCCCAGCGAGATGACGTTGGCAGAGGATCCGCTATACTGTCCGACGAGCATGTACTTGTCCTTCTCGGCTATCTGCTTGGCCACGGTCTTCGTGGAGTCATAGAGTTCGGTGAAGGCATACTTGTCCGCGCTCGCTGCCGCCACGCCGTGCTGCTCGAGATAGTTCTTCATGTAGGATCCGAAGGGTTCTGCGACGGGGAAGAAGACGCGTCCGTTGCTCACGGTGTAGCCCTCCACGAAGTCGAAGTAGCCGTTGGAGTTGGCCTTGTTGTTGTTGTCGAGGCGGTCAGCACCGAGGAGCTTGATGATCGGCGTACCCTTCACCTGAGCCTCGGGGATGTAGGAGATATAGACGCCCGTGGTGTCGCTCTGGTACTTCACGTCGAGGCGGAACTTCTCTTTCTGCACCGTCGAGGCGAGGTAATAGACGTTCTTCATCATCAGGCGCCAGTTGCCCTGCGCGGGGTTGTTGCTCGTGTTCTTCAGGGCCTTGACAAAGAGGGCCTCGCCGACGTTGGTGCGGTCGCTGGAGAACTCACCCACCTGGTAGGTCACACCACCGTAGGTATATTCATAGGCGACAGCGAGCACCTGGTCGGCCTGCAGCCCGGCGCGCAGCGACACATAGCCCAGCGACGTATTGACCGTATATTCCGAACTGGACAAGAGGCGCGCACTCGAGAGTTTCTCAAAGTCGGTACCACCAACGAGTCCCATGCCCTCCAGCGCGCTGGAGGCTTGGTCGATGTCGCGGGCCTCGGGGTGGCCCTGTGCGATGGTCTGATACTCGCCGTTGGCTTGATTGGAAGGCACAGCACCCGAGCCCGGTCCCCAGAGGTCGGGACGGCTCACACCGTTGTTCTCGCCCAGGTCGGTGAGGGCGACAATATTGCGAGTATTGGAGGTGGTTCCTGTTTTGTTAGTTACCCAGATCTCCACGCGGTTGATCTTCACGCCCGTGGCAAGGTTGGGGAGCGTGCGCATGCCCGCGTCGTAGTGGGCAAGGAAATAGTTGGAGAGGAAGAAGTGGCGGTTCTCCTCGTAGTCAGCGACATCGATCTCAAACGGGGTGAGCTGCTTGCCACCCTTGGAAGAGACGCTCTTGTTGGACGACTTCTTCTGCGAGAACACCGTCTGGAGCTTCAGGCGGCCAAACTGGAAGTCGGTGCGGATACCGAAGAGGCTGCTTGCACCTTGTACAAGGGAATTGTTGGAGGGGAAGGAGATATTGCCAGCCTCAACGAGACGCACCATCTCGTCCTCCTTGCCGTCATACTTGAGTTTGAGGTTCTGCGAGTCGAAGTCGAAGGTGGCGTCGGTGTTGTAGTTGAGGTTCATGTTGACCTTGTCGCCGACCTTGCCATTGACGTTGAGGTTGATCTTCTCGTCGAAGTCCATCGTCGTGGTCTTGCGGTTGCGGATGGGGAGCGACGGGTTGTCGATGTTCTTCAGCGTCGCGCCAAACTTCAGTTCGGCGGTACCCTGTGTTTTGATGCGCACGCCGCCAGGGCCGAAGATTTTCTCTGCTGGTCCGAGGTCGAAGTGCATGTTGGTGAAGTCAAACTTCTCCTTGCCCTGCTGCTGGAGGATCTCCTTGTTCTTCTCGCGATAGAAATCGGCCCAGCTCTGTCGTTCGCTCCACACCCTGTACTCGTCTGGAGTCATCATGATCGGCGTGCCGACGTAGGTGCCACCGATCTTGTAGCCGACGACATAGCGGTCGATAGAGTCGTTGTACTCCACCGTCTGCTGCATGTTTTCTGGCCTCTGCAGGTCGGTGGTGCCTTGCTGCAGGTCGTCGAAGGTGATGGGGGTGGTACGCTGTATCTTCCAGCGCGGATGGAGCAGCGAGTCGGGGATTTCCTCTTCGTCGATGATCACCTCGGGCAGGTCGGGTTTCTTCGTCTTCGTGGTGTCGGCGGGAAGCAGCGACGACCAGGCTGGTTCGCCGACGACAGCCGACGACAGCAGCAACCTGCCTGCGATGGCCGCAAGGCTCACCGCAAATAAGACACTCATTATGATGGCAGACCTTTTCCTCATATTGATCGGGGTCCCGCTGCTGCCTTCTTCAAATTCAAAGTGGGAAGGCTCTGCGGGCTTGTCAGATGTCTATCTTGCTTGGAAAAATTGGGTATGTTCCTGATTTTCTTTTAATTCTCTTTATTCTCTTCTGCGCCCAAGGACGCTTGCCGGAGTCTATTTGATGAGCTTCAGCGCCTGCTTGACGACTTGCTCCACGGGCAACGTTGGCTGCTCAGTAAGGATCGACTGGACGACCTTGGCCGACGGTGCGGGGGAGAACCCAAGCATCGTCAGCGCACTCACAGCCTCATCTCGGACGGTAGTATCGACCACCGGAGTGCCTGGCTTGGCGACGGCATGGAGCTCGTCGGCTATGCCGCTGGCCACTATTTTGTCCTTCAGATCGACGATGATGCGCTGCGCCGTCCGCACACCAATGCCTTTCACGCTTTTCAGCATCCGCTCGTCGCCACCTGCAATGATGTTACAGAGTTCCTTCGGCGTGATCGAAGAGAGGATCATCCGCGCCGTATTGGCTCCCACACCCGAGACGGTGATGAGCAGGCGATAGAGGGCGCGCTCCTGTACCGTGGCAAAGCCGTAGAGGGTGTAGCTGTCGTCGCGGCCTCCCGTGACGATTGCCTCGTGGACATAGAGTTTCACCTCCCGCTTCCCCTGAAGAACGGTATAGGTGTTGAGGGAGATGCCGAGCGCATAACCGACACCCGCCGCCTCAATGACGGCCTGCGCCGGGGTGAGCGCAGCCAGCTCGCCTCGTATATATTCTATCATATCGTTGTTTGCAAACTTATTCTTATATTTAGCTAAACGCAGACGCCCCGCCTTTTATTGCCTCACCTCTCCATTTTATTGCCCGCCTCTCCATATTTTTGCCCCATAGCCTGCTTCCGCCTCCGTTGCCTGGGCTGCAGGTTTGACCACTGGATGTATCCTTGCGACACTGACTAAAATTTTCCACCTCTATAAATCGAGACTTTTACAGATCCCCGAATCTGCAACTAATAGGACTAAAGGCGTTTTTGCTTGCAAAGCGAAAAATGATCATCTTGTCGTACATATTCTTGCGCAGCAGAAACATCTCAGACACAAAAGTCCCATACCCCACAGAGCGACTTTCCAAAGTCTCTTTCTGGTTAAAGCGCACGTTGGTATTGCTATCTCTGTTTTCAATGCCGACTATCACGTCGCCGATGATCGCAACGCCGGATCTGTAGCCCAGGAACTTCTTGCAGGTGGGCTTTGCGTCATACTTTTCCGCCTCTATGAATTGATGGTCAAAGTCAAAATCGTACTCCTGCCCAGCCTTCAGTTGCCCTGTTGCAAGTAGGGCCTTGACCAGCAGCTTGTTCGTTTTGTCCGCAGTGGTGAAATCATAGGCTCTGCCAGAAGCTGACTGACAGGTGGTGTTCTCGCAAGTTAGTTCCTCGATAGCGCGTAATATGGTGTCCGCACTGCAAGTACGAAGGGATGGACGAAGGGACAAATGCCTCATGAGGTGAGTGGTCACATCCGCGACACATGAGCCACCACAAAGATAGACGCACATCAAAGAGCGTAGGATCTCGCTGTACTGATAGCCATACCATTTGCATCTCATTCTCAAGGTGGAGTCAACGGTTTGAGCCAAAAGAGCATCAAATTGATCCATGATCGGAAAAATTCCTCCAAAAGGAGTGAGATTCTCGGATTTTATTTGTACATTTGCCATGTCATTCGGAGATTTTGCTATATTTGTTTTTGCAGCACTAAGGTAGGTGAAATATCTGACATGGCAAAAACCTAAGCAACTTTTTGTTGTTCAGGTACTTATAAAAAACCAACTCATAGTGCTGCGGAAATTAGATAGAAGATTAAACCAATATAAGTAGCTTTAAAAGAAATGTTGTACAGTTCAGATATATCAAATGAGCATTCATTGCTAAGAGACATTTTGCAGACACGAGGGATGGATTCTTTACCCAAGAACTATCCGTTGTGGAAGTTCAAATTGTCTGATGAAGAGTATGATGGGCTGAAACGCACCATCCAAAGCAACGTTGTCTATCTCTATAAGTTTGGCATTGAGGCGGCACTCTGCTATGCAGAGTGGTGGCGGCGTGATTACAGAGGCTATTATCCTAATAAAGAGCAAGTTGCAATAGATGTAGGAGTACCTGAATACCATAAGGAACTGTTTGATGCAGCCAAAGGTGCATTGGAACAGAATGGCTATACGTTTCTGCATTCATTGAAAGGTAAGGAATCTTTTCGCACACTATTGAACCAAGGAGGACTTCCCATAACCTACATCAAGAACAATGACAGCAATATGGGGAGTTTTACGAGATTCCTTGGCGGATTAGTCAGAGAACTGTCTATCATTAACTATGACTGGAACAATGACGCCAACTCTATCATCCAGCAATTCAACTGCATTTCATACCTGAGCAAAGGTTTTAGAAATGAGAACATCTATGCCGTTGCCATGCAGATAGCTCATGCTATCATTATGGATGATACGGAATTGTTGCCATACGATGATACAGATGCATCATTATCGGAACTAACGAAATCGCTACTGAGAGAATACAAAAGCGTAAAAAGTGAGAAACGAACACGGCCTCTATCACTGTCATGGAAATTGAGGACAACACAAGAAGGCATTGGGTATCTGCTTGTAAATATGGATATTGTAAAAGATATATCATCGGACTCGATTCCAGGGCTTGATACCTTAACGTGCTACACGTTTGACATTTTTGTAGCAGGTATGCTTGTCGGGAAATATTCTCGTAAGAGCTTCGTATACGATGACGATGGAAATGCGATCAGTGCTATCTACACACGCATATCCACTGGCATGGCCAAAGATATTCTGTGGAAGGGAGAACCAGTTGTTGAAGTAAAAGTAAGATGTGACAACGACGAACGCCTTTTCTTAACAGTAGCCGGCTGCTACCCTCCGAACTTTGACCACCCACAAGTATTCCAAATGATGGATGACAACTTGTACAGCAAGAGCGAGACTGCTAACGCTGAAAACAACATCGTAGTTTTCTCATCTGAATGGGAATCCTCAGATGCTAATAAATTAACTATCTGTGATTACGAGCTGAATTATGTAGAGTTCACAAGTTCTGTAGAGCTGAGCAATCAAGAGACTTTAGAAAGTGTAAAAATCACTAACCAATTCACACCATACTCGGCCGAATTTAGTGGAAACTACATTCCTTGGGTTGAAAAGTCGAATTACAAGATTCTATCAAAAGTTCCATCGGTTCATGTATACGACAAGGATAAAAATAGGATTAACAATTGCAAGGTCACATACAGAGGCCACCATGATAAAGGATCAAATTCTTGGAGGACTCTCAGAACCTCTTGTGTCCTTCCGATTGGCCTGGTGGACATAAGGGTTGAATTTCCTGATGGCAATTATATTGTAGAAACATTCTACTCTATCAGAGACATGACTTTTGGTTCAGCCAATGAAGATATTTATTCCACGGAGATTAATTTTAGCTGCTCTTCACCTTTGAAGGCAAGAATCGAGTCGCTGGAGAACATTGAAATCACCAATCTTAGTAACACGAGCTGGAAGATAAGCAGGAATAGAAATTCAATGCATTGTCCATCAGTCTGCTATTTCAGAATAAATAATGCAGACAATCCCTACTTGCGAGTTGCCATTGCGATACCTTTTGAAGGAACTATTATCACTGATACAGAAGGCAATATTGTTCCAAGAGGAAAGGTAATCTCATTCGCCAACCTGTCACATTTCAGAATAACAAATCATGGCGGCAGAAAAAGAAAGGTAGATGTATCTTACTATGCAAAGAGTGAAGACTTCAGCAGTCGTAAGCATCTAAAGGCAAACATTATAAATGGACTTGTCCCTCTCTCCGATTATAGCGATCTCATTTTGAGGACGTTTAACTTGTATGGAGCAAACACCTTTGACCGTACAAGCTCGGTCATGCTTAGAGTGCCTGGTCAAGAAGTTTTTATTAGAAAATTTGTTCTTGAAACCACCATCGACAATGGAACTTTAGTAGTTGTTGACAACACAGAGGATGATGCACAGGACTTTTTGTACGAAGGAGAACTTTATGCTTTCCCCGTAGACGAGTCACTTGGTATTGATGACTTTTATCCCATTAGTCTCATAAGAGAAGAAAAGAATAATAACAGGTTTTGCCTTCCTGACACATTCACGCACAATGAGTTTGTAGTATTTTCAGGTCCAAAAGTAAGACGAAGAATTATTCCGAAGTACTTTAACAGAGATGGCGGTGACTACACTCCCGAAGAACGTACCGCACGTTCACACAAGCTTAACAAGATTTGGTATGAATATCTCAGTGTTGAAAATTTTATGTCAGGAAAGCACTGGCAGCTTGTTTGTAAGGCATTTGATATATGCAGCAACCAGGAATTACCATTCACGACCTACAATGGGTTGAAGGTAATAGCGAGAAGTCCTGAATTGTTGGCCAAGTTCATTGTGGCCATGTGCGTGCATGATCATCAAGAAACCTTGATACAGGATATCGAACGCTTTGAGCAAGAGATGGTGGTTGCTCTACATTGGATTCCACGTGTCATGTGGGAGAAAAGCTTTAACGCACTTTGGGACTATATGCCTGATAAAATCATGAAATTCAAAGCAACGAAACAGAACGAGATTATTGCCTTACTAGACAACTTGTTCAATACTTCTTTATCTACTGTTGTAGCAAGAGATTTCAAGAAGTACATTCTCAATGGAAAGTTGAAGAAGGCAGAGCCGATATTGTATACTGACATCAACAGATATAAAATGCGTACACTAGGTCTGTCTGATACAAACGAAGATCTTCCGATAATTGAATTTAGCTTGGGTAAGAATTATTACCCTTATCAAAGGATGTTGCCTTCACATCGTGTGATGATAGAAGCTCCTATGTGTGCAGCAGAAAACACTTGTGACTTAAAAGGTTGTATCAATTTGTTTGCTCCTTCAGGAAAAGAACATGCAAGGATCATCAATTTCTATCGCAAGTACTATAAGGAAACTTACAGTGAAATATTCCTCAGAACCGTCAAACTGATAAATCAAAACTGAAATATATGAATTACGCCGATTTTTACAACTCAGCCGAGAAAAAACTCGTTGAATCTTTGGTCTCATTGTGGTTTCGGGGCAAAGGCAAAGAACAAGAGTATATGAGGACAATTCTTACAAAGGATGAGCCCCTATTATCAGAGCCTGTGTTTCAATCCGTCTTCCCGTGGGAAAGCAGTAAGGAAACATTCAGCGAACATTGTTCAAAACTCAACATTCTCACCAACGAATTTGTTAAGGCATTAAGTGGAGAATATGTGGAGAAGGATTACCGATTCCCAGCCGACCGTCATCCCTACAAACACCAGACTAAGAGCTGGAAGGCAATGCTCTCTAAAGGAGGTAAAAACTATTGTGGTAACTTCTGGCACTGGTTCGGGTAAGACAGAATGCTTCATGATTCCTGTTCTTCATGATATTGCACAAAGAAATGAGAAGGATTGTGTTCAAGCCATATTCCTTTATCCTTTGAATGCATTGATGAAGAGCCAACAGAAGCGCATCCATGCTTGGTGCAAGGCTTTACCATCAAAAGTTACGTATGCTATTTATAATCGCGAGACTGAAAAGGGAAAAGGGAAGAATACAAATCCATACTATCCGCAACTAATCACACGTCCTCAAATTAGACAGAATCCGCCGCAGATTCTTTTTACAAACCCTACCATGCTGAACTATATGCTTGTCAGAGCTGAAGACAAGCCCATATTGGAAAAATCACAAGGCAAGTTGAAGTGGATATTGCTGGACGAAGCACATACATATACAGGTTCGGCAGCGGCAGAATTGTCGCTGCAACTTCGCAGAGTGTTGGATGCCTTTGGAGTAACTATTGAGCAAGTGAACTTCGCTGTTACTTCAGCTACTATTGGTGATGAAAAGGACCCTACTACAGAATTAAAACTTAAAACATTCGTTTCACAGCTAACAGGTAAGCCTGTTGATAGCGTGGTGGTCATTGGGGGCAAGCGTATTATCCCCAATATGGATAGTAATATTGCCCAACAAGCCATTGATAGAATAAATGCCAAGTTCAATACAAACATTAGGATCACAGACATTGAAAAGCTACGTAAGAAACTAAATTCGAACCCAGTTCTGTCTGCAAAAGAAATTACCAAAGAGTTGGACCGCTCCATTAGTAAAGATTTGAGAAAATCGCTGGAGCTAATAGACGTATTGGGGGACAAGATAGATGGTTTGGATAAGAATGATGGCAGTTCTATTGCCTTGCTACCATCACGCGCACATTTCTTCATCCGCTCAGTCAATGGAATATATGCTTGTGTGAATCCAGAATGTGGACATCATAAAACGACACGCTTAGATATTGGCAGTTTAACCACTTACCAAAACACAAACTGCCCGACGTGTAAATCACGATTGCTGGAGGTGGCAACATGCCCTAGTTGTGGAGGAATCATCATATCTGGAGAAACAAGCACATCGAAAGGCTTCAGAGCACATACAAATGTAGTAGATATAGACAAAAGTATTTTCTATGACAATATCAACGAAGATCTTATAGAGACGGAACAGGTGGCAGACGAAATTGTTGTCGATACTGAAGCTGATGGCTTTACTCCATTCTATTTTGGTAAGCCAGAGAAACGATGTCTAAGGAAACATACAAGAGAAGATAGGCATGTATTCAATCATGAGAGGAACAAAATTGAGATTGCAGCAGAAGATGCCGAGGAGAAGCTCGTGTTCAAATCGCTAAGACACGATGAAAGCAATGCTGATTTGTGCCCTCATTGTGGCAACCGCATTGGGCGACTCCACTATTTAAGAGCTAGTGCCACGCAAATGGGACGTGTTCTCTCTACACTGATATTAGATAATGCAGAAAGCGGTAATACTGATGATTTTGACGTTCTGTATGACGGGAAAAAGTATATTATCTTCACAGATAATCGTCAAGGCTCCGCTCGTTCTGCAATGGGTATGAACCAAGATGTTGAACGTTCTTGGATTCGTTCCTCAATCTTTCATGCGTTGGCAGACAAACGGATAGATTGTGAGGCTACTGCCACTTCAGGATTAAATGATGAAGAGGAAACTGAATACAATGAATTAAAGAGTATGTCCAATTTGGGCATGGGTCTTAAGAACAGGCTTGCTAAGCTGGAGGAGAAAAGAAATGGAATTAACAACACTACAATCCCAGAATCTCCAGACTAGACATTTGAAAACATCAGCAGGCTTCTGGAATACAATGCGGATTTTGGCAAACTCTACAAACATCTCAATGCTGCACGTGGTGTAAAATACAACAACAAGTCAGCATACCTTAAAGCTCTTTTGGTTGACCAGTTTGGATGGATTCCAAAACGTGCCAATTCTTTAGAGAATATGGGGTTCGTAAGATTGGTTTACCCAGGGCTAAAAAGTGCAAAATGCCCTTCTATACTTAAACAAAAAGGTTACGGAGACAAAAACTGGCAGGATTATCTAAAAATCTGCATTGATTATGTAATCCGTGGAGGACGGCATTACACTATTTCGGGTGATTTTAAAGATTTCCTTACTCAGAACACGTTCGTTTCGGCAATCTACCCCAAAGATTCAACACTTCGAATTAAGGGACAGCCAGTGAGTAAGTGGCCGTCTGTTAAACAAAGTTTGACTGGCATACAAGATGAGCAGAACAGGATTGTACTTCTATTATGTGCTGCTCTTGACTATAATGACGTTGAGAGTTTTAATCCTGAAATGATAGCCAACATCAATGAGTTGTTGGAACAAGCGTGGATTTTCATCACGTCTAAAATATTGGATTGTTCAGACACGGAGAACCATGGTTTTATGCTTGATTTGCTTGGGTCAAAGGTAAGACTTCAACTCATGGATAAAGGCTATCTGTGTCCTGTGGACAATGTAATTGTTGATACGATATTCTGTGGTTACAGCCCTCGTATGAATGGATATATCGGAAAAGAGTACTTTGACAGATATAAGATTAAGGAAACCATCGATTATCCATATTTCCCATTTAAATCTTCTAAACTCACTCAGGGCGAAGTGGATACATGGATCTCCCAGAAGCTTGTTCGTCAAAAAGAACTCGGAGTATATTCTGATATTCATGAAAGAGTATACTTACAAAAGCCTATTTTCATAGCAGCAGAGCACTCAGGACAACAATCTCGTAAAGACCTTGAGAAATACGAACAGGAGTTTAACAATGGTCATCTGAATGTCCTATCATGTTCTACAACTATGGAAATGGGGGTAGATATTGGAGGTATAAGCGAAGTCGTCATGAATAATGTTCCTCCCAAGTCGGCAAATTATTTGCAAAGAGCAGGACGTGCAGGTAGAAGAAATGAAACAAAGGCTTTGGCTTTGACTTTCTGTGCTCCCAATCCGATTGGCACTTTCACTTGGAATAATCCCAATTACCCCATGACTCACATAACCGAGACCCCCCTTTTGAAATTAGAGAGCCGCCAGCTCATTCAAAGGCACTTAAATGCCTTGATATTTGCTGACTTTGTTTCAGAAGAAGGTGGCATTAGAGTCACATCGAAATTAAAAGATTTCTTTGAATCAACGGAAGGAACAACCTACTATGATGGCTTCCTGACACATATTGACAAAATCATTGGAGGCCAGAGAAATGCCATTGATTCTTCGTATGCAAATCTCGTTAAGGGAACGGCATTGTCTGCTGTTCCAATAAGTGACGCAGCGTTTGCGACAAAGAAAGACATTGCCATTGTCTTTAGCCTGTATAAAAGCAGATTGGATTCATACGACCTATCCCTTGATTCCCTGCGCAATGAAAGCGGGCACAATGCTGCAATTAAGGCATTGAAACATCAAAAGGACAACTTCCTAGAATTATCACTCTTACAGTATCTTGCCGAGCATTCATTCTTACCAAGTGCAGGAATACCGACTGGATTAGTTCAGTGTATACTGGGATATGACAAAACCGACGATGATCCTACCATGCACCTTAGCCAGGCCATATCATCCTATGCTCCAGGAAATCAAGTGGTAAAGAACGAATGGATATATGAGCCAAGCGGAATCCTTCTGAAAACGAAATATGATGACAGTTCAGCAAGATATGTATTACAGAATTGTATTCGCTGCGGCTACACTACAATCACTTCTGGTTCTGCGATAAACGATTGTCCTAAGTGTGGAGGGCAAGATACCATGCATGGCATAAAGGAGATGAGTCTTTCTACTGACAGTCGATTTACTGAAATCGTAGAACCTGCCGCATTCACAGTGGCTTGGGGTTCAAAACCTTCACGAAAGATGAACAGACGTGGCGGTATGAATTTTATTCAACCCGTACTCTTAGAGATGGAACCATGGGGAGAAAAAATATCATCCACGAAAATGTCAGTTAGATGCCCGACTAACAAAGCAGAAATTCTATTCTACAACAGAGGCCAAAACGGATATGGCTATGCGCTGTGTCCCTACTGTGGCAGAATGGAACAAGAGAAAAATATAGATGACTCAAACCATGCGTTAGCTGGTCATAAACATCTGTTAACAGGGATGCCGTGCCAAGGAGCAAATAGTATCAGAAGACACGTGCTGCTAATAGGCCGCTACCAAACAGATTTTGTAGAGATAAGATTCTACGATGCAAATAACGCTCTGATAAAAGATTCAAATACATTGTATTCTCTTGGTGTAATTCTAAGTAGGAAACTAACCGAACTGCTTGGCGTGAACGATGGCGAAATAGACTTTGGATATGACACCAGTAACCACACCGTGTTCATCTATGACACAGCATTAGGAGGAGCAGGCTACTCCACTTTGTTCCGCGAATACAAGGACAAGGTATTGGGACTTGCCTATAATTCATTGCGCCACTGTGATTGTGAAAGAGCTTGCACCAAATGTCTTATCGACAGACGTTCTCAATGGTATCTAAATTACCTTAACAGACAGAAAGCACTTGAATGGCTAGAACTCGAAATCCAATCACGAGTCGCACCAAAATTCATTTCTTCATTGGTGGATGATGCGTCATTTGTCACGACAGATTTTGCAACAGAACTCTACCAGCTGGTGCGCAACTATAATTTCAGATCCATAACACTCTTTGTTGATAACGATTATTCTTCATGGCAATTGAATGAATTCCCGTTCATCAAAATGCTGGGAGAGCTTAAGCTTATGGGAATTGATGCTTCATTTTCCGTAAGGAATCAGATTGACCTGTCAAAGAGTTCACCAGCAGAAAGAGCTACTATTATGGCAGCTCTAACCCAGAATAATTTCTATTACAGTCAAGGTTGTTTGCCATCGTCACTGAGACCATTATTACAAGTAAGGTTCAATGATGGACGAACAAAGACTTACTTTGGCAGAGATATTGACACATCCCTCACTCATTCATGGGGAGACGGTGATGTGTATTGCACAAATTCAGACATGGGCTTAACTATTTCCCAGATTAATCCGTATAAGTTACTGGAAAAGTACATGAATAGTAATGGAACGTTGATGTTTGAGAAAAGGATTAAGATGGACTGTTCAATTGACTCTCTTTTCAAAGTTCTTGCTTATGGCGAGGATATCAAGTGGGGGCGCATCAAGTCATCGCTGTATGGGAAAAGGGCTTCTTTAAGTTATTCTGACAGATATATCAGAACTCCTCTCGGCTGCATCCTTTTGGCGTACTTCATTAAGTCACTAAAAATATTTTGTAGCTTAGTCGTTAATAATCTGACCATCTCTGTTGAGCCTATTAGGGTAAACTCGCATTCAGCAAACGATGTCAAGATGAATGAAAATTTCAATAGCAATGACGCACGAAATCGTTTCTTGATAGAATCAATATCTAACATCTGTAATTTGTCTGCAACAATATCTGACGACGGATATATTGTTCACGAGAGGTGCTTAACAATAAAAAGTGATGATGTTGAATTGTGCATTCGCCCTGATGCAGGAATAGCTAATGGCTGGAAAACTTTCAGATGGGAGGATGCTGAGTGTACAGACAATGACTTTAGATACAATTGGGAGTTAGAAATGAAACTCCGCAATACAAAGAAGAACCATGAGGGAATTCTGTATACGATTTCACTTAATGAAAACTGATAACTTAGAATAGCAGAGACTATGAAATATCAAAAGTACATAGACCTTTTTACAATAGTTCGTTAAAAT
>DLZV01000003.1 GCA_003447235.1 Prevotella sp.
TTCGTTTTCCTCCTACTCGATTCTCGTAGGATATTTATAGGTTTGTTCTCGTAGAATACTTATAAATGTGTTCTCGTAGAATACTTATGATTTCGCTCTTGAGGATGATCATAAAAACGGTGACTACCCGCCGTTGAAGGCCTACTCGGCGTTGAAGGGTTGGCGATACGTGCAACCTTCGCGCCAGCGCGAGCAACCGTAGGCCGTCTTACCCTTGATGATATGGCCTTGGTGGCACACTGGGCAGGGTTGGCCGACAAGCGGATCGGGAGACTCTTCTTTCGGGGAGATTCCTTTTTTCTGGGAGGTTTCTTCTTTTGAGGAAACCGGTTCTTTCGCGGAGCCTCCTACTTTCGGGGAGGTTGCTTCTTTAGATGAGTCTCCCTCCTTTTGTGGAGCAGCTTCTTTGGAGGAAGTTTTTCCTTTGGTGGAGGCTTTTTTCTTGGAAGTCTTTTTCAAGTCCTCGTCGGTGGTAATGGCGATGTGACGCTGGGACGAATCAGCCAGCACCTCGCTCACGATTTGGGCGACCTGATCCTTGAGTTCGTTGACAAATTGGGCAGCGTCGTAGTTTTTGCGCTCGATGTCGCGGAGCTTCTTCTCCCAGATACCCGTCAATTCGCAACTGGTGAGGAGCTTTTCGCGGATGGTCTCGATAAGCTGGATTCCCGTGGGCGTCGCCATGAGGTTTTTGCGCTGGCGTCGGATGTAGTGGCGTTTGAAGAGCGTCTCGATGATGCCTGCACGTGAGGAAGGTCGTCCGATGCCGTTCTCCTTCATAGCCGCACGCAGCTCCTCGTCCTCAACAAATTTTCCAGCCGTCTCCATGGCACGCAGGAGCGTGGCCTCTGTGTAATATTTCGGTGGCGTGGTCTGCTTCTCGGTCAGCGTCGGTTCGTGAGGGCCTGTCTCCCCCTTGACGAAGGCAGGCAGCACCTTCTCCTCGTCGTCCTTCTCCTTCGCCTCCTCGGCCACTTGGTCGAGCGCATAGACCACGCGCCAGCCCGGCTGGAGAATCTCCTTGCCCGTTGCCTTGAATTCTACGTCGCCCACCTTGCCCATCACGGTTGTCGTGGCAAACTGGCAGTCGGGGTAGAAGACGCTGATGAAGCGGCGCGCCACGAGGTCATAGACATGGCGCTCGTTGTCGGAGAGCCCCTGCGGAATGACACCCGTGGGAATGATGGCGTGGTGGTCCGTAACCTTGGAGGAATCGAAGACCCGCTTCGACTTGCGCAGTTGCGCGCCCCCCAGCGGCTTGACCAGTTCGGCATAAGGCGCCTTTCCCGCGACCTTCACCTGGAAGACCCCATTGAGGATCTGCGGACACTTGGGATAGATATCATCGCTGAGATACTGCGTATCGACACGCGGATAGGTGGTGCATTTGTGCTCATAGAGCGACTGGATGAGGTTGAGCGTCATTTCGGCGGAGAAGCCAAACTTCTTGTTGCAGTCCACCTGCAGCGACGTGAGGTCATAGAGCTGACGTGGCGACTCCGTGCCCTTCTTCTTCTGCACGCTCGTCACCTCGAAGGGGAGTCCCGCCAGTGATGCAAAGGCCGCCTCGCCCTCCTCCTTTACCATATACTTACCCTTGGTGGCGACGAAGAGCGTGTCGCGATAGCGCGTGGAGAGAACCCAGTAGGGCACGGGTACGAAAGACTCTATCTCCTTTTGGCGGTTGACGATCAGAGCGAGTGTAGGCGTCTGTACGCGTCCGATGGAGAGCACCTGGCGGTTCTGTCCATACTTCAGCGTATAGAGGCGCGTGGCGTTCATGCCCAGCAGCCAGTCGCCGATAGCACGAGAGAGCCCCGCCATGTAGAGCGTGTCATACTGCTGCTGGTCTTTCAAGTTCTGAAAGCCCTCGCGGATCGCCTCGTCGGTCATGGAGGAGATCCACAGGCGCTTCACAGGGCAGCGCACGCCCGCCTTCTGCATCACCCAGCGCTGTATCAACTCTCCCTCTTGTCCAGCATCGCCACAGTTGATGATCTCGTCAGCCTGCGCATACAGTTTCTCGATGACGGCAAACTGTCGTTTCATGCCGTCGTCGTCGATGAGTTTGATGCCAAAGCGCGGCGGCACCATCGGCAGCGCGGCGAGGCTCCAGCGCTTCCACATCGGCGTGTAGTCGTCCGGTTCCTTGAGCTCACACAGGTGGCCGAAGGTCCATGTCACTTGGTATCCGTTGCCCTCCATGTAGCCCTGGTGCGACTTCGTGGCGCCCAGTATGCGAGCGATGTCCCGGCCCACGGATGGTTTCTCTGCGATGCAAACTATCATCTGTCTCTATGCCTTTCTTTCCAAATTCTGATGCAAAGGTACGGTTTTTCTGCTGAAAAGTGGCTACCTTTGCACCACGTATTTTTGAAGCTACTTTTCATTTAGGAGAATTATGAAATTTGCGATTATCGCCGCGGGCGAAGGTTCCCGCCTGGCCCAGGAGGGCATCGTGTCGCCGAAACCGCTCATAGAAGTGGCCGGTCAGCACCTCATCGACCGTCTGATGGACGTCTTCCGAGAGGTCGGTGCCAGTGAGCTGTGGGTGGTCTGCAACGACCTCCGTCCCGAGGTTTCAGCCCATCTCGCCCAAGTGATCGACCACGGCCTCTACGGCCGTCCCCTGCCCCTCCACTATGTCGTGCGCACCACGCCCAGCTCCATGCACAGTTTCGCTGCCCTGGCTCCCCATCTCGACGGTGGTCCCTTCGTCCTCACCACCGTCGATACCATCTTCCGCACCGAAGAGTTTGCCCGCTACGTCCAAGCCTTCTCCGAGGCCGTCGCCCAAGGCTACGACGGACTGATGGGCGTGACGGATTATATCGACGACGAGCGCCCGCTCTATGTCGGTGTCGGCGAGAACGACCTCATCACAGGTTTCCACGACACCTACTCCGAAGGCCTGCGCTATATCTCGGGAGGCATCTACGGTCTCACGCCGAACGCCCTTCCCATCCTGCGTCGCTGCCTGGAGCAGGGCAATAGCCGGATGCGCAATTTCCAGCGCGCCCTTGTCGCCGAGGGATGCCGCCTGAAGGCTTGGCACTTTTCCAAGGTCCTCGACATCGACCACGCCACCGACATTGCCAAGGCCGAGGAGTTTCTCAGCGGAGATGCGACATGCAGGTAATAGGTGTGCGCCGGGCGCTGCGCTTTTCGCCCAATAATGAAGAGAAAGACCTCGCCATCCTGCGTGCCGTCGTCGCGCCGTGGGACGGCGAGATCATTTTGGAAGAAGACCCATCGCTGCCCGAACTACTTACCACGGCCACAGTCGTTTTCTCGATGGCGCGCACGCCGTGGGCCCTGTCCTGCCTTGACGAGGCTGAGCGTCGCGGCGTCTGCGTGCTCAATCCTCCCGAGGGCGTGCGCCGTTGCGCGCGGAGCATTCTCCAGCGCCTTGCCTCGGCCTCTTCCGTCCCCGTGCCTCCCAGAGAAGGAACGGCAGGCTGGTGGTTGAAGCGGGGCGACACGGCGGCGCAGAGCCGTGCTGATGTGGTCTTCTGTACCGACCGTCCCGCCCTCGACCGTGCGCTCGCCGATTTTCGTTCGCGCGGCATTGACGACTACCTGATCCAGGCCCATCTCCCCGGCGACCTCGTCAAGTTCTATGGCATCCTCTCCACGGGTTTCTTCCGCTTCTTCTACCCTGGCGACGATGGACAGTCGAAGTTTGGCGACGAATCGCACAATGGACGTCCCCACCACTACGCCTTCTCCCAGTACGATCTCCATGCTGCAGCCTCCCGATTGGCCACCGCGGCCCGTTGCCCCATCTACGGCGGCGATGCTATCATCAGTCCCGACGGATCCTTCGTCCTCATCGACTTCAACGATTGGCCCAGCTACTCCCGCTGCCGATCAGAGGCCGCCGAGGCCATACGCCAGTTGGTCACGAAAGAGGAAGAGACTACACACGGAGGTTAATATAAAATATGAGGTAGATATAATATATGGTTCTTCCGGAAAAAGGAATGATTCGACGTGGACACATAGAAGACAACTTGAACAACTTTTACAACAAGTAACAACTCTTTCGATAAGCCATGAGCAGAACTGAGCTTGCTCAAGTTATGCCATGGCGAGAAAGAGTGCCATGTAATGGAACAGCTTCGCGCGGACATCGCCTCTTCGAGGCCCATGCTGACCAAGGGTTGCTGCAAGGGAAACAACTATGAACAAAACCTATCACTCGATTTTTCTGATGAACCTAATATATCATGTACAGAATAAAAAGTACAGAGGAAGAGACAATATACTTGAGGATGATGCTAACTGCAACGCAGGTGATAATGGCCGTCTTCGAAGGTCACGGCCATCGCTTCGGCGGGCGTTGTGATACGCTGCTGGAGCGCGATGGCAACGTGCCCCATCGTTCGGCGGAAGTTGATTTCCACACAGGGGTGAACGCGTGTCTTTCCATCTTCTGTCCTGACGATCATCATGTCGATGCCGAAAGGGCCAAGGCGGAAGCGTGGGGAAATAGCTTCGAGGCAATGCAGGACCAACTGGCGCAGTGAGTCGATCTGTGTGGGCGAAAGATAGCGTGCGAGCTTAGTGCGTTTCTCCTCCTCGGTAGCAAGGAGATTGCCCGTATAGGCAGTACCTGAGGTGTCGAAGAGCGAGAGACCAAGATAGGTGAAGCCTTCGGCATTGGCAGAAAACTCCATGCCAAAATCGGCCACCTTATGATAAAGCGGTTCCACCATCAGACTTCCCTGCCACCGCATCACGCCCAAGGACCATTGGAGGATGGAGGAATGGACCGGTGCGCTGACCATGCGAACTCCACGCCCACTGCTGCTCCACGGAGCTTTCAGCACGGCTTCAGGCCAACGGGCCAGTTGCTGGAGGAGCGCGGCTTCGTCTTTTACTTCAATGGCTTCTCCTGTAAGTTCAATAGCTTCTCTTGTTCCATCAATGGCTTCACCTGTTAGTTCAACGGCTTTACTTGTCGTCTCAACAACTTCTTCTTTTTCTTTAATAGAACATCCTATTTCATTATCAATCAGTAAAGTATGATATATCGATTCAAGTAATCCTTTGGCCGTTCTGCGATGGCTCAGCGCCCGTACTTCCTTCAGTTCCTCGTCCGTTGGCAGAATGTGAGGATTCACGCCGAGTCGCTGCAGCTGGTGACACAAGGCCGCGTCCCATCCCCACGGATCAACCGCCTCCACCTGATGAGCCAATCGGCGCAACGTGGGCGTATCGACAAATAATTCTGGTGGCACGTCGAGGCCCAAACGGCGTATATTTTCCAAGGCCTCATGTGGCTGATCGGTACACACAACGCTCTCCTCCTCCGCCCATAGCGCAGGGAGAAAACCGAGGTCGGCGCGCAACTGCCGTCCCGCTCGTGGCGACGTGAAAAGCGGGCTGCCATGGGCCAGGGCGATATCGTGCTCGGGATTGAAAATGTGGAGTCGTAAAGCCATTGGACGGCAAAGATAGCTATTTTTAGGCTGAAAAAGGGTCTGTAAGGGGATAAAAGGCCTTAAAAGACGAAAAAAAACGCAATTTTGCAAAGTAGAGTTTGCAAATCAAAAAATATTGCGTAACTTTGCAGTACCGTAATAAAGTAGAAGAATGGAAGCGTTTTTCAGAACACATACCTATCTCGTCGAACATACACATGTCGCTGTCAGGCGCACCCTGATGGACGAGATTGATTGGCGCGGCCGCTTGATTGGCATCAAGGGGACGCGCGGTGTGGGCAAGACGACGTTTCTGCTGGAGATAGCCAAGGAGCGGTTTGACGCCCGCGACCGCCGTTGCCTCTACATCAACATGAACAACTTCTACTTCCAGGGCCGCGGCATCCACGACTTCGCTGGCGAGTTCTACGCCCAGGGAGGCCGCGTGCTGCTCATCGATCAGATCTTCAAGAAGTCGGAGTGGAACCACGAGCTGCGCCGCTGCTACGACGACTACCCCGAGCTGCAGATCATCTTCACCGGATCGAGCGTGATGCGCCTCCTCAGCGACCCCATGATCGGCGACATCGTTGCCTGCTACAGTCTCCGCGGCTTCTCCTTCCGCGAGTACGTTAATCTGAAGACCGACAACCACTTCCACCCCCATACGCTCGAAGGAATCCTGCAGCAGCACGAGACGATAGCCCACGAGGTGGCCGCCAAGGTCGATGTGGAGTCACTCTTCAAGGAGTATCTCCACCATGGTTTCTACCCCTTCTTCCTGGAGCACACCAACTACTCGGAGAACCTGCTCAAGACGATGAACATGATGATCGAGGTCGATGTGCTGCTGATCCGCCAGATAGAGCTCAAATATCTCACGAAAATCAAGAAGCTCTACTACCTGCTGGCCCTGGAGACAGGCAAGTCGCCCAACGTCAGCAAGCTCGCAGAGACTATCGACACCAGCCGCGCCACGGTGATGAACTATATCAAGTATCTCGCCGACGCGCGCCTGCTCAACATCATCTACCACCAGGGTTCCGTCTTCCCTAAGAAGCCCGCTATGGTGGTCGTCAACAATCCCAACCTCATCTACACGGTCTATCCCCGCAACTTCGGCGACCGCGAGATCCTCAACTCCTTCTTCATCAACCAGCTTCGCAAAGACCATACGGTCAACAAGGAGCGCGCCACCGACGCCTACCGCATCGACGGCGAGACCAGCGTGCGCATCAGCGCCGAGGGCGAGGGCGAGTCGAGGGCCAGGGGCAAAAAAAACTACTACACCGCCTCCAGCGGCCTCGTGGTCGGCAAGGGAAGGAAAATACCGCTATGGCTCTTCGGTTTTCTCTACTAAAGGAGTCCCTGGCGGCCCCGCGCGCCATACTATATATATAATAGGAAAGCCTCAGAGACTATATGTTGGGAAATACGTCAAAGGCTGTATGAAAGGTAAAGCGTCTGAACTATATGATAGGCAAAGGCGTTCGATATACAAAGCATTAATAAGAATCAAGATATAACAGTAATTTCATTTAACAAGTTAAACAAATGGCTAAGGAAAAGAAATTTATGACTTGTGATGGTAACACCGCTGCTGCCCATGTGAGCTACATGTTCACCGAGGTGGCCGCTATCTACCCCATCACCCCGTCTTCACCGATGGCGGAGCATGTCGACGACTGGGCTGCTAAAGGCCGCAAGAACCTGTTTGGTCAGACGGTCTCCGTCCAGGAGATGGAGTCGGAAGGTGGTGCCGCCGGCGCCCTCCACGGCTCTCTCCAGGCTGGTGCGCTGACCTCTACGTACACGGCTTCGCAAGGTCTGCTGCTGATGATTCCGAACATGTACAAGATTGCCGGTGAGCTTCTCCCCTGCGTGTTCAACGTCACGGCCCGTACCCTGGCCACCCATGCGCTCTGTATCTTCGGCGATCACCAGGACGTGATGGCTTGCCGTCAGACGGGCTTCGCCATGTTCTGCTCCGGTTCGGTACAGGAGGTCATGGACCTCTCAGCGGTTCCCTACCTCTCTACGCTTGAGAGCGAGGTTCCGTTTATCAACTTCTTCGACGGATTCCGCACCTCCCATGAGTACCACAAGGTGGAGGCCATGGACATGGAGGACATCCGTCCGCTCGTCAACCCCGAGTGGATCGAGCGTTTCCGCAACCGCGCCATGACCCCGGAGCGTCCTGACACCCGTGGTACGGCCGAGAACCCGGAGACCTTCTTCACCCACCGCGAGGCTTGCAACAAGTACTACGACGCCGTTCCGGAGATCGTGGAGAAGCACCTCGCCGAGGTTTCCAAGATCACGGGCCGCGAGTATCACCTCTTCAACTACTACGGCGCTCCCGATGCCGAGAACGTCATCGTCCTCATGGGTTCGGCCACGGAGCCTGCCCGCGAGTGCATCGACTACCTGATGAAGCAGGGCAAGAAGGTCGGTATGGTGGCTGTCCACCTCTATCGTCCGTTCTCTGTCGATTACCTGCGCAAGGCGCTGCCTGAGACCGTGAAGCGCATCGCCGTGCTCGACCGCACGAAGGAGCCGGGTGCTGAGGGCGAGCCGCTCTACCTCGACGTCAAGTCGGCCCTCTACGACGACCCGCGCCATCCGCTCATCGTCGGCGGACGCTACGGACTGGGATCCAGCGACACCACGCCGGCCAAGATCCTCGCCGTCTATAAGAACCTCGAGCTCCCCGAGCCGAAGAACCACTTCACGGTGGGTATCATCGACGACTACACCTTCACCTCTCTCCCCGAGGAGGCAGAGATTCCGATGGGTGGTGAGGGTCTCTTCGAGGCTAAGTTCTACGGTCTCGGTTCTGACGGTACCGTCGGTGCCAACAAGAACTCCGTGCAGATCATCGGCAACAACACCGACAAGTACTGCCAGGCCTACTTCTCCTACGACTCCAAGAAGTCGGGTGGTTTCACCTGCTCTCACCTCCGCTTCGGCGACGAGCCCATCCACTCCGCCTACCAGGTCAATACGCCTAACTTCGTGGCTTGCCACGTCCAGGCCTACCTCCACATGTATGATGTGACGCGCGGTCTCCGCGACGGTGGCACCTTCCTGCTCAACACCATCTTTGATGGCGAGGAGCTCGTCAACTTCATCCCCAACAAGGTGAAGCGCTATTTCGCCAAGCACAACATCAAGGTCTATTATATCAACGCCACGAAGATCGGCCAGGAGATCGGTCTCGGCAACCGCACGAACACCATCCTGCAGTCTGCCTTCTTCCGCATCACGCAGGTCATCCCGACCGACCTCGCCGTCACCCAGATGAAGGCCTTCATCGTCAAGTCCTATGGCAAGAAGGGCGAGGACGTCGTCAACCTCAACTACGCAGCCGTTGACCGCGGTGGCGAGTACAAGGAGCTGACGGTGGATCCCGCATGGGCCAACCTCGCCGACGACGCCGTTGTCGAGGACAACGCTCCCGCTTTCGTCAAGGAGATAGTCCGTCCGATGAACGCTCAGGCCGGCGACCTGCTGAAGGTCTCCGACTTCGTGAAGTTTGGCACGACCAACGGCCACTGGGATTCCGGCACCGCCGCCTACGACAAGCGTGGCGTCGAGGCTTTCGTCCCCGAGTGGAATCCTGAGAACTGTATCCAGTGCAACAAGTGTGCCTTCTGCTGTCCGCACGCTGCCATCCGTCCGTTCGTCCTCGACGACGAGGAGGCCGCCAAGTTTGAGGGCAAGACCATCGACATGCTGGCTCCGAAGGCTATGAAGGGTATGCACTTCCGCATTGAGCCCTCCGTGCTCGACTGTCTCGGCTGCGGCAACTGCGCCGATGTCTGCCCGGGCAAGAAGGGTGAGAAGGCCCTCAAGATGGTGCCGTTCAACGCCGACGCTCCCGAGATGAAGCTGGAAGCCAAGCACTGGGAGTACCTCGTCCACGAGGTGAAGTCAAAGCAGCATCTCGTCGATGTGAAGCAGAGTGCTAAGAACTCTCAGTTTGCCCAGCCGCTCTTCGAGTTCTCAGGTGCTTGCTCCGGTTGTGGTGAGACGCCCTACGTGAAGCTCATCTCTCAGCTCTTCGGTGATCGCGAGATGCTGGCCAATGCCACGGGTTGCTCTTCCATCTACTCTGCCAGTGTGCCCTCTATGCCTTACACGAAGAACGAGAAGGGCCAGGGTCCTGCCTTCAACAACTCCCTCTTCGAGGACTTCTGTGAGTTTGGTCTCGGTATGACGCTCGCCAACAAGAAGATGCGTGAGCGCATCTGCCACCTGCTGGCTGATGCCAAGGCCCAGGAGCACGTTCCCGCCGAGTTCATCGCTGCCGCCGACAACTGGCTGGCCAACATGAACGACGCCGAGGGTAGCAAGAAGGCTGCTGCCGAGCTCAAGCCCCTCATCGCCGCTGGCGCCGAGAAGGGTTGCCCGGTCTGCAAGGAGCTTCAGACGCTCGACCACTACCTCGTGAAGCGTTCACAGTGGATCATCGGTGGTGATGGTGCTTCCTACGATATCGGCTACGGCGGTCTCGACCACGTCCTCGCCCAGGGTCAGGACATCAACATCCTCGTCCTCGATACGGAGGTCTATTCCAACACCGGTGGCCAGTCTTCCAAGTCCACGCCGCTCGGCGCCATCGCTCAGTTTGCCGCCAGTGGCAAGCGCGTGAGCAAGAAGGACCTCGGTCTGATGGAGACCACCTACGGCTACGTCTATGTGGCCCAGGTAGCCATGGGTGCCAACAACGAGCAGACGCTGAAGGCTATCCGCGAGGCTGAGGCCTACGATGGTCCGTCTCTCATCATCGCCTACGCTCCGTGTATCAACCACGGTATCAAGGGCACGGCCAAGGATCGCCGCAACATGGGTCGCAGCCAGCACGAGGAGGCTCTCGCCGTCGAGTGTGGCTACTGGCACTTGTGGCGCTACAACCCCAACAACGCCAAGGAGGGCAAGAACCCGTTCACGCTCGACTCCAAGGAGCCGCAGTGGGATAAGTTCCAGGATTACCTCATGGGCGAGGTTCGCTTCGCTTCGCTGAAGAAGGCGTTCAAGGATGAGGCCGACGAGCTCTTCGCCGAGACGGAGAAGAGTGCCAAGCGCCGCTACCAGAGCTACCTGCGCAAGTCGCAGGAGGACTGGAGCGATATCATCTAATCCATCGACTTTCCACCTATCGGCCTGCCGCCGTGCGGGCCGATAGCGTCTCATGACATAGGGCTTCCTCCACACCGCTGGGGGAAGCCTTTTTGCATTTACCCAGAGAATGGCGTAACTGGGTTGTTTCCACACGGCCTGCTCATCAGGAATAACCATTATACGGCCTGGCTGAGTAGGGAAAACAAGAATACGGCCTTTCAACTTTATAGTCTTAGCAACTATATAGTCTTTGCAACTATACGGAAAAGGGGTGTGGCAATGGCGAAAGCCGTTGTCACACCCCTTGCGGATGTTGTTCCGATATTACTCCGTAAGAATGCGGAGGGTTGCTCCGAAAGGGAGCGGAGGATTAGCGCGTCAGTTCGATACCCGCCTCAAACTTCGTGGTCTGATCCATGATGACGGGGAGCTGGTTGAGTACGCCCTTGATGATCTTGAAGGTCTTGATGTCATCATAGTCCCAGCCCGTGGTCGGGATCTTGTTGACGACGCCCACCATCGTGGCGATCAGCGGCTCCATGAAGGCCTTATCTACATAGAAGTAAGGATTGTCGGGACCATTCCAACGGATGTTGATGGGGATGGCGCTATACTTGATGAGGATTGCACGGACCTGCGCCTTGAGCTCGGGATCGTCCATACGCTCCGTAGCCTTGTCAGCATTGACGTGGAGCATGATGAGCTGGTCGTTGATCACGGTGTAGGAAGAATAGCCGTTGATCGATCTCCACAGCGTGTGGCCATCGTCGATATCGCCAGCCACCATGGCGTTGATCTGACCGTCGGCCGTGAAGGTGACGCTCTTCAGCAGGCTGGGCAGGAACTTGTTGGCCATACTGTTGGCGAGGGGCACAAGCGTCGTCTTGATGGGGATAGGCATTGCCGTACCCGTACCCAGGTCGATGTTGATCTTGGCGTCATCCACCACCTCCCAGGTGATCTGTGCAGAACCCTGGTAGCCATTGATGTCATCACCCTGGCTCCATACGTTCCATGTGCCCTCGATGGCCGGCAAACGCTTTCCGCTGGGTCCGCTGCCACCACCCTCTTCATCATCATCACCACCACAAGATGCCAGGAGGCCGATGGAGCAAACCATGGCCATCAAATAAAAAAACTTTTTCATTTTCATCTAAACTTTTTTGATTAATAATTATTGTTATAACAATAGTTCGTTAAAA
>DLZV01000023.1:0-251 GCA_003447235.1 Prevotella sp.
ACGTCGCGGAGGGAGTCGTCGAAGCGGTTGGCGATGATGGCTTTGCTGCGGGACTTGAAGGTGGCGAGGTCGTTGACGACGAGGCTGCCGAAGAAGGTGGTGCCGTCGGGGAGCGTGGGCTCGTAGATGATGATCTCGGCACCCTTGGCCTTGACGCGCTTCATGATGCCCTGGATGGCGGACTGGCGGAAGTTGTCGGAATGGGACTTCATCGTCAGGCGATAGACGCCGATGACGGGGGCCTCTCCCCT
>DLZV01000023.1:562-2384 GCA_003447235.1 Prevotella sp.
TTGGCGAGCAACTGCTTCGTGTCCTTCGGGAGGCAGTAGCCGCCATAGCCGAAGGAGGGGTTGTTGTAGTGGGTGCCGATGCGGGGATCGAGGCCCACGCCCTCGATGATGGCACGGCTGTCGAGGCCCTTGACCTCGGCGTAGGTGTCAAGCTCGTTGAAGTAGCTGACGCGGAGGGCGAGGTAGGTGTTGGCGAAGAGTTTCACGGCCTCGGCTTCCTTCATGCCCATGCCCAGGACGGGGATGCCCTTGGTCTTTTCGCGCGGACAGACGCCGTCGGCGATGGGGAGCGGGCCGTCGAAGGTGAAGCTGTCGCCATTGCCAATGGCACCCTCTACGAGCAGGGCGGCGAAGGTGCCGGCGGCCTGGCGGAGGCGATCGACGTCGGCGATGGAGGCGATGGCCTGGTCTTCATCGGCGAAGTCGGGGTGGTTCATCTGCTTCGGGTAGCCGACGATGATGCGACTCGGGTAGAGGTTGTCGTAGAGGGCCTTGCTCTCGCGCAGGAACTCGGGGGAGAAGAGGAGGTTGAACTGCTTCACGCCCTTGCGCGCATAGCGGAGGTAGAGGCTGCGGGTGTAGCCCACGGGGATGGTCGATTTGATGATCATCACGGCGGTGGGGTTGACGGCCAGCACGAGGTCAATGACTTCCTCGACGTGGGTGGTGTCGAAGTAGTTCTTCACGGGGTCGTAGTTGGTGGGGGCGGCGATCACGACGAAGTCGACGTCGGCATAGGCCGCCTTGCCGTCGAGGGTGGCGACGAGGGTGCCACGGCCTGGCTGCTCGGCCTCATCGGGACCCACGCAGGTCAGGAGGCTGCGGTCGCCGAGGTATTTCTCGATGTAGTCGTCCTGGATGGGCGAGACACGGCGGTTGAGTTTCTCGACTTTCTCGGGGATGACATCGACTGCTGTCACATGGTGGTGCTGGGCCAGCAGGGTGGCAATGCTCAGGCCAACGTAGCCTGTGCCGGCCACGGCGACCTTGATATTTTTGAATTCACGCATATTGTTTTCTTTTGTATTAATTCTTCTTATATCTTTTCTAAAAAGGCTTTGGGGATGTAGCCCGTTGCCACGGCGCAAAGGCCGGTGATGCAGACGCAGAGGCGGTGGTTCTTCTTGATGCGGACGATGTGGCCCTCGGCGCCTTTGAAGACACCGTCAATGACGCGGACTTTATCGCCCTTGGTGAACTTATCTACAAACTCGTCGTAGAAGTCGAGGCCTTCGACGCCAGACTCGGCGACAATCTTGAAGACGGTCATCTCGCGATCGGAAATGGGAGAAGGAACACGTCTTTGATTGGCGTCGAAATGCTTATAGAGCATGATTTTATTAAAGAACTTGGTTTCTGTTTTTTCAGCTTCTGTTTGCGTGGCGTAAAGGAATATCAGGCTCGGAATGACGGGTTCTTCAACCATGATCTTCCGTCCATCGCGTGTCTTTTCAGCCTTCTTCACTTCATAGAAATACTCCATGCCCTTAGAGGCGAAATACTCCTTGACAGGTTCTCCTTTACTAAAAAAGATCTTGAAAGCGTACCAATGCTTTATGCTATCTTGCTCCGTCATCTTCTGTTTTTATGTGGCGTTTAGGCACATACCTTCCATTCCCCCGTATCGTGATTTTTTAGTTTCATGACACTTGGCAACAGAGGGTTGGTTAGTCTATCTCCCCCACGAGACTTCTAATCACAGATATACTCCTGATCCAAGAGCATCGGCATCTGCAACCCTTGGAACTGTCGGGTGCCTGTAAATTTCATTTACTCTCCCCTAACAGCTCCGATTTCTATATCTCTTAGTAGGAGACACAGA
>DLZV01000023.1:2674-56002 GCA_003447235.1 Prevotella sp.
TCTGTGTCTCCTACTAAGAGATACAGAAAAATGGGGCAACTGAAAATGGGACGGCTAAGTTGTTTGTGCTATTTCGAGACCGCCTGCTTATGAGGGAAAACAACAAATACAACTTTTACAACAAGTAACAACCTACACGCTTCGCGCGTATTGCAATCCTGCTGCAAGGTAAACAACAAAATACAAGGCTTCGCCAGGACATAACGCCAGGAGAATTCAGCGGGAAATGCGTCACCGAATGGCTTACCGAAAGAGTTGTTACTTGTTGTAAAAGTTGTTCAAGTTGTTTTCTATGTGTCCACGTCGAATCACTCCATTTTCTAGAAGAACCACTAATAATGTGGCTATAAATTTGCTTACTTAAACTAATTTCCCTAACTTTGTGCTGCAAAAGGTCGAATAGTACGACTGATATTGCAGTCATTATGGTAGAACGCATAAAAGGGAGATCATGACAGAAGAACTGAAAAAGCTGTTGCAGGAATGCGACACGCTGAAAGCACGATTGGTGGTGCTTCGTCCTTTGCCCGCTGAGGCCCTGAAAAAGATAGACGAGGCTTTTGCTGTAGAATATACTTACGAGAGCAATCGAATAGAGGGGAATACGCTCACGTTGCAGGAGACGGAACTGGTCGTCAATGAGGGCGTGACGATTGCAGGCAAGTCAATGCGTGAGCACCTGGAGGCGATAAACCACAGGGAAGCTATCGACTACATCAAGGACTTTGCAAAAAACGACATAGAGATCAGCGAGGGCACGATCAAAGAGATACACGCCCTTGTACTTCACGGCATCAATCGCGAAAATGCTGGACGCTACCGCACGGTGCCCGTGATGATTTCGGGTAGCCAGCACATTCCACCACAGCCGTACCTCATAGAAGAACAGATGGAGGAGTTTATGAGAAAGTATAAGGAAATGGAGAAAGAGAAGGTGCATCCGGTGTTGATAGCGGCATACCTCCATGACACGCTCGTAGGCATCCACCCGTTTATTGACGGCAACGGACGCACGTCGAGGCTGCTGATGAACCTTTACCTTTTGAGGAAGGGCTACACGCTTGTAAACCTCAAAGGCAGTGACGAGGAGAAATTGAGCTATTATACGGCTTTGGAAACCTCGCACATAGAGAAGAAGCCCGAAGCATTTCAAACGCTTATCGCAAAAGCGGAAACGGACTCTCTGAAGAAATACCTCTCCATCATGGGAGAGACGGTGTAGCCTCATCCGCCACCAGCATGTGGAGCAAAGCCCCTACGGTTTGTCCGTAGGGGCTTTGCTTATTAGATGATGGGGGATGGCTCGGTTAGTAAGTGACCTTCAAGCCGACATAGTAGCTTCTCGGCAGGGAGGGACCGTAGATGTAACCGGAGTCGCGGTTCCAACCCTTGTCGAAATCCTTTTGATAGGAATTGGCGATGTTTTGGATGCCACCGTTGACCTGGAGGGTGATATACTTGTAGATGGTGAAGTCGTAGGCCAACTTCATATTTACCTCCATAAACCGAGGGGTATGGACCGCTACGGGGTCTTCCACCCCTGATCCGGCAGAATGGCCTACGAGCATGCTGCCCGTATAGTTGCCCGTGAGGGAGGCCGTGAGACGCTTGACGGGAGTGAAGGTAGCCGTGAAATAGCCGTAGGTGTTGGGGGTGCGCATCATCTTCTTATACTTCTGCTCGGGCACCTCGTCGTTCCAGGCGATGGCTTCGTCGTAGTGGCTCTGCTGCAGGGTGAGGCCAGCCTGGAGGGTGAACCAACGGGTGAAGACGGCCTTGCCCTCAAGGTTCAGTCCCAAGACCTTGGCGCCATAGGCATTGTAGCGCTCCTGGACGGTATTGCCGTGGGCATCGGGCTGACTGAGCTGACGAAGGGCAAAGACATGGCTGAGCGAGGTGTAGAAGCCTTCGATCAGGAAATTGGTCTGGACTTGGCCAAACTGATGATAGAGGTCGGCCGAGAGACTGAAGCTATTGGAGCGCTCCGCCTTGAGATGGTCGGCCAGGACCGTGACCAGTCGCTCGCCACCCACTACGCCGACATGGAGGTCTTCGTCGAAAGCCTGGGGGGCACGGAAGCCGCCCGCATAGGTGAGGCGGAGGTTGATGTTGTCCGTGGGATTGAAGCGGAGGTTGGCACGGGGCGAGAAGATGGCATCCTCGACGAGGTTGTGCTTGTCGAGGCGACCGCCCAACAGGAAGCTCCACTGCTTGTTCTTCCACTCATTCTGAAAGTAGAAACTGCCGATGCGCACGTCCTGCTTGAAGTGGCGGTCGTAGCCGAGGATGACGTCCTTGAGGCCTTCGAAATTGTACTCAGCGCCGAGGGTGAGGTCGGAGGGCATGAAAAGGAGCTTGTCGAACGAACGGACATACTGCGCGCCCGTCACATAGGTGACGTCGTGGGTGGTGCCGTAGGCCTTGGCCGCAGCGAGGCGGTCTTCCTCTGTTCCCTCGCCGATGCCGCCATAATAGCTCTTGCGGGACGTGGCCTGGAAAGAGAAATAGGCCGTGAGGCGTCGGTGTGCGTCGGGAGAAAAGTAGTTGTAGGTGAGGCCGCCACCCTGGATGTTATGGTCTGCCTGCTCGGCGACATTGGCCTCATGGGGAGCCTGGTCGAGCTGGTTGCCGCCACGGCGATACTCATGGATGGCGCTGTACTGGAGGCTCAGTTTGGAATAGGGGCTGAGGCGGAGGTAGGAATTGAGGCCGAAGGTCTGGCTTCGCAGTTCGGGCAGTTCGGTGTAGCCATCGCCGTCGTGGTCATAGCCCTGGCGGGATCGCGTCTGGCCGAAGGCATAGATGCCGGCCTTGTGGTCGTCGGTGACGAGAGAGACATTGCCCGTGGTCACATTGTCGAATGAACTTGATCCGCCCTGCGACAGAAAGGTGTGGCCAAAGGAGGCGGAGTTGCGGATGGGCTCCTTGGTGATGATGTTGATGGTGCCACCGATGGCAGAGGCGCCGAAGAGGGCCGATCCTCCACCACGGACCACCTCCACACGGTCGATCATATTGGCAGGAATCTGCTCCAGGCCATAGACACCCGTGAGGGAGGAGAAGACGGGACGAGAATCGACCAGGATCTGGGAGTAGTGGCCGTCCAGGCCATTGATGCGCACCTGCGTGAAACCGCAATTCTGACAGTTGTCCTCGGTGCGCACGCCAGGCTGGAAGTTGAGTCCCTGCGCCAGGCAGGTGGACTGAGTGATGTCGAAGACCTTGCTGCCTACCACACTGACCAGGTTGGGGGCCAGTCGGCGGGCCGTCTCATTGCGATTGGCAGAGACCACCACCTCGTCGATGGCGACATCGTCGGTGGACAAGGAGAAATTGACTTCCTGGGTGGTATTGTGCTGGACGGTGACGGTACGCTCCACGGTCTTATAGCCTAAGAACTTGACGACCATCGTGAAAGTGCCCTCGGGCAGGTTCTTCAGAAAATAGTGACCGGTATGGTCGGTGGTGGTACCAATGGTGGTGCCTTTGAGTTGGATGGTGACGTAGGGCAGGTGCTCGCCTGTCTTGGTATCGACCACGTGGCCAAAGAGGTTGGCATCGGTGGCCTTGTCGGTCTCCTCGATGGGGTTTTCACTACGGGTGTTGTCTTGGACAACGGCGGCTTGAGCGGCAAATGAGACTGTCAATGCGCCGGCGAGGAGCATCAACTGAGATTTCTTTGATTTCATTTTTTCTCTTGTTAATAAACTATGTTGTTATAAAATTACGCACATGGTGCCTGCGCATGGGCTATTGGTGCCAGCACATGCGCTATGGTGACGAAGAGGAAGAACAGCCGAAGCTGACTTCTCTGCTATCATCACAAAACATGGAAAGGATAAGTACCTATGCGACCACGAAGTATCGTGATAGCCAATAGGTTTGGATCAAAAATCCGAAAAACTACAAAGTAAGGAGAGCCGGCGGAGCACGGGTAGATTGGATATCGCCTTGGCGCAACTTGACAAAGAGGCAAGACATGGAAAAGGCGACATGGACCATAGCAACAAATGCTGCTATATGAACAATGGTAGGCACCACGTAGGGCAGACTTTGCAAATGGCAGATCGGACACTCTTGGGTGAAGCCCTGGCTGGTAGCGAGGTGGCCGTCGTGGTGGACATGGTGGTTGCAATCGGAACAATAGGCAGCGGCAGAATTCCCCTCCTCCGCCGTGTGGTAGTGGAAGGTGATGGCCAGCAGCATGGGCAGATAGACCATCATGAGCAGCCAGGCAAACCGCGTTCTTCTATTGTAGTAATTACGCATTTTTCTAATTGCAAAATTACCAATTCTCATTTTTACCACCAAACAATGAAATATCATTTAACCAAAATTGTGGTCTCTTTTTAAAAAGAACCGCCCCAAACGGGGCAAGACGAGCGGTAAGAAGAAGTGAGGCTGCAGATTTCGCCTCGTTTTGTTGCGAAATTCAGAGAAAATCAGTAATTTTGCAGTCGTGAAAGAAATAGAGCGTCATATAGAGTCATTATTGCTTCGCAACGATTGTGTCATCGTGCCCGAATTAGGTGGGTTCGTGGCTCATCATGTGGATGCGCGCTACAGCGAGGAGGAGTGCCTCTTCCTGCCGCCCACCCGTATGCTGGGCTTCAATCCGCAATTGACGATGAACGACTCGTTGCTGGTGCAGTCGTATGCCGACACCTACGACCTCAGTTATCCCGAGGCTTTGGGCCGCGTGGAGCAGGAGGTGACAGCGCTGCGCAGTGCCCTCGACGAAGAAGGCCACTGCGACCTGGAAGGTCTGGGCACGCTCTACAAGAACCAAGAGGGCAAGTTGAGTTTTGCTCCCTGCGAGGCAGGCATCCTCACCCCTTCTCTCTATGCACTCGACAGTTTCGAGGTCAAGCCGCTGGAGACGGCAGCAAAGAGCGAGGCGGAAGAGGAAAAGACGCAGGCCGTCGTCGTCACTCGTGACGAGGAGAACGGACAGCGCAGGGTCAGCGTGAGCCTGAAGTTTCTACGCCATGCGGCCATGGCAGCTTGTGTGTTGGCCATCTGCATCTTCGTCATCAGTCCGATGGGTGTGCAGCGACCCGAGAACAACTACAAGGTGCAGAGTGCGATGTGGTCGTGCCTCTATGAGAATCCGGCTGGCGAGGCAGCACAGAAGCCCATGAAACTGACCGTGGAGAAGAAGAAGCCAACGGCCACGCCCGTGGCTACGCAGAAGCAGGTCTGGACCATCGTGCTGTGTACGCACGTGCCCATGAGTGGTGCGAAGACGTTCTGCCAGGCGCTCAAGGACCAAGGCTACGAGGACACGCGCGTCGTTGATCACCAGGGAAGCATCAAAGTGGTCTATGGCAGCTACGACTCAAAGGCTCAGGCACGGGAGGCGCTGCAGGGCATGAAGCCCGACCGCTATTTCAACACGGCGTGGATTCTCAACATCGAAGAGTGATCCTTCTCCTTATTATATATATAATACCTTATTATTATAGCAGATTCTTATTGGTATGAAACGAGTAAGATGCCCGAAGTGTGACGAGTTTATCACGTTCGACGAGAACAAGTATGAACCCGGACAGCGGTTGGTGTTTGTATGCCCCGCTTGTTCGAAGCAGTTTGCCATCAAACTGGGTGTGTCGAAGCTCAGAAAGACACAGAAGGAGGAGAACGAGGAGACACCGCAGCCGGATGCGCCCTACGGCAGCCTGACGGTGATAGAGAATGTCTTCCACTACAAGCAGATTATCCCCCTGCATCTCGGTGAAAACGCCATCGGGCGCTACCAGAAGGGCAACCCGGTCAACTGTCCGATAGAGACGGTGGACCCGAGTGTGGATCTGACGCACTGCCATATCAATGTCTCGCGGGACAAGAACGGAAAACTCAAGTATGTCTTGCGCGACGGACCGAGCTATACAGGCACCTTCGTCGGCACGGAACTGCTGGGGGATCGCGAGCGGCGCGTCATCTACAACGAGACGCTCTTCACGTTGGGGGCGACCACCATCATCCTCAACGCACCCGAATAGGGTTCTTCCAACACGACCTGCTGAGTTGGGAAAACAACTTTTACAACAAGCAACAACGCTTCGCGGGGACATTGTCTCTTCGAGGCTCATGCTGACCAAGGGTTGCTGCAAGCGAAACAACTAAGAACAACGCTTCGCCTTGGACAAACATTTCCAGCAGATTGTCCTGGCGAAGCGTTCCATCTCATGATACCCTTTCTCCCCATGACATAACTCGAGCAAGCACGGTTTGCAAGCGTTGTATCATGTTGTTTACCTTGCAGCAGGAATGTGTCACACGCGTAGCGTGTAGATTGTTATATGTTGTAAATAGTGTATTTGTGTTTTTCATTATACAAGCTGATGCTCGCTCCTAACAACTAGATAAAGCAAAAGAAAACCCAAACAACGTATACAGGAGGGACAACGGCAGCCGATGAGGCTGGGTTGGACTGTATGGGTTGTTTGGGTTTGTCGTTATAGGGGACCGGTGGCTTAGAGCGTCTGCAGATAGCGCTCAGCCTCGAGGGCAGCCTTGCAGCCTGCACCAGCAGCCACGATGGCCTGGCGGTAGGTCGGGTCGCAAACGTCACCAGCGGCATAGACGCCAGGGATGTTGGTGGCCTGAGACTTGCCCTTCGTCACGATGAAGCCCATCTCGTCGAGGTCGATCTGACCACCGAGGAAGTCGGTGTTGGGATGGTGGCCGATGGCGAGGAAGAAGCCATCGATCGGGAGGTCGTAGCGTGACTCGTCGGCCTCGCCCTTGCGCTTGACGAGGTGCATACCCTCCACGCCATTCTCACCAAAGAGGCCGATGGCATTGTGCTCGAAGAGGATCTCGATGTTGGGATGGTTCTTCACGCGATCCTGCATGATCTCGGAGGCGCGCAGGTAAGGCTTGCGAACCACGAGATAGACCTTCTTGCAGAGGTTGGCCAGGTAGAGGGCGTCCTCACAGGCGGTGTCGCCACCACCGACAACGGCCGTGACCTTCTTGCGATAGAAGAAACCGTCACAGACGGCGCAGGCAGAGACACCCTGGCCGGCATACTTCTTCTCGTCGTCGAGACCGAGATACTTGGCGGAGGCTCCCGTGGCGATGATGACCGTATCGGCTGACATCTGCGTGCCATCAGTGAACTTCACGCGGTAGGGACGCTGGGAGAAATCGCAGCTCTCCACCTCGCCGTCGCGGATATCGGCACCGAAACGCTCAGCCTGCTCTCTAAACTCGAGCATCATCTGGTTGGCATCGACTCCCTGGGGATAGCCGGGGAAGTTTTCGATCTCGGTGGTCTGGGTGAGCTGTCCACCCGTCAGCGGGCCACAGTAGAGCACCGGCTGGAGAGAAGCACGACCCGTATAGAGGGCGGCAGTGTAGCCGGCGGGGCCGCTTCCGATGATAAGCACCTTGACGTGCTCCATCTGATTTGTCTGTTCTGTCATTATTGTATTCTATGTTTCAGTTGTACGCGATTATTCCTTGAGCCACTTCTCGATCTCCTCGGCGATGAGGCTAAACTGAGCGGTGGGCTCGAAGCGGGCAACAACCTGGCCCTTCTTATTGATGAGGAACTTGGTGAAGTTCCACTTGATGTCGGGCTTCGACTGGTAGTCGGGGTCGGCTGCTGAAAGGGCCTCGTGGAGAGCCGGGTAGATGGGGTGGCTCTCATCCCATCCGGCAAAGCCGCGCTGCTCCTTGAGGAACTTGAAGAGGGGCTCGGCATCGTCGCCGTTGACCTTCACCTTCTTGAAGCGCGAGAACTCCGTGCCGTAGGTCAGCTTGCAGAAGTTGTGGATGCTCTCGTCCGTACCCGGGGCCTGCTGGCCAAACTGGTTGCAGGGGAAGTCGAGTACCTCGAAGCCCTGCTGATGGTACTTCTCGTAGAGCTGCTCCAGCTCCTCATACTGAGGAGTGAAACCACAGCGCGTGGCCGTATTGACGATAAGCAAGACCTCGTTGGCATACTCCTTGAGGCTAACCAACTTGCCCTTTCTGTCCTTTACAGAGAAATCATATACAGTTCTCATTTCGATTCGTTGTAAAATTAAAAGATTAACCGAATGCAAAAGTACGAATTATATTTTGAAAAACTTGCGTCATATCCTTAAAAGTACTAAATTTGCAAACAAAATCATCAAGCAAAGACGTTATGAAACAAATGAGATCCATCCTCGCGCCCCTGCTGATGCTCCTCACAGGGGTGCTGATGACCAGCTGCGACGACGAGCAGGAGACAGCCATGATGCTCTGGGGCACATGGGAGGGACAACTCTCGACGGAGTTTTACCAGGACCGCTGGGGCGGCTACGGACAGACCTACTACACGGTGTGGCACTTTGAGGGAAAACCGGGATCGCGCCACGGAAAGGGCTGGGAGATAGACTACGTGGGCCACCAACGCTACGCACAGCACTTCGACTGGCAGGTGATAGACGACGGGCGCACCGTGAGGCTCCATTATGCTGGCGCATGGGACGACGAGTGGATCTACAACTTCTATCTCGACGACAGCTACTTCACGGGCTACATCGACAGTGGAGACGGCAAGCAGTCGTTCTTCCAACTGGAGCGCGTGGAGGACAACGGCTACGACCACGACTACGGCTGGGACTTCCGTGCGCAGAGGCCGCTGCAGACCAAGGGAGCTGCCGAGAAGGGGAAATAGGGATTTCTCCCCCAAAGAATAGGGATTTGTTCGACTTCGATGTCAGGCGATTTGCCTACTTTTGCACAAGAAACCATCCAACGTAAAGAATATGAGCATCAGAAAATTATCCCAACTGTTGGCCTTGATGGCCCTACTGGCCGTCCCGTTTGCCCTGACGAGCTGCGACGACGACGATTGGTACTACGACGACTATTGGAACGGATACTACCCCGACGATGACAACAACGGCAGCGAGGCCGACCAAATGGTGGCCGTGCTGAGCGGACGGTGGCAGGGAGACATGGTCTATACCTACACCGACGACAACGCCAAGCCGGGGGAGAAGAAACGGGTGTCGGAGAAATATGCGGTGGAGATGACATTCTACCGGAGCGAGAACGCCAAGGACCGCTATGCGGGACAGGGCGTGGAGGTCGATAGAAACGACCAAGGAGACACGCAGGCGCTAAACTTCACCTGGTGGATCGACACGCGCAACGGAGACATCTACATCAAATATACCGACTCCAACACGATCTTTCGCATGGATGCCGCCAGCACGGACTACGGCTACCACCTCGGATGGGAGACAAGCCGCAACGCCTATACGTTCTTCGGCTATCTCGTCGGACAGAGCAATGACGACGAGATCTATATCGACCTGGAGCGCGTAGAGACACCAAGGAAGGCAAAGGCCGCCACGGAGACCACACCGTTCGGCACGCAAAGCTTCGGCAGCACGGTCGATCGATGGACACCGACATGGACGCTGACCAGCAGCAAGGGGTTCCACCGCCGCTGACCTGCCCCACCCGATTGGGGAAAGAAACAAAACCATAGATAGACGCCCTGTAGGGAAAGCACCGGATGATGCTTGCCGCTACGGGGCGTCCGCTTGATAGAAAGCGATTCTATCCAATCAATAAACAACCAAGTATATAAGTACGTAAGTATGAAAGAGTATCAGACGTATATTTTCGACCTGGACGGCACGCTGCTCAATACAATCCGCGACCTGGCGGCCAGCGTCAACTATGCCCTGCGCAGCACGGGAATGGCGGAGCGGACACTGGAGGAGGTGAGGGAGTTTGTCGGCAACGGCGTGAAGAAGCTCATGGAGCGGGCCGTGCCAGGAGGACTGGACAACCCACAGTTTGAGGCAGCCTATGCTACCTTTCGCCAGCACTACCTCCACCACAGTCTCGACACCACGGCACCCTATCCGGGCATAGAGAAAGTGTTGAGCGAACTGCGCCGCAGAGGGAAGCGCGTGGCCATCGTGAGCAACAAGTTTTATGCTGCCACTCAGGAACTGGCGCGCCACTTCTTCCCTGACACCGTGGAGGTGGCCATCGGCGAGCGAGAGGACATCCGCAAGAAGCCGGCGCCAGACACCGTGCTGGAGGCGATGAAGCAACTGGGCGTGGAAGCCGAGGGGGCCGTCTATATCGGTGACAGCGACGTCGATATAGAGACGGCACGCAACTGTTCCATCCCCTGCATCAGCGTGCTCTGGGGATTCAGGGACCACGACTTCCTGCTGCGCCACGGCGCTACCTGTCTCGTCTCGCGTCCTGAGGAGATACTGCCCGAGGAGTGAGGCCAGCTCCTGGGAGTCGTCTCCCAGGAGGGCCTGCCCAAACTAAGGGCTTACTCGTAGCGGATGGCTTCGATGGGATCGAGGCGGGCCGCTTTCTTGGCGGGATACCAGCCGAAGAAGACACCGGTGAAGGTGCAGACGGCGAAACTCATGATGATCGTCCAGGGCTCGATGGCGATGGGCCAGTGGGCAAAGGCCTTGATGGCGTAGGAGGCTCCGACACCCAGTAGGACTCCGATGATGCCACCGGTGACGCTGAGCAGGATGGCCTCGATGAGAAACTGGTTGAGGATATCGACGCCACGGGCGCCGACACTCATGCGAAGGCCAATCTCGCGCGTGCGCTCGGTGACGCTGACGTACATGATGTTCATGATACCGATGCCACCCACGACGAGGGAGATGCCGGCCACGCAGCCAAGGAGGATGGTGAGCATGCCGGTGGTACTGTTCATCATATTGGCCAACTCCTCCTGGGAGCGGATATTGAAGTCGTCCTCATCGCCCTCGGCTTGGTCGGTGGCATCCTTGAGTTTGTGGGTGCGGCGCAGGATGGTGGTCATCTCGTCGGTGGCCTGCTCCGTGACACCTTCCACGACCGCCGAGGCCAAGATCTGATGGAGGTAGTCCTGGGCGAGGATGCGCTTCATGACGGAGGTGTAGGGAGCGAGGACATAGTCGTCCTGGTCCATACCCATGGAGTTGTAGCCTTTCTTCTTCATCACACCGATGACGCGGAAGGGGATGGAGTTGAAGCGAACGACCTTGCCGATGGGGTCGGAACCGTCGGGGAAGAGGTTATCGACCACCGTCTGGCCGAGGAGGCAGACCTTGGCGGCCGACTTGATCTCGGCCTCGGTGAACATCTCGCCCTCGGCGACGGACAGCTGACGAATCTCCAGGTAGTCGAGGTTGGCACCGTAGATACTCGACGGCGTATTGTTGTTGCCGTAGATAAACTGGCCGGAACTTTGGACGAGGGGGGAGATGGCCTTGATGAAATGGCACTCGTCCTTGAGGGCCTGGTAGTCGGTGAGCTTCAAGGTCTCCATGGAGGAGGCGTCTTGTCGCACACCGCCTCGCATGTCGGCTCCCGGACTGATCATGATCATATTGGATCCCATCTCCGAGATGTTGCTCTGGATGCTGTTCTTGGTGCCCTGGCCCACGGCGAGCATCGTGATCACCGACGCGATGCCGATGATGATGCCCAAGGCGGTGAGGAAGGACCGCATCTTGTTGGCCGCAATGGCGCGGAGGGCTATTTTCAAAAGATTGCTGATATTCATAATATGATACGCTTGATGTAAGACTCAATGATCACTCGTCGGTGTTCTTGGGCAGGGCGGCAAGGCCCTCGGCGGCACTGAGGATGTGGTCGTTGACCTCGTTGCGGATGATGCGTCCGTCGCGGAGCTCGATATTGCGTGAGGCGTAGTGGGCTATGTCGGGATTGTGGGTCACGAAGATGATGGTTCTCCCCTCGGCGTGGAGCTTCTGGAAGAGGACGAGGATCTCAAAGGAGGTGCGCGTGTCGAGGTTGCCCGTAGCCTCATCGGCCAAGATGACGGCGGGATTGTTGACCAAGGCGCGCGCAATGGCGACGCGCTGCATCTGACCACCCGACATCTGGTTGGACTTATGGTAGAGGCGCTCCCCCAGTCCCACAGCCTTCAGGGCAGCCACGGAACGGTCGAAGCGCTCCTGCGGCGTGATGCTGGGGTTGTACATCAGCGGCAGTTCGACGTTTTCCACGCTCGTGGTCTTGGCCAGAAGGTTGTAGTTCTGAAAGATAAAGCCGATCTTGCGGTTGCGCAGGACGGCACGCTGCGACTTCGACATCGTGCGCACGGCCACACCATCGAGGAAGTAGTCGCCGCTGGTGGGCGTGTCGAGGCAGCCCAACTGATTGAGGAGGGTCGATTTGCCTGAGCCCGACTTGCCCATGATGGTGACAAACTCACCCTCGTAGATCTTGAAGGAGACACCGCGCAGGGCGTGGACCGTCTCCTCGCCCACAAGGAAGTCGCGCTTGACGTCGCACAACTCGATGACTACTTTCTTTTGACTTTCATCCATCATGCTTTCTCCTTTTTGTTGTCGCGCTTCGGACCGGGGGCGAAGGGACTCTGCTCCTGATCGTCAGATTCTTTGTCTTCTTCGGGTTCGGTGACGGTGATGCCAGTGATGACTTTCAGTCCAGCCTTCACACCCGAGAGAATCTCAGTGTTGACGCCATCGTTCATGCCCGTGCTTACACGGTGGGCCCGGAGCACATTGCCTTCGAGGGTCCAGACCTTGGCCTTGGCGTTGGCGACATCCTGTATCTTATACTGCTTGCCAACGGTCTCGGGCGTGGGGGTGAAGCGGAGGGCCTTGGTGGAGACGCCCATCACGCCCGCACGCTCCTGGGTATAGATGGTGACGTTGGCCGTCAGTCCGGGCTTGAGTTTGAGGTCGGCGTTGGGGGCACTGATGACAACCTCGTAGGTGACGACGTTGTTGGTCGTCGTGGCCTCCTGGCGCACCTGCTTCACCGTACCGGTGAAGGTGTCGTCGGGATAGGCATCGACGGTGAAGGAGACGCGCTCGCCAGTCTTGACCTCGCCAATGTCGGCCTCATCCACATTGGCCACCACCTGCATGTTGGTCAGATCCTTGGCAATGGTGAAGAGTTCCGGGGTCGAGAAACTGGCTGCGACGGTCTGTCCCTCCTCCACACTCTTGGACAGGACCACGCCGTCGATGGGCGAGGTGATGGTAGCATAGCCGAGGTTGGTCTGAGCCTGCTTCACCTGCTCCTGTTGCTGGCGGACCTGCTCGCGGGCCTGGGCCACTCCCTGGCGCGCCGTGGCGATGGTCTGGGCTGAGGCGGCGAGATTCTGCTGGGCCTGCTGGTAACTAAGGCGGGCGCTCTCGAAGTCGTTGGCACTGATGAGGCCCTTCTTATAGAGCGTCTGGTAGCGACTGAAGTTGCTCTGCTGGTAACTGGCACTCGCACGCACGCCATTGTAGTCGGCCTGGGCCTTCTGCACGTCGCTCTCTGCGGAGCGCACCTGTGCCTGTGCACTCTCAAGCATTGCCTTGGCCTGGTTGAGGGCCGAGAGGAGGTTGGTCTTGTCGAGTTCTGCGATCACCTGTCCTTTCTTCACGACCGAGTTGTAATCGACATAGAGTTTGCTGACAATACCCGAGACCTGTGTACCGACCGTCACCGACGTGACCGGTTCGATGGTACCCGTGGCAGTGATGCTGTTCTGGATGTTCGTCTGTCCCACGGTGGCCGTGTCAAACGAGATGGTCTCCTTGGTGTCGGGTTTGCCGAGGAAGTAGGCGGCCACACCCAACACGACCAAGGCAACCACCAGATACCATACTTTCGAAATCTTTTTCATATCTATCTTTTATTATTTTCCGTTGTAGAAATTGAGCATCTGCATATTGTACAGGGCGAGGTACTTGCTCTGCAGTTCGTTCTGCTGCGCCACGAGTAGGTTCTCCTTCGCCTCGCGCAGTTCGGTGATATTCTTCAGTCCGAGGCGAAACTGCTCCGAGAGCAGTTCGTAACTGGTCTGCTGGCTCTCCGTATTGGCCAGGGCACTCTTGTATTTGGCCTGGTTGTTGACGGCCTGTATCCAATAGCTCTCGATAGTGGTATAGAGCGTGGTCTGCTGTTCCTCGAGGGCGAGGCGGCTCGTCTCCATGGCGATATTGGCCTTGTTGATGGCCGTGCGGGTCTCACGGCGGTCGAAGATGGGAACGCTCAACGTCAGACCTGCCGATGTGGTGAGGTTGGTCTTCAACTGTGAGCCGTAGGCAGCGTCGCTCATTGTCGTGACATTGGTGGAGACGCCACCCTGCATGGAGACGGTCGGGAGGCGGCGAGCCTTGGCCATCCGTACACTGAGTGCGCCACTCTCAAGGGCGAGGCGCTGCTGGCGGAGTTCGGGACGGGAGGCGAGCGCATGGGTATAGACGGTCTGCAGACCGGGTATCTCGGCCAGAGCGTCACCGGTAACGTTGTCGGGAATGCTGACTTCAAAATCCTCGCCGTCGTCGGTGAGCTGGAGGATCTGCTTCAACTGGCGTGTGTAGTCGCGGAGGTTGCTCTCCTGGGCCACGACATTATACTCGTCGGAAGCGCGCTGGGCGCTGAGCTGGGCGAGGTCGGACTGGCTGAACTGCCCTACCTCGACCATCTCCTGGCCCCGCTGCTCGTTGGCCTGGCTATACTCCAGACTTTGGCGGTTGACCTTCAAGGCCTCGTGGGTGTAGAGAATCTGGACGTAAATCTGCGCAATCTGCTCCTGGATGGAGTTGGCGGTGATGGCGGAGTCGAGCTCGGCCTGCTGTTCGGTGAGTTGATTCTGCTGGATCTTCATGCGGTTTTGGTTGCCATTCCATATCGTCCAGTCGAAGCTCACGGCGTAGGATCCGTTGTAATAGACCTTGTCGGTAGTCATCTCCACATAGCCATTGGCAACCTGCTGGCGCCCGCTCTCGGGGAAGGGGTTGTAGGAGACGTTCTGGGAGGTAGAGGCCGTGAGCGAAGGCAGCAGTTCAGCCTTCGACTGCAGCACGTCCTCATGGGCTGACTGTCGCGACAGGAGGTTGCGGCGAAGTTGGATGTTGTGTGCCAACGCATAGTCGATACATTCTTGCAGCGTCCACTTCCGGGCGTTGGCAGAAGGAGATGCCAACAGGAGAAGGGCTGAAATGAGGGTGGTGGTCCATCGTGTCTTATTCATATCTTTCTTTGTTTTGTCTGTATCCTTTATATTATGCAAAAGTATGATTTTGCATCTTTTCTTGGTGCAAAAGTATACAAATCTCCAAAGACAAGGCAGATTTTGCGGTGAATTTGGTTTTTAGATTCAGCTAAAATCCTTTTTCTTTCAATGAAAAAAATGGGGTTAACATTAGTTTGCGCAGCCCATTGCTCATTTCACAAAAAGAAACGAGGGAGGAAAACCTCCTCCTGACAATGGCGGGCATGGATAACAAACACGCAGACAGGAACAATGCGTCCGGACGCATGATAGGCGCCAGACTACCCTACTGAGTGAACTATATTCTATGTACCTGTACTTATATAATTAGAGGGAGAGTTTGCGGTAAGCCTTGCGACTGACGAAAACGTAGCTGACGCAGACCATCACACCCGTGAGAACCCAGGATATGGGATAACACAGCATCAGTTCGCGGAAACCAGGCCAAACGGGGCAGACGAAGAATACCCAGGCGAAGCGCAGGACGCAGGTGCCAAGGATGGTGAGCAGGGTCGGTTCGATACTGTGGCCAAGACCGCGCATCGAGGCGGCAGAGATCTCGTAGGATGAGGCCAGGGCCTGGAAGACAAGGACGGTGGCCATGCGCACCTTGGCATAGTGGATGACGGAGGGATCGGTAGTGAAGAACCACAGGAAGAAGTCGGACTGCGTGTAGAAAAGCATATTGGCGAGGAAACAGGCCAGTGCACCACAGCCCATACAGATCCAAAAGACGCGGCGGCAGCGGTCTATCTTTCCTGCTCCATAGTTTTGTCCCGTGAAGGTGACGGCAGCACCACAGAAGGAGGTGAGCAGGAAATAGCAGTAGGTGTCAAAGTTGAGGGAGATGGCAGCGCCTGCGATCGCCGAAGGTCCATAGCCGTTGATGGCGCTTTGGACAAAGATGTTGCTCAGCGAGAAGACCATGCTTTGTACGCCTGCGGGCACTCCAATGAAAAGGATCTGGCGCAGAGCTGCCCGGTCGATGCGAAGACGGAGGCGCGTCAGGCGGAAGGGGCCTTTCTCACGGCGGAGAAGGCGCAAGATGGCCAAGGCGGAGAAGACGTTGGCGCAGCCCGTAGCGGTGGCTACTCCTGCGACTCCCATGTGGAGGACAATGACCAACAGCAGGTTGAGCACCACATTGACGCAGCCGGCAAGGAGCAGGATGTTGAGCGGGCGCTGGGTGTCGCCTTTGCCTCGGAGCACGGCCTGGCCGAAGGTGAAGACCATGAAGAAGGGAATGCCAAGGAAATAGACTCGCAGGAAGAGGGTGGCCTGGTCGAGGATGGCGGCAGGCGTGCCCATGAGGCGCAGCAGACTGGGAGCAAAGATCTCGCCGAAACCCAGCAGCAAGACGCTGGCAAAGATCGGGAGCATCATCGTCGTGCCTACCGCGTCGCGAACACGATGGCGGTCATTGCGCCCGATGAAGTTGGAGATGACGGCATTGGAACCAATGGAGACACCCACAAAAAGGTTGATGAGGAGATTGATAAGGAAGGTATTGGCGCCCACGGCAGCCAACGCCTCACTGGTGGCAAAGCGGCCCACCACGGCCACGTCGATGGTGACGAAGAGTTGCTGCATGATGCCGCTTGCCGCAAAGGGAAGTGCAAAACGCAGAATCTTGCCCAGCAAAGGGCCTTGGGTCATATCCACTGTATTTCTTTCTGCCATAGTTGCCAATTTTGGCACAAAGGTACAAAGAAACTTTTGAATGGACTTCGTTTTGCAGCATTCTTTCTCCTCCAAGGGCCTCAAAAGGCTCTCAACTTTCGGTATGACACCCATACGAAAGCCAGCAAAACATCCACAAGATATTCGCATAAGACCTGCAAGAGTATGTGTGTTCGTACACATGCGTTGATTTACATCAAGAATAGAGAGAAAAATCGAATTTTTACTTGCTATCATTTGGTGGTCAAAACGAAAGTGCCTACCTTTGCATCGTCAAAAGGTTAATAGATTGTTTAGGTTAATAGTAATTGATTTAGGTTTTTAGTTATTTTTAGGGTAATTGAACAAAGTGTTGTTCAGGTAACAAAATAGGTTATGGTCTAAGGTAAAAGATGTTTAGGGTAACAACGATGCACGATTGAGGGGATCACCGATGAGGTGTGAACCTTTAATCACGCATTGAAAAGTAGTAGTTTGAAAGAGTTTTATAGTCACCGCATGGCAAGAGTGCCATGCTTTTTTTGTTTTTAGCCCTACCCTCATTATTCCATGCTAAATTTGCACACGTCGCCTCTTTTTCTTACTTTTGCATTCGCCTTTCGCCAGCGGAACGACCCGCTGGAGAGTAAACGCATCATCAACACTGGCTATCATGACAACGACCACCAAGCAGCGCCGCCCGCTGACCGTCTATAAGGCTTCGGCAGGATCGGGAAAGACTTTCACACTCGCCGTGGAGTATATCTCACTCCTCGTCAGCGACCCCGAGAACTACCGACACATCCTCGCCGTGACCTTCACCAACAAGGCCACACAGGAGATGAAACTCCGTATCCTCTCGCAGCTCTACGGCATAGCGAACAGTCTACCTGGGTCGGACACCTATATGGAGAAGGTGATGGAGCAGACGGGGCTGGGAGCGATGGCTGTGCGAACCAACGCGCGACAGGCACTCTCGCTGCTCACCCATCACTACAACTTCTTTCGCGTGCAGACGATCGACGCCTTCTTTCAAGGCGTGCTACGCAACCTCGCCCACGAACTGGACCTGACGGCCAACCTGCGCGTGGATCTCAACGACAACGAGGTGGAAGGAAAGGCGGTCGATGAGATGATCGAGACGCTCGACGCCAACCCAGAAGTGATGGGATGGGTGCGCGACTACATCAACCAGAACATAGAGGACGAGCAGGGATGGAACGTCATCGGGGCAATCAAGAAGTTTGGACAGAACATCTTCAAGGACTTCTACAAGGATCATGAACGCGAGCTCAACGACCTGCTGGCCGCAGAAGGTGGCAAGTTTTTTTCGCGGTACACGGCGCTACTGCGCAGTCGGCGCAACACGCTACGCAAGCAACTGGTGGATCCAGCACGGGAGTTGGTGGCCCTGATGGGGCAATGCCATATAGACTACGCGGGGCTCTACCGGCGAGGACTCTACAACTATATCGTGAAGCGGAGCAAGGGAACACTCGACAACGAGCCCACACCCGCCGGCGTGCAGAAGGCGCTACAGGACGCAAAACTGTGGACGGCCTCCAAATGTGGGGCTGCTGACAAGGAGGCTATCAAGGACATGGCCAACAACGGCGGACTGAGGTTGCTCCAGGAGATGGAGACGCGGCGCGAGGAACTATGGTGTGAATACAACTCCTGTGTGCAGACGCTCTCCCATCTGAGCGAACTGCGATTGCTCAACGCCATCGCCAAGGCGGTGGAGGAGAGCAACCGAAACGCCAACCGCTTCATGCTCAGTGATACGCAGGGACTGCTCCACGGTATGATACAGGGGTCGGACACGCCTTTCCTCTACGAAAAGATCGGCGTACAACTGCGCCACATCATGATCGACGAGTTTCAGGACACCAGTCAGATACAATGGCGCAACTTCAAGGTGCTGCTCGACAACTGCATGGCACAAGAGGGATCGCGCAACCTCATCGTCGGTGACGTGAAGCAGAGCATCTACCGCTGGCGACAGGGTGACTGGCGACTGCTGGCAAACCTCTCGCAGTCTTTTGGCAAGGAGGCCGTCTGCGAAAAGACACTGGCGACCAACTACCGGTCGTGGGAGCGCATCATCCAATTTAACAACGCTATCTTCACCCGACTGGTGGAAGAGACGGTAGGCGAGTTGTCTGCCGACAAGACCCCGCAGGCAACGCTGCTGGCACGCGCCTACGACGACGTCAAGCAGGGGAATGCCAAGGGGAAGGGAAAGGGATATGTGGAGGTGGCGCTGCTCCCGTCAAAGGACTACCGGGAGAACATCCTCGCACGCTTGGCGGACACCGTGCGGCGGCTGATCGAGGGAGGGGCACGACAGAAGGACATCGCCATCCTCGTGCGCAGCAAGTCGCCCGTACAGTATATCGCCGACTATTTCGTCGAGGAGTTTGGACAGTCGGTGCGCATCGTCTCTGATGAGGCTTTCCGTCTTGACGCCTCCCTCGCCGTCAACGTGATGGTGCTTGCCTTGCGGCTGCTCGCCCATCCCGAGGACAATCTGACACGGGCGGCACTGGTCAAGGCGTATCGCAACGACGTGCTACAGGAGGGCGCTCCCCTGCCCCACCTGCTCGTCACCACACGGGATGAGGTTGTGGGAAAGACAGAGAGACCAGGACGGCCCAGCGACGAAGAGATAAGAAAGAGGCTCGAAGAATCGCTGCCCGATCGCTATGTCAGAGAGGCTGACCAGCTACGCAACCTACCGCTGCTCGACCTAGTGGATACGCTCCATGCGCTCTTCCAACTCGACCAACTCAAGAACCAAAGTGCGTATGTGTGCCTCTTCTACGACAAACTCAACGATTATCTCCGCGACCGCCCGGCAGATATCGACGACTTCCTCACCGAATGGGACAACACCATCTCGCAGAAGACGATCCAAAGCGACGAGGTGGAAGGCGTGCGCATCATGACCATCCACAAGAGCAAGGGACTGGAGTTTGACAACGTCATCATCCCCTTCTGCGACTGGCAATTGGAGAAGGGAAACACACTGTGGTGCGAGAAGGGAAAACGCGAAAAGCCATTTGACGAACTTCCCATCACGCCGGTTGATTTCAGTAGAAACAACCTGGTAGGCACGGTCTATGAGGACGACTACCGCGAGGAGCACTTCCAGAACGCGGTGGACAACCTGAACCTCCTCTATGTGGCCTTCACGCGAGCAGGAAAACGGTTCTTCGTGACGGGAAAGCGGATGTCGGAGAATCAGAAGAAGAAGTTTACAGGACTGACATCGCAGCGAAGTCAGGGTTTGGAACTGTGCCTCGAGCAGGTGGCTGCCGACTTGGGGACCGACTGCTCGTTCCAGGGAAAGGATCAAACCGAAGAGGCGCTGGAACTGGTCTATGGCACGCTGGAGGGTGAGGACATCGTGGGCAAAGGAGACAAGACGGCAAGCGACAACCCCTTTGAGTCGCCCTCGGAGACGCAGGAGATCAGAATTGAGACCCACAAGACGCCAATCGGCTTCCGACAGAGCAACAAGAGTGAGGAGTTTGTGCGCGGCGAGGAGACGGACGCGCCCACGAGCTATATCAAGATGGGCACCATTCTCCACCAGCTCTTCTCCTCTATCCGCACAGAGGAGGACATCGAACCACACATCAGCCAACTGGTTTCGGACGGTATCATCACGGACGATCGGCTCATCGCACAACTGCGGAAACAGGTGGAAGCCTCACTCGCCAATCCCACCGTGGCCGAGTGGTTTCGCCCAGGATGGAAACTCTATAACGAGTGCTCCATCCTCCAGTACAATCCCGCCGACGGGACGACCATAGAGCAACGACCGGACCGCGTCATGAGCGACGACGAGAAGACGATCGTGGTTGACTACAAGTTTGCTAAGCCACGCCCGGAGCATGCCACGCAGGTGAAGAGCTACATAGAACTGCTTCGGAAGATAGGACATAAGAATGTCTCCGGGTTCTTGTGGTACGTGCTCCGCAACGAGGTGGTCGCGGTAGAGGTATAAAGAAAACTCGGAGATTAGAAACATCAAGCATCTCCGGCTGGGAACAAATATTTTTCAAGCCCCCTGTAAAGGAAATAACCATACAGGGGGCTTGAAGTGTCTTTGATTGCAAAACGCAACGGTTCTGTTTGCGCCTTATACCTTATATATATAGGCTATCATGAAATGGCGAGATTAGTTGATCTCAAAATCCTTGATCTTCGCAGACGGCTTGATGTATTCGAGCTTGAAGTCGATATTGGGCTCTATGTCCGAAGTAAGGGAGTTGACATAATCCAGTCCGGCCTTGGTGATATCCTCGTCGGGAATGCTGATATAGACCTTACCGATGTTGCAGGCTACACCGTAGTCGGCATTATACTCGAAGGTCACTCCCTTGGCTTTGCGGAGCGTTTCGGCCAAGGGCTCACCCACAGCGATGGTCGTGCCACCAGCCTGCGTACTCTTCACATTCTTCTCTACCGTCTTCTCCTCTTGAGCATTCTCCTGCACCTCAGCCGTTTGCGGCGTATCGATGGCAGCGGTGTCTTCCTTGATGGTGTCGGCCACCTCAAGCGTGTCTGCATTCTGCTGCGGCTGCTCTGTCTTGTTGCCGCAAGCGCTCAGTCCGATGATGCCTGAGAGCATCATGACGGGAATCATTTTTTTCATAAATGGTTAGTTTGCAACACTTTGTTTAAAAAATTGTATAGTTTTCCTGTACCCTATAGGGCCTCGGAGCGGCGTCTATGCATCCACTCTGCGACCATCGTGTTGCGCTTCATGGTCTATGATAAGGAAGAAAGACCCAACAAAGGTACGAATAAAACTTGAAAAAACTGCACAGGGGATGAAAAAAACTTGATAAACGGCTATGGATAAGACATGAGGCTCTGAGCGTATCGGAAACGCAAAAGAAGGAAGGCCTGCGACTAAAGGTAGAAATCGGACACCAGCGACTGATACCATGGCGTGGGATTGCCATTCTCCATCATAGTACGAATCTCCTGAGGGAAAGAACGGGCAGCACGGAGCCCCAGGGCCAAAAGGCAACGCTTCGGTTGCTTGCGCTCCGTGGTCCGTATCGCTACCTTGCGCTGAAGGAAGAGTCCAGCGAGGGCTGCTTCCGTCTCCACTTCACCACAACGGTCGGCAGGAATGATGAGACTCATCACCCCACCCTCGGCCAGCAAGCGGCGGCCTCCACGACAGAGGTCGCGAAAGGAGAGACTGTCGGTCTGCCGTGCCATAGCTCTTGCGCAACCCTTGGCAGCAAGGGCATGGGTGAAGAAGGGCGGGTTGACAACAATGGCATCGAAGGGCAGGGCCTCGTACTGCTGCAGGGCAACATGCTCCACCGCAATGCGATCGGAGAAAGGACTTGCTGCTACGTTTTCCTTGGCCTGCTGGGCCGCCGACGCATCGAGTTCGATGGCCGAGACCTGGGCATCAGGAAAGCGCTGCGCCATCATCAGGGCTATGACACCCGTGCCAGTCCCGATGTCGAGGATGCGCTGACCACCCGCGGCCCACGCTCCGAGAAGGACACCGTCCGTACCCACCTTCATGGCACAACGGTCTTGACGTATGGAGAACTGCTTGAAAGAGAACACGATGAGATTTACTTCAGGTTCAACTTCCGAAGCAGTTTTAGATTGGTAGCCTGGATGTTGCGGCCCTGGCGAGTGATCTGCGTGCGGATGCGGTCCATGTTATAGAAGAGCTCTGAGGCAGCAGTCTGCATCATATTGGGTTGACGCGCAGCCTCGTCGGCATGGGGATTGACTACGACGCAGATGCTCTTGGGTTTGACCTCGATCTCCACGTCGGCATCGCTCATGAGCGGGTCGCCGTCATAGTGGATGAGGCCCGGTTTGCTGCGGTGGATATGGACGTGGCGGGCCTTGAAGGTGCGGATATTGACGTTCTTGTCAATGGTCTTGTTGAGCATCTCGAGCGTCACCTGCGGCGCTTCGATGAGACTGAAGGGCTGCATGATGATGACATCGAGCAGGCCGTCGCTCATAGAAGCGTGGGGAGCGATGTAGGCGTTGTTGCCATACTGCGAGGCATTGGCCGCACTGATGAGAAACGCCTTGTAGGTCTTCGACCCCATCTCGTCCTCTATCTCATAGGTCTCGGGCTTGTAGGACAGTCCCTCACGCAGCATCTGCTCGACATAGGTCATGAGGCCACGCTTGCCTGCCTCGGCAAACTTCATCGAGATGAAGGCGTCGAAGCCCATTCCGCAAGTGCAGAAGAAGGGATGGCCGTTGATGACGCCGGAATCGAGCGTCTCCACGGTGTCGAGGTTGATGATATCGAGGCAACGTCTCAAGTCCATGGGCAACATGAGATGGCGCGCCAGGCCATTGCCAGAACCACAGGGAAGGATGGCCATAGCGGTCTCTGTGCCAAGGAGGCCGCGTCCTACCTCGTTGACCGTCCCATCGCCTCCGATGGCACAGACAATATCCGCACCACGGGCTGCAGCCTCCTGGGCCAGCAGCGTGGCGTGTCCAGCATACTGTGTCGAGACAAACTCGTAGCTGAATCGGGCGTGGTCGAGATGCACTTCGACAAGCTCAGGTATGCCTGCTTTGCTGATCGTGCCCGATATGGGGTTTGTGATGAAGACGATATGTTTCATAAAGGAACCGTACTGTTACATTTCTTGACGGCACAAAATTACGAAAATAACATGAATTATGCTCGTTCGAAGCGCTAAAAATTGAAATAAAGGAAAGATTTCTTGCGAAATAGGGCGTGCTATGGTAGTTTTTTCGTATCTTTGCAGCCTAATAATAAAGAAGTAGCTTCGGCTACGCCAAAAAGTAATGGGACAATTACAAGAAAAGTACAAAAGCTACCGAACGCCTCAGAAGTTTATGAAGGCTGGAGTGTACCCTTATTTCCGCGAAATCACAAGTATGCAGGGTACCGAAGTAACCGATATCGACGGACATAAGATTCTTATGTTTGGCTCCAACGCCTACACAGGCCTTCCCAGCGATCCACGCATCATCGCCGCTTCCCACGCTGCGCTCGACAAATATGGCACGGGCTGTGCAGGCAGCCGATTTCTCAACGGCACACTCGACTTGCACATCAAGCTCGAAAAAGAGATAGCCAAATATATCGGCAAGGAAGACGTGCTGGGCTACTCGACGGGCTTCTCCGTCAACGAGGGTGTGCTCTCCGTTGTCGTGGGCCGTGGCGACTATATCATCTGTGATGACCGCGACCATGCGAGCATTGTCGATGGACGCCGTCTGAGCTTTGCCACGCAGCTCCACTACAAGCACAACGACATGGAAGACCTGGAGCGCGTGCTGGCTAAGTTGCCGCACGAGGCCATCAAGTTGATCGTCGTTGATGGAGTGTTCTCCATGGAGGGCGACCTGGCCAAGCTGCCGCAGATCGTTGAACTGAAGCACAAGTATAATTGCTCAGTCATGGTAGATGAGGCTCACGGCATTGGCGTCTTCGGAAGAGAGGGACGCGGCGTTTGCGACCATTTCGGACTGACTGATGAGGTCGATCTGATCATGGGCACTTTCTCCAAGAGTCTGGCTTCTATCGGCGGCTTCATTGCCTCTGACTTCGACACCATCAACTGGCTTCGTCACACCTCACGCACCTATATCTTCAGTGCTTCCAACTCGCCTGCAGCCACGGCAGCAGCACTGGAGGCTCTCCACATCCTGCAGAAGGAGCCGGAGCGCATCGAGCACCTGTGGGACGTGACCAACTACGCACTGAAGCGCTTCCGCGAGGAGGGCTTCGAGATCGGTGACACAGAGAGCCCGATCATCCCGCTCTACGTCCACGATGTGGATAAGACATTCCTCGTCACGAAGCTCGCCTATGATGCGGGCGTATTCATCAACCCGGTTATTCCGCCTGCTTGTGCCCCGCAGGACACGCTGGTGCGCTTCGCCCTCATGGCCACGCACACCAAGGACCAGGTGGACCAGGCCATCGAGATCCTCAAGAAGATCTTCATGGATATGGACTTGCTGAAGAAGTAAGCTACAAAAAGCAGCAGACAAAGACTGTAAAAGCATAGACGGTCCCGCCATGGGACTACGCAAGAGGTCGGAGACCATCCTTCGGGGTGCGGATCCGACCTCTTGCTTTTTCCTCCCTCTGTATGCAAGAATGGCCCGTTGACCCTGACAACAACGAAAACACTCCATTGCTATTCCTATAATAAAGGAAGGAGCTACGTAAGACTGGCGTGGAGAGAGAACAATGGAAAGAAAACAAAGGGAAGAAGCTAAGAGAGGAAAGGAAAGGGAGGAAAAGACGAAAAGGAAAAGATGGAAACAGAAGAAGAAGGAGAAGGAGAAGAAAAAACAAAAGCGATGGCCTTCACAGGCGACCGCTTCCACTTCAATAGGTATTAGTCCTTCTTTAAGGTAAAAAGATTGTTTTCAGGATAACGATGGCAAAGTTAATGTTTTCTGCTGACTAATGCAAACATTTAAGGTCTTTTTTTGCAACTTTTTTACCGTGTACCCACACAATTCTCTTTCACCTCATGGACAGGATGAAAAAGCGGCTGACTTCATAAGTCTGCCGCTAATAATCTGTTATATAGGGAAGGATTAGAACTCGATGGTAATGCGACCATTGATTTGGCGCCCCGTGAGATAGTTGGGCACAGCATACTGCTGGCCCGTGACGTCCGTGATCCAATAGTAGCTGTTGACATTGTTGATGCCAAAGAGGTTGAGGCAGTCCAGTCCCAGCCACACATTGCGGAGGATGGACTTCTTGTCGCCCTCGTGGTTGTCGAAGAGGCGGTAGCTCATACCAATATCGGCACGCTTATAGGCTGGCGCACGGAAGGTATTGGACTCCAGTTCTTTGTGGGGGGCAGAGAAAGGCAGACCATCGGCAAAAGCAAGGCGGAGGCTCATCCGCCACTTGGTCGTACCAGGGAAGTAGTCGGTAAAGAAGAGGTTGACGGCATAACGCTGGTCCGTGGGCAGGGGGATGGACTTGCCGCCAATCTTCATCCGCGTACTCATCACACTGAACGTCAACCACGAAGTGGTCTCGGGCACAAACTCGCCGAAGAGTTTCAGGTCTATACCCGCAGCATGGCCCGAGGCTTCCTGGTCGCCGAAGTAAGTCACCTTGACATTGTCCACAACATAAGGCGTAAGGCGCGAGAGCATCTTATAGTAGATCTCCGCCGAGAACTTAAACGGCCGGTCAAGCATGCGGAAACTATAATCCATCGCTCCCACGAGGTGGATGGAGCGTTGAGAACGTATCTTCTGGTTGAGTTTGGCATAGGTCACACCGTTGAGCGTTGTCGTGTCGCGCAACTCCTTGAAGAAAGGAGCCTGGTAGTAGAGTCCCGTGGCCACACGGAAGGCCAGGTTGCGATTCCATCCCGGGACGATGTTGAGCGAGACGCGGGGTGAGATCAGCGTCTCTCCATTGAAGTTCCAGTGGGCAAAGCGCACACCGTAGTTGAGTGTATAGAGCGTCGGCACACTATCATTGCCCGTGCGGAAATTCCAGTTGTCCTGCAGGTAGCCCTCGAAGCGATTGGCACGGAGTTCGTTGCGTGCACGCAGCGAATAGATCATATACAGATCCTTGCCCGTATGGGGCACGTTGTAGCCTGCCGAGTCGCGATACTCATACTCAGCAGAGTTTTCCGTGACGCGCTCCATCCTCCAGAGCAGCGCACCCTCCACATGGTGGTGGTCCGTCGTGCGGCGCGTCATGAGTTTGACGTTGCCCACCGTCGCCTTGAGATAATCGCGCGAATGCTGCATATAAGTACCCACACCAAGGTTTTCGGAAGTCTCCGTCTGCGTCAGCCAGTACTGTCCCTGGATGTCGTAGCGTTCTTGCTCCTTCGTGGTGAAGATCGACCCGATGAGAGAGACGGAAGTCTTGTTGTCCTTCAGTTTGTGTGTCAAGGCCAGCGATCCGAAGAAGGTGCGGAAGAGGTCCTTCTCCTGTCCGTCGAAATAGACCTGGAAGTTCTTCACGTTCTCCATGGTACCGAAGTTGGTATTGCGGTCCTCAGGACGGAAGTTGTAATGGTTCTCCGAGATATTGCCGATGAGGTCGAGCTGCCACCGTTTCGTCGGCTGCCAGGACAGATAGGTCTGATAGTCGAGGAAGTTGGGTTTATACTCACCGTTGGTCTCCAGCGATCCCAGCACGTAGCGGTTGGTCTTATAGCGGAGGCCGTTGGTCCACGTGAACTTCTTCGCCGCAAGTCCGACGTAGGCACTGGCACCAAGGAGCGAAGCCGACACCTTGGCCTCCGTGCGCGTAGGTCGCTTGTAGGTGATGTCAAGCGCAGAAGACATCTTGTCGCCATATTTGGCCTCGAAGCCACCCGAGGAGAATCCCACAGAGGCCACCATATCGGGATTGATGACGGAGAGGCCCTCCTGCTGTCCACTGCGCACCAGGAAGGGACGATAGACCTCCACGTCGTTGATATAGACGGAGTTTTCGTCGAACGAACCACCGCGCACGTTATACTGGGAGGTCAACTCCGAATGGGTGGAGACACCGGCCTGCGTCTGCACCATTTCCTCGACGGCGTTGCCCGAGACCGAGGGAGCCTGCTGCGTAGTCTGAAGGTCCAACTGCTCAGTTGTGCCCTGGCGTTTCTTCTTGCCCTCCACCGTCACCTCGCCCAGCGTATTGTCGTCGGCCAACTGCACCATGAGGGTCTGGCGCCCACGCGGACGGCGCAGGACGCGCGTCTTGGTGCGATAACCAACCATCGAGAAACGGACGGCCACACTGTCGGCAGTGTGGAGCTCCAGGCTAAACTCGCCCTTGAGATTGGTCATGGCGAGCTTGCCCTGCGAGACAACCATCACCGAGGCCAACTCGATCGGATTGCCATTGGTGTCCGACACCTTGCCCTGGAGTGTGAACGACTGGGCCCGGACTCCGAGGGCACAGAACATCAGCAGGACTGTCCACAGGACGGAAATGGTCCATCGGTATGGGAAAGCAGCCTGCTTGTTATCTCGTATGGTTTTCTTCTGATACATCATAAATATATAACGTCCCAATGGGTGGTTTATTGTTTTTCCCCCACCTTATTCTATCGCGCGAGAGACTGTCTTTTTTAGCGGAATATAAAAATCAGACGGGGATACAGAATCCAAGAGTCTTATAGAGACCAAGAGTCCTATAGAAATAAATAGCCTTATAGAAAAAGAGCGGTCACCCGTGCACGTTCATGCGCTGGTGGCCGCTCCTTCATCTCTTGTCACTATCAAGTGGGCTTGAAAAAGTCATTTCTCTTACTTGTCGTTCTCCTCTTTCATGTCGATAAACTGGCGGTTTCCGTCGTAGAACTCATACTGCAGGAAACCCAACTTCTGAGAGGGAACGACGCGGACGCCGATTCCATACTTCAATTGCCACCTCAACTTCAGGCTCATCAAGCCCTGGTTGATATAGGCAGCCACATAGGGATGGACGTGCAGGTAGAACCTCTTCACGCCGACTTTGTTAACCAATCGGTCAATCTTTCGCTCCAACTGATCCGTGAAAAGAATACTGGAACGGATCTTTCCAGTCCCGAAACAGGTCGGGCAGGTTTCGTCAACGTCGATATCCATGGCCGGGCGCACACGCTGGCGCGTGATCTGCATCAGTCCAAACTTGCTCAGCGGCAAGATATTGTGGCGTGCACGGTCATTCTGCATGTTCTTGCACATGCGCTCGTAGAGCATCTGCCGGTCTTCGGCCAGGTGCATGTCAATAAAATCGACCACGATGATTCCTCCCATATCTCGCAGTCGCAATTGGCGCGCCAGCTCGTCGGCAGCACCGAGGTTGGTGTCGAGGGCGTTCTGCTCCTGACCCTTCTCCTTGGTACGGTTGCCACTGTTGACATCGACGACATGCATGGCCTCAGTGTGCTCTATAATAAGGTAGCAACCGTGGCCATAGTTGATGGTCTTGCCAAAGCTGGACTTGATTTGCTTGGTGACGTTGAAGTTGTCGAAGATGGGGACCTTGCCCGTGTAGCGCTTGACAATGCCCTCCTTTTCCGGCGCAATGAGCGATACATAGTGCTTCACCGCCGTGCAGATTTCGTCATCGTTGACGTAGATGTTCTCGTAGGACGGATTGAACAAGTCGCGCAGCATGGCCACTGCCCTACCCGTCTCCTCGAATGCGAGCTGAGGACGCTCCTGCGTCTTCTGCGCCTTGGTGATGGTCTGTTCCCATCGACGCAAAAGCACCTTCATCTCCGCATCAAGCTCTGCGACGCACTTGCCTTGCGCCACGGTGCGTACGATCACGCCAAAATTCTTCGGCTTGATGCTTTGGATGAGCTGCTTCAGACGTGCACGCTCCTCCGAACTCTTGATTTTAGACGACACATTGACCTTTTCTCCAAAGGGCATGAGGACAAGGAAGCGTCCTGCGAAGGACAACTCCGTCGTCAGACGGGGGCCTTTCGTAGAGATGGGCTCCTTGACCACCTGCACGATAACCTCCTGACCCACAGAGAGCGTCTGCTGGATGCTGCCGTCCTTCTTGAGATCGGGAAGGCGCGAGGCCTTGGTGATGGGGAAAAGTCGCTTGCGGTCTCCCTGAACCTGCTTCAGGTACTTCGCGTAGGAGTTGAATTGACTTCCAAGGTCAAGATAGTGAAGAAAAGCGTCGCGCTCATAGCCTACATCGACGAAGCAGGCATTGAGGCCGGGCATCAGTTTCTTTACCTTTGCCACATAAATGTTGCCCACAGAGAAACTTGCCTCGCGGGGCTCGCGCTGGTACTCCACCAACCGCTTGTCCTCAAGCAAGGCTATCGAGATTTCCTTGGGCTGAGCATCGATAATTACTTCGCTGGTCATTTTTTCTTTACTTATCCTGATGAAATTGGTTAATGGCTGAGCCTGTCCGTCCTGGCAGCGGTTGCATCCCTATCATATAATACCTATAATAAGAAGCTTCGCTCCGCGACGATTTGCAGGCCTCGCCAGACTCAAAAAAAAGTGGGCGGGGCTTGCCGACATTATTCCAAGGGATTAGAACGTCGCGCCGACAAGCACCGCCCATACTCGAAGACTGTGTGAGACTTCGGCTTTCAGCCTATAAGATGGGCTTACTTGCTCTTATGTCTGTTCTTTCTCAGTATCTTCTTACGCTTGTGCGTAGCCATCTTGTGTCCCTTTTTCTTTCTTCCGTTTGGCATTGCTTAATGATTTTAAATTGTTTTACTTATCTTAATTATTGAAATTGACTATTCCACTTCTCCTAAGTCTCTCATGCGGTCGATGAAAGACTTGGCCGGCTTGAATGCCGGGAACTTGTGAGCGGGGATGGTAATCGTGATGTTCTTGGAAATATTGCGGGCGGTCTTCTCGGCACGCTGCTTGACAACGAAGCTGCCAAAACCACGGAGATAGACATTCTCCTTACGCTCCATCATGCTTTCCTTGATGCACGACATGAACTCCTCCACAACGGCGGCCACGTCCTTTTTGCCCACACCAGTTCTTTCAACAATTTCGTTGATGATATCTGCCTTTGTCATTCCTGTTGTTGTTGATATTATCTTACTTTTATTATTACATCCTCTAAACGGACTGCAAAGATACTCATTTTCAGATGAATAGGGAAATTTATTAGCAGTTTTTTGCTAAAATATCTCGAATCGGCCTCTTTTCTCCTTTTTATATATTACCTTTGCAGCCAAAAAAAGCTCTAAGACATGAAAACTACCATCGGCATTGATGTCGGTATCTCAACGACGAAGATTGTCGGCGTGAGGGACGGAGAGGTAAGCTCACCCCTGCGGATCCGCGCCACAGACCCTGTGACATCACTTTATGGAGCCTTTGGCAAATACCTGTACGACAATCAGATAGACCTCAACGACATCGAGCAGGTCATGCTGACGGGTGTGGGTGCAGCCTACATCGACTCGCCCATCTACGGACTCCCCACGACCAAGGTGGAGGAGTTTATCGCTGACGGGCTGGGAGCCCAGCACGAATCGCAACTAAGCAAGATGATCGTGGTCTCCATGGGAACGGGCACTTCCATCGTGCAGTGTGACGGCGACCACATCAAGCACATCGGAGGCATAGGAATCGGAGGTGGCACGCTCTCGGGCCTCTCGCGGCTGCTGCTCCAGACCGACGATGCCAACCAAGTGGCGGAACTAGCACAAGGGGGCGACATTGCCAAGATCAACTTGCTCATCGGCGACATCTCGCCCAATCCGCTGCCAGGGCTGCCTATGGATGCCACAGCTTCGCTCTTCGCTCACGCACAGGCCAATGCCAGCCGTGCCGACATCGCACTCGGCCTGATCAATCTCGTGCTCCAGGCCATTGGCTCGGCTGCTGTCCTCAGCGCGCTACGCAGCGGTATCAAAGACTTCGTGATGATTGGCAACCTGACGCTGCTGCCTCAGTGCAAGACCGTCTTCCCCATCATTGAGCGCATCTACGGCGTGAAGTTTATCATCCCGAAGCACTCGGAGTTTTGCACGGCCATCGGAGCCGCACTCGACTACGCCAACCGGAAATAGCCACGCACAAAGCCACTCCCTACTCTTCTATTTCCTTGAGGCTTCGGGCAAAATTGCTAAAAAAGTTGCTCACCGTCTCCAGCGTCGCATAGGGAAGGTAGCGGAAGCTCCGTCTGAGATTGCGGCGCAGGACGGCAGAATTGTTGCTGACAAATCCCGTCCTCGTCTGGCGGAAGTGCCATTCCTGTGCCGTATCCTTGACCAGGTTGCTCACGCTGCTGACGGCCAACTTGAAGGCTGCAGGCTCCTCGCGGTGCACAAACGGCAGTTCGTCAGGTTCGAAGTCGAAGACCGAGATGAGGATACTACCCTGCAACTGGGCCATGCGCTGCAGATGAAGGCGTAGCAACCAGTTGTCGAGTTTGACGAAATCGACCCGGTCGCCCTTCTCCCGAAGGTAGCGGCCAAGAAAAATGATGCCGCGCATATTGATACCGTGGTTGAGGAAGTCCTGCTCATTGACGACAAGCAGCCGCAGCAAGTCCATCGTCTCCACGGAGGTGTCTATGCTATGGCGCTCACCATCGAGCAGCTTCACATAGCGCTTGTTGAGCATTCCCATACTCATGCCGACCTTGCGCGAGACAAGTTCGGCAAGGCTCTGCTGCTTCTGTGCGTCTTGCTCTGCCCGGAGAAGTATCTCCTCGGGCATGTTCAGTCCCTGCTCCCCATGATGCTTCTGCACGCCACGAAGAAACACATCAGCCACGCCTTGGACCTCCACCATCTGGTAGAGGCGACGCCACTTGAACGCCGACATAGGCTCCAAGAGCTCATCGTCGGCGAAGGCACCGGAGCGAAGAAGCCGGAAGAAATTGCGCTGAATGATCTCCATAATCGGTCTTAGCTTGAGTAAGCAAATAAGCAAATAGATGGAAGCGGCTTTTGTCGGGCCGCCTTAGATCGTGGAACGCTGATAGAAGTCGATATTCTCCATCGACAGCAGTTCGATGGGCATGAAATTGACGGGACGGATATCCTCTTTCAGCACCAGGGAACGGAAGAGCGCATCGACGGCCTTGAAGCCCTGCATGAAACCGTGCTGGGCTATGAGGAAAGAGATGGCACCGCGGCGGACGCAGTCCGCATTCTTATGAACGACGTCATAGCCCATCACCTGCACGCGTTCGTTCTGGTGGCGCTGGAGATACTCGCCTACGATCCATGCGCGCGAATTGAACGTAATGCAATGGCGAACCTCGGGATGGTTGCGGAAGAAGTCGTCCAGCAATCGGTCGTTGTCCTTCTGCGTTCCGTCCAAGGGAAGCGTCAGCGCCTTGATGTCCACCTGCGGGAAGTTGTTCTCCATGTAGTGGCGGAAACCCACCTCGCGGTTTTCCTGCTGCTGCGAGGGTCTGTAGCCCTCCCTGCCCTGCTTCATCAGCATGATGGCGGGGTCGCCTCCGGCGATCAACATCAAGATCTTGGCAGCGAAATAGCCACTTTGGAAGGAGTCTTGGCCAAAGAAAGCAAGCGGCTGAAGATCTGCCATATAGGAATCGAGCAAGACCAAGGGGACGCCTGTCGCATGGAGTTTGTCGGCAAAGGCTTTAGCCAACTCACGTGCAGGCGGCACGAGGATCACACCATCAGGATTGAGCAGCATGCAGTCGGAGGCAGCATCCTCAAACGACTGCGCGTCGAGGCGACTGTAGTGGATGAATTTCACGTCGATCTGGAAATCGCGGCGAAACTCCACGGCCTCTACCATACCGTCCTCCACCTCGTCCCAATACGCCTCGCTCGCATGGCGCGGCATCAAACAATAGAACGTGAAGGAGCGATTATACGCCAAGGCGCTGGCGTACATATTCGGCTCATAGTTGAGCTCCTTGAGAACGTTGTTCACTTTGGCCAACGACGCTGCCGACACATTGGGCCGATTATGTAGTACACGATCTACCGTGCCTACAGAGACGCCTGCTCTTTCTGCAATATCCTTTATCCTTATCTTCTTGTTCATCCTTCTTTCAGCAAAGCAATTGTGACATTCCTTTCACTTGCAAATTTAGCTAATATATTTTAATTATCAGTCGTTTTTCATGGAATTAACATTTCCCGAACAAAAGCCCTTTGCTCACGAGCGTAGCGTAAGCACACAAATAAACCCCCTATCATCCTTTGGACGACGGGGGTCTATAATGAATGCTGCTTTACAGTGCTAAAATGCGCTCTAAATCTGTATGCCTAATATGATTAAGCCTCGGCGGGAGCCTCCTCCTCAGCGGGAGCTGCGGGAGCCTCAGTCTCGGCGGGAGCCTCAGCAGCCTCCTCAGCGGGAGCCTCTACCTTGGCACTCTCAGCGCGGAGGGCCTCCTCGGCCTCGCGCTCAGCTTTCAGCTCAGCCTCGTTCTCAGCGACCACGGTGACAGGCACCTTGATCTCCACTTCTTTGTGGAAGTGGACGGTAGCCTCGTAGTTGCCGACACGCTTAGCATCGTGCATGGTGATGATCTTGCGATCGATGTCGATGCCCTTCTTGGCCAGCTCCTCAGCCACATTGGCTGCACCTACTGAACCATAGGCCACGCCCGTCACGCTCACCTTCGTAGCGATGACCAGCTCAACACCCTCCAGCTGCTTGGCGCGCTCCACGGCTGCTGCCTTGAGGGCAGCGAGCTTAGAAGCCTGCTGCTTCAGGTTCTCAGCGAGGACCTTCTTGGCAGAGGGAGAAGCGATCACGCCCAGTCCCTTCGGGATGAGATAGTTGCGGCCGTAGCCACTCTTCACGTTCACAATATCGTTCTTGTAGCCAAGACCGATGATATCTTCTTTCAGAATAATCTCCATAATCGTTGCCTCCTTCTTTAATTACTTCATCAAATCGGTGACATAAGGCAGCAATGCGATCTGGCGGGCACGCTTGACGGCGGTGGCCAGACGACGCTGGTACTTCAAAGAAGTTCCTGTGATGCGACGGGGGAGAATCTTACCCTGCTCGTTGAGGAAACGCTTGAGGAACTCGGGATCCTTATAGTCGATATACTTGATACCGCTCTTCTTGAAACGGCAGTACTTCTTCTTCTTCGTGTCGATAGAAGGAGCGTTCAAATAACGGATTTCTGACTTTCTCTGCTCTGCCATGATTATGCCTCCTCTACTTTAGCTGCGAGCTTGTTGCGACGCTTCTCTGCGTAAGCAGCAGCATACTTGTCAAGCTTCACGGTGATAAAACGAATGACTTTCTCGTCGCGACGGAAGTTCGTCTCAAGACGATCGATGAGCGTAGGCTCAGCCTTGAACTCGATGAGGAAATAGAAGCCGGACGATTTCTTCTGAATGTTGTAGGCCAACTTCTTCAGACCCCAGGCCTCCTCATTCAAGATCTCAGCACCATTCTCGGTGAGCAGGCTCTTGAATTTAGCGACCGTTTCCTTTGTCTGGTCATCAGACAAAACGGGAGTCAAAATGAAAACGGTTTCGTATTGATTCATACTACCCTTAAAATTGTTGATAAAAAATATAAGTTAATGCTTAAACTTTTGCACTGATTTTCAAGCCCTTAAAGACTCTCCATCAAAATGCGGTGCAAAAGTACGGACTTTTTTTTGATTAGCCAAATTATTTGTTGTAATTTTGCCGACATGAAGAAAAAGATCATCCAGTCTGCCGGACTTATCTCCGTCGCCGCGGGCGTTGGCCTGTTTGCGATCCACGGCCTTCTGTTGCCCCACAACAACCTCCTCTTGCTTTCCGGACTGACCCTGGTCCTGGCGGGCGTGGTGGCCCACGTCGTTATCACCAAGCGCAGCAGCAAGTACTAAACCAACCGTCCCTTCCGCCTCCACGATGAGCAGACGAAAGGGACGGTCTGTTTGCTACCTTTGTTCTGGTCGGGTGAGCGTCAACTTGCGACCTTAGTTCTGATCGGGGACAATGAGCTTATAGCCCTTGCCGTGGATGTTGATGATCTCGATCTGGTCGTCGTCCTTCAGGTGCTTGCGCAACTTCGTGATATAGACATCCATAGATCGGGCGTTGAAGTAGTTGTCGTCGATCCAAATGGTCTTGAGCGCATAGTCGCGCTGCAGGATCTCGTTGGCGTGGGAGCAGAGCAGGGCCAGCAGCTCATTCTCCTTGGTGGTGAGCTTGGTCTGCTTCTCGCCGATGGTGAGCAACTGCTTCTGGGTGTCGAAGGTGAAGCGGCCGATGTGGTAGAGCGTGCTCTCCTTGTTCTTCTTACCCTTCACGCGACGCAGGATAGCCTCGATGCGCATCACGAGCTCCTCCATGGAGAAGGGCTTGGTGATATAGTCGTCGGCACCCAACTTGAAGCCTTCGAGGATATCCTCCTTCAGCGTCTTGGCCGTCAGGAAGATGATAGGCACCTCGGCGTTGCTCTGACGAATCTCCTGAGCCAGCGTGAAACCGTCCTTCTTCGGCATCATCACGTCGAGGACGCAGATGTCGTACTTCTCCTTGAAGAACTCACGGTAGCCAATCTCGCCGTCCGGGCACAACTTACACTCGAAGTTCTTCGCCTGGAGGTACTCGCGGAGCAGCATTCCCAGATTCTCATCATCCTCACACAACAAAATCTTCAGTTTCTCTTCCATAATTCAATTCTGGTTTAGAAGGAGCGGGCGGATCGGCTGCGACACCTCTCCCACACCGCTACGGGTTATTATTATATTAATGTATTTCCTTTTATATATAGTTGACCGACTTCGTTGAACCACTCATCGGCACCTTATTCCATATCCTCGTCGCGAATGATGGGCAACTTGATGGTGAAGGTCGTTCCCTTGCCATACTCACTATCGACGCGGATCTCGCCCTCGTGCAGATCGACCATCTTCTTGACATAGGCCAGTCCGAGACCGAAGCCCTTGACGTCATGGACATTGCCCGTGTGGACGCGGTAGAACTTCTCGAAGATCTTCTTGAGGTTCTCTTTCTTGATACCCTGGCCCGTGTCGCGAACGGAGAGACAGAGGTGGTGCTCCGTGTTCCACGTCTTCAGATAGACGTTGAGCGGCTCGTCGGGTTTGGCATATTTGACGGCATTGTCCAGGAGGTTGAAGATGACATTCTGGAAATGCATCTCATCGACATACATCGCCGAATCGACCGCCTCTATGCCCGTATAGACCTTGCCACCCGTGTGCTCCACGCGGAGCGTGAAGGAGGCAGCAATGTTTTCCACCATCTCGTTGAGGTCGGTGTATTTCTTCTTGAGCACCGCCGTCTTGTTGTCGTACATACTCATCTGCAGCACCTTCTCCACCAAGAAGCGGAGGCGCTTCGACTCGTCATTGATCACGCCTCCGAGATGCTCGATCATCTGCGGCGACTTCGTCAGGCTCTTGTCGTTCATCATCTGCGAGGCCAGCGAGATACTCGCTATCGGGGTCTTCAGTTCGTGGGTCATGTTGTTGATGAAGTCGTTCTTGATCTCCGAGTAGCGTTTCTGTCGGAAGATCACGACGATGGTGAAGATAAACGTCACCAGCAGGACAAACGTGAAGATGACCGACGGGATCATGAAGCGCACACTGGAGAAGATGTAACTGTTCATCTCGGGGAAGTGGATGCGTACGATGCCGCGACGGTTGGGCGGGTCGTTGCGAAAGAGCACCTGACTGAAACTGCTCTCCACTCCCTCGTCCGTGTAGTCGGGGCAGCGATAGACCTCTCGTCCGTCCTGGGTCTGCACCACAAAGTGGTAAGGGATGTTGATGCCGTTGTTCATCATCTCTGCTTTCAGGTCCTGATCCAGCAACTTGAAGTTGACGCGCTCCTTGAGCGGTTTCTCCGAAGCGGAATAGAGGATATTATAGACCACCTCGTCGAGCATGCTCTTCTGATAGACGTAGCGGTTGCGGACGATTTCCTGCAGGCTCTTCTTCGTAGCCGAGATAGAACTGCTGTCGTTGCGCAGGATCATGGCCTTCGGCGTCTGCGACGGTTTGTTGGTGACGGTCTTCATCTGAAACGACGAGTAGCCCGCCTTGCTCCGTCCGCTTCGCCCACCCTGCTTCGATGCGCCTTGGCTCTCCTTCTCATCCACGTCGCGCTCCAGATAGCGCAACGTCTCGTTGAGCTCCATGTTGCGCGAGGCTTGATACAAGGCACGGTTGACGGACTCGTCAAACTGCTCCCGCTTCATCTCGGCCATTTCCTCGATGTAGTTGAGCTGCAACAACAACAGGGCCAAGAATGAAAGCCCCATGATGACGGCTATTGTCCAAATCGTTCGTTTCTTCATCTTCCTCGATTTTTCTCGATGGCAAAGATACGCCCTTTTCTTAAACCATTAACAGTCAAAAGTTAATTTTCTTACCCTCGTTTACCTTATTTAACCTTGTTTTTCGTTTATAGTTCATTATTATCAACTATAAAAGGACTTCTTGTGCTTTTTACAGACCAAAGAATACGTGATGATCGTGAAAATCGCAGGGCGAAAAGGTCGGCGATTGCAGAATAATCACTAACTTTGCACAAGCGTAACAACTTAGAACGAGAAAAATAGCATCAGAAATAAAAATATGTTTAGCGGTATAGTAGAAGAGATGGCAACCGTCGTTGCCATCCGTCACGACCAGGAGAACATCGACTTCACGCTCCGTTGCAGCTTTGTCGATGAGTTGAAAATAGACCAAAGCGTTTCCCACAATGGCGTCTGCCTCACTGTGGTGAGCATCCAGGACGGTTGCTACACCGTGACGGCGATGAAGGAGACGCTGCTCCGCTCCAACCTTGGCCTGCTGAAGGAGGGCGACCGCGTCAACGTCGAGCGTTCGATGCCGATGAACGGTCGCCTGGACGGCCACATCGTGCAGGGCCACGTAGATCAGACGGCGCGCTGCGTGAAGATGGAGGATGCTGCCGGCTCCACCTACTTCACCTTTGAGTACGCCCTCGACCGCGAGATGGCGCGCAAGGGCTACTTCACGGTCGATAAGGGTTCCGTGACGGTCAACGGCGTCTCGCTCACCGTCATCGACCCCACCGACAACACCTTCACCGTGGCCATCATCCCCTACACACGCGAGCACACCAATTTCGCCGACATCGTCGTGGGCACGGAGGTCAACCTCGAGTTTGATATCCTGGGCAAGTATATCGCCCGCCTCAACCACTTCGCATAAACGAGCCTCCAAGGAAAGTCCACGACCAGACGACTTTCAAGAAAGGCCACAATCAAGCGTTCATCAAGGGAAAGTCACAATCAAGCGGCAATCAAGGGAAGGCCACAATCCAGCGGTCAAAACCTTTCCTCCTGAAAAAAACAATCCCAAGTCTCTCTATCAGACAGTTTAGATAGGAAAGACTTGGGATTGTCCTATTTTCCGCAGCGCCGCCCCAGCTGGGGCGACGATTCTGTTTTCTTACTCCTCCTCGGCGGGCTTCATGTTGGTATAGACGTTCTGCACGTCCTCGAAGTCCTCCAGGCGGTCCACCATCTTGTCGATGACCTCGCGCACGTCAGGCGTCACCTCCTTGAGGTCGTTGGGGATGCGCGTAAACTCTGCCGAGGTGATCTCGTAGCCAGCTTCCTCCAGATGCTTCTGGATCTCGCCAAAGTGGTTGGGCTCACCATAGATGGTGATCTCACCCGTTTCGTCATCGACGTCGAACTCATCGTCCACTCCGTAGTCGATCAACTCGAGGATCAGCTCCTCCATGTCCGTATCAGCCGGCGCCTTGAAGGTGAAGACACACTTGTGGTCGAAGAGGAAGGAGAGCGAACCCTGCGTTCCCAAGTTGCCATTGAACTTGTTGAACACCGATCTCACATCGCCCACCGTGCGGGTGGTGTTGTCCGTCAGCGCATCGACGAAGATGGCGATGCCATGCGGTCCATAGCCCTCATACGGCACCTCCTTGTAGTCGCTCTGATCCTTGCCCATCGCGTTCTTGATGGCGCGCTGGATGTTGTCCTTCGGCATGTTCTCGCGCTTGCAAGTGGCGATCAAGGCGCGCAAACGCGGGTTATTCTCCGGTTCCGGACCGCCAGCCTTCACGGCGATAGCGATTTCCTTACCCAGTTTGGTGAACGTGCGGGCCATGTGACCCCATCGCTTCAGCTTGGTAGCCTTGCGATATTCAAAAGCTCTTCCCATGAATTTATCTTATTCTTTGTTTTTGTTGTATATGTTCTTGCCTTTAGCTTTTCTTCCTATCTCAACTCCGCGTGGAGCTTGGTCGTGAGATTCTTCATCAGCTTCTGCATGATGGCTTCGATGGCCTTGTCGGTCAGCGTGCGGCTCTCGTCCTGCAGGATGAAGTTGACGGCATAGCTCTTCTTGCCCTCGGGCAGGTTCTTGCCCTGATAGACATCGAAGAGCACCACCTGCTTGAGGAGTTTTTTCTCCGTCTGTCGCGCGATCTGTTCTATCTGAGCAAACTCCACGTTGGCATCGACCAGCAGCGCCAGGTCGCGGCTCACGGCCGGATACTTCGAGAGTTCCTGGAAGAGGAGACAGTTCTTGCGCGTAGCCTTCATCAGTTCCGTCCAGTCGATCTCAGCATAATACACCGGCTGCTCGATGTCGAAGCGGCGGAGCACATGGTGATTGACGATACCCATGTCCACCAGTACCTTGCCGCCACGCGTCTTCATCCGAAGGCCCTTGTCGAAGATGTTGTTGTCGGAAACCTCCGTCAGCACCTGACCCGCTTGGAGTCCGACGCGGCGCAGGACATTCTCCACATGCGCCTTCAGTTCGAAGAAGGAGCTCTCCTCGTCGGGATGGGCCCAGTTGCCCTCCACACGATGACCCGTCACCCAGAGGGCGAGATGGTAGCGCTGCTGGTAGGCCTTGATCGGGCTCTCCGTGGTATAGCGCTCCTCATCGAAGTGATAGACGTTGCCCACCTCGAAGAATCGGAGGTTGCGCGCCTTGCGGTTGACGTTGCGGACGATGCTCTCCAGTCCTCCGAAGAGGAGCGTCTGGCGCATCACGCCGAGGTCGGAGGAGAGCGGGTTCATCACCTTCACCGTCCGTGCCCACGGATAGCAATTGTAGAGGTTCTCGTCGTAGTAGGCCTGCTTGGTGAGCGAGTTGTTGAGGATCTCGTTGAATCCGGCTCCCACCAGTTGCTCACTGACCTGGTTCTCACGGCGAAACTCCTTGTCCGCCTCGCCTGCGATGGTGAGCGACGACTTCAGCGTCGTCGGTATCTCCACGTTGTTGTAGCCGTAGATGCGGAGGATATCCTCCACCACGTCACACGGACGCTTCACGTCAACACGGTAGGGCGGCACCATCAGGTCCAGTCCGAGATCATCCTCCTTGACAATGCGCATCTCCAGGTTCTGGACAATGCGCTTGATGGTCTCCTGGCCGAGTCGCTTGCCGATCAGTCGGTCGCAGTATTCATAGTTGAGGCGGACGGGGAATCCCTCCACCTTGTTGGGATAGACATCCTTGATTTCCATGCTCACCTTGCCCCCTGCCAACTGCTGACAGAGGATGGCGGCCTGCTTCAATCCGTAGATCGCCAGATTGGGATCCACGCCGCGCTCGTAGCGGAAACTGGCATCGGTGGAAAGTCCGTGGCGTCGCGCGCTCTTGCGTATCCATGTCGGATGGAAACAGGCACTCTCCAGTACCACGTCGCGTGTGGTCTCATACGTGCCGCTGCCCTTGCCGCCAAAGACGCCGGCTATGCACATCGGCTCCTGCTCGTTGCAGATGGCCAGATCGTGCTCACCGAGGATGTGCTTCTCGCCGTCGAGGGTGACAAACTCCTTGCCTGCGTTGTCGGCCTTGACCACGATGTGGTGGCCCGTGACCATGTCGGCGTCGAAGCAGTGCATCGGCTGACCGTAGGCCATCATGACATAGTTGGTGATATCGACAATATTGTTGATGGGACGGAGTCCGATGGTGGAGAGTTTGTCGCGCAGCCACTGCGGACTCTCCTTCACCTCGCAGTCCTTGATGCTCACGCAGGCGTAGCGTCGGCAGGCCTCCGTGTTCTCGATCGTCACCTCGATGGGCAGGTCGTGGTTATCGACATGGAAAGCCTCGCAGTCGGGTCGGTGGAGGCTGGTCTTGTATCCATTCTCACAGAGCCAGGCGTAGAGGTCGCGGGCCACACCGTAGTGGCTCAGCGCGTCGGCACGGTTGGCCGTGATGTCGATATCGATCACCCAGTCGCTCTCCAAATGGTAGTACTCGGCGGCAGGCTGTCCCACGGGCGCATCCTCGGGCAGGACAATGATACCGTCGTGGGAGTGGCCCACACCGATCTCGTCCTCTGCACAGATCATGCCGAGCGACTCCACGCCGCGCAGCTTCGACCGCTTGATGGTGAAGCTCTTGTCTCCGTCGTAGAGGACGCAGCCCAGGTCGGCCACGATCACCTTCTGGCCCTCGGCCACATTGGGTGCGCCACAGACGATCTGCTGAGGAGCCTCCTTGCCCAGATCCACCGTCGTGATATGGAGGTGGGCGCTATTGGGATGGGCGACACACGTCAACACTTTACCTACAAACAGACCCTTCAGCCCACCAGGGATGGCCTGTACTTCGTCCAGTCCGCCCACTTCGAGACCCGTGGAGGTCAATGCCTCTGCCACCTGCTGCGGTGTCAGGTCGAAATCGACGTACTCTTTCAACCATTTGTATGAAATCTTCATTATATGGATGCTAATTATTATTCTAAGATGCAAAGTTACGGCTTTTTCCGTACATAGCCAAAAGGCAAACCATTTTTTCCCCATTTTTTAGAACGCGTCTATATCCATTTGCTTTTTTCTTTGTACCTTTGCAAACGTATATGGTGAAAAAGATATTCAAGATAGTCCGTCTGACCCTGGCCTTGCTCTTCGCCTCCTCGCTGCTCGCGGTGGTAGCCTATCGCTTTGTGCCGGTCTATTTCACGCCGCTCATGCTCACGCGTTGCTTCGAGCAGATCGCCGATGGCCGTTCCGTCCGTCTCCACCACGAGTGGATTCCGCTGGAGCGTATGGCGCGCTCCATGCCCGTGGCGGTGATTGCCAGCGAGGACCAGCGCTTCATGGAGCACCACGGCTTCGACTACAAAGCCATCGAGCAGGCCGCCCTGGAGCACCTCGACGACGGCAAGCGGCTGCGTGGCGGCAGCACCATCTCGCAGCAGACGGCCAAGAACGTGTTTCTGTGGCAAGGCCGCTCGTGGCTGCGCAAGGGCCTGGAGGCCTACTTCACTTTCCTCATCGAGACTCTTTGGGGCAAGCAGCGCATCATGGAGGTCTATCTCAACTCCATCGAGATGGGCGACGGCATCTACGGCGTGGAGGCCGTGGCCGAGCAACACTTCGGCATCAACGCCTACAACCTCACGCGCGCCGACTGCGCACTGATAGCCGCCACGCTCCCCAACCCCCGAAGATACAGTAGCAAGACGCCCTCGCCCTACATGCGGAAGCGCCAGCGACAGATCATGCATCAGATGACCTTCATCCCCGCCTTTGACATGAGGCGGTAGCCACCCCCCATCACACATCCTACACCAACCAAGCACCATCTCCCCATGAGCGACCAGCAGCACGAGATATTATCCCAACTCAACGACAGCCAGCGCGAAGCCGTGACCTATTGCGACGGCCCCTCGCTGGTGATAGCCGGCGCAGGATCGGGCAAGACCCGCGTCCTGACCTACAAGATAGCCTACCTCCTCACGACGGGCCTGGACCCCTGGAACATCCTGGCCCTGACCTTCACCAACAAGGCCGCACGGGAGATGAAGGAGCGCGTGGCCCAGATCGTGGGCGACGAGCAGGCCCGCCGACTCTATATGGGCACGTTCCACTCCATCTTCTCGCGCCTCCTGCGCAAGGAGGGCCAAACGCTGGGCTACCAGCCCAACTTCACCATCTACGACGACAGCGACTCGCGGAGCCTGATCAAGTTGATCCTCAAGGAACTGGGCCTCGACGACAAGGTCTATAAGCCCGCCACGGTGGCGGGCCGCATCTCCATGGCGAAGAACCACCTCATCCTCCCCGCGCAGTATGCCAACGACCAGGCCGCCTGCCAGCGCGACCGCGAGCAACGTATGCCGTCGATCGCCAAGATCTACGCCGCCTACCAGACCCGCCTCTTCCAGGCCAACGCCATGGACTTCGACGACCTGCTGGTCAACACCTTCCTCCTCCTGCGCGACCATCCCGAGACGCGGCGCAAGTACGCCAGCCTCTTCCGCTACATCCTGGTCGATGAGTACCAGGACACCAACGCCGTGCAGGTCAGCATCGTGCAACTGCTCTCGGAGGGCCACCAGCGTGTCTGTGTCGTCGGCGATGACTACCAGAGCATCTACTCCTTCCGCGGCGCCAATATCGACAACATCCTCGACTTCCAGAAGAAGTTTCCCCTCACCCGCCTCTTCAAGCTGGAGCGCAACTACCGCTCCACGCGCAACATCGTCAGTGCGGCCAGCTCGCTCATGAAGCACAACCGGCGGCAGATCGCCAAGGAGGTCTATTCCGAGGAGGCCGAGGGCGACCGCATCCTCTACCACCCTTGCTACAGCGACAAGGAGGAGGCCATGGTGGTGGCCAAGGAGATAGACCGCATCAAGCACCAGGACGGCTGCGAGTACGACGCCTTCGCCATCCTCTACCGCACCAACGCCCAGAGCCGCAGTTTCGAGGACGAACTGCGCAAGCGGGCCATACCTTATATAATATACGGCGGACTATCCTTCTACCAGCGCAAGGAGATCAAGGACATCCTGGCCTACTTCCGCCTGGTCGTCAATCCCGACGACGGCGAGGCCCTGCGCCGCATCATCAACTATCCCGCCCGCGGCATCGGCAACACGACGCTGCAGCGCCTCATCGACTGCGCCTCGGAGGACGGCGTGAGCCTCTGGGAGGTGATCAGCCATCCCGGCCAGCACGCCACGGGCCTGGGCAAGGCCGCCCTGTCGAAACTCATCGCCTTTCGCGAGCTCATCGATCGGTTTGCTGCCGTGGCCACGGAGAAGGACGCCTTCGAGACGGGACGCGAGATCGTCAAGGAGAGCGGCCTCTACGCCGAGCTCTACAAGAACCTCGACCCCGAGTCCGTCTCCAAGCAGGAGAACTTGGAGGAGTTTCTCGCCGCCATGCAGGCCTTCGTCGAGGAGGGCAAGGAGACGGGCGACCACGTCATGCTCGCCGACTACCTCCAGGAGGTGGCCCTCATCACCGACCAGGACCGCAAGGACGACGACACGCCCAAGGTGAAGCTTATGACCGTCCACGCCTCCAAGGGCCTGGAGTTTGCCAACGTCTTCGTCGTCGGACTGGAGGAGAACATTTTTCCCTCTCCCATGGCCTCCGATACGGGACGCGGACTGGAGGAGGAGCGGCGCCTGCTCTACGTTGCCATCACGCGCGCCGAGCGCCGCTGCATCATCACCAACGCCCAAAACCGCTTCCGCTTCGGATCCATGCAGTTTGACAGTCCGAGCCGCTTCATCAACGACATCGACCCACGCTATCTGACGCAGCAGGGCGACAGTCCTGCCTCCTCGGGCGGCTTCCGCCAGTCGCAGGGTGGCGACAACTTCCGCCGATCCTCTACGGGCAACAAGTCCTGGGACGACAACTTCCGGTCACAGCAGTCGTCGCGGTGGCAGAACAGCAAGCCCGTCGCCTCGCAGTTTCGTGCCGAACCGCAACCGAAGATCACGCAACCGCGCCGACCCGAGCCTGCCGTCGATCCGCTCTCGCCGCGCACGCGCCAGCAACTTCTGCGCGAGGGTGGCAACTGGCGGCGCCTCGACTCCGCACTGACCAGCGGCGGGCGTGCGCAGCCCGTCTCCCGTCCGCAAGGCGCCTCCCCTGCCTCAGGTTCGCTCCACGTAGGATCGCAGGTGGAGCACCCGCGCTTCGGACGAGGCCAGGTCGTGGCACTCACGGGGGCCGGCGATGACGCCAAGGCCACGGTGGAGTTCGCCAACGTAGGCGTGAAAAAACTCCTGCTGAAGTTTGCCCGCCTCACGGTGCTCTCCTAAGAGACGCCGCCACTGACGGACCCACATTCTATCATCGAACATCAAGATCATAATATCAATAGATTATGCAACAGAAGATTATCATTTTGGACTTCGGCTCACAGACCACGCAGCTTATCGGCCGCCGCGTCCGCGAGCTGGACACCTTCTGCGAGATCCTGCCCTACAACAAGTTTCCCAAGGACGACCCCTCCGTCATCGGCGTCATCCTCTCGGGATCGCCCTATTCGGTCCACGACCCCGAGGCTTTCAAGGTAGATCTCACGCAGTTTGTCGGCAAGATCCCCGTGCTCGGCATCTGCTACGGCGCACAGTTTATCGCCCATACCAATGGGGGTAAGGTGGAGGCCGCCGACAGTCGCGAGTATGGCCGCGCCAACCTGGAGCACTTCGAGGCCAGCAATCCCCTCTTCAAGGGTTTCGAGCCCCAGTCGCAGGTGTGGATGAGCCATGGCGACACCATCACGGCCATCCCCGCGGACTGCCAGTGCATCGCCTCTACGGCCAACGTGCGCTTCGCCGCCTATGCCTCCACAAAGCAGCCCGTCTGGGCCGTGCAGTTCCACCCCGAGGTGTTCCACACGCTCCAGGGTAGCCAGTTGCTGCGCAACTTCGTGGTCGATATCTGCGGCAGCAAGCAGGACTGGAGTGCCGACTCCTTCGTCGAGACCACCGTGGCCGAACTCAAGGCACAGTTGGGCGACGACAAGGTGATCCTCGGCCTCTCGGGCGGCGTCGATTCGAGCGTGGCCGCCGTCCTTCTCCACAAAGCCATCGGCCAAAACCTCACCTGCATCTTCGTCGATCACGGCATGCTCCGCAAGAATGAGTTCCGCGACGTCATGGAGGACTACAAGTGTCTCGGTCTCAACGTCATCGGCGTCGATGCCTCCGAGAAGTTCTTCGCCGACCTCGCTGGCATCACCGACCCCGAGCAGAAGCGCAAGATCATCGGCCGCGACTTCGTCGAGGTCTTCAATGCCGAGGCCAAGAAGCAGACGGGTGCGAAGTGGCTCGCTCAGGGCACGATCTATCCCGACCGCATCGAGAGTCTCAACATCACGGGCAAGGTCATCAAGAGCCACCACAACGTCGGCGGCCTGCCCAAGGAGATGAACCTCCAGCTCTGCGAGCCGCTGAAGTGGCTCTTCAAGGACGAGGTGCGCCGCGTGGGCCGCTCTATGGGTATGCCCGAGCACCTCATCACGCGCCATCCCTTCCCGGGTCCGGGCCTCGCCGTCCGCATCCTGGGCGACATCACGCCCGAGAAGGTGCGCATCCTCCAGGATGCCGACGACATCTACATCCGTGGCCTGCGTGAGTACAAGGTGCGGCTCAGCGGCGAGGAGGCTCGCCGTGTGCTGGCTGCCGGCGTCCCTGCCGACATGCAGAACGGCGAAATCGAGGTATCGCTCTACGACCAGATCTGGCAGGCGGGCACCATCCTCCTCTCCACCGTCCGCTCCGTGGGCGTGATGGGCGACGAGCGCACCTACGAGCATCCCGTGGCCCTGCGTGCCGTGACGAGCACCGACGCCATGACGGCCGACTGGGCCCACCTGCCCTACGACTTCATGGCCAAGGTCTCCAACGAGATCATCAACAAGGTGAAGGGAGTCAACCGCGTCTGCTACGATATCTCCTCCAAGCCGCCCGCAACGATCGAGTGGGAGTAGGATCCAAGGAGACACACGCCTACTATAAATGGGAAGCGCCTTCCGATAATGAGGGACGCGCCTCCTAATATAAAAGAACAGGGGGACTTGCCCGTACCATCCGCCGAGATGGTGGGCAAGTCCCCCCTTTTTTTATCAGCCACGCTCCTATGAGAACCGAACTTATATGAGAGCCGAGCAACTATGGGAAGCGTATTTAAATAAGAACCGTTTTGATATGACTACCGCTCCCTCCCCCCAGGAAAGGGAGAAGGAGCGGCAGATCGTGTTCGTACTTGTTTCTTCTTGTTTCTACTTGGCGTAGGCCACGCTGCGCACCTCGCGGATCACGGTGATCTTCACCTGTCCCGGATACGTCATCTCGTTTTGGATCTTCGTGGCAATCTCGCCGGAGAGCTTCTCGGCCTCGTCGTCCGTCATCTTGTCGGCACCGACGATCACGCGGAGCTCGCGACCAGCCTGGATGGCGTAGGTCTTGACCACGCCCGGATAGCTCATCGCCGTGGCCTCGAGGTCGTTGAGACGCTTGATGTAGGCCTCCACGATCTCGCGTCTTGCGCCCGGTCTTGCACCCGAGATGGCGTCGCAGACCTGGACGATGGGCGCCAGCAGCGTCGTCATCTCCACCTCGTCGTGGTGGGCGGCGATGGCGTTGACGATGTCGGCCTTCTCCTTATATTTCTCGGCGAGCTTGGCGCCATAGAGTGCGTGGGGCAGGTCGGTCTCCTCATCGGGCACCTTGCCGATATCGTGGAGCAATCCGGCACGCTTGGCCTTCTTCGGGTTGAGACCCAGCTCGGCGGCCATGACGGCGCTCAGGTTGGCCGTCTCGCGGGCGTGCTGCAGCAGGTTCTGTCCGTAGGAGGAGCGATACTTCATCTTGCCGATGATGCGCACCAGTTCGGGATGGAGACCATGGATACCGAGGTCGATGGCCGTGCGCTTTCCCGTCTCCACTACCTCGGAGTCGAGCTGCTTCTTCACCTTGGAGACCACCTCCTCGATGCGGGCGGGGTGGATGCGGCCGTCGGCCACGAGCTGGTGGAGGGCCAGGCGGCAGACCTCGCGGCGGATGGGGTCGAAGGCCGAGATGACGATGGCCTCGGGGGTGTCATCGACGACGATTTCGACGCCGCAGGCAGCCTCCAGGGCGCGGATGTTGCGGCCCTCGCGGCCGATGATGCGACCCTTCACCTCGTCGTTTTCGATATGGAATACGCTGACGCTGTTTTCGATGGCCGTCTCCGTGGCCACGCGCTGTATGGTCTGTATGACGATCTTCTTGGCCTGCTGGTTGGCGTTGAGCTTGGCCTCGTCCACGATCTCGTTGACGTAGCTGGCGGCGTCGAGGCGCGCCTGGTCCTTCATGCTCTCTACGAGGCGCGTCTTGGCCTCCTCGGCGCTCAGTCCTGAGAGCTCCTCGAGCTTCTCGCGCTCCTGCTTCTGCATCTTGTCGAGCTCCTGATGGCGCACCTGCAGCATCTTCTTCTCGTTGTCGAGGCGCTGCTGCTGCTGTTCCACGTCCTGGCGACGGCGGCTGATCTCCTCCTGACGCTGGTTGAGGTTGAGCTCGCGCTGCTTCAGTCTGTTCTCACTCTGCTGGATGCGCTGGTTGCGCTGCTGCACCTCCTTCTCCAGCTCGCTCTTCTTGTTGAGGAATTTCTCCTTCACCTCCAGGAGCTTCTTCTCCTTCACTACCTCGGCGTCCTTGCGCGCCTTGTCCATCACCTCTTGATACTGTCCCTTGAGAACATATCTGAAAATAGCATATCCGATGCCGCCTCCGATTGCCAGAGCCACGACTGCAATGATTATTTCTACCATGTATTAATGTTGTTCTTTTTTTTATCACACCTTGTCCGGCATCACCTCCTCGATCTCTTGCGTCAGCTTGGCGATCAGCTCCATGAAGGGCTGCGTGTCGTTGAGCGCGGCGAGCTTGTTGGAGCGCAGCGCCAGGTCGAGCATGGCCATGTACATGACGTCGTTGTGGGTCTTCTTGCCTTGATAGATCTTGGCATAGGTGTTGACCGTTTCCGTCACCTGCTTGGCCGCGGCGCGGTAGTATTGCTCCTCCTCGCGGGGCACGTTGACCATCAGGTCGGTCTCGTACAAATGGAGCTTGATACGCAGTTTCTCTTCCATCGCTTTCGCTCTATTGCTCACTCAAGAGGGTGATACATCTGTTGACCTCCCTGATGAGCTTGGCGATGCGCTTCTGTGCCGACTCCATATCGGTGTCGGAGATCTCGATCATGCGCGCCGTCATCAGGGCGTTGTAGTCCTTCTGTGCCTGGTCGAGCTGTCTCTCCAGCTCGGCGATTCTTCCCTCACGCTCCGCCACGTCCGCCTTGAGCGCCGCATTCTCCTCGCAGACCCTTTGGTAGTGGAGGATCATCTGCCGCACACGGGTAGAGAAGGTGTTGAGAAGTTGTTCGTTGGCATCCATAATGACTACATTTTGGCTACAAATTTACGTTAATGTTTTTATTCAAGCAAATATTTTGATCCTTTTGTTCCTATTATTGATAAATTCGGTGACTTTGATTCTTTGGGGCGACGCCTACTTCTCCGCGGCCTCGTCCTTGGGTTTGCGCTCCTTCTTGGCCAGCATCACCACCTGGAAGATGAAGTCGCTGATCCACTTGCGGCTGAAGCCGAGTCGGGCGTCATACTTTCTGACGGCCATCACCGACTTGACCACCGAGGGGTCGGTGAAGTCGTTCTTGTCGAAGATGTCGTTGACCGTGGCCGCCGTCATCGTGTAGAGGGTCTTGCGGAAGATGCTGGGCACGCGGAGCTTGAACTTCATCAGGCTGCCGACGAGCATCATCAGCTCCTGGCTGAAGCCCTGAAACTGGTACATGAACATCTGCACGTCCTGCATCTTGCGGCAGTTTTTGCGGATGCTCTTATCGACCTCGTCGAAGAAGTCGTCATCGGTCTGATAGATGCTCTGCATCATCTTCTTGCAGTAGGCCTTCTCACCCAGTCCGAGCTTGTTGTTGACCGTCGCCACATGAAACGTGGATTTGAAGGCACGCAGGTCGGGCAGCATGGCCAGGTTGGTGATGCCGACTTGCGAGGCGATGGCCGACTGGAAATAGACGCGCACGAGCGTCATGTAGTCTTCCATCCCGCCCGCCTTGGGCTCTTCCTTATGGAATAATCGTGATATAAAACTCATTGTCCTATGTTACTTTTTTTCTGATCAAACAGGCCGCTATCGCCTATTCGCTTGCAAAGTTAGTGAAATAAAACAAGAAAAATGACACTTATGCCCTTTTTATCTATCTCGGAGGGCGAGATTTTTGAAAATAATGCTTAACTTTGCGCCGTATATCGATATTTTGACGCACGCCCAGCCTTTTGACGCACCCTTCGCAGGTTCTTGCGCCGACACGGCGGGCCCGGCGTGCGCAGGTATTTTTCAGTAAACAAAAGACAACATGAAAGGAATCGTTTTGGCTGGCGGATCCGGCACCCGCCTCTACCCCATCACCAAGGGCATCAGCAAGCAGCTCATCCCCATATATGACAAGCCGATGATCTATTATCCCGTCTCGGCGCTGATGCTCGCCGGCATCCGCGACATCCTCATCATCTCCACGCCCCACGACCTGCCGGGCTTCCGCCGTCTGCTGGGCGATGGCAGCCAACTGGGTGTGCGCTTCAGCTATGCCGAGCAGCCGAGTCCCGACGGACTGGCCCAGGCTTTCATCATCGGCGAGGAGTTTGTGGGCCAGGACAGCGTCAGCCTCGTCCTGGGCGACAACATCTTCTACGGCGCGGGCTTCACGGGGCTACTCCAGGAGAGCGTGCGCAATGCAGAGGCTGAGGACAAGGCGACCGTCTTCGGATATTATGTCAACGACCCGGAGCGCTATGGCGTGGCGGAGTTTGACGGCGAGGGCAACTGCCTCAGCATCGAGGAGAAACCGGCCCATCCGAAGAGCAACTACGCCGTCGTGGGCCTCTACTTCTATCCCAACAGCGTGGTGGAGATCGCCAAGCACATCAAGCCCAGCAAGCGCGGCGAACTGGAGATCACGTCCGTCAACCAGGAGTATCTGCGCCGCGGACAACTCAAGGTGCAGACGCTGCAGCGCGGCTTCGCCTGGCTCGACACGGGCACCCACGACAGCCTCTCGGAGGCCAGCACCTTCATCGAGTGTATCGAGAAGCGGCAGGGGCTGAAGGTGGCCTGCCTCGAAGAGATAGCCTACCAGAAGGGATGGATCTCGCGCGAGCAGCTGCTGGCCGAGGCGCAGCCCATGGCGAAGAACGGCTACGGCCAGTATCTGATCCAGCTGGCCGGAGAGTAACCCCAAAATATCAACCATCATTTCCCAACTATCACTATGATAATAGCTGTTGACTTCGACGGGACGATCGTGGAGCACCGCTACCCGAAGATCGGCAAGGAGATCCCCTTCGCCATTCAGACGCTCCGCACGCTCATCAAGGAGGGCCACCAGCTCATCCTGTGGAGCGTCCGCGAGGGCGCGCTGCTCCAGGAGGCTCTCGACTGGTGTCATGAGCGGGGCGTGGATTTCTATGCCGCCAACATGGACGAACCCGTCACCGACACGCAGGAGAGAAACAGAAACTACTCCCGCAAAATCAAGGCCGACCTCTTCATCGACGACCGCAACCTCGGCGGACTCCCCGACTGGGGACGCATCTACGACATGATCCACAACGGGAAGACCTGGCAGGACTACATCTCCCCCGCTCCCTCGCCCTGGGAGGAGGACGAACCGCAGCCGAAAAAACGCTGGTGGAAGTTCTGAGACTGCGCTGGCGGAAGATCTGGGACTGCGCTGGCGAAAGTTCTGACCAACACAACAGACGCAAAGACCGACAATATCCTGCGCGAGAAACGCCGCGCTGGCCCTTATACTCCCCTCCAAGATGTGTGTCTTGGAGGGGATTTTGTATCGTAACTACACTACCGACATGCAGCTCGTCACGCCAAGGGCCGTGGCTATGGCCGTGAGGATCGAGATGGCGCACTGAATGACGAAGCGCCATACCTGTGTTTTCTTTTCATCCATGATTTTTCTTTCGTTTAAGGGTTTGATAATGAGTACTTCTCTCTGCTTTTCGGTGGCAACGCGAGGACATGCTAAGAAGACAACCAATACAACTTTTACAATATTTTACAACCAAGTATGTTTTGCCAACTCAATATCCTCATTGTCATTAGGATGAGTTAAGAAAACAACTAAAACAACTTTTACAACAAGTAACAACGCCAGGACATTGGCTCTTCGAGGCCGAAGGTTGCTTGTAGAGAAACAACATTTACAACGCTTCGCCTTGCTCACACACAACTTGACGCATTTCCTGCATAGTATTGTCCGCTTAGCCATGTGTCCCCGCGAAGCTATTCCATTTCATGGCACTCTTTCTCGCCATGGCATAACTTGAGCAAGCTCAGTTCTGCGCATGTCCCCGCGAAGCTGTTGTATCTTGTTGTTTACCTTGCAGAAGGCTTGTTACACGCATAGCGTGTGTTTGTCCCCGCGAAGCTGTTGTATCTTGTTGTTTACCTTGCAGAAGGCTTGTTACACGCGTAGCGTGTGTTTGTCCCCGCGAAGCTGTTGTATCTTGTTGTTTACCTTGTAGAAGGCTTGTTACACGCGTAGCGTGTGTTGTCCCCGCGAAGCGTTGTTCATCGTTGTAAATGTTGTTTTTTTTGTTGTTCCTCCTCAGCAGGCGACAAGGGAGAGGGCGAGGCGACGAGAGGGCGTTCCTATCGCGTGGCAAAGTTCCTTTAGTAGGCGCCGTGGGCGGGTGGCCCGTGGGAAGCCCCCGGGGCTTCGCTCTCCCCCTGTGCGCCCGTGGGTTAATCGCCCAGCGTGCCGCCGCCCTGGTCTCCGCCGCTACCCTGGTCTCCGCCGCCCGTGGTGGCCGTCTTGAAGGAGGCCGTGAGCGTGAGGTCGGAGGTGAGCTTCACCGTGCGGGGATTCTGCGTGCTGCCGTCGCTCCACTTGTCGAAGGCGAAGCCGGTCTTCGGCGTGGCCTGGACGGTCTGCGTGCTGCCCTCGTCGAAGGTGCCGCCGCCCGAGACGCTACCCTGGCTCTCGTTGGCCGAGCGGACCGTCAGCGTGCGCTTCTTCGGCTGCATCGTGCCGCCAGGCTTCGTCGTGCCGCCGGGGTTGGAGGGGCTTCCCGGGTTGGAGGGGCTTCCATCCGGGTTGACGGGCGCGGAGATATCCACGTTGGTCTTGCCCTCCTTGATGGCCTTGAGGACGGCCGCCTGGGCCGAACGCGTGGCCACGAGGTTGAACTCGGCGTCGGCGAGGAGGTTGCGGAACTCGCTGCCCGGCTCCCAGCAGACCGTGACGCGCTGGATGTTCTGCGAACTGAACTTCTCTGCCGTCTCCGCGCCCTTGCCGCTGAGCGCTACGGAGAAGTCGCCGAGCTCGCCGAGGCGGATCTTCTTGCCCTCCAGCAACTGCTCGCGCATGCAATCTACTGCCATGTAGAGGATCGCCAT
>DLZV01000004.1:0-63463 GCA_003447235.1 Prevotella sp.
AGTGTAATGTCTTTATTGTCTTTGTGGGCTTCCTAAAAACTCTGTACTTTTGCAGCGTAATAAACATAATTATAACACTAAAAAGAAGGAGTTATGGTATTTGAAGCATTGGTAGTTAAGGGTCTTGTCGCAATAGGACATTATGCTGCGGCACACATGACAGCAGGAGCCGCTGCGGCAGTAGTACATGCAGCAGCAGGTATGACGCTGGCTCAAATTGCGTCTGCTACTGTGACGGCGGGTTTCGTCACGGGTTGCGTTGTTTGGACTGGCGAACGCATTAAAAATGTGCAAAAGGGAGTAAAGGCTATCGAAAATGGTAACACGCTTGCAGCCATTAAAGAATTTGGATTATTTGCCATGTCTTCTAACGTCGATATCGAGATGCTTCCTGATAGTATCGCGAAGGGTCTTGCGAAAATGGGAGCGAGTGGTGACAGTTGTAGAGAGGTCGCTTCGTGGGTGAAAAATCACGAATTGGATATCTTCAAATATATCGAAAATCACAAATAATAAAAGTATTGAGTTATGGAAGATGTGATGGAAGTCATTGGAGAAGTAGCTGAGCCTGTAGTTGACACGTTGCAGGAGTGGGGAGCAGATGCCGTTGATTATGTCAAAGATCATGCGCCGCAATATATCAGATATGCAGCCTATGCATTAAGACATGTTCGTTTCTAAAAAAATGATCTATGTATTGGATACTGTTTGTTGGAATTGCACTGGTAAGCTATCTGGTGCAATCCAATTTAAAAAGAAAATTTGAGGAATATTCAAAAGTGCCAGTTGCGTCAGGAATGACTGGGGCGGAAGTTGCTCAGAAAATGCTTCGTGACAATGGAATCCTCGATGTAAAGGTACAACCGCACGAAGGATGGTTGAGTGATCATTATGATCCAACAACCAAGACGGTGAACCTGTCACATGATGTGTTCTATTTAAAGTCAGTGGCGTCGGCAGCTGTGGCAGCACATGAATGCGGGCATGCAGTACAGCATGCAAGGGCCTATTCGTTTCTAAAACTTCGCTCGGCTTTGGTGCCTGCGGTACAGTTCACGAGTAACATTGTGGGGTGGGTATTGCTTGGTGGAATCCTTTTGGTCAATGTTTTTCCCGCCTTATTGCTTGTTGGCATCCTCATGTTTGCTCTTAGTACATTGTTTAGTTTCGTCACTCTGCCAGTTGAGATTGACGCTTCAAAGAGAGCTTCTCAATGGTTGCAAGGGGCAGGAATCACAAGCTATTCGGAGCATTCCATGGCAGTTGACGCGCTGAAGTCTGCGGCATACACTTATGTAGTCGCTGCCTTGTCGAGTCTGGCGACCCTAATCTATTACGTTGCGGTTTACATGTCAAGGCGAGAGTAAGGTTCAGGTAGTAGATAGTGAGGTTAGATACTAAAAAGTGGAAGTATAAAGAAGTATAAAAATGAATAACGATAAAGTAGAAGGTCTTTTGGCTGAAATCGTTCAAAAAACGGGCTTTGTCAATATAGACCAAAAAGATATTGATGCTTTCAGACGGAGTGTAAACGACATAGATGCTGTTAAGGTTCATGGCAAGGATGCGGAACTATGCAATTTGCTGGAGGGTGCCATTACTTCGTTAGTAGAGAAAAATGGCAGCAAAGAACTGAAGCGCTTGTTGTTTTCTATACGATTTCCAGAAGAATGTCCCGTCCTTCTGGACCACATGAATGGAGTGCATCATATTGTCGAGCAGTTGGATGAAAATGTAGATTGCTTATGGGGTATTTCTACGGTCGAAGGACTCCAGGAAGATCAGATAGAATTAATAGTTGTAATTGGTTTTTAAAAATTAATGATTATGGGTTGGAACGAACTGTCTTCGAGACAAAGAGATCTCGATAGGAAAATCGAGAATTGCGGTATCAAGTTGGATACCTCAAGTAGTTGTTTGAAGAGTGTGATGAGGGCTATTGGTGCCTCGGCAAGTGAGGCCGAGTACGTCAGAAGCCGTATCGTTCTACGACTAAGGACACAGGCCATTCTTCATGATACTGATGATTTTATTGCGCGCACAGAGAAAATGCTGGATGACTTCAAGAAGGATGATGCAGAATGGGAGCGTAAGGGAAGGAAACTTGGTTTTAAATTTTGGGATTAATATAAAATACGATTATGGTAAGAGAAATTAGAGGACTCAAATGTCCGCATCATGAGTATGTGAGAGACAACCATCACTTTATGTACCAAGAGGCTTATCCTGGTGCAAGACCGCATTCAGGCACGCGTTGCATAAAGTGTGGCTATACGATGTCGTTGCACAAAGCTCAAAGATGACGTTTCGGGTGCGAACCCTCTTTCTATCAGTACGCCGATGCGGCATGCCGTACTAATAAACGGATCCTGATAGATTGGTGGTACTTGCCCTCTCGCTGTATGTGAATTAATCAATGAAGACAATGGTGAACAGTTTTGGCTCTCCTGCATTCCACTGCTTTGAGCGTCCGATGATGGATGGCTATTTGAAGCAATGTCAACAGCGTCTCGATCGTTTTGGATTGAGCGACGAGGATGTGTATGATGCTGTCAAGTCGGCTTGCGACTTCTTCAGAATCCCAATGCCGTGCATGATATTGGATTTGACCAAGGTAGAGAATGGTCAGACGATGTTCATGAATTTGGGCGATGGAAGTTATTATGATGATGTGCTTTGTTTCAATATGGAGCAGCTCATTGATATGAAGGTGGATAGCAAGGAGGCTTTCTCGCTTGTTATGACTCATGAATGTGGACATAGAGTTCTGCAGAATACTCGATTCCCAGGATTGGCTAACGGTCGGTGGGAGGCGGAACTGTGCCCTGATTTCTTCATGGGATGTCGTGCAGGATTGGGGAATATGTCCACGATTGACAAGTTATCATTGGGGGTGATTCTGACCGATGGCAGCCAGAGTTATCCCGATGGGACCTTGAGGGCCTTGTTTATCCGGCATGGTAGATATGTGGTTGCTGATATGCTCCGCAACGGAGTGCCGCTAACTATTCAGAATTTGATCAATGAGTTCATGGATTATAGGCAGGAGAATCTTGACGAGATACAGAAAATGCAAAGTTGGTATTTTTGATTTTAGGCAACAAACGGTATGGCTGCAGACGATCTCCAACAGTTGATGAAATACATGCGTCGGCACGAGGCGAATGTGTTTAATGCGATCTTCTTTGATACGGAGAATGTCACGGAGGAAGATGTTCGCTGCGTGATAGCGGACGTGGCGAGCTTCTTTCATCTGCCAGAGCCGGAGGTCAGCACCAAGTGTGAGACCTTTGCCGAGGTGCTGGTCGGGGAACAGGCTGAACAATGTGAAATGTCGTACAACATCGAAATGCTGAAGGAGGCGGGCATCAACAATAGGGATGCTTTCACGCTGTGCTTCGTTCATGAGATGGCGCATCAGTTGCTTTGGCCACATCAGTTTGTGCTGTTTCGTTGTGAACGGTGGATGCAAGAGTTGGCGGCAGACTTGACGGCTGGGCTTTATGCTGAAAGTCATCTGCTGGCAACAGGAAAATACAAGTACGCATTGTCCCGGCAAAAATATAGTCTCACCCATCCCGATGGTTGTTTGAGGAAGGAGATTGTTGAGTATGGACGCCATTATTGGGAGCGGAAGCAGGCAAGTGGGGAAGAGATACTGAGCGTGGTGATGCAGATCATGCCGTCGTTTTTCTTCATGCATCAAGAGAAGTTGGATGAGGATTGGTTTCTGCTGATCGACGAATTGAAAGCGCCACCCCAGCAAGCCAGACCCTATGTTGTAGAAGAACTGCCTGATACCAATCTGCTCAAGCAGGCAGTCGAGAAGTGTAAAAAATCAAAGAATAAGAAAAATGAGAGTCATAGATAATGATCCGCTGGACAGACCGATTATCGGCAAAATGATAGAAGAAGGTTGTGGTGTAGGACAGTTGGTGGACAACTGTATCTACCTGATAGCTGATCCGAAATCGGAGATGGCAAAGAAGGCCGTGGAGTACATGGAAGAGTTTAAGCGGAGAAGCCCTGAAGGGACTTACTACAATCACTACGAATTGGAAGTGGTGCAAGAGGTGGAACTGAAAAACCACCCCCTGCTCAAGGAGCGGGTGGAGCAGTATGGTGACAACTTCTTGATGCAGCTTGCTTCCTATAACTCAGAAGGAAAGAAACGCTTTGTCGTCGCCCGTACTGAAGAATGCCAATTGATTGAAAACATCTCTCTGATGACGTATGTGGCAGAGCGGGTGACCAAGTTTGACATGAGGGACTTGCTTCGTTCGTTTGTTGACGAGAATCCGGAGGAGTTTGCAAAGCTGGCGAAGATATTTGTCAGGACTCGGCGTTTCGAGGCCAATTACTGTGCTGTCTTATCGGAGCAGTCGAAGCCCCTGGGTTTTGGAATGGCAGCTTCCACTTCCTCGCTCAAGAAGCAAATGGAGGTGGAGGGTGTTGTCACCCATCAGCAACGAATGGAGCTGTACGACCGGTTGTTTGACAATCTGAAGAAAAGCCATAGGAAGCATGATCCGAAGGTAGAAGCGGAAATAGAATTTATCATCAAGTGTATAGATCCTGCTACATTGAGGATGTTCTTTCAGAAGCAATCTCCAAAGCTGCAAGAAAAAATAACCAATTTTGTCAATCCCAAGCGGTTGGCAGAGGTGTCAACCATGGATTTGGAGATACGCTGGTCGAAAGAAATCGACAAAATAAATAAGACGGACGGACATTATCGTCTCTATCTTTGTAGAGGTGATGAGAGCTTGCACGTGCATTTCAGACGCAGTGCAGGTTTCGTTCTCTACCTCATCTACCTCATGGACCGTAAAAAGAATGGCGAGAAAGTTGACACGCTGAATATCGCGCAATACAAATCGCTCTTTGGTAAATTGTATAAAATGACATACGGCAGGGAAGGGGAGACGGTATTCACGGATATGCTGAAGAACTATAATGCCCAAAATGACGCACAGCAGAAGGGGCTGCACAACGTGCTGCAATGCATTCGTGACAATGTGGGAGTCACCTGTGAGCGGATGCAGGAGCCCGCAGAGCCCTTCTTGTTGCAAGACGCTACTGCTCATCTTGCTGTATTGCCAGAGCACATCATTATACCAGATGAAATCATGGCTCTGATTTGAAGTTAAAATAGCTTAACGAAATGTCGTAACTTGTTGTCTATCAGTAGAAAAATGATTGCTGGGTTGTTTACATAGCCAAGCCTCGACCGCCCTTCGAAAAATGCCTACCTTTGTACCGGAAATTCCGATGTAAAGGTAGGTTTTTCGTATGTGAAATATTTAGATTTGATCGATATGAAGGCAGTTGTTTTGACCAAAAAAGCGATGATCCTCGAATTCGTAGAGGTTGTTCGTTTCGAGATTGAAGGAGGCAAGAAGAAGAAAATCTCTGCCTCTAACGACGAGTTGGTCCAGAAGATTTGGGACCGACTGATGGGCGAGGCGATGAATTTTTCTACGGAAAAGGAGCTTCGTCGCCATTTGGAGTCTGTGACCCGTGAAATGCTGTGGTTAGAGGCCAATACAGAAGAGTCTGAAGTAATCATCAGTCGCTTGAAGTCTGGCGACCCGTCGTTTACGGAGAGTTTCTTCTATGACACCGATCCGAAAGGATGTAATATTAGTCGCTTCCGCTCAAAGATCCTTTCACAGATCAAGCGGACCTACGGTGTGGAGGTGACAGTCGATGAGTTTGGTACCCTTCTTTATACGTTTTTGTGGAACGAAGGTTCGTGGAGTGTGCTCGATAAATACTCGAGGAAGAGCAGCTTCTTTGCTTGGCTTGCTGAGGTGGCACGCCACGAACTGCGTCGATATCTCGAGAAGATGGGCCTGGTGCCTCCCTGCAGCGAACGCACGGTGGGCAATACGCGCTTGCTCGGTATGTCAGTGGATCCCGAGTTGTGGGACTATATCCTGGGCGATATGATGCCTCAAGGCTCGTATCGAGAGGTGCTCTATGCCACGCTGGTTGTGCGCCAGAGCGAAGCAGAGATGGCGAAGGCCTTTGGCATGGATAAGAAAGCGCTGCGCACCCTTCAGAAGAAGGCTGAGGCCGACTTGCGGGACCGACTTATCCGTAGCGATTGTGGTTATGAGGAACTGGTGCTGCGCGACAAGTCTCCTCGCCACTTCGAGGTGTCTGAAGAGTTTGCCATGGATTTTTGTGCGTGGCAGGAGAGTAAGTTCAGCGCGAACCCGCTGTCGGATATTCTGGGCGTAGAGTTGGACAAGGAGGAGCAGCAAGCCAAGGTTATAGAGTTTCTCCAGACGATAATCGGCAAGTTGAAGTGGTCCGATGAGGATCGTTTGGTATGGACCCTGCGCTTTATCGAGAACACTGCTCCTGTAGAGGTTGCCGAGCGCGTCGGAAGAAAACGCTCTTGGGTTGACACCAGGTATTCCAGACTCAATGCTCATTTTAAAAAGGCCATCAAAAACTGGTGGGAAGAGAATAATAAAAAAAATAGATGAAAGGCAAGATTGGCGCTCTAAATTGGTAGAGCGTCAATCTTTTGCTTCTCTATGATTTAAAATATAATTATGATGGATAAAATGAAAGTTAAAAGTGACGACAACTTTTCTAGGCATCTGCGAAGGATAGTAGAAAGCTATACGGAGTTTGTCAGAAAGGAACTACAAGATGCGGCATTCTTGAAGGAGTTGGAAAAGATTCTTCCATTTGATAGGATGGTGCAGGCCTCAAGGAAAGTGGAAGAGAATAGAGTGAGGATCAGAAAAATGGGTGTTTTAATAATGAGGATGGATATTACTCCGCCTTTATACTCTCTAGCAGTAAATATTATATTTAAAGAATTAGATGGAGAGGTGAAAGAAAATACTATTTTCGTAATTGCGTGTAAAACCATAGAAGAACTCCAACAATTGGTCACGACAGAAAAGTTTAAGAAAGAGGTGTTGCGTCTATGCAAAGAAAGAGTATCGGAAAAAGAAAATATATTAATGGAATAGAAGAGTAGAAATATGGTGCAAATTATAAAAAAAGAGTGGCAAATCACTAAAATGTATATCTACGAGGTGGTATTGCAAGAAGGAATAATAAATCTTGATTGGAACGATTTTCGGTCTTTTGCAGAAGAGCATCGTCCGTTGATAGCTGTAAAGAATGAGGGTGACGCACCGGTTAGCCAACTTGTGGATAAGGCTATGGGTGAGGCCAGGAAGCAGGGTATAAGCCAGCCTTCGAGCATCATTGTCTCCATCTTCTATAAAGAAGGAGAGGAGATCATGATGGAGGAAATGTTCGGGCTCTGTGACGGGATGAACCAGATAGCTAGTGAGGATGTGGCGATCAAATGGGGTATCAGTCAAAATGATAGCCTGGAGAATAAACGTTGTGTCAATGTCTTCATATTTGGATAAAAGGACCATACCTGATCTTTTTTGCTAGTTTTTTCTGATAGATGGGTTACTTTTATCCCCTCTTTGTCATAAAGGAGTGTGATAGCTTCGAGTGATGTTGAAATAACTATATGGATATAAAGAAAGGACAAGCAATGAAGATCAGGTATGCGACAATCAGTAAGGAGGGAAGGCGCTCTAACAATGAGGACTTCTTCGTGGTCATGGACCAGCAGGAGAGGGGGCGCTTTTGGGGTATCGTGTGTGATGGGATGGGTGGTCACGCTTGCGGGGAGGTGGCGAGCGAGACGGTGGCTCATGCTGTATCGGCATATTGGGAGCAGCATGCGGAGGAAAGGGATAGCGAGGCTAAGGTCGTGGAGGCTTGCCAGGAGGCGACTCGTGCTATCGAACAGAAGGCGAGAGAGGTAGGAGTGAAGGAGATGGGAACGACGATGGTGATGGCAAGTATCGAGGGGGACATTGTGACCATAGCTCATGTGGGAGACAGCCGATGCTATCTGCAGCGGCCAGGCCAGGGAGTGGTGTATCAGACGCAGGACCATGTGAGGTTGAGCTTTGGGTACGAGATCGTGGCGCGCAGTTTCTTCAGCGGTCATCCGGAGGAGGCGATTGCCGACGTGGTGCAGTTTCCTGTTTGTCCGGGCGACCGGATTTTGCTTTGTTCCGATGGGGTCCACAAGAGTATGGAGCCCGAGGACTTGGAGGCAAGGATGATGGAGGCGAAGTCGCTGGAGGAGATACTGCATGGTTTCGACCTTAGCTGCTGGAAGTATGGCGACGATAATTATACGGCTATTCTGATAGAAGTGGAGTAGCGAGGGAATAGACTTGAGTTGAAGCAAAAAGAATTATTACGATAGCAAAAGAAACAACACGTTGGCAAAGAAATCAACACGTTGGCAAAGAAATCGTCAAGGTGACAAAGTGAATCAATAAATCAATAAGATGACAAATAAAATCTATAAATCAAAACAAAGGAAATCATTATGATGAAAAAAGAAATTAACAGTAGTATGAAGAAGGCGTTTTATGGTTTGGATTGGACTATCTGCTTCTTGTGGGCAATAGGCGTGGTGGTAGTCGGCTATGGCTGGTTCCCGTACTTCCCTGTCAATCTAGTGGCATTGATGGTACTGTTTCGCATCGTGTGCTCGTTCGCCCTTTACAAGGGTGAGAAAAAGGCTTGGGCCTCGGGGCTGGTTGCTCTTGCGCTGATGGCACTCAAATGGTTGATGGATGCTGATGTGCATATGTGGATTCTTACCTCGAAGGCGTATGCTATGATGGGCATGGAGACGGACAAGCCAAGGGAGGAAGTGTTCCCGTGGGTGCTGAAAGTATGGCTGGGACTGTTTCCTGTCGTTGCCTATGCCGTCAATGCGATGCGCAAGGGTGGTATGGTGGACAACTTGACGTGGAAGGAAGCGATGGGACTGTTGCTTTGGACGGACCGACGGGCCAAGACCTACTGCGCCCTGCTATTGGTGGCGCTCTTTGCCTTGTATTTCGGGCTGGCCCTCTACGACCATGCTTGCGCTTTGGCTTGTGTTGTGGCGCCCATGGTCAGTCTTTATCTGCTGCAAAGGCTCCGTGGTGTGGCGATGGGGAAACTGTGGGTGGTGGTCATTGCCATGGTCCCGTTCTTCTTGTCGCAGTTTGACGCGGGGGTGGAGCGTGTGGCGATGCTCGCTCTCAGTCTTTGTGCGATGGCCTATGCTTGTGGCGGGCTCCTCAGGAGCGTGAAGGACCTGCCTTTCTATGTAGTCGCTGTGGGCTATCTGGGCGTATTGCTGCCCAGCATGGCTATTGGCAACAATCCCTACTGTTGCCTGGATGTTGCCAGGGTGTTCCGTCAGCGTCTTGATGCTTACCCGGGCATTCTCGTCGTCGAGGACCAGGAGACGGGGAAGGTGGGTTTGCGCGACCGTTACGGAATGCTGGTGAAACCGGAGTTTGACTCCTTCGCCTTTCACACGGCCAACAATCGGCTTGGTGTGCTGGAGATGAGGCGCAATGGTTATTATACGCTCTACGACCTTTGGTCAAAGAAGCGCTGGGTGGCGGACCATATTGATCATTCGCTGCAGGATCGGATCTGCAAGGTGGTGGAAGGCCATGCGAATGTGTATGACTATGAGAGTAGCGAACGCATGGAGATCAGAGTGACGGAGCTGGCTTCCAACAAACTCGATACTTGCACTGGGCAGGTTTCTTCCAACAAACTCAATACTTGCACGGGACTGGTTTCCAACAACCAGCTCGATGCTTGTACGAAACAGGCTTCCAACAAACTCGTCGCTTGTGTCAAGGCCAGGAAGATGGAAACCGTCTATTACGACTGCGATCCTGTCCCGTTTATCCCCACCGACTCGATAGCGAGGACTGCGGGGGAGGTGGTCCGCGACACGGTGGTGACGCCGAATGAGTTTACTCTCCATTCGATCAGTTATGCTCAGGTCGTGACGGTCGGCAAGGGGCAGACCTACTTGGTGCAGGTGCTGCTGGCGCGGAAGCAAAAGCCTACGCAGCAGGAGGCCGTGAACCTGGTGCAGAATGTTGTGGGCTTGTTGAGAAAATAAAAGCATGGCGTGACTTTTATGCCTTTGTCCATAAAAGCCACGCCATGAGACGCGTTTCATAAAACTTACGCCATGAGGCGCAATACTTCTGCCACTTGTTCTGCCATGGGGCGCTGCGTGTCGATCCAGTGGATGGTGAGGCCGCGGCGCTCCATGCCCCGAAACCAGGTCATTTGTCGTTTGGCAAACTGGTGGATCGCGATCTCCAGGCGGCTGAACATCTCGTCGTAGGAGGTGCGGCCGAGAGCGTATTCGGTGACAAACTTATACTCCAGGCCGTAGTAGATCAGGTCCTCGGCAGGGACCGTCTTGAGCAGACCTTTTATCTCCTCTACCATTCCTTCCTCCAGTCGTTGGTGCAGGCGGCGGGTGATGCGTGCGCGGCGTGTCTCCCTATCGACCCATGTGCCGATGATGGTGGAGGGGATGGGTGGCACCTGGCGGTTCTCTGTGGGCGTATGGAGGTTGTACTCCTCTATCTCTATCGCGCGGATGGCCCGCTGGCAGGAGTCCACGTCCGTGCGGTTGTGCATCGTGGAGTGGTTGCGCGCCTTCAGGTCCTGGAGGATGACGGTCAGCTCGTCGAGCGTCTTCCCCTCCAGTTCTGCCCGCAGCGTGGGATTCTGGGGCACGGGCGAGAGCTGGTAGCCCCGCAGCACGGCCTCGATATAGAGTCCTGTGCCGCCACAGAGCACGGGCTGGCGTCCACGACGGCGGATGTCCTCGTAGGCCTGGAGGAAGTCGCGCTGGTATTCGAAGAGGTTGTATTTCGTCCCCGGGTCACAGATGTCTATCAGGTGGTAGGGGATCGGCTTGCCCTCCACTACATAGTCGGCGAGGTCTTTGCCCGTGCCGATCGTCATGCCCCTATAGACCTGACGACTGTCGGCGGAGATGACTTCGCCGTCCAGCTCATAGGCAAGGCGTGTGGCAAGGGTGGTCTTGCCGCTTGCCGTGGGCCCAAGGATGGTCAATAATTGCTTCATGGATGCAAACTTACATATTTTTTCTGGAAAAAGCGAGTAGCTGGGAGAAAAAGTTCAGCCCTTCTGTCCTCGCTCACAGTTTCAGACCTTCTATCGGTTCGGTGCGGACGAAGGCGGCAGCGAGATAGGAGGTGAGGGAGAGGAGCATCAGCAGGGCGAAGTAGATGCGGTAGCCGAGATAGTCGGCGAGGATGCCGGAGAGTGCGCCCGAGACCGTGATGCCGATGGCAGCGAGGGCAAAGCAGTAGGAGTAGAACATGACGGGATGGTAGCCCCGTGAGAGGTGGGCGAGGTAGGCGACGAAGGCCATGATGCCGAAGCCGAAACCAAACTGCTCCAGGAAGACGCTGAGGGTGATCAGGGAGAAGCTGGTCGTCAGCGTGTAGGCCATCAGGACGTAGAACACTTTTGGCAGCGTGATGGCGAGCGTCATCGGCCACAGCCAATAGCGGAAGCCGTGGAGGTGGATGCAGCGTCCGCCGAGCAGGCAACCGAGCAGCATGCCGAAGGCACCCACCGTGCCCTGCGTGAAGGCCAGTTCTTGTGGCGAGAGGCTCAGTCCGCCATTGCTCCCGGGGTCGACAAGAAACAGGATGCCGACGCGGTAGAAGAAGCCCTCGGGGAGGAGGAAGAGCAGCAGGAAGAGCATCTCGAAGCGGAAATAGCGACGGTCCGTCAGTTTGCGGAGGTCCTCCAGCAGCAGCGCCTTGTAGTCGTTGCGCTTGCGCACCAGTTGCTCACCGAGCGGCACGAGGACCACGGCATGATAGACCGCCAGCAGGAGGATGAAGCCCCCCAGCAGTTCGCAGACCGTGCTCCACGCCATCGGTATGCGGCGATGGATCACCTCCAGGTTGCCTCCCACCATCGCGGGAATGCCCAGCGCCAGGGCAAAGGCGGCGCAGGTGGCGGCAGCCCGTGTGGCGGGCACCTGCTGGTAGAAGCGACGCTCGGAGCAGATCATGAAGTAGCGGCCTATCCCCACGTCGTGGAAGGCCGCCGCCAAGGCCTCGGCATAGAAGAGAAGGAGAAAGGCGGGAAGCCATACTTTCAGCCGCAGCACAATCCCCATGGCCAGGAAGATCAGTCCCATCAGCACTTCGGCGTAGAGGATGATATGGTGGCAGTCGGTCAGTTGGCGGGAGAAGCGGCCCAACAGCGGGCGGAGGATGAAGGGGATGAGGGCCAAGGAGCAGCAGAAGAGGTTGACCGCATTGCTCACCCCCATGCGGTTGAGCACAATGGGCACGAGGGCGAGGATGGCGACATAGGGTATGCCGCGCAGCAGATAGAGCGTGGGAACCCACGAGAGGTGGCGTTCCCAGGCCCTTGCAGCCCTTTCTCTTACCAGATTGCTTCCCTTTTCCATCATTGTACTACTTTTCCTTATACCTTCTTATTTCTTGCAAACACCCTTCCTCAGTGTCTTCTTACACCTTTCTTTGGGTCTTCAGACGCTTGATGCCAACAGACCCTTAGCCCTGCTGTTTTTTCTTGCCAAACTCAGGGTCGATCTTGATGAAGAGGCAGACGACAAACGTTGCCGCGCAGCAGAGGATCGTCCAGAGGAAGAAGTGGCGGTAGCCGATGAGTTCCTGCAGCCATCCGGCCATCATGCCCGGCAGCATCATTCCCAGGGCCATGAAGCCCGTGCTGATGGCGTAGTGGGACGTGCTGTGTTCGCCCTCCGAGAAATAGATGAGGTAGAGCATGTAGGCCGTGAAGCCAAATCCGTAGCCAAACTGCTCGATGAAGACACAGGTGTTGACGATCCATAGCGCGCTGTCCTGGGCGTAGGCGAGATAGACATAGACGAGGTCGGGGAGGGTGATGGCGCAGACCATCGGCCAGAGCCAGCGTTTCAGTCCCCCTTGCGAGGCAGCGATGCCACCGAGGATGCCACCCAAGGTCAGTCCGATGATGCCCACCGTGCCATAGACGATGCCCACCGTGCTGGTCGAGAGGCCGAGTCCTCCCTTCGCTATCGGGTCGAGGAGGAAGGGGTTGATGATCTTGACGAGCTGCGCCTCGGGCAGACGGAAGAGCAACATGAAAAGCAGGGCGGGGACGATGTTCTTCTTCATGAAGAAAGAACGGAACGTCAGCAGCGACTCGCGCAGGATGCCACCCACCGTGCGGTCGGGGGCGTGGCGGTCGGAGGCAGGTCTGGGGAGCGCCCAGGCGTGGTAGAGGCTCGCGAGGAAGAAGAGGATGGAGAGGATGGCGAAGACCACCGTCCAGGAGAGCGGTATCTTGCCCGTATGGTCCTCTATCAGTCCTGCGATGATGACGAGCAGTCCTTGTCCCGCTATGGTGGAGATGCGATAGAACGTGCTGCGTATGCCGACGAAGAACGACTGCTCGTGGCTGTCGAGGCCGTGCATGTAGAAGCCGTCGGCCGCGATGTCGTGGGTGGCCGACGTGAAGGCCACCAGCCAGAAGAACGCCAGCGTGAGCCGGAAGAAAAACTGTGCGGGGATGAAGAAGGCGATGCCCGCGAAGGCGATGGCGAGGACCGCCTGCATGGTGACGATCCACCACCGCTTGGTGCGGACGAGATCGACCATCGGGCTCCAGAAGGGCTTGATGACCCACGGCAGGTAGAGCCAGCCTGTATAGAGGGCGATGTCCGTATTGGAGATGCCCATCTTCTTGTAGAGGATGACGGCTATCGTCATCACGGCGACGTAGGGCAGTCCCTCGGCAAAATAGAGGGAGGGCACCCACGCCCACGGGTTGATATGTCGCTTGCTATTCTCGGTCATAATCATTGTTCTATGGAAGGTTTGTAAAGCGTTTTCAGCGTGGCGCCAGGGTAGTAGTGGCGGAGGATGGCCTCGTGGTCGTAGCCCTTCTCGCCCATCATGGCCGCCCCGATCTGACACAGTCCCACGCCGTGGCCCCAACCTGCGCCCGAGAGGTGGAACGACTGCGGGATGCCGTCGGCGCCCTGCTGCGTCGTGACGACGAAGGCGCTGCTCTTCAGGTGGCTCTCGCTCAGCGTGCGGCGTATCTCCAGTTCCTTGCCGATGACGCGCTCCCTTTCCGTGCCCACGATCTTCAGGCGGACGATGCGTCCGCTCTTGCCGCGCTCCAGGGGGACGAGGTCGAGGATCTTGCCAAAGCGCAGTCCCGTCTTGCGGGCGATGAGGCTGGCGAGCTCCTCCTGGGTGTAGTCGATGTGCCAGCGATAGAAGTCGGCGGTCTCCTGGTCGTAGCCGTTGAGCACCTGGCGCAACACCTGCTTGTCCTGCGTGTTGCAGAAAGCGGGCGGTGCGGAGAGAATCCACTTGCGGGCCGTCTCCTCGTCGGTCAGGTCGGGCAGCGCGTCTGCCGCCTGGCCTGCTTGCGCGGGGCGGTCGAGGAAGGCGGCGAGATAAGGTTTGTCCTCATCCTGCCAACAGGCGGAGAAGACCTCCGTGGCACCGCCGCAACACTTGCTGAAGCGCGCGTCGCAAATGCCCTTGCCGTCCCACAATACTTGTCCATAGGTGCTGCGTATCGCCTCCTCCACATGATCCGACACCATGCGGGTGATGCCCTGGTAGCGCTGGCAATGGTCGTCGGCGCATACGTCGAAGCGCTGGTGGTCGTCGCGGTCGTACCAGCGCACCAGTTCCTCCTCCGTCTCCCATCCTCCACAGGTCGCCTCCGAGGGATGGTCCGCATTGATGTGATGCGCCATCTGCGTCAGGAGCCAACTGCGGGAGATGATGGCATGGGCCCGCAGGAGCGATGGCGACGAGGTGGCCCGCATCTCGCTGGAGATGACACTGGCGAGATAGCGCTCCACGGGCAGTTCGTTGATGACCCACACCCGATCGCCGTCGGCCTCCAGCCGCAGCATCCCCTCGAAGGTCTGCGCCTCCTTGCGCTCCCAGTGGAATCCGATGCCGATCGTGACCTCGGGCAGCGTGAACGAAGACTGCGGGGAATGGGGAGCGAACGTGAGCGTGTCGTATGAGTTTTCCTGCCAAAAGAGCCTTCCGTCCTTCGCCCTCACGGTCTGCGGCCCCGTCTGTAGCGTGCCATCGACCATGAAGGAGCCCTCCAGGACAAAGGCCACCTCCGGTCCGCTCGTGATGCCTACGGCGACCATCGGTTCCTGCAGACGGCGCAACACCTTGGCGAAGTCCTCCTGCCCAAGCGCCACCTCGCCGACCGTCTTCACCAGCAGGGAGGGCGTCAGTCGGTCGAAGTCCTCCTTGCGCGGCGTGATGACCAGTCCTGCCATGTCGAGCGCGCCCGGCGAGATGAGCATGCGGTCTGCTTCGCACGAGGCCGTGTAGCAGGCGGGGCGGTGCTTCTCCCGAGGCAGCAGGATGGTGACGACGCTGTCCTCCTCTCGCCATGCCAGCACGTTGAGCATCGGCTCGGTGTCGTCGGGATGGCAGGGCAGGGCAGCATAGGCCCTGCGGAAAAGCGTCTGCGCCAGGGTTTTGTCGTTGCTGATCAGCACCAGGGTGGGGAAGGGGTAGTCCTCGATGGTGCAGAGGCGGTTGTCGGCGTCCAGCCGCGCCACCTCCCGTAGCCGCTCCCTCCATCCGCGCCAGTCGCGGCAGAGCGGCACCACACTTCCGTCTCCCCCCTGGAAGTGGAGATGGTCGGGCGCACTGGCCCCACATTTCGGACCGTTGTAGAAGAACAGGGTGCCCTCGAAGCGGTCGGCCAGTTCGTAGAGCGTGGCATAGGTGTCGAGGATTGTCTGGGGGCGGTGGCGCCTGGCGGCGATCGTGAAATGGGTCGGGAGGATGGGGAAGGGATTGACGAGCACGTCGAAGTCCTCGCCAAAGGCCCATTCCTGTTGAATCTCAGGACGATGGTCCTTGCAGAGGAAGCAGGGACGCTGGGCCAGCGTCTTCTTATCGACCTTGGCCCCCGTACTGACCATGCGAGCGGGGTTGTACTGGGCACTGACCGCACCGAAGTCTCTCACCTCCACGCGTGCCAGGTCGGCGTAGCGTGCGGCCGTCTCCGGCCATGTGGCCATCTGATTGTGGAAAAACTCGGAGAGCGTCATGCTTTGAGGTCGTTGTTGAGGCTGATGCGCGCCCGCAGTTCGATGGTGCGCAGTCGGTCTTTGTACAAGTTGTTGGCGTTGGTCTTCTCGATGCTCAGTCCGTGGTCGCTATTGCCCGTCCAGCGGCGGCAGAGGTAGATCGGATCGTAGATGCGGCCGATGCGATACTGTCGGCTCACGGCCAGTCCCATGGCATAGTCCTCGCCATAGCTGGTGTTGGGAAATCCGATGCCCCTTGCTATCGAGGTGAGGAAAGCCCGCGGCGCTCCCAGTCCGTTGATGCGCAGGGCGTTGTTGGCCCCGTTGTCGTCCGTCCACTCCTTGTGGTCGATCACGCCCGGCGGAAGCGTCTGCAACTGGAAGTCGCACATGCGGTAGGAGCCCACCACCATGGCGCAGTCCTGCTCCTGGAAGGCATCGACTACCCGCTGCAGCGTGTGGCTGTCGAGATAGAGGTCGTCGCTGTCGAGCTGCACGGCGTAGCGTCCGCAGCGCGGGTCGTTGATGGCCCAGTTCCAGCAGCCACCGATACCGAGGTCCTCGCGCTCGGGGATGATGTGGACGACGCGCGGGTCGCGGGCCGCCAGTTGCTCTATCAGGTCCGAGGTGCCGTCGGTGCTATGGTTGTCCACCACGAGGACGTTGAAGTCGAAGCCAGTCTCCTGTCCCAAGGCCGACTCCACCGCGTCGCCGATGGTCTTGGCGCGGTTGAGCACGGGGATGATGACGGAGGCTGTGACGGGGAAGTCGCCCTCCACATCGGGCTTCTGGTAGCGGTCGGTATGGACGAGGCCGCCCACTGCCCGCAGGTGCTTCGTCACGATCTGCTCCATCTCCACCTGCACGTCGCGGTTGCGCGGATCGACATAGTCAAACTGTCGTTCGCCTTCTGCGCTCACGGGTTGCTTCTCCTCCGTGTAGAGGTATTCGTTGAGGTGGAAGATCGCGCCCTGCCGGCTCAGTTGCAGACGCAGGTCGTACCAGCCACCATACAGCCATTCGCCGCCGAGGTCGCAACGCAGGATCGCGTCCGTCCTGACGAGCACCAGCGGTCCGAAGTCGAAGTCGTCTCGCAGCGCACCCTCCTGGTAGTCTATCACGGGGTGCTTCGTCCGCTGGCCCTCCTCCGTCTCGTAGAAGTCGGCATAGACCATGACGGCCCCCGTGCTGTCGGCCACTTGGAGCAGCCTTTGTTCCGCGCCGTAGCCCAAGGAGACGGTGTTGTCGGTCAACTGTATCAATACGTATTGTGTGCGCGCTGCTTCCGCCATCTCTCTCACTGCCGCCGACGAGGGGCGGGGCGAGTGGAGGTCCACACGCGCTATTCTTTCTCTTTCCATAACGCTTCTTGATGTCTTGTTCTGCAAAGTTACGGAAAAAACGCTGATGCCCAAAATTTTTTCAGGTTAAACGCCCCTGCGAGGCGGATGTCCCGCCAAAACGCAACACCCGCCTCGCTCCACGGCTCCCTCCCCCGTGTGGGCAGATTCTCCCCCTGCTGCCGTCCGGTGTCCTCTCGACACGAGTTTGGCGCGGTTTCTGTAAGAGGTCTGCCCGCTGCTTGCCCTTCTTTTTTTGTTGGTATATATATAGTGTCTTAGTCAAAGTTGTTTTTACTCTCTGTTTGCTTGTGATAAGTGCAGCAGCTATTGGGTCGGGTCGTCCGTGAAGCGGGCGAGTCTGCCTTTCGGTTCTTTCGTGCGTTCAGTTCGTTTCCTTCCGCGTGTTCAGTTCATATCTTTCCGAGACTTCGGTTCCTTTCTTTCCGCATGTCCGGGTTCATTCCTTTCCGAATCTTCGGTTCCTTTCCGAGCGTTCGGTTCAGTTTTCCTCCTTGATAGCGGAGGCCGGTCTCACTGGTTGGCCACAGTCTCGATGATGGATCTTGCCACCATGACCATCTGGTACATGTCCTCGGCGCAAGTCCACTCGTAAACGCTGTGCTCAGCCTGTTGTCCACTGTAGAGGCAGGGGCCGCCCTTCTGTCCCTTGGCCGCCAGCATGGCCGCTGTCGTGCCGCCACGCTCGCTGCGGGGAGTCAGTTTCACGCCCTCTTTCTCTGCCGCCTCGACGATCAGGTCGTCCAGACCGGGATACATCGTGTAGGCCACGTTCTCATACTGCATCACCTCGGGTTCAGCCTCGGTCACGACATAGGGGAAAGCCTCGGCTGTGAGCTCAGCGGCGCGGTCCAGAAGCTGGCGGAACGCCTTGCCCTCCAGGGGGGCGAAATAGCGCAGGCGCACCTTCACGAGATACTCCTGTTGTGTATCATCGGCATCTACGTCGACGAGGGGGGAGACCGAGTAGCAGTGGATATAGCCCTCCTTGCCCTTGCTGGCCGAGGGATGAGTCTCGGGCGGCAGTTGTCCTATGAAGTAGGAAGCAGCGGTCAGCGCGTCGCCATACTGGTTGTAGAAGCCGTTGCCGGGGTGAGCGTTCTTGCCATGGAAGATGTAGTTGCGTCCAACCGCGGTGAAGTTCTCTACCGAGAAGGCCGTGGGGTCGTCGCCGTCCACGTCGATGACGATGTCAGGCTGTCCATCTAGATACTCCTCCTCGAAGCGGTCGGCGGCACGGCCAATGTCCTCGTTTTGCGAGAAGACGAAGTGGAGGTCGCCATGCTTCAGCTTCTTGTCGTTGAGGATGGTCTCGATGAGCGTGACGAGGATTGTGCAGCCCGTCTTGTCGTCGGCGCCCAGCAGCGTGGAGCCGTCGCTCGTGATGATGGTCTTGCCCACACAGTTGGCCAGGTGCTTGCCCTGAGGCGTCTGGGGACTGAGGGTGATGCCGGCTGGCAACAGGATATCGCCGCCATCGTAGTTGCGGTGTACGATGGGTGTGATGTCCTCGCCGACACACTCGGGTGTGATGTCCATGTGCGCCATGAACATCATGCTCGGCACGCCTTCGCAGTTGGCCGGGATCGTGGCATAGACGTACTGATACTCGCTACGGTTGACGATCAAGTCCTTGTCAGCTCCGATGTTGCGCAGCTCCTCCTCTATCAGTTCTGCCAGCTTTTCCTGATCCAGGGTGATCGGAAACTCTGTGGAATCGTAGGAGTCCCACGGCTGGGTGTTGATAGCGGCGTAGGTCGTGAAGCGACTGATGATGGTCTCAATCGTTTTTTTGCGCTTCTTCTCCTTGGCTGCTTTGGGGTCAGGAGCCGGTGCGGCCTTGGCGGGCTGTGCAGCCTTTACAGCGTTGACGAGCTTCGGACATGGGGTTTTCGGCAGCCGCGGGTGAGGTCTGCTCGGCGCCACGGGCTTCACATTGGGGCGGGGGACCGCAATGTTGGGTCTTGCGCGCAGCTTACTCATTTGCTCTGCCATGAGCTTGGCGCGGACGCTTGGGGGAATTGTCACAGGTCTGACGGTGGTGCGTCTCTGCTGCTCAATGCGCTTTTTCGCATACGCGTCCATCTTTTGTGCCCCCATCAAGGCGATTGCCGAGGTCTTGGCAGGTGAGTTGAGCCTTTTCACCACACCCTTGATAAAACCTTTCAAGACTTGAGGTTTTGCCGAGGTAGGGAATCCCACCATCAGGACCAGTGCGAGCACGAGTGTGCTGGCGATGTAAATGTTTCTTCGTTTCATGACTTTGATAGTTTTGAGTTGATCATTTTGTTTATTGGTTCTCTCTTGATAGACCTCGTGCCGCTGGGCGGCCTTCGCTCTATGCTCATCCTTTATGACAGTCCGTCGCGCCTTTCTTGCGCTGCTGGTGTCGCCAGGATTCGAGTGCAAAATTAGGCATTCCGCAAGCGATGGTGCGCACATTTTCATTTAGATCGCGGCCCATGCGATTTTTCTCGTTTTTTCTCGATTTTTCTCGTTTTTGCTCGCTATGCAGGCACGGCGTACATGACTACTGGCGTGGCGAGCACGGCGATCAGTTTGGCCCATAGCCTCATGTGCGTGTCCATGCGCGCATAGGTCAGTGTGGCCAGACACACCATGAAAAAGATGGATAGAAAGAAGCCCAAGAGGATCAAAACCTCCCATAGGTGCTGGCAGTTGGCCATACGGCGGAGTGCGAAAAAAAACAGGACGAGCGTGGCGGACCACTCTGTCGGAAACAGGAAAAGTCTGATGATGTTCATACGTAGGTTTGTTTTGATGATTTGTGTGCAAAAGTACCCATTTCCCTATCAAATGCGCGCACATTTTTATTTGGTTCGTCCATAGTGTGCGAAATGTTCGCCAAAAACGTGTCTTTCGAGCGGGCGCAGAGGGGCGCAAGACGCCAGTACGGGCTGCAATCGATACGCCGATCACAGCCCGTACTGTACTGACAGCGACTATCCAGTCGGTCCAACCAAGAAGTGGTGCTACAAATTGCTCATGGCATAAAGTGGCACAACGTCTATGTGGCGGAGTGCATTTTGTGCTTCTTTGTCAATATACTCAAACGTTCCAAAATTCTCCAAGGAAGTACGAACAGCATGGTGAAGGGCTTTCTTCCTCATAAATAGCCATAAGCTTTGCATACTGCCTTTGGTGGAAGCCTTCACTTCTATTGGTACAACCACCCCCTCTTTGGCCTCCAGGTAATCAATCTCCGCTTTGGAACCCCTTGACATGTTCTGCCAATAATACATTTCTGCCTTTTGGAAACAGTCATGGTTCTTAACGAGTTCCAAGCCTGCGAACATTTCCGAAGCAGCCCCTTTGTTGACAAAATCAACTTCCGAAGCCAAAAGGACATTGGCGGCAGGAGTGCCCAGCATGGTCTGCATCAGTCCCAAGTCTAAAAAAAGATATTTCTTGTAGCTATCATTCTCTTCTGCTCCCAGTGGAACACCATTTCCATCGCTATGCGTCACCGGCTTTATCAGTCCCGCCAATGTCAATAGATGAAGCGCGTCTTTGATGACCGAAGAGCGAACATCGTCGGTCACCTGTCTATAGACAAACTTGCAGCCTGCCTGCAAAGCTACGGAGCGCAAGACCTTTCTCAGCAAAGCTGGAGACACGCGCGACTTATACTTGGCAAAGTCATCTTGGTAGGTGTCCAGAATGTCATTGTGAACATGGGCGCACTCGATGTAGCTTTTGGACGCTATCCATTCTGTGACCGCGGCTGGCATACCGCCCACGAGATAGAACGTCTTCAATTGTTCCACCAGTTTGTTGTGGACGGCATCGGGAAGCGGAGAAGAAGGCGAAGCCTGGTGCTTGTAGCTGACCGTCGTTTCCAGTCCTTGCGCCATAAGAAATTCGTCAAAGGAGAATGGGTACATGTATAGTGAGCGTATTCTCCCCACTCCAAAAGAAGGCAGCTCCTCCAGGGTGAACTCCAGCAGAGATCCCGCGGCTATGACATGTAGCTCTGGATAATCCTCTTTGAAATAACGAAGCGACATGATAGCTTCCTGACTCACTTGTATCTCGTCTATGAAAAGCAGCGTCTCCCCAGGTATGATAGGAATGCCTGTGGTGGCACTGATTCCCTCACAAGTCCTATGCACGTCAATATCCTTTGGAAAAAGTCCTCGGATAGATGGTTGACTTTCCAAATTGATCTCCACAAAGTACTTAAACTCTTTGCCCAACTGGCGTACCGCAGACGATTTCCCCACCTGTCTTGCCCCGCGTATCAGCAAAGGCTTCCTTCTTTGAGATGTCTTCCATTCCAAGAGTTTTTTGTCTATGTTTCGCTTGTAATACTTCATTTTTGTGTAATTTGCTGATTCACAGTGCAAAGATACGATTTTTTGCTAAAAGTCAGGGCAATCGGAGGCTATTTTTTGCTAAAAGTCAGGGCAATAAGTGGCTGGTTTTTGCTAAAAGTCAGGGCAATCGGAGGCCATTTCTGCTAAAAAGTCGGGTCCGTGTCCACGAAAGCGACCTATGCAACGCCATGGGATATCAGTTAAACGTCTTTTGCCATCCGGAGCAAGAATTTTCAACTGGTTAGTGACACTAACCAGTTCGTTTCCTTCCTTCTTCAGCTTCGTCTTCAGATACTTCCAATAGTTGCGGTTCTTGGTATAATCGTCTTGGTCGTTGAGCACGCCCACGACATCCTAAACGGAATACCACCATTTGGATAGCGTCTCGTCCCATACAGCACGCACTTCGCGGTCGTTGAAGAAACGGATAGAAACCTTCTGTATCTTGTTGTCGCTCGAATTCATATATAGCTGCAAAGATACACATTTTCCGTGGATTTTTATCCGCGCCGATGGCTATTTTTTGCTCCCTCAAGCTGTTTTCGTGATCGCCTCAAGGCAAATGGTGGATGCTCGGCGTCAAAGCCTCTCTTTTTTCCTCACTTCCCAATGACCGCTATAGCCGCTTCCAATATACACAATATGAGGCATTTTGGCGATACGACGCTTAATAGTAATAATACTTTTCCCAGATTGTTGAGCCAGTTCACCAGTTGTTATTTTAGGATAAACAGCTACTTGATATTCTATCCATTTATCTAAATCATCGCCTTGAGTGCCACCTTGAGGGACATCTTGGGTATCACCTTGAGTATCACCTTGAGTATCACCTTGAGTATCACTTTCGTTTTCCACAAAGTTTACCTCAATATCAGGATGAGTTTCCTGCCATGCTAATATCATATTGGGGAACGTGACAGTAAACTGAGCACGGTCGGAGAAGAAGCTTGGAAGCATCTTTTCTTCAAAGTAGGGAAGGGCTTTGATAGGATTGATGATTTTGCCCATACCCGAACCTTTACGCTCCATATAACCCAACTGGGCAAAGACGTCGGCAATAACCGGATTGCGTCTGACAGAAGGAATGTCTTCTAAGTTCATCGTTTGGATAAGCCGTCCTTCCGGCATGGAACCTGGAGAGTAAACCACCATACGGTCATCGTATATATCCACATGCACCTCGCTACCCTGGATCAGATAGTCGCGATGAGCCAAGGCATTCACTACAACTTCCATCACACAACGTTCCATATATTGAGGAATCTCGATGCGCTGCATGGGTTCTTTGTACCAAAGTGTACGGTTGTTACGACGGATGAAGGACATGGTGTCTTCGAGAAGCGTTACAAGTCCGCCTGTAATCTCTGCACTGTCGAGAGCATCGATGCTTCCTCCAGCCTTTGTCTTGCCGTTCCATCTTGTGCAGAATACTCGGCTTTGGCGCAATGGACATTCGTCTGCCATCAGCAGACCGGCATAGGTAAGTATTCCCTTATTATCAACCAAGCCAAACGAGCGGTAAAGTTTTTTGTCGAAGCTCAGACCGTTCCAGGCATAGTAACGGCTGCGAAGCTTGGAAAATGCATAATCTTCAAACATTTCATCGCTTGGGCGTGCGTCGAATGAAGAGTTGCGACCTCTTAGTACCAAGCGTTTATGTTCGGTACTATCAGCCACAACCGATTCGTTGCCAATGCGGACAAAGGTTTCAAGCACGCTGTCGCCAATATAATAATAAGGTGTATCTTCGCCGCCATGCACATGAAGAATGAGCAGTTCCTTGTCTTCCACACGCTCTATCTTCAAGTCGATTTGTGGCATAGGGTCTATGCGCTCCTTTATTTTCTGACTGATAAATTCTGCATCAGCCTTGGCATCAGTCAACCCTATGATAGTATCGTCATCGGCAATGCCAAACAACAGGCAGCCGCCACCTCCATTGGCAAAGGCGCTGACGCTCTTCAGCCAACTTTTCACTTTACGGCGTTCCACTTCCTGCTTCTTGTCGTATTCGGTAGTCTCACCTATATATTTTGCTATGTCCATAATTGTCTATTTTTTATGATAGTACATGAGGTGTCTCAGTAGCACTTTGACACTATCACATTTTATGTATGGGGCTGGTTCACAGTGCAAAGATACAACTTTTGTCCGAAAGTCAAGGCAATCGGGGGCTATTTTCACAGGCGGCTAAATGCCCTCGACGATCTCGGCCAGCCAACTGGCAAAGCTGTCGGGGTGGGCATGGCCAAAGGCCTTGAGGCGAGCCAGGGGCGACGGGGCGGGGGCCTCCTCGTCGTGGCGGACCTCCGTGCGCTTCGACTGCTCGCTGAGCTTTGTCGTGGCGAGGTTGCGGAAGGCACGGCGCGCGCGGCGCAGGCTCTGCATGTCGGCATTGAGGAGCTTCTCGCTGTTGTCGTCGGAGAGGATGGACCTCAGTACGCAGGATCCGCCTTCGTCCCTTTCCGCCCTTCGTCCGGCCAGCATCAGGACCAGCAGGTCTTCGTTGAGGAAGCGCGATTTCTCCTTGCCCTCCCCCTTCTTCCGTGCCAGTCCGATAATCTGCAGGATCGACTTGTCCTCACATTGGCCCACGGCGTCGTAGAAGGAGGAGACGCAGGTGGCAAACTGCTTCCTCACCTTCTCCTTGTCCCTCGCCTTGGCGTTGGCCTCGAAGTCCTCGAGGACCTCCTTGGTCTGGAGGAGCGTCGTGGCGATCTTCAGGCGCTGGTAGGCCTTGGAGACCCTGATGAGCATGGGCAGCGCGTTCTGGAACGGCGCGTCTCCCATCTCGGCCAGTTCGCCCACGAGGGCTTCGGCCCTGGCGACGGCCTCGCGGAGCAGCTGCTGCGGATAGGGCGGCTCGGGAGCCTCTTCGGACAGAGCGGCGTGGTAGCGGTCGCGGGCGTGGGCGAGCTCGCCAAGGAGGAGGTCGCGGCAGTGGCGGGCGATGCCCTCCCGGTTGATAGCGGGCAAGATACGGTCGGCCTCGGCTACCTTCTTCTCCCGGCTCATGGGGTGATCTTTTTTGATCGGTGCAACCTTGCCCTCCGCGTCGAGGCAGAGATCGCGCAGGGCGAGGAAGATCTCGCGTCCAGCCCCCTCCAGGTCGGCAAGGAGCAGATACTGCTCGTAGCGCCGGTCGATCCCTTCGGCCTTGCTCATCCATTGGGCGTTGGCGCCGATGGTGCTGGCCGTCTGCTCGCAGAAGCTGAGGGCCGTCGTCTCCTCCATCCCCTCCCGGGCCTCGTCCTTGCCCTGCATCAGTCGCTCCGTGGCTGCGACATAGACCTCGTAGCCCTCCCATTGGCGGCGCCGCATGAGCGCCACCTGGCGGTTGAGGCAACCGATGAGGATGGACGGCAGGTCGATGGTGAGGTCCTGGATGTTGCTATTGAGGCGGTCGATGATGTCTCGCTGCCTGATCTTGCCCACCAGGCTGAGACTTGTGACCTGTTGCTCCAGATGGTCGAGTCGCTGGAGATACTTGTGTAGGTGGCCCATCTCGGCGCCGAGGGCCTTCTGCGCGTTGCCGCCCATCCGCTCCGATGCCACTTTGGGCAGGATGGCGGTCTTTAGTTTTTCGATGCGCATGAGCATCCGGCGTTTGGCCACGGTCAGAGCGAGGAAGAACCATAGCAGGGTGAGGGTGACGAGCGTGAGGGCCACGAGGCAGGCGATGTTGGTGCGCGAGAAGAGCACGCGGCGCTCAAACTGCACCGTGGTGTAGCCCCGCTCCAGGTTGTCCTGCTTGTGGAGGCTGGTGTCGAAGGTATAGACGCCGCAGGAGGATCCGGCATAGACGCGCCCGTTGACGGCGATGCAGGCCTTGGGGTTGAAGCGGATGTCGGAGAAGTAGCGCTCGTGGTCGGCGAGGGAGATCAGGCCATAGTCGGGGAAGCCGTAGGCATGCGTGGCGTCGGCCACGGCCAGTCGCCGCATGGCCGTGAGCGTGTCGCAGACGCGCAGCTGCTTCTCCGTGCCGCAGAGCAGCCGGTGGTTGGTGAGGACGAAGAGGCTGTCGGCGCCCGAGGCCGTGGGGAGGACGGCGATGTCGCGGACGAAGGAGAGGCCCCGGGAGGCGGCCAGGTGGCGAAAACTGCCCTGGCGCCCGACGAAGAGGCCGTCGTTGAGCGTGGCGAGGAAGAGGCGGCCCGAGGACGTGGGGGCCGAGAAGGCCGTGATGAACGGGTCGGCGATGGTGGAGGCCGAGGCGTCGTGGAGTTGCAACTGGCCCTTCTCCCGGCCCAACTGCTGCAGGCCGTCGCGTATGCCAACATAGACCCCGGAGCCGTCGTGACCAATCGCCGTGAGGTCCTGGCCGGGCTGCGGCGAGACCTTGCGGTCCCAGGAGAGGAGCGAGTTGAGGAGGTAGGAGGAGTAGATGGGGGCGGTGAAGACGCGGTGGCCACTGTCGGCATAGTAGAGCGTGCCGTCGGCGATCGTCATGAAGCGCACGTCGGAGGATCCGCGCGAGAGGTCCTTGACCTGGATGGCGGTCTGCTCGCCGATGCGCTGGCGAAACAGGTGGAAACCGACGAGGTAGTAGATGAAGGGGCCGTCGTGGCAGGCGTAGCTCACGTTGCCGATATCGCTGAAGAGGTCCTGGTGGTGGCCGACGCGCAGCAGGGCGTGCTCCGTGACCAGCAGCGACTGGCCGCGGGCGGGGTCGTTGGCGATCACGTTGTGGCAGAACGTGCGCACGGGCCGGGGGAGGGGCGCGCGCCGCGGCGTGAGGCGGTCGGCGATCTCGTCGTTGGAGAAAAACTGCACCGACGTGCCGTCGAGGAGATAGTTCATCCGTGTGGAGGGCTCGTGGAAGCAGGTGTAGGCCGGATGGGAGAGGCGCGACTTGCCCACCAATCGCCCGTCGGGCAGCAGGGCCTTGATACTGTCGCCGCAGAGGGCGAGGATCGTGTCGCCGCTGAGCGAGAGGGAGGTGCAGTTGGCCCGCAGCAGCAGGTGGGACTGGCGGCGCCGCGTGTCGATGGAGAGTACGCCCGAGGCACTGGCGCAGACCAGGTTTCCATTGTGCAAAGGGCGGATGTCGCTGACGACCAAGGGGCGGAAGGCGCCCTCGCCCGACTGTATCTCCCAGGAGGCGTGGAGCGCCTGCATCGTGTCGTTGGGGGAGAGGAGGAAGAGACCGTTGCTGGTGGCGACGTAGAGGCCCGAGGGGTCTTGGTGGAGGTCATAGACGGAGTAGTGGGTGCCACGGCCGGAGCGGGGAAGGGCATACTGGCGGAGCAGGACGAGCGAGTCGCCCTGCAGTTGGCAGCGGACGACGCCCATGTTGCGCGTGCCCACCCAGAAGGTCGTGCCGTCGTGGGGCTGGGCGGCGGAGTCGGCAGGCTGGTCGCGCAAGACCTTGTAGATGCGGTCGAAGGCGGTGAGCCAGCGGCGCGTCGTCCCCTGGTCGGCATCGTAGGCATAGACTACGCCGTCCTCCGTGCCGATATAGAAAAGGTCGGGCAGCGTCGCGTCGGGGGAGATGGAGGCCAGCGTCTCGTCGAAGAACAGCTCGTTGGCGTTGAGGGCCGACGGATCCTGGCGGTGGCAGGCCACGATCGTGACCAGGAGGAGGGGGAGACATAGGGCGCGCAGCAGGGCGCGGCGGTGGATGCTTCTACTCATAGGTGTGGTGGTTAAAATCAAATCAATGGTGGTGGTGGCTACATCATCATCCCTGGGGCGGTGGCTACTCCTCGCCGTTGGCCTCCAGGAGGCCCTTGACGTTTTGCTCCTCGCCTACGATCCACAGCACGTCGCCCAGGGCGAAGCGGTAGTTGGGCGTGATGATGGTGAGGTTTTTCTCGCCCTCGTCGAGTCCCACCACCATGCAGTTGTACCGGTCCCTGATGCTGCTTTCGCGCAGCGTCTGGTCGAAGAAGGGGCTCTTCTGGCCGACGATGATCTGCTGGAGGCGCATCTCCCGCTTCTCTATCTCGGCGTCCTCGTCGTGGACCTCCGTCCGCATGGCTTGGGCGAAGCGCGTGAGCTGGTCGTCGTCGCCTATCACCTGGAGCTGGTCGCCGGGGAAGAGGGCCACCTCGCCATTGGGGATGTTGATGCGCTGGCGGCCGCGGAGGATGCTGCTCACGTTGACGCCGAAATGCTTGCGGAAGTCGAGCTCCGCGAGTTGCTTGCCGGCCCAAAGGAGTCTTCGGGCACCTCGCAGAGACTCATGTGGATCTCGCGGTCGAGCAGTCGGCCCTCGTAGAGCGGCCGTTTGCGCCCGAGGGCCTCGGCCTGGATCTCGCGGCTCCGGAGGTTTTGGACGAAGAGACGCTCGAGGCGGATGCTCCGTTTCTTCAGACTGCGCGAGAGCACCATCAGCACGATCGTGCCGAAGGCGATGGTGATGAGCAGCGCGTCGGCGAAGCGCGTCAGGTAGTTGGCGATATAGAAGATGTAGGCGGCGGCGATGGCCAGTCGGACCAGGACGGTGAAGACGAGCGGGGGGCGGTTGGTGCGCCGCTCCGTCCAGAGCGTCTTGAACTCCTCGGAGTGGTTCTTCTTCATCATGAAGGCGCGCAGGAAGGGGGCGATCATCAGCACGGTGGCGACGCCGCAGACGGCATTGCCGGCCCAGTGAGACCCCGTCAGCTCGGTGGAGAGTTCGCGGCAGAAGGGCAGGGCGAAGGAGAACATCAGCGCGATGACGGCGATGGAGAGGATGCCGTAGATCAGCGTGTTGACCACCATGGCGCGCAGGAGGCGCTTCCAGAGATGGCCGGAGGAGGGAGTGGCGGGGGCGCCCGTGCCGATGTGCTCCAGGCGGCGGCTCCACTGGCGCGGCAGGTGGCGTGTGAGAAGGTTGTAGCACGGCTCCGCAGCACGGATCATGTAAGGTGTGAGGAATGTTGTGATGACGGAGACCGCGACTACAACCGGATAGAGGAAGTCGCCGATGACTCCCAGGGAGAGGCCCAGCGACGCTATGATAAAGGCAAACTCGCCCACCTGGGCCATGGAGAAACCACAGCGCATGGCGTTTTTCAGGCTTTGGCCGCCCAAGAGGTAGCCCATCGTGCCGAAGAGGGCCTGGCCGGCGAGGATGGTGAGGACGAGGCAGAGGATGGGGAGGGCGTAATCGACGATGATCAGCGGATCGACGAGCATGCCGACGGAGACGAAGAAGATGGCGCCGAAGAGATTCTTGACCGGTTCGACGAGGCGGATGATCTTGTCGGCCTCGACGGTCTCGGCAAGGATGCTGCCCATCACAAAGGCTCCGAAGGCGCTGCTGAAGCCCACCTTGGTGGAGATGACGGCCATGAGGCAGCAGAGGCCGAGGGCAACGATCAGGAGGGTCTCGGCGTTCATGAGCTTGCGCACCTTGCGCAGCAGCAGGGGGATGAGGAAGATGCCGATGACGAACCACAGGACGAGGAAGAAGCCTATCTTGAAGACGCTGCCGAGCAACTGGCCGCCGTCGGGCGAGGAACCGTTGGCGATGGCGGAGAGCATGACCATCATCACGATGGCGAGGATGTCCTCGAGGATGCAGACGCTCATGACGGTGGCCACGAAGCCCTGCTGCAGCAGCCCCATGTCGGAGAGGGCCTTGTAGATGATGGTGGTGGAGGACATGGCGAGCATGCCGCCCAGGAAGATGCAGTCCATGTGGCCCCAGCCGAAGCCCTTGCCCACGGTGATGCCGAGCAGGATCATGCTGAAGACGATGGTGCAGGCAGCGATGACGGGACTGGTGCCCATCTTGAGGATCTTCTTGACGGAGAAGTCGAGGCCCAGGGAGAACAGGAGAAACATCACGCCTATCTCGGCCCACATCTCGACGTCGCCCTTATCGACGACGCTCATCGTGTAGGGCATGTGGGGAGAGACCAGGAATCCGGCTACGATATAGCCCAGCACAAGCGGCTGGCGGAGCTTCTTGAACAACAGGGTGACGGCTCCGGCCACGACCAGGATCAGGGCCAGGTCGCTCACGAGATGGGGAAGGGAATTGATAGGCGCCTCGCTTTCTTTTCTTAGGTTGGTATGTTGTGTCGGAGGGACGGCCCAAGGAGGGGGCGGGGTGGAGAGAAAAAAAATAGTTCTCGTGATGGTCAGCAGTGGGGGTTCGCCTCCGGCAAAAATAGCGTGATGATACACAGACCGTGATGATACACAGACAGGGGTTGGGGTAAGGATGCTTTGCGGCGAGACGCGTCGCCACGCCACAAAGCATCCTCAGAGAACAGGGGGAGCGGACTAGTCGTTGTAGCCGGCTGCCAGCTCGCTGATCTTGATGACCACCTGCATGGCCTTCTCCATCACCTGGATGGAGACAAACTCATAGGGGCCGTGGAAGTTGACGCCGCCAGCGAAGATGTTGGGGCAGGGAAGGCCGCGGTAGCTGAGCTGGGCGCCGTCCGTGCCGCCACGGATCGGCTCTACCTTCGGCTTCACACCCGTCTCCTCCATGGCCTTGAGCACGAAGTCGATGACGTGCATATTGGGCTCGATCTTCTCCTTCATGTTGTAGTACTGGTCGGTGAGGGTGATCTCGAAGACGCCCTCGCCGTACTTCTCGTTCATCTTGGCCACGCAGTCGGCGAGGAACTTCTTGCGCTGCTCAAACTTCTGACGGTCGTGGTCGCGGATGATGTAGGAGAGCTTGCCCTCCTCGCAATGGCCCTCGATGGACAGGAGGTGGTAGAAGCCCTCGTAGCCCTCGGTGGTCTCGGGGATGTCGGTGGTGGGGATCAGGGCGTTGAACTCGGCGGCCAGGCGGGCAGCGTTGATCATCTTGCCCTTGGCGTAGCCCGTATGGACGCTCACGCCGTGGATGATGATCTTGGCAGCGGCGGCGTTGAAGCACTCATACTCCAGTTCGCCGATGTCGCCACCGTCCATCGTGTAGGCCCACTCGCAGCCAAACTTCTCCACGTCGAAGTGGTGGGCGCCCTTGCCGATCTCCTCGTCGGGGTTGAAGCCCACGCGGATCTTGCCGTGCTTCACCTCGGGATGGTCGCGCAGCCAGCACATGGCCTGGACGATCTCGGCGATGCCGGCCTTGTCGTCGGCGCCCAGCAGCGTGGTGCCGTCGGTGACGATGAGGTCCTCACCCTTGTGGGCGAGCAGCTCGGGGAACATCTTCGGCGAGGAGACGATGCCCGGAGAAAGCTCGATGTCGCCGCCGTCGTAGCTCTTGACGATACGGGCCTTGATGTTGGCGCCACTGGCGTCGAGGGCGGTATCGTAGTGGGCGATGAAGCCGATGGTGGGCACGGACTTGTCGGTGTTGGCGGGAAAGGTGGCGTAGATGTAGCCTTTCTCGTCCATCTCGACTTCCTTCAGGCCCTCCTTCTCCAGCTCCTCCTTGAGGTAGCGGGCGAAGATGAGCTGCTTCGGGTTGCTGGGTACGGTCTCGGACTCATCGACCGACTGGGTGTCAAACTTGGTGTAGTTGATAAATCGTTCTGCTATTTCCATAAGTTCTGGATGATTTTGGTATTCTTTTTTGCAAAGATACGGTTTTTCTATGATATGGCAAGGGAGTGGGCGTGGAAATTTCTAAAAAACAATAGCGAGGACGTGGAAAAAAATCGCGAGGGCGTGTAAAAACAATGGAGATCCCGCGTGAAAACAAAGGATAGGACGTGTAAAACAATGGAGCGGGCAGGGTCGGTAGGGGCAAAACCAATAAACCCCCTGCCTTGGAAGACAGGGGGATATGATAGCTTATGATAAGATTTCTTACTGTGCGGCCTTCTCGCCCTGAGCGGGAGCACCCTGGGCAGGAGCGCCCTGAGCTGCACCCTGTGCGCCACCCTTCTGGGCGGGAGCAGCCTGCTTCTGCTGGCTGGCACCGAAGTTGGGCAGGTTGTTGGGGTTGGAAGAGCTGCTCTCGGCTGCACGCTCGATCACGCTCTGATCGGTGTTGGCAGAAGGAGCTACGTAGGCGCAGACAACGCTGAACACGACCATGGCAATAGCCAGTCCCCATGTGGCCTTTTCGATGAAGTCCGTCGTCTTGCGCACGCCGAGCACGCTGTTGGACGAGGAGAAGTTAGACGCCAGGCCACCACCCTTTGACTCTTGAATCATAACGATTCCGATCATCAGGAGTGCGGCGATCACGATAAGAATCACAAATAATGTGTAAAGTCCCATTTTTTATCTTTTTGTCTTTTATTTTTATTGTTCGTTCAAAATCAATTTCTGTAGAAACCGAATTTGGTCTGCAAAGTAACGATTTTTTTTTGGATATTCCAAATATAATCGCTGAATAATTTCCAGCGCCTTGGAATATCTGCCCTGCTTGATGTAGATACGCGCCAAAGTTTCGGTGAAATAGCTCGATCCTTCGTCCTCCACGGTTTCTTCCTCGGGCTCGTACTCGGTTTCATCTTGTAGAGAAATTTTACCATTCTCCTTGTTGATGAAGTCGTCGATGAGTTCCTGACCCTTGAGTTGGGGAGTCTCCTGAGGGGCTTCGTCTCCGGCCTCCATGAGGTAGGCCACGTAGTCGATGGTGGCGTCGGCGGGGGTCGGCTTGCGCTTGACGACGGGCTGGTCCTGCGGCTTCGGCTGCGTCTCCTCGCCCTCCTCTCCGGGGAGCTGGTCGAGGAAACTGTCGATGAGCGCGGCGGTGCGGTCGCCGTCGGGGGCGTCCTGCGCGGAGGATTCGTGCTTGGCGGCTTCGTGTTTGGCAGTTTCGTGTTTGGCGGCTTCGTGCTTGGTGGCCTGATCGTCCCGCAACTGGTAGTGGGGACCTTCTGTCAGGTCGAAAAGGCGCTGGCGCTCGGTGATATAGACGGCAGCCCTACGCAGCTCCTCGTCGAAGGTGGGGTCGTGGAGCAGGTAGAGGTTCTTGAGCAGCAATAGCCGTGCGGGCTGGTAGTAAGGATAGCGTGCGAGCAGACTGCGCAGCTCGTAGAGGGTGTCCTTGCCCAGCCGTTCGGGGTGGCGCGTGAGGGTGGCTATGTTTATACTCATGATGTGGTGCTGATTGGAGGAATCCGTAAATAGTGGTGGCTGCCGTACATGGGTGGCGTGGGAAGCAGGGCTACCAGTTGGCCACGGTGGCATTGAATATCTGGTCGGTCAGATCCTTGACCATCTGCTCCACCAGCTCTTGCTGCACGTCGTTGAGGTTGCGCGTGGTGGGGTAGGAGGAGGTGGCCGTAAACTGGCGCTCGAAGTCCTCGGCATGGTTCACATTGTTGGTAAACCGCACGTTGACCGTGATGGAGAGTTCGGTCTGGGCAGCGTAGCCCTCGCTCGACACCGACTTGTTGCGCTGCTGATACTGCGTGATCTCGCCCTCGATCTGGAGGTCGCCGTCGCGACGGACCTGCTGCAACTTCGTGTGGTTGGCAAACTGGTCCTTGAGCGCATTGTTGAACATGGGGCCCATCGGTCCCCACACATAGGCGGAGCGGATGGGGAAATCGGCTATCTGGATGGTCTTGGTCTTGGTGTAGTCGATGCTGGCGCCGTTGAAGGTGTACTTCGGAACGCAGGATGTCGCCAAGGCCAGCAGCATCCATACCACCACGGCCGACACGCAGAGATGGGCGGCGAGGCGTGGGGTCCTTTGATTCTTATCGCTTCTCATGCTTTATTTTTCTTCAAGTCCGTACTTCCTTGATATTTTTATTTGTCTTCGAGTCCGTACACTTGGACGTTTTATTTGTCTTCAAGTCCGTACGCATAGACGTTTTTATTTGTCTTCGAGTCCGTACTCCTTGATGCGGCGGTAGAGGGTGCGGTCGCTGATGCCGAGTTCCTGGGCCGCTTTCTTGCGGTTGCCGTTGTTGCGCTCCAGCGCCCTGACCACCATCTGTCGCTGGTTGTCGTTGAGGTTGAGACTTTCCTCCTCCCTCTGTGGGCGGGTCTCCTGTATCTCCTCGGCCACGGCGTCCTCCACCTCCTTGTCGTCAGGGCGGAAGGCATCCTGGGTCGTGGCAGGAAGCGTCTGGGCGCCCTCCGTGGCCAGGTGGCGGTAGTGGGCCGTCTCTTCGAGCTCGCGGTAGGTCTCCAGTTGCTTGCGCACGTTGTTGAGGTCGCGGCGCAGGTCGCTGACGTTGCCACGGAGCTCGTAGAGGATCTTGTAGAGGATCTCGCGCTCGCTCTCGTAGCTATGCGATCCTTGCCCCTTATCGACGAGGGCCAGTTCGGTGCTCTCCGTGTCCTGGGGGATGAAGCGCAGGATCTCCTCCCGGTCGATCACTCTCTTCTCGGCAATGACCGACATCTGCTCGGTGATGTTCTTCAGTTGGCGGACGTTGCCGGGCCATTTGTACTTGAGCATCACCTGCTTGGCCTCGTCGTCGAGCGTGATCTTCGGCAACTTGTATTTCTCGGCCATCTGCATGGCGAAGAGGCGGAAGAGCAGCAGGATATCGTTGCCACGCTCGCGGAGGGGCGGCATGTTGATGGGGATCGTGTTGAGACGATAGTAGAGGTCCTCGCGAAACTTCCCCTCGCTGATGGCCTTGCGCATGTTGACGTTGGTGGCGGCGACGATGCGGACGTTGGTCTTTCGGATCTCCTGGCCTCCGACGCGGATGTATTCGCCCGTCTCCAGGACGCGGAGCAGGCGGGCCTGGGTGGCCATGGGCAGTTCGCCGACCTCATCGAGGAAGAGCGTGCCCTTGTTGGCAATGCCAAAATAGCCCTCGCTTTCGCCGATGGCACCCGTGTAGGATCCCTTCTCGTGGCCGAAGAGTTCGCTGTCTATCGTTCCCTCGGGAATCGAACCACAGTTGATGGCGAAGTATTTCTCCCGCTTGCGGGGCGAGTTGTCGTGGATGACGCGCGGGATGATCTCTTTGCCCACGCCGCTCTCGCCGATGATCAGCACCGAGAGGTCGGTGGGGGCCACTTGCAGGGCCACGTCGAGGGCACGGTTGAGCGCATCGCAGTTGCCCACGACGTTGTATCTTTGCTTGATGATTTGCAGTTTACTCGTATCCATTTCTTACCATAGTTGGGGTTAAAATAAAGCCGGCAGGCTTGTCGCCCGATTTTTTCTCCCGTTTTTTGCTTCTACTCCTTCTTCTCCCTTTCTCCTTGTTGCTTCTCCTCCTTTGCCTTTGCCTTACTTCTCCTTGTCTCCTTCTCCCGTTTTCTCCTTATATAATATATAGGCAGAGTGGGGAAAAGTCAGGTCGCCAGGGCCGCAGCTTGGAGTCTTGTGGGTCGCTATGGGCAAGGCGGCTTCTCCGTCGGCTTCTCCCGCAGGCTGGTGCGGTCGAGCTTGATGAGCAGAAGGCCGATGGCCGTCCAGATCAGTTCGCGGATGCGCACCAGCAGGGCGACAAAGATGCCCGCCGTAGCAGTCAGACCCAGTCCTGAGACCGACATCAGAAAGCCTCCCTCGCGTCCGCCGAGCTGCAGCGGCATGAAGAAGAGCATGTTGGCGAAGAGCGTCGTGAAGGCGATGATGAGGATGCAGTCGATGTAGTTGACGCTCGGGTAGAGCACGAGCAGGATGAACATCACCTCCAGGGCCGAGCAGACGCGACAGGCCAGTTCCAGGAGCACGACCGTGAGAAACGTGCGCGGATTTTGGTTGTGGAGGGCTGCCACCTGGCGGTCGATGTTGTCGAGTTGTTCGCGATGGCCCTCGATAAACCGCCGTGCCCAGTGCTTGATGCCGGGAATGTGGCCGAGGAGTTTCATGCCCCTCACGGCAAGTCCGCGTCGGTAGCCGGCAAGGAAAAACCAGATGCAGAGGGCGCAGAAGCCGCCTGTCAGCGAGAGCATGATGGCCATGAAGGTGTTCAGCTCTTGCGTCAAGACATAGAGCACGATACTCAGTACCCAAAACCAGAAGTGGCTGAAGATGTGGGTCATCACGTAGAGCAGTACCGAGGCCGTGGCGCGCTCCGTGCCGATCTTGGGCTTGAGGACCATGATGCGGTAGGGCTCGCCGCCCATCAAGCCTCCTGGCGTGGCGTAGTTGAGGGCAAAGCCTGAGACGGTGATCTTGTAGAGCCACCAAAAGCCCACGTGCGCTCCGGACGTCTCTTGCGTCCCTCGATTCTCTTGGTACCCTTGAATCTCTCGAGTTTCTTGATTCTCTTGTTTCTCTTGAGTTTCTTGATTCTCTTGAGCTTCTCGATGCTCTCGATTCTCTTGCGTCTCGCTTGCGGCGCCGCGTCGCTCTCCGCTGCGGATGATGGTGTACCAGGCAGCCGTATTGAAAAGGTAGAGAAAGGCCCAAAGGACCACGACGGCGAAGAACCAGTAGCCTGCGCGTTGCAGGCCCTGCCACACTTCGGCAAAGTGGAGCTGGCTTACCATGACGGCAAGGACCACCAGGCCAAAGATGAAGAAGATGTTCTGGTACTTCTTTTTCATGTCTCAACGAGATCGTTTACTCTGCCTTGGGTTCGCGCTTCTTGGGAATGGCGAAGCGTACCTTCTCGCTCTCGTCTTTCTTCTCCTTATAGAGTTTGGGGAGCGGATGGGCACCCGCCTGGTCGTAGGCGGCGCGGTTGCGGAAAATGTCGATGGCCGTGAAGATGGCTTGGCGCAGCGGCTGCGGGTCGGCCACGCCCTTTCCGCCCAGCGGGAGCGTGTTGGCCAGGTCGGGGCAGGTGCGGACCAGCGGCAGACCGACGGTGTAGTGGACGCCAGGACCATCGCACAGCGCGTGGAAGGGGATCGTGCCCTGCTCGTAGTACATCGCGACGATAGCGTCAAAATGGGTGTAGTCGTTGCCGGCGAAGAGGGCGTCGGCGGCGTAGGGGCCAAAGGCCTGGATACCCTCGGTGGTCAGCGTCTCGATGGCGGGGCGGATAATCTCCTGCTCCTCGGTGCCGAGCAGTCCGTTGTCGCCAGCCTTCGGATTGATGGAGAGGAGGGCGATGCGGGGATTGGAGAGGCGGAAGTCGCGACGCAGGCTCTGGGCGAGTTTGCGGCAGGTCTGCTCGATGCTGCCCTGGGTGATGCACTCCACCACCTGGCGCAAGGGCAGGTTGCGTGTGGCCAGGGCAATGCGCAGTCCGCCATCGACCATCAGGGTCTGGCCGTGGCCATCGGTCTCCAGGTGGTCTTCGATATAGCGGCTCTGTCCGCTAAACTGAAACTCGCTGGTGTTGTCGATGGGATTGGTGACGAGGACGTCGAAGCGGCCTTCGCGATAGTCGGCCAAGGCGCAGTCGAGGGCCTTGAGGGCGTAGTCTCCCGAGGTCTCGCTGGCCACGCCAGGCTCCACTTTCACCTCTTCTTCGTAGGTGGTCAGCAGATTGACCACGCCGTCGGTGGCCTCGCTTGCGTCCGAGATGATGGTGAAGTTGGCCTCTATCTCGAGCAGGTTGCGGTAGTAGGCTGCCACCTTGGGGGAACCGTAGATGATGGGCGTGCACAACTCCAGCATCTCGGGGTCGGCAAAAACCTTGAATATCAGCTCGTATCCGATACCGTTGGTATCGCCTTGGGTGATAGCCACCCGTATTTTCTTGTTATTCTCCATAAGATATATACTCATTGAAAACGACAGTGCGAAGCTGCCGCATGATGTTTCTTTTTTCTCTCTCGGGGGCGTAGGCGAAGGCGAGGAGCACGAGGGCGCCCTGCCTTGTCTTTTTGACGGAGGCCACAAAGGGGCCTCCCATCGCGTCGCCCTCCATCATCCATTGTCCCGTCAGGAGGTGGATCCCACGCTCTTGCTGGATTTGGACGGTCGCCAGCGCCAGGTGCATGGAGCTGGAGGCCTGATCGCCGTGGATGTGCTGGGAGAGCATCTGGTCGATGGCTCTTGCCCAGTCGGCTTTCGGACTGTCCGGCAGGCGCAGGACGCAGAGGCTTCTGAGGTTTTCTGCCCCGTTGGTGGCTATCCACAGAAAGTCTTTCGACGTCTTGCTGGCACGCATGGCCTCGGGCACTTTCATCTGGACGCCAAACTGCCTCCGTATCTTCTCCTCCATCTTGGGATGGTGGTTTTGCTGGAGGAAGGCGTAGCTCTCTTGCTCCTCAAAGGCCAGCAGGTCGTGCAGGATCCGTGCCGAATCCTTCGCGGAGGCTTCGATGACGAGTTGCGGGCGGGCGTTGAGGTCGTGTCCCGAAGCATACGGCTTGTCGCTCAGGATGACGATGGCGCGGGCCAGGAGGGCGTTGCCCTTGAGTTGGTCTTGCGTCGTAGGGCGCACGTCGAAGCGGGGCTCCGGCTGGGGCAGTCCGGGTTCTGGCCGGGAAAGGTAACTGGCGAGTTGGCCCGTGGTGTCGCCGACGACCAGCACTTCGCCTGCGCGGGCCGAACTGGAGGGCAGTCGGTGGCGGGTCGCTTGCCGGCATCCGAGGAGGGTGCAGGCAATCATGATCCCGGCGAAGAGGACACTACGCATCGTGGCGCTGCTTCTCTCTCACCTCGCCGATCTCCTTGCTCGTCGAAAGGAGTCCGCAGGCCGCGAAGATGTCCTGGCCTCGCGACGCACGGATCGTCGTGAAGACGCCGTGGTGGGTCAGGTAGTCGCGGAAGGCCTCCATCCGCTCCTCGTCCGACTCGCGAAGGGGCACGTCGGGGATTTGGTGGAAGCGTATCAGATTCACGCGACACTCCAGTCCTTCCAGCAGACGGACGATGGCGCGGGCGTGGGTCGGGGTGTCGTTGAGTCCACCAAACAGGATGTACTCGAAGGAGAGGCGGCGCTGGTGGGTGAAGTCGTACTCGCGCAGCAGTTTCACTACCTCCTCGATGCCCATGCCTCGTTCGGCTGGCATGAGCTGCGCACGCTGCTCGGGGATGGGGGAGTGGAGGCTGATGGCCACGTGGCAGTCGCTCTCGTCGAGGAAGCGGCGCAACTTCTTGCGCATGCCGACGCTGCTGACCGTGATGCGCTTCGGAGACCAGGCCCAACCGTAGTCGGCGGTGAGGATCTCCGTGGCACGGAGCACGTTGTCGAGGTTGTCCATCGGCTCGCCTTGTCCCATGAAGACGATGTTGGTGAGCTTGTCCACATCGGGAAGGGCATAGACTTGGTTGAGGATGTCGGCTGCAGTGAGGCTGCCCTCAAAACCTTGTTTGCCCGTCTGACAGAACAGGCAGTTCATCTTGCAGCCCACCTGCGACGACACACACAGCGTGGCGCGGTCGCCGTCGGGGATATAGACCGTCTCGACAAACTCATGGCGGAGCTTCTCCTTGGAAGCGCCCGCATAGACGGGGAACAGGTATTTGATCGTCCCGTCCTTGGAGTACTGGGCGTCGATGGGCGCATGGCAGCCCACCGTGAAGCGCTGGGCAAGCAGCTCGCGGTGCTTCTTTGATATGTTGGCCATCTCGTTGATGTCCTTGACGTGCTGCACGTAGAGCCAGCGCGCGATCTGTCCGCCCACGAAGGCGGGCATTCCCAAGTCGCGGGCCAGCGTGCGCAGCTCCTCAAGGGTCTTTCCTATCAACGGTTCTTTTGTTTCCTCTGTCATTTTTCTTTCGGCGTATCACCGCGTTGGGCGGTAGGTTGCATAATAATCTGCAAAGATAACCAAAATAATCGGTAACGCTGACAGATTGCCGTACTTTTTGCCAAAATGTCGTATAGGCACGCTGATTTTCCACCCGCCATAGCCAGGGAAATCCACCCGCATAGCCAGGAAAATCCACCCGCATGGCGAGGGAGAACGTGCTACGGACAAGGTGTGGCAAAAAGCGTAAGCATCTGCTGCTTAGTGTGCTACCTTCTCTTGCGCGTGGTCGTCTTACTCTTGTGCTTGCTGCTTTTGGGCGCAGTGCGGGTCGTTGTCCTGGTGGTCGTGTGCGTCTTGGGCTTGGCGGCCTGGTAATACTTTTGGGCCTCGGGTAACCATTTTCTGATATTGGCGATGCGTGTCTGGTCGGAGGGGTGGTCGCTCAGCCACTCTTGCGTGGACTGGCTGCCCGATGAGGACATACGCTGCCAGAAGGTGATGGCATTGGCTGGGTCGTAGCCTGCCATGGCGGCAAAGATCAGGCCCATATAGTCGGCTTCGCTCTCATCCTTGCGGCTGTATTTCAGATTGAGCAGGGAGAAGCCCGTGCCGGCTATCTGTCCGGCCACGTTGGCAGCGTCTTGTCCAGCCACTGCTCCGAGCACGCTTCCGAGCACAGTAGTGGCTACGCCCTGGTTCTGCTGCTTCGTCATCTGCTCGGCACTGTGTTTCGCCACGGCGTGGGCGATCTCGTGTCCCAGAACGATGGCCAGGGAGGCCTCGTTCTGTGTGTAGGGCAGGATGCCTTCGAAGACGACAATCTTGCCTCCGGGCATGCAGAAAGCGTTGGCCTGTGGGTCCTGGATGAGGTTGAACTCCCAGTGGAAGTTGTTCACCTCACTGGCGAAGCCGTTGTTTCGGAGGTAGGTCTCGACGGCATTGGCGAGGTTGCGCCCTACGCGTACCACCATCTGGGTGTTGGCTGCATTGGTCGATTTCTTCGCCTTCTGCATATAGGTGGAATACTGCTGCTGCGAGAGGGAGAGCAGTTGCTCGTCGCTCACGCTGATGCGATGCTTGCGTCCTGTCAGGGGGACAGTCTGGGTGGTACCGCATGCGGTCATCAGTAGGGTGATGGCCGTCAAAAGAATCAGTTGGATCTTCTTCATTCGTTTTCTCTCCTAATTTGTTTTCTAAGACCTTGTTTTTTGTTTTCAAGACCTTGTATTTTGTTTCTAAGATTTTGTCAGCTGATGGTGCTGGGTTGCAAAATTAGCAATTCCGTGGCAAAACACAAAAAGAAGAGCCGAAAAAGTGGTGGCTTTTCGGCTCTTCTATCAAGTATGAAAACATCGTGTGTCAAGTATGGAAACATCGTGGCGGAGTAGGCTGCCGCCAGCGGTTTTACTTGAACATCTCTTTGATGCCGCCGATGGATCCCATGAGGTTGGTGGCCTCGTAGGGCATAAAGACGGTCTTCTGGTTGTTGTTCTGCGCCATCTCGGAGAGCATCTGGATGTACTTCTGGGCGATGAGGTAGCTGGCGGGGTTGGTGCTCTTGCCTACGGCCTCGGTGATCTTGTTGATGGCAATGGCCTCGGCTTCGGCCTTGCGGATGCGTGCCTGGGCCTCACCCTCGGCGATGAGGATGGCCTGTTGCTTGTCGGCTTCGGCCCGGTTGATGGTCGAGGCCTTCTCGCCCTCTGACTGCAGGATGGCGGCTTGCTTCTCACCCTCGCTGGTCAGTATCGTTGCGCGCTTGTTGCGCTCAGCCTGCATCTGCTTCTCCATGGCCTGGAGGACGCTCTCGGGCGGCGTGATGTCCTGCAGCTCGACGCGGTTGACCTTGATGCCCCATTTGTTGGTGGCGTCGTCGAGCACGGCGCGGAGCTTGGTGTTGATGGTGTCGCGCGAGGTAAGGGTCTGGTCCAGCTCCATCTCTCCGATGATGTTGCGGAGCGTGGTCTGGGTCAGTTTCTCTATGGCGTTGGGCAGGTTGTTGATCTCATAGACCGCCTTGAAGGGATCGACAATCTGAAAATAGAGCAGCGCGTTGATCTGCATCTGGATGTTGTCCTTCGTGATGACGTTTTGGCGTGCGAAGTCATAGACTTGTTCGCGCAGGTCGATGGTGCTGGTATAGACATAGCGTCCGCCCTTGACGGCCACCACCTCCTTGGCGTGGTCGAGGAAGGGCATGATGATGTTGATACCCGGCTGCAACGTGGCGTAATACTTACCGAGACGCTCGATGACTTTGGTCTCGCTCTGAGAAATGATCACAACGGCCTTCATGGTGAAGAAGATGACCAGAAGAACGATGGCTCCAAGAACATAGGATGCTATTGACATAATCGTAAAGTGTTAAGGTTGAATATACTTGGTTTCTGTTTGGATCTTATGCTTCCTCGACGGTGATGATGATGGAGTCGATGCTGAGCACGCGGGCCTTCATGCCGTTTTCGACGGGGTGGCCGTCGCGGGTCTTTGCCTTCCAACTGTCGCCGTCGATCTGCACACGACCATAGCCGTTGGCCTCGATCGGTTCGGTGACGCGTCCGATGCGCCCGATGAGGGCGTCCACATTGCTTACGCGGCGGTCCTCGCCTTTGTGAAACCAGCGTAGGGCCATCGGTCTGAGGAAGAAAATGCTCAGCAAGGTGGTGATCGCAAAGACAATGATCTGAATCGTCAGACTGTCGGTAAAGACTGATGAAATAGACGCAAAGAGGCCGCCGACTGCAAAGCAGACAATGAAGAAGTCGCCATTGGTCAGTTCGAGCAGCAGGCACAGGAGGCTGATGAGCAGCCAGGCCAACCAGAGGTTTTGTGCAAAGTAATCGATCATAGTCGTTATTTTTGGTGTTGCTTATCTTATGCAAAGATATGGAAAAATATTGGTATTCCGTTTCTTTTTCATCACTTTTTTATTCTGTTTTGTGAATATCTTCAAAAATAGTGTGTGGAGCGGGATGGAAGACTGGGGAAAAGTGTTTTGGAACCATGTTGTGAGGAAGCGGTGAACGAATAGGGCCTCTGTCGTTTTTCCCAAAAAAGATTAAATATAAAGAGGATTTCTTGGCGGAGAAAGGAAAAAATCGTACTTTTGCAGTTCAAAAACATGTTTGTAGCGTGAAAATAAAGGAAGTAATCGCTGCCCTTGAACGATTCGCGCCTCTGCCCTTGCAGGCTGGCTTCGACAATGCTGGCCTACAGGTTGGACTGACAGAGGCGGAGGTGTCAGGGGCTTTATTGTGTCTTGACGTGACGGAGGCCATCGTTGACGAGGCCATCGCGCGCGGTTGTAATCTGATTGTTTCCCACCATCCCCTCATCTTCCGCAAACTGTCGTGCATATCGGACGGTGACTATGTGCAGCGGACGGTCTTTAAGGCCATCCAGCGTGGCATCGTCATCGTGTCGATGCATACTAATATGGATAGTGCCGTGGGGGGCGTCAACTATAAGATCGCTGAGAAGTTGGGTCTCCAGGACCTCTCTTTCATCGGGCAGCAGCAAGAGGTGGAAGGCGTCTCGGGAGGCGAGGGCGTGATTGGTCGCTTTGCGAAGCCGGTAGCTGCCGACGACCTGGTGCTCCTGCTGAAGAAAGAGTTTGGTGTGGAGTGTGTCCAGGCCAACCAGTTGTTGCGCCGCCCCATAGAGAAGGTGGCCCTTTGTGGCGGATCGGGAGCTTTTCTGCTGCCTGAGGCCGTACGGTTGGGTGCCGATGCGTTTGTCACGGGAGAGATGCACTACCACGAGTTTTTTGGGCGGGAGCAGCAGATACAGATCTGCGTGATCGGTCATTATCAGAGCGAGCAATATACATCGGAGATCTTCCGTGAGATCATCATGCGTGAGTGTGTGGGCGTGCCTTGCTACATCACGTCGGTCAACACCAACCCAATCCTTTATCTTTAATAAGGTATATAGTAAGAAACAAATAAGGACAAGAATACTTATGGCAAAGAAAGAAGCAAAAGAAATGTCGGTAGAGCAGAAGCTGCAGGCTCTTTATGAACTGCAGACGACGCTTACGGCTATCGACGAGAAGCGTGCGTTGCGTGGCGAGTTGCCGCTGGAGGTGCAGGACCTGGAGGACGAGATCGCTGGTCTCGACACCCGTATCGAGAAAATCGACACAGAAATCAAGGAGTTTCAGTCGGCTATCACGATGAAGAAGGGTGAGGTGCAGGAGGCACAGGCCAACCTGGAGCGTTACAACAACCAGCTCAATGAGGTGCGCAACAACCGCGAGTATGACTCGCTGAGCAAGCAGATCGATTACGAGCGTCTGGAGGTGGAACTTTGCAACAAGAAAATCAAGGAGGCAACGGACCAGGTGGCTTACCGTACCAACGACCTGGAGATAGCCAAGACCGAGCGCGAGGAGCGTCAGAAGGATCTTGACGAAAAAAAGAGCGAGCTGGAGGATATCCTGGCGGAGACCCGTGAGGAGGAGACCATGCTCAAGGAGCGTGCCAAGGACTTGGAAGTCAAGATCGAGCCGCGCCTCCTCAGTTCCTTCAAGCGCATCCGCAAGAGTGCGCGCAACGGACTGGGTATCGTCTATGTGCAGCGTGACGCCTGTGGTGGCTGCTTCAATAAAATTCCGCCCCAGCGTCAGCTCGACATCAAGATGCACAAGAAGATCATCGTCTGTGAGTATTGTGGACGCATCCTGATCGATCCGGAGTTGGCTGGCGTCAAGGTGGAGAACGGAAAGGCTGAAAAGCCGAAGCGCAAGCGCAGTACCCGCCGCAAGGCTGACACCGAGGAGAAGAAGGAAGCATAAGGTTTCTTCGGCTTATATTCCTTATACTCCTACATAAAACTACAAGTACATAAAAACAACGAGTACGTCAAGTAACGAGCCCGTCGCTCTCCGAATATGGTGGTGACGGGCTTGTTGTATATAGGTGGTTTGGCGTGTATTCCTGTTCAGTTTACTGTGTACTTGACAGGATTATTATCCAGTGGAGTAGGAGGGGAAAGACTTAAGGCGAGTGTTGATACAAAAATCCCCAGTACGATGACCGCACTGGGGATTCGATGTGATATTACTTGAAGGGAATGGTCCCTTGGTGTAATCTTCTGTCTATTGTCTATGATTACTTGACGTAAACGATAGCCAGACGGTTAGAGGTAGTGCCCTGAACGCCCTTACCAGTAGCCTCGTCGACGATCACGCCACGACCCTTGAGGTACTTAGCGACCACGTCGGCACGAGCCTGAGACAGACGGTCGTTGATCTCCTTAGAACCCTCAGGAGAAGCAGTACCGACAACCTGAACGTGTGAACCTTCCTTGACAGCGTCGAGAGCCTTCTTGGCGTCGTTGGTGAGAGCAGACTTGCCCTGAGCGAAGGTGACGAAGATGAGGTCAGAAACGCTGACAGTCTTAGCTGCGGGAGCAGGAACCTCTACGCGCTTCTCAACAACCTTCTCGATCACCTCCGGCTTGCGGTTGCGGAGCTCGTTGATCTGAGCGTTGAGAGCGTCGATCTCGGCCTGGTCGCGCGGAGTAACGATCACGAAGTTGTGCGTGCCGTTGCTGTTGCCGAACTTGTAGTTGATACCGAGGTTGAGCTGGAAGGCGCTACGGTTGAGGTTGTACTCGGTGTCATCATCGAAGCCGGTGGCGTGCGTGCCAGCGACAGCGTAGTTGATAGACGGCTCAAGGTAGAGCTGCCAAGCCTTGTTGGAACCGAAGTTGTAGGTGAAGTCGAGACCCAACTTAGAGGTGAGCTGGTCGTTCTTCTCGAGGAAAGACTCACCAGGACCGTAGGCGTGACCCCAGCCGAGGCCAGCTACTGCGATCACCTCGAAGGGACGCGGCTCGCCCTTGTAGCCAGCAACCCAGTTGCTGACGTTGATGGTACCGAGCAGGCTCACGTTGCTATAGGTGACAACCGTGTGCGGCTTGCGGACAGGCTCGGGGACCCATGCCTTTGAGTTGAAGTATGCTGTTCCCTCAGCAGCCAAACCGAAGACCGGAGTGAACCAACGGCCGATGCGGAGGCTGGCGTTGGGGTTCAGACCGCTAAGCCACTTGTGGCCAGTTGTCTTGGTTGAAAGACCACCATTGATACCGACGTAGAAGTTGTCGAAAGTCTTGCTTTCCTGCACAGTCTGTGCTGATGCCGAAACTGCGAAAAGCGCAGAGGCCATCATCAAAACGAACTTTTTCATGTCTCTCTAAATTTAAAATTTTATGTTATGAAAGTTTATTCTCTCAATCATTTCGGGTGCAAAGTAAAGAAAAAAAACCGATATGAACAAATATTTAGGGGGTAAAAAGACGTTTGGTAATCATAAATAGGGAAAAACCTATGAGAATAGGGGAATTACCGAACACTTTCTCCCTTTCCGTACGAGGCAACTTTACATATTGTCTCAATATCACCCAGAAGCTCCTTTTATGGGACAAGGGCGAGAAAACATCTTTATAAATCAAGGGTAATGAATATAGATCAAGGGAGAGGAAGCGCCAAGATGGATGCGGCGTTTCTTCTCCCTTGTGTCTATATCAGGTAGGGCTCTACGGGACAGGGCAAAGGATGAAACCTTGGAATGCCAAACCTTGAGAGCCTTCCCTGTCTATCTTGTCTTGAATTAGATCTCCTTCTTCTCGATGATCTTCATACCCTCGCTCACGGCCTCCATGTTGAGAGGAATGAGCTTGTGGTGGCGCTCCGGGAGCGACTTGAAGAGAGCCTTGTTCAAGCCCTCGGTGCTCACAACGGGGCAAACTTTGAGCAGACCGCCCAAAACGATCATGTTGAACACCTTGGAGTTCTTCATCTCGGCAGCCTTGTCCGTAGCATCAATCTGATAGACCGTGATGTCCTTGCGGGTCGGCGGGTTGATGATACCGTTGCCATCGTAGATGAGGATACCGCCCGGCTTCACCTTTGACTCGAACTTGTCGAGGGAAGGCTGGTTGAGGACGATAGCCACATCGTACTTGCTGAGAATCGGTGAGGAAATGCGCTCGTCGCTGACGATAACGGTCACACTGGCCGTACCACCACGCTGCTCAGGACCGTAGGCCGGCATCCACGTCACCTCTTTATTTTCCATCAGTCCGGAGTAAGCCAGAATCTTTCCCATTGAGAGGCAACCCTGTCCTCCGAAACCGCTGATAATGATTTCTGTTTTCATAATTGCTGTTTCTTGTGTTAAGAGAAGGAATGATGATTAGAGCTCGGGAATCTCCTGGTCGAGGGTGTCCTTCATGTCACCCTTGATGTACTCCTTGAACATATTCTCGCGCATCCACTCGTTGGCCTTGACCGGTGAGAGCTTCCAGCCCGTGTTGCACGTTGCCACGATTTCGATGAGGCAGCTTCCCTTGCCAGCCATGTTGGCCTCGAAGGCTTTACGGATGGCCTTCTTGGCCTGGCGGATAGAGGCTACGGTGTCAACGCTCTGGCGTGTGACGTAGCGGGTACCCTTGAGGTGGCTTGCCAGCTCCGTGATGTTGAGGTTCCAGCCGTGGATCTTCGGATCGCGGCCGTAGGGGCACGTGACGGTCTTCTGGCCGATCAGCGTGGTGGGAGCCATCTGACCACCAGTCATACCGTAGATGGCGTTGTTGATGAAGATCATCGTGATGTGCTCGCCACGGTTGAGAGCGTGGAGCGTCTCAGCACTACCGATACAAGCCATATCGCCGTCGCCCTGGTAGGTGAACACCAGGCGGTCGGGCCATACGCGCTTGATAGCCGTAGCCACAGCGGGAGCGCGTCCGTGGGCTGCCTCAGACCAGTCGATGTCGAGGTAGCGGTATGCGAACACGGAGCAACCTACCGGGCATACACCGACGGTCTTGTCCTCCATGCCCATCTCCTCGATGACCTCGGCCACGAGCTTATGGACTACACCGTGAGAACATCCCGGACAGTAGTGCATCGGGACGTTGTTCATCAGTTTTGGTTTCTTATATACCAGATTCTCTGGTGCAATAATGTCGTTTGCCATTTGATTCTTCTTTTTAAGGGAAAGCCGGTTGATAGCCGGTTATCCATTTGATTCGACTATTTTACCAACTTCGTTTTCAGTGCGTCAACAATCTCCTCGGGTGAAGGAACGATACCACCCAGGCGGCCGAAGTGCTCCACGGGGATGGCACCATTGACTGCCAAGCGGACATCCTCGACCATCTGGCCGGCGTTGAACTCGCTCACGAGGATACCCTTCTTGTTCTTGGCAAGCTCCTCGATCTGCTTGGTTGGGAACGGCCACAAGGTGATCGGACGGAAGAGACCTACCTTCAGGCCTTCCTCGCGGGCCAACTCCATGGCCTTCTCGCCGATACGGGCGGCAGAACCGAAGCTGACGATGATGTAGTCGGCGTCCTCACACTGCTGAGTCTCGTAGCGAACCTCATTGTTGCGGATCTCCTCATACTTGGCCTGGAGGGCGAGGTTGCGCTCCTCCATCACCTCGGGCTTCAGCTCCAAGGAAGTCATGATGTTCGGATCGCGATCCGGCGTGCGGCCGAAGGTGGCCCACGGGTAGCGCTTCTTCACCTCCTCGTCAGAGAGGCGGGGCTTCGCGTCGGGGAGAACGACCTTCTCCATCATCTGACCGATGACACCATCGGAGAGAATCATGGCCGGGCAGCGATACTTGAACGCCAGCTCGAAGGAAAGGTCTACGAAGTCTGCCATCTCCTGGACAGAGTTCGGGGCAAGCACGATGACATAGTAGTCGCCGTTGCCACCACCACGAGTGGACTGGAAATAGTCGGACTGTGAAGGCTGGATCGTACCCAGACCAGGACCGCCACGCTGCACGTTGACGATGACACCAGGAATCTCGGCACCAGCCATGTAGGAAATACCCTCCTGCATCAGGGACACACCCGGTGAGGAGGAGGTCGTGACGCAACGCTTACCAGCACCAGCGCCACCATAGACCATATTGATAGAGGCCACCTCGCTCTCAGCCTGGACTACTACCATGCCGGTGGTCTCCCAAGGCTTCAGGGCGGAGAGGGTCTCGATAATCTCTGTCTGCGGGGTAATAGGGTATCCGAAGAAGGCGTCGGCACCGCAGCGAATCAGCGCGTGTGCGATAGCCTCATTACCCTTCATCAATTTTACTTCTTTCTCAGCCATACCTTATTCCTCCACTTTTTTCTTATAAACAGTAATACATCCGTCCGGGCAAACAATGGCGCATGAAGCGCAGCCAATACATTTGTCGGCGAAAACAGGCTCCGCGTACGGATAGCCGTGAACGTTGACTTTCTTCTGTGCCAGTTGGATCACATCCTTCGGGCATGCAACGATGCACAGTTGGCATCCCTTGCAACGCTCGGTGTCGACCACAATCGCACCTTTAATCTTGCTCATATTGATTTGAATTTTTTAGTTAAGTCGTTGGGACAGAGCTGCGTCCGCCCCGAGCGGCCTTGATTAGGGATTATATGCGTCTTTATGATAGAAGTTCAGAATGTCGTCGATCATCTTCTTGGCTTCCACGGCTGGCGACTCGGCGTCGAGCTCGATGGCTTCCAAGTAGCAGTCGATGGCGTGTTTCCAGTCGCCCTGCTTGCGATATTCGTTACCTTTCTGATACCATTCCTCGGCAGTCATGGGCTCCATTACTTATAGTACTCCTTCTTGCCTGCTGCCAAGGTGTTCTTCATCAGCGAGCAGATGGTCATGGGACCAACGCCGCCCGGTACGGGCGTGATGTAGGAACACTTCGGTGCTACCTCGTCAAACTTCACGTCGCCGCAGAGGCGGAAACCGCTCTTGCGGGTCGCATCGGGCACGCGCGTCGTGCCGACATCGATGACGACAGCGCCTTCTTTCACCATGTCGGCCGTGACAAACTCGGGACGGCCAATGGCGGCGATGACGATGTCGGCCTCACGGCACTCCTCTTTCAGCGTGGCTGAGCGGGAGTGGCAAACCGTGACCGTGGCGTCGCCATAGCACTTCTGCATCATCAGCGAGGCCATCGGCTTGCCGACGATGTTGCTGCGTCCGAGAATGACACACTTCTTGCCAGAAGTCTTGATATTGTAACGGTCCAGAAGGGTCATGATGCCCAGCGGAGTGGCGGAGATGAAGCAAGGCAGACCGATGTCCATGCGACCGACATTGATGGGGTGGAAACCGTCCACGTCCTTGCGGTAGTCGATAGCCATGATGACCTTTTGCTCGTCGATATGCTTCGGCAGCGGCAGCTGAACGATGAAGCCATCAACATCCTCTTCTTTGTTGAGGCGGTCAACACAAGCCAGCAGCTCTTCCTCTGTCACGTCATCCTCATAGCGGATGAGCGTCGAGGTAAAACCGCACTGCTCGCAGGAGATAACCTTGTTTTTCACGTACGTCTCAGAGCCGCCGTCGTGTCCTACGAGGACAGCGGCCAGATGAGGACGTTTGCCACCAGCGGCGACAATCTTGCTCACTTCGTCGGCAATTTCGGCCTTGATGGCCGTTGCAGTAGCTTTACCGTCAATCAGTTCCATATGGATAGGTGTTGTTATGGGAACACGGTGGATCGTCCAGCCCTTCCTAAAGTGTGGGCTACGGATGGTCTCGCGTCCCCGCGTTTATAATCTATTTCTTTCGTTCTGTCCCACCCGTGAGGGGCGGGGCAGGGGAATTTTCTGTTTGGTTTTTAGTTGAATGGTTGGCGCGCCATCACAGTATGTCCGCAATACGATGCTACCGTATGTACGTTTATACTATATATAATGAACGCGCGCGAACCATATTTAATACATGAGGACTAATTCATGGGGGGCATACCTGAGCCCTTCATGTTTTTCATTCGTCCCATCATGCCCTTCATGTTGGCACCCGTGACCATCTTCATCATCTTGCGGGTCTGGTCAAACTGCTTGATGAGCTTGTTCACCTCCTGGATGCTCGTGCCCGATCCCGACGCGATACGGCGGCGGCGTGAGGTGTTGAGCACCTCGGGATGTGTGCGCTCCTGCGGAGTCATGCTCTGGATGATGGCTTCGATGCCCTTGAAGGCGTTGTCGTCGATATCGACGTCGCGGATGGCTTTGCCCACACCAGGGATCATGCTGGCCAACTCCTTGATGTTGCCCATCTTCTTGATCTGCTGGATCTGATTGTAGAAGTCGTTGAAGTCGAACTGGTTCTTGCGAATCTTCTTTTCCAGTCGCTTGGCTTCTTCCTCATCAAATTGCTCCTGGGCGCGCTCCACCAGCGAGACCACGTCGCCCATGCCGAGGATACGGTCGGCCATACGGGCGGGGTGGAACAGGTCGATGGCTTCCATCTTCTCGCCCGTACCAATAAACTTGATGGGCTTGGTCACCACCGTGCGGATACTCAGCGCAGCACCGCCGCGGGTATCGCCGTCGAGCTTGGTCAGCACCACACCGTCGAAGTCCAGACGGTCGTTGAAGGTCTTGGCCGTGTTGACGGCATCCTGTCCCGTCATGGAGTCGACGACAAACAAGGTCTCGTCGGGACGGACATGATTCTTCAGACTTTCTATCTCGGCCATCATCTGCTCGTCCACTGCCAAGCGTCCGGCGGTATCGATGATCACCGTGTCGTAGCCTTTCGCCTTGGCCTCCTGAAGGGCGTGGTCTGCTATCTCGTTGACGTTCTTGTTGTCGTCCTCAGCATAGACGGGCACGTCTATCTGGCTTCCCACCACGCGCAACTGCTCGATGGCGGCAGGACGATACACGTCGCAACCCACCAGCAGGGGCTTGCGGTGGTCTTTCTGCTTGAGCATGTTGGCGAGCTTGCCGCTGAACGTGGTCTTACCCGAACCTTGCAGACCGCTCATCAGGATGATGGCGGGCTTGTTGGTCAGTTTGATGCCGACAGTCTCGCCACCCATGAGCTCAGCCAGCTCGTCGTGGACAATCTTCACCATGAGCTGGCCCGGCTTGACGGCGGTCAGCACGTTCATGCCCAATGCTTTGCGCTTCACGTCGTCCGTGAAACTCTTGGCCACTTTGTAGTTGACATCCGCATCGAGCAGCGCGCGGCGCACGTCCTTCAGCGTCTCGGCGACATTGATCTCGGTGATTTTTCCCTCACCTTTCAGTATCTTAAATGACCGTTCAAGTCGGTCGCTTAGATTCTCAAACATTCTTCAGCTGTTTGGTATGGTTGTTTTCTATACTGTATTATTTGTTTCGCAAAGGTAATGAAAAAATCTCATACCACAAACAAGCGATACCCATTTTTTGGTATTTTCAAGCGTTTTTTTATTTCCTTTCCATCCATTGGCCTCCCAGATTGCATGAGAAATCTGGTTTTTGGCAGGGTGAAAAGAGTCCTTATGCTTAAAAAAGCAAAATATAACCAGCGGTTTTTGGTGTATTCATTATTTCTACTTACATTCGCACGCCAAAAAGATAACTTGCCGTCTTGAGGAGTCCGTATTGTCCGGTAGAGGTGGCAAATCGCGTCTTATTGGTCTCAAAAAACAGATAAGGAAATAGAAAAATGGAATACTATCTTAGTGTGGGCAGCGAGAAGCGTGGCCCTTACAGCGTGGCCGAGTTGGCAGCTCGTGGCATCGGTGCGGAGTCGTTGGTGATGGCTGCTGATGGCGGATCGTGGCAACCCGCCTGGCAGGTGGATGCGCTTCGACCGATTCTCCGTCAGCAGACGGCTGCGCAGCAGTCTCAACCGATCATGGACTCAGGGGTAAATATTTCCTCAGGTCCTGGCGTAAGCAGTCCCTCGGGCCCGGGGGTAAGCAATGCTTCGGGTGGGGAGCAAGTTATCGTCGGCGAAAGGATAGGGGAAGGGCCCGATGTGGTCCAAGGATACGCTCCTCAGCCTTCCGCGCAGCCTGAGAGCGAGCGCACCGTTCCTCCATCCGTTGACCGTGGATCCCGTAAGCATCGGGGTGGTTGCTTGTGGGTGGTGCTGGCGATGTTGCTCTTGTTGGCAGGACTGCTGGTGGCCACTTGTCCGAAACCCGAGCAGCACGCCGAGGCCATCTCGGGTGTGGTGGCGGAAACGATGGGCGAGGCCCTGCAGATCGACTCCATAGACTCCGACGACCCCTTCTCGACGGCCATGAAGTCCTTGGCCGGAGGTGCTACCCGCCAGGTGGTGGCGATGGTGGTCGGCAACGCGCTCACGGTGGACAACTACTTGGTATGTTCGCTGGGGCGCATCCACTACGCCGACAAGGCTCCCGTGGTCTCTGTGGGTGTGCTGGGCCATGTGTTCACCATCGATAAGTCGTCGCTCAAGCAATTGGCTCATCGCTATGCGGAGGAGACCAAGCGGCGGTTGGAGGAAAATGTCAAGCAGAAAGTGCGCGAGAGTATCACCCAGCCCATTGGCCGCATGCTTGACGAAGCTATGGGAGGACTGATGGATGAGTTGGCGGGAGAGTTGTTCGGACGCCAAGGCCATCAGGATGAGCCTGCGCAGGACGACGAAGATGTCATGATGGATAGCATCTGAGACCTGACTGTCCGTTTTGCGTTTTCGCAAATTGAAACGCAACAAGGCAGAGGGAATGTGCTCCTCCGTAGGGGCCCATTCCCTCTGATTGTTAGTTGTGGGTAAAACGTTAGCCTTTGTTTCGGGCTAGTTTCGGCTTTGTTTTAGAAAAAACACCCATATCTTTTGCTTGTTTCGATTCTTTTGTGTAATTTTGAAGCCGTTAACGCCTTTGGAGAGACGTAATTAAAGACTATCGTTGGCGACTCCAGGGCACATAGAATACTTTTTAGACAACACATCATGAGGAAACGTATTCATCGTTTTGCATTGTTGCTCGTAGCTCTGACGCTGGCTCTGCCGATCTGTGCGCAGGCCGTTGGCGAGGGCGACGGTTGGGGTGCGGGAGCCATCCATGTACCCAAGAACTTCAAGTTCAGCAAGTTGGTCAACCACGGTAAGGGTGGCGTGCCCCCTGTAGCCACAGGGACCAAGGGTCGCAAGGCCCGCCAGGCAAGTCAGGTGCTGAAGGCACCGCAGCATTCCGTGTTTTACGCCAATGCACTGGGCGACTACATGGGACTGATGTCCTATGATCCGGCCACGCCCACCGACGTGACCACTTACGCGCCGTTTGACAAGTCGCTGTTCAATGCTGGATCCACCATCAAGGACGGCAAGCTTTGCGGACTTTATCTCGACCAGTCCATGATCGAGTATGGCATCATCTTCCTGTGGTACGGGTGGTTCGACCTGGAAACGGGCGAGTATGATGGAGAAGTGACCAATGTCTCCAACCGGAGCCTGATCGCTTATGCCACCGCCACCGACCCCAAGACGGGCGAGGTGTTTGGTGAGTTTACTGATCAGACGATGCAGAGTTGGGAGTTTGGTGTGGTCGATTACGACACCAAGACCCGCACCACGATCGCAGAGACCGACAATCTCTACTTGGCGATGGGAATCACCAGCCAGGGAGACTGCTACGGTATCACCGACGATGGCGACCTCTACCGCATCGATCGCACCACGGGCGAGGAGACCCGTATCGGCTCGACGGGAGTCCGTGTCACGGATGCCAGTGGAATGGCCTATTCCCAGGGTGCCGTCGTCGATCCCAAGACCGATGTGTTCTATTGGGCTGCCACCGACGCCAACGGTGAGTGTACGCTCTACACGGTCGACCTCGACGATGCTTCCGTCACGCGCGTGTGTGCCTCTCCTTATCAGCAGCTCGCGCTCAATGTGCTGCCGCCGTTGGCCGAAGACAAGGCTCCTGCTGCCATCCATGACTTTGCGGTCCATTTTGATGCTCCCGCCACTTCCGGCACGGCCACGTTCACGCTCCCCACGAAGACCTTTGATGGCGATGACAACCTGACGGGCCAGCTTACCTACGAGATCAAGGCCAACGGCAGCGTTGTGGCCACGGCTCAGGCTGCGCCAGGTGCAAAGGTCAATGCCACATTGAGCAACCTGCCTGAGGGAGAGACGGAGTTTGTCCTGGTGGTCAAGAACAGTGTGGGACCGAGCCCGAAGGCTACTGCCGAGATCTATGTCGGCTACGATCAGCCGCTGGCTCCCACGGAGGTCACGCTCAAGCAGGGCCAGGGCAACAAGGCCACACTCTCGTGGGTCGCTCCCACGACGGGACTCCACGAGGGCTACATGGGCAATCTTACCTATAATATTTATCGCGTGAAAGGCGGGGAGCATACGGCCTTCCGCCAGGGCGTGACTGCCAACAGCCTGCAGATAGACCTGGCGAGCGGCTCTGCCCTCACCAGCTACCAATACTCGGTCGAGGCCGTCAACACGACGCAGACCAGTGCGCGCACGCTGAGCAACAATCTGGTCGTGGGCGATCCGCTGGAGGTGCCGTTCTTCGACGACTTCCCCGAGGGCATAGACAACTACACCATCGTGGATGCCAATCATGACGGCTCCACTTGGTCGTGGGATAGCTACTACAAGGCCGCACGCTACAATGCTGACCCCGAGAATAGTGGCAACGATTGGCTCATCACGCCTCCCATCCATCTGGAGAAGGGTCGCAACTATGTGGTCAGCTACAAGGCTTGTGTAGCCCGCTCCTATTTCCCCGAGCACCTGGAAGTGTATTGGGGCAAGGGTACGACGGTGGCAGAACTGGATCAGGTGATCACCGAAGATACCGAACTGGACAATACGGAGAACCGTCTCTTCGAGAAAGTGATCACGGCTCCCGAGGATGGTACCTATTATATCGGTTTCCACGCCACCTCCAATCCGGCTTCCATCAATATCTTCATCGACTCGGTCAGTGTGAGCCCGGGTTGTGATCCTGCTTCGCCCGCACAGGTGGAGAACCTGAAGGTCACGCCCGACCAGACGGGTGAGCTGAAGGTGACGCTGGACTTCAATCTTCCGACGAAGACGTACAACGGTGCCGAGCTGACGGCCATCACCCGCTACGAGGTGCTGAAAGGCAACGCCGTGCTTGCTCAGCAAGAGGGTGGGCTTCGTCCTGGCGATGCTGTGAGCGTCGTGGACGAGAATGCTGTCAAGGGTGTGAACACCTATCGCATCTATTGCTACAACGAGGCAGGGCAGGGCGCGCGTACGGACGCCACGACCTACGCAGGCCTCGACTATCCCGCTCCTCCCGTCGTCCACGCCGACGACCAGCAGACGCAGGTGCGCCTCTATTGGGAGCCTGTCACGGGTCTCTATGGCGGAGTGATCAACCAGAAGGATGTTGCTTGCCGCATTTATGATCTGGAGGACGAAAACACCGTCACCGACCAGATCGGAGTGATCGGTGGAGGAGCCACGGAGTTTACCGTCAAAGACTTGAACACCGACGAGGGCGTACAGCAGTTTAAGTGGTGGGCCGTCCGTGCCTTCAACACCCTCGGATCGAGCGGTTTCGGCAAGGTGTCGATGCTCGTGGGTGAGCCCTATGCGCTTCCCTACCGTCAGAGTTTCGCCAATCAGAATCAGGGTGGCCACATCCTTATTATGTATGTCGGTGCTGGCATGAATGCTGCTTTCACTACGTTTGACACCTTTGACAACGACAATGGTGCGGTCACCTTCAATGCCACAACCCCGTCGCAAACGCTCGTCGTGTTTGGAAAGCTAGCTGCCACCAGCACCACCTCGCCTGTGATGAAGTTCTACTACAAGGCGCCGACTGATATTCCCGCACGCCTTTCTGTCAACTTCAAGCAGCCTAACGGCACGGAGACAGACGTGGTCTGGGAGGCCGACCTTTCGGAGAACTTCCGTGAGGAATGGCAGGAGGTGCAGTTTGACTTGCCCGACTCGCTCTTCCAGTCTCGCTACTTCATCCCGCAACTCAAGATTGTGGCCGATGAGGCGATGGAGGAGGACCAGCAGATCATCATCGACAACTTCACCATCGGAAGTCTTGCCGACGGCATCTCGATTGTCGATAACAAAACTGACACCCGTCGCTACAACGTCTTCACCACGGATGGCCGACAGGTGCTTCTCCAGGCGGAGTCGCTCCGTGGTCTCCGTCCAGGCGTCTATGTGATCAATGGCCGTACCACGATCGTGCGCTAAGAACAAAGAATAATGCGATCATAGAGTAATGGGGGAGGGTAGTTCCGCTGATGCGGGCTGCCCTCCTTTTCTATAGATCCATTTTTGGACCCAGTCTATACTAAAAATAGTTATTTCCTTTGCCGTTTACCCAAATAGGCTTACCTTTGCAATCTATTTTAAATAGAATGACATTGAATGAATAAATCTCAAAAACTAGTAGATTCGATTATTAAGGGAATCCAGGATAAGAAAGGCAGCGGCATTGTCGTTGCTGACCTGACGCAAACCGACGGAGCCGTATGTAGTTACTTTATCATCTGCCAAGGCAACTCGCCGACACAGGTAGAGGCCATTGCTGGAAGCGTGGGCGACTACGTCAGGGAGGCAGAGGGTGAGAAGCCTGTCAGCTGCATTGGTTTGGGCCTGGCGCAGTGGGTCGCCATCGACTTCGTGGATGTGATGGTTCATATCTTCCTTCCCGAGGCGAGGGAGTTCTACGACCTGGAGCATCTATGGGAGGATGCGAAGCTGACGAGAATCCCGGATCTGGATTGAAAACTGACAACTTTATCTTTTCCAAGAGCTAATGGATAATCAAAAACCAATGAATACAGACAATGGGGGTGGACCGCGTATGCCCAAGTTCAATATGAACTGGATTTATGCGCTGGTCATCATATCGCTCGCCGTGGCCTTCTTCGCGACTGGTAAGGACGGAGGTTTGGGCAACACTTCGGTGAGCGTGAAGAAGGACTATACCCAGTTTGTCGAATATGTCAATAAGGGATGGGCCTCTCACGTGGTCGTCAATAAGAATGAGAGCACGCTCAAGATGTATGTCCGGCCCGAGCATATCAACGATATTTTCAAGGCCCATGTGAAGCAGACGGGACCCAAGCCCTACGTGGTAGTGGAGATCGGTTCTGTTGACAACTTGGAGACGTTTCTCGGCCAAGCCATCAAGACCAAAAAAATCACTGGTTTCAGCTACAATAACGAGAAGGGCAATGTCTTCACCGACATTCTGTTGAGCCTTCTGCCCTGGGTGCTGCTCATCGCCTTCTGGATGTGGATGATGCGCAGGATGAGTGGCGGCGGAGGAGGTGCTGGTGGCATCTTTAACGTCGGTAAGTCGAAAGCCAAGCTCTATGAGAAGGCTGACGAACTGAATATCACCTTCAAGGACGTGGCAGGCCAGGAAGGAGCCAAACAGGAGGTGCAGGAAATCGTAGAGTTTCTCAAGAATCCGAAGAAGTATACCGATGTGGGTGGCAAGATTCCCAAGGGAGCCCTCCTCATTGGTCCTCCGGGAACAGGTAAGACCTTGCTGGCCAAGGCCGTGGCAGGCGAGGCAGCTGTGCCTTTCTTCTCTATGAGTGGTTCCGACTTTGTCGAGATGTTTGTCGGTGTGGGTGCCAGTCGTGTCCGCGATGTCTTCAAGCAGGCCAAGGAGAAGGCTCCCTGTATTATCTTTATCGACGAGATCGATGCCGTGGGACGAGCACGCTCCAAAAATCCTGCTATGGGCGGCAACGATGAGCGCGAGAATACGCTCAATGCGCTGCTTACCGAGATGGATGGCTTCGGCAGCAATTCGGGCGTGATCGTCCTTGCGGCTACCAACCGTGTGGATATGCTTGACAAAGCGTTGCTTCGTGCGGGACGCTTCGACCGTCAGATACGTGTTGATCTGCCCGATCTGCCTGAGCGCAAGGCTATCTTCCAGGTACACATGAAGCCGCTGAAGCTTGACAAGAATATCGACTTGGACCTCTTGGCGCGTCAGACGCCTGGATTCTCGGGTGCCGATATTGCCAATGTCTGCAATGAGGCTGCCTTGATAGCGGCCCGCCATGACAAGAAGGAAGTGGGCTATCAGGACTTCCTCGATGCCGTCGATCGCATCGTTGGCGGACTGGAGAAGAAAACCAAAGTGATGACAGCGGACGAAAAGCGTACTATCGCCATCCATGAGGCTGGCCATGCCACGGTGAGCTGGTTCTGCGAGTTTGCCAACCCGCTGATCAAGGTGACCATCGTGCCGCGTGGACAAGCCCTCGGTGCAGCTTGGTACATGCCCGAGGAACGTCCTATTTCCACCAAGGAGCAGATGCTCGACGAGATGTGCTCGCTCTTAGGAGGGCGTGCCGCCGAACAACTCTTCACGGGTCATATCTCGACGGGAGCCATGAATGATTTGGAGCGTGCCACGAAGGCTGCCTTTAGCATGGTGACTTATTATGGTATGAGCGACAAGCTCCCCAATATATGCTACTACGACAACAGCGAGTATGGTTTCCAAAAGCCTTACAGCGAAAAGACCGCATGTCTGATCGATGAAGAGGTGCTGAAGATAGTCAACCAGCTGTATGATCGCGCCAAGCAGATTCTCGACGAACACAAGGAGGGACACGCCCAGCTGGCCCAGTTGCTCGTGGAGAAGGAGGTCGTTATGGCGGAGGATGTGGAGCGCATCTTCGGCAAGCGTCCTTGGTCGAGCCGCACGCAGGAGTTGATGGCCGAGGAAGAGAAGAACGAGTTGCGACTGGAGAACATGCCCGAGGCGGTCAGAAAGGCCCAGGAGGAGCATGAGAAGGCGGAGGCCGAGAAAGACGACCACGCTGAAGACGACACAGAGGATAAGGAGAAGGAATGATGAGCGAAAAACAGAAAAATCTGATCACGCGATCTATCTTTGGTGCGCTCTTTGTAGCCATCATGGTGCTTGGCTTCACGCGTCCCCATTATATGGTCGTCCTCTTTGCAGTCATCACCGGCATGACGCTATGGGAGTTTAGCGGACTGGTCAATGACCAAAAAGGCATCAGTGTCAACCGTTTTATTTCCACGGCGGCGGGAGTCTATTTCTTCGTGGCAGTGGCAGGGCAGCGTATGGGCTTCGTCGAAGGCTTCAGCGCGTACATCCCCTACATTCTTTCGATTATCTATCTGTTCATCGCCGAACTCTATCTGAAGAATGAGAATCCGCTCCATTGTTGGGCTTACACGATGCTCGGACAGATGTATATAGCCCTCCCGTTCTCGATGGTCAACGTATTGGCTTTTCAGACCACGCCCGAGGGAATGCTTACGGTCGATATGCTTTTACCCCTGAGCGTCTTCGTGCTCCTTTGGACCAATGATACGGGAGCCTATTGTGCTGGATCCTTGCTGGGAAAGCACAAGCTCTTTCCACGCGTCAGCCCAGGCAAATCCTGGGAGGGAAGCATTGGTGGCGGCGTGCTTGTGCTGATAGTCTCCTACCTGATAGGGTGGTATGTCAATCAAGGAGCAGAACCCCATGTCCTCAATGAGTGGCAGTGGATGGGGCTCGGCCTGGTAGTCTGCGTCTTTGGCACGTGGGGCGACCTTGTGGAGAGTCTCCTCAAGCGCACCATCGGCGTCAAGGACAGTGGCAACGTAATCCCTGGTCATGGAGGCATGCTCGATCGCTTCGACTCGTCGCTCATGGCCCTTCCTGCCGCGGTAGTCTATCTTTATTCGCTGACGCTGTTGGGCTGATGCGGTGCAATTTTGAATAACAAACTAATAGAAAATAAAAATGTCACATCGTTTTATATCCGCAACCTATCAGTTGTACATTGAGGAGAATGGTCAGGAAGTGCTCAAAGAGCAAATCACCGAGGACCAGCCCCTCTCTATTTATACGGAGATAGGTATGCTCCTTCCCTCGTTCGAGACCCGTTTGGCAGAGTTTGTGACGGGGGTCGATTACGATTTTGTCCTCCCCCACGCCGAGGCCTATGGCGAGTACGACCCCAAAGGGCGTGCCACGCTCTCCAAGAAGATGTTCTCGCCCGATGGCGTCTTCGACGAGGCCAATGTCTTTGCTGGCGCAGTTATCCCCTTGGCCGACGAGAACGGTCAGCGCTATCTTGGCTATGTCGTCTCGGTGGACGACGACACGGTGACAGTGGATATGAACCATCCGCTCGCAGGCAAGGATCTCCATTTCAAGGGACGCATCATCGAGAACCGCCCCGCTACCGAGGAGGAAGTCAACGACTTCGTCGAGAAGAGCAAGCAGCATCATTGCAGTGGACATTGCGGAGACTGCGGTGGCGGTTGTGGCGACGGTGGCGATTGCCATTGTGACGGCGACGGCGAGGGTGGCTGCCATTGTGGTGATGGTGAGGGTGGTGGCTGCGGCTGCCACTAATGATCAGTCATTGGGCCGGCGATGCGCAATACATTCGGTACACTCTACACGCTCACTACGTTTGGTGAGAGCCATGGCGAGGGAGTCGGTGGCGTCATCGACGGCATGCCTTCGGGCGTAGCGGTCGATGAGGCCTTCATTCAGCGAGAGCTGGACCGTCGTCGCCCAGGTCAGAGCCCGCTCACCACGGGGCGCAAAGAGCCCGACAAGGTGCGTCTGCTGAGTGGCATCTTTGAGGGCAAGACCACGGGAACACCCATTGGCTTTGTTGTTCCCAATACGGATGCTCGCCCCGAGGACTATGCTACTTATCGCACACTCTATCGTCCGTCCCATGCCGACTATACCTATCAGAAGAAGTACGGCCTCCGCGACTATCGAGGAGGCGGACGCTCTTCGGCCCGCATCACACTCTCGCGGGTCGTAGGCGGCGCTTTCGCCAAATTGGCATTGCGACGCCACGGCATTTCCGTCACGGCTTTCACCTCGCAGGTGGGCGACGTCCGACTTCCCTTGGACCTTGCTCACGATGTTTTTGATCCATCTTTGATAGAAGAGAACGCCGTTCGCTGCCCCTCTCCGGCCTATGCCGAGGAGATGGCAGCCCTTATCCGCCGTGTTCGCGCTCTTGGCGACACGGTGGGAGGCACTGTCACCTGTGTCATCAAAGGTTGTCCTGCGGGCTTGGGCGAGCCAGAGTTCTCCAAGTTGCAGGCTTGCCTCGCCTCGGCCATGATGAGCATCAATGCCGCGAAAGGCTTCGACTATGGTTCGGGATTTGATGCGCTTCCCCTTTTGGGAAGTCAGCTCAACGATTCGTGGACCACGACAGACGACGGCCGCATCAAGCCGCTCACCAATCATAGTGGTGGCATCCAGGGAGGCATCAGCAATGGAGAGGACATCTATTTCCGCGTTGCTTTCAAGCCTGCCCCTACGCTCTTGCGCGACCAGCAGACTGTTGACGTCGCTGGAAAGCCTGTCACCATGCAAGGAAAAGGTCGACACGACCCTTGTGTCTTGCCCCGTGCCGTCCCTATCGTCGAGGCCATGGCTGCCATGGTGGTGCTCGACCAGTTGCTTATCTTCCAGTCGCAGCAGTAAAAAAAAGCGGCCAAGGCTGCTTGTGATATAGACAGTCTTGACCGACAATGGTATATGACGAAGGCTTCAAATGTAATGATTTGAAGTCTTCTGTATATTAGCTTCTATGACTCCTGATCTGAAAATCTCTCGATAAACTCATCTTCCGAAATGATGGGGATGCCGAGTTGCTGCGCCTTGATATTCTTGCTCGACGTGCTTGTCACGTCATTGTTGATGAGGAAGGAAGTAGATTTGGAAACAGATCCCGTCACCTTGCCCCCTTGACTTTGGATGTACGCCTTGAGTTCGTTGCGGTTTTTGTAATGATGCACATCGCCCGTGACAACGAAGGTTAGTCCCTGACACCTTGCCCCCGATGGTGTGCTGTCAGGCTGGGTTATCTCCAATTCGGGAAGCAGGTGGTCAAGCATTTCCGCATGGCGGCAGTCCTTCATCCAGCGGACGAACGATGTGCTCTTTTCCGGTCCTATGCCCGAGATAGAAGCAAAGACAGCGTCGTCCTGCGTGTTGCGTGCCGTCTGGATGAGTTCCTCCAGAGGATAGGCAGAGAGCAGACGGGTGCAGACATCCTGGCCTACCAACGGGATGTTGAGGGCAAAGAGGAGTCGGCGTGCCTCTACCTGACGCGCCTTTTCTGTGGCTGCAAGCAGGTTGGTGACACTCTTTGTGCCAAAGCCTTCCATGTCGCGCAAGACGATGGCGTGTTGGCTGATATGAAACAGGTCGGAATACTCGCGCACCCATCCAAGATTGATAAACTTCTGAAGCGTTTGCTCACTCAGACCATCGATGTTCACTCCCTCTTTTGAGACGAAGCGCGCAAATTTTTTGAGTTGCTTGGCAGGGCAGTCGGGATTCGTACAATGTAGCGTGCGCGTGCCGCTCACCTCACTTTCCCTCACCACGGTGGGCGCATCGCAGACAGGGCAAGTCTTCGGAATCTCGAAAGTCCCCACGGCCTCCACCACCCGAATGACTTTGGGTATAATCTTGTTGGCCTTGATGACGGACAATCGTGATCCCTTGTCGCCGATGCCGAGTCGCTCACATTCAGATATGTTGCACAGCGAGGCACGCTTCACCGTCGTCCCTTCAAGCAGTACGGGTCGGAAGACCGCCACTGGCGAGATGGTGCTGGCGGCACACGACCACTCGATATGGTCCAGTTGTGTCTCCGCGCTCTCGTCCTGCCATTTGAAGGCGTAGCCTGCACGCGTGGCGTGGTGTCCCGTCACCGATCCTGTAGCCGCGTAGTCGGTGTCATCATAGCCGATGACCAGACCATCGACGGGGTAGGGGAAAGGCGTCACGCCCTTTCGTGGCTGCACTCCTGCCGTCACACGTTCTGTCCATCTGTCGATGACCTCTTGGAAGTTGATGAGGTTGGGACCGACTATCAGTTCTCGCTCAACCGTTGTGAAGCCCTGCGATTCGAGCCAATCCATACGCGCACCCCATGAGCGCAGTTCCACCTCTGTATAGACCAGGGTGAAAGGAATCCAGCGTATATGACGTAGCTTCACCTCCTCGACATCCTTGAGTGTCATGGAGCCACTCGCCAGGTTGCGCGGGTTGGCATACTCCTCGTCGCTTTCGAGGTTGAATTGCTCAAAGTCCTTGTAGCTGATGACGGCCTCTCCACGTACGACGAGGTGACCTTGATACGGGATGGAAGGCAGTATTCCGCCAATAGCCTTGGCCAAATGGGTGATGTTCGTGCCCGTGTGGCCGTTGCCGCGTGTCACCACCTTTGTCAGACGACCACCATCGTAGGTCACGACCAGCGTCAGTCCGTCGAGTTTCCATGAAAGCCACACGGGTCTCCCTTCACTCCACTTGACCAAGTCCTCCACCTTTTTGGTTTTGGCGAGAGACAAGGCAGGAAACTCGTGGTCCTCCTTTTGACCTACAAGGTTGTCTGCACTGACCCGATGAGTAGGCGATTGCGGCAGGATCACGCCAGTCTCCGCCTCCAACTGCTTCAGTCGGTCGAAGGCTGCGTCCCATTCGTAGTCGGTCATTTTCTCTCCCCGACCGTTGTAGTATGCGTCGGAAGCCTCGTTAAGCTGCGAGACCAGTTCCGAAATCTCTTTGAGTTTCGTTGGATTCATATCTCTAAAATTCCTCCATTAGTCTATGTTACTCAACTTTCGCATGTAAGCT
>DLZV01000004.1:63795-67664 GCA_003447235.1 Prevotella sp.
TAGGAGCTTTTGGGCCTTCAGCCCGTTCTTGAACCACTTGCGAAACTTCAGTATGTTATATATAATAATGAAAAAACAACTTTCTTTCCCCGTCCTCTTTCTTCTTGAGCGATTCTATTGTCACCGATACAAGTAAAAGCTACCTCCGTCGCTTTCGCAGTATTTGCGCAGGAGCTCCTGGATGAACGTCGCATTGTCGCTCACCCGCTGTTCGTTGCCGTCATAGCCATTGATGAGGACGACCAGGTGGGTGGTATGGAGATCTATTTTTGTGCGCTCGTTGTCGCTTGTAGGCGTGCCCACGCCACCCACTTCGTCACGATAGACCGGTAGTCCGTGGATGTTGATCCTGCCGCGTCCGATTCCCTCGTACGGTTCACCCTCGCGCCCAATGCCCAGTGTGAGCGTGTCGCCCTGGAACTTGTCCGCGTCGAATCCGCCGATGGAATAGCCGTATGCGATAGACGCAAGGTTGATCAAATCCACCAGCGTGTCTATCTGATACAGTTGCTTTCCTTGCAGCATGCGCCGGATCAGCGCTTCTGAGGCAGGGCGATAGCGCGATGGGTCCTTGCCACAAAGACGATAGATGTGGCGCGTGGCTTCGATGCTGGGCAGATGCTTCAGGCTCTCTGTGGTCAGATCCTTGCGAAACTGTTCGCCCAAGGCGTTGATTTCGTCCCATAGCGGTTGACAGAAAGTCGTGTTCAGTACCTGGGCCTCGACGCAAGCCCCCACAAAGTGAGGACAAACGGATTCTATTTCTTTTGATACCTTGACAGTAATCATGGGTTGTTGATGATGTTTGATGGATGAAGAGTCGATCGGATTCACGGTTCTTCTGGCAGCTGCTGGATGAGCAGGCGGTCGGCCTCGGTCCACTCCAGTGTGGTCAGTTGCTCGCGAGGAAGCCATCGGCAGTCGATATGTGCGAGTAGTTTGAAGTCGAAGTCGCGGGCCATGCAGTCGAATGCCGTCAGGGTGATGGTGAAGTCTGGATACTCCTGTTCCACCTGTCCTATCTGCCGGCCGACATAGATCTCCCAGTCCATCTCCTCGCGGATCTCCCGGAGGAGGGCCTGCTCACGGCTCTCACCCGTTTTCACCTTGCCACCAGGAAACTCCCAATGCTCCGACACATAGTCAGGACCCTTTCTGAGTCGCTGCATACAAAGGTAATCGTTGCCCCTGCGCACTACGGCACAGACCACGTCATAATGCTTCTTTTCCATATCCCGTGATTGATTCATACTGCAAATGTACGACAAAGTCGGCTAAGTACCTAATTTTTTCTGAATAAACTTCGTATAAAATTTGGTAAGTGAGAAATATCTTAGTAAATTTGCACCCATCAATCAATGACCGTGAAGCAGCAGAAAATCAATTATCAATAATAATCATGTCAACACTAACTATTGCGATTATCATCGTCTTCGTCCTGGGTTATGCGTGCATAGCTCTTGAGAGCGTGACGAAAGTGAACAAGGCCGCTGTGGCTTTGCTGATGTTTGTGGCCTGTTGGACACTGTTTATGTTCGACCCCACCATCTCCCATGAGGTGGCAGAGGTGCTTTCGAACGGCACGGTGAGCCATGAAGGTATCGCCAACTTCATCAGCAGTATCATCGAGCGCCACCTCGGTAGTACCTCTACGACGCTGTTCTTCCTGATGGGAGCCATGACTATCGTCGAGGTGGTCGATCAGAACGGCGGCTTCGACTGGGTGAAGGGCGTCATGAACACGCGCAGCAAGCGTAAGCTCCTGTGGCGTATTGCTTTCCTGACGTTCATCCTCTCTGCGGTTCTTGACAACCTGACCACCAGTATTGTCATGGTCATGATCCTCCGCAAGCTTGTCGCCGACAAGAACGACCGTATCATCTACGCCTCGTTGGTCATCATTGCCGCCAACTCTGGTGGCGCGTTCTCGCCGATTGGCGACGTGACGACCATCATGTTGTGGAACAAGGGTCTTATCACTGCCGCTGGCGTGATCAGCGAGATCCTCCTCCCCAGCCTTGTCTCCATGGTTATCCCTGCATTCATCCTTCAGTATCAGCTCAAGGGCGAGCTGATGCCCGTCAAGGACAATGGCGAGGGCGAGGAGAATGAGAGCGACTTCTCTGAGGCTCAGCGCAAGGTCGTGTTCTGGGTTGGTGTAGGCGGTCTGCTTTTTGTTCCCGTCTTCAAGAGCATCACCCACCTTCCGCCGTTTGTTGGCATTCTCTTGGTGCTCGGCACGTTGTGGACGGTGACGGAGGTCTTCTACCGCAATCTCCATCGCGCCAAGAACCGCGAGGGCCTGCAGAAGCGTGTGACGCGCCTGCTCTCCCGTGTCGATATGAGTACGATCCTCTTCTTCCTCGGCATCCTCATGGCCGTGGCTTGCCTGGAGACGATTGGTGTGCTGACCCAGCTCGGCGAGGGGCTCAACGTGGCCTTCAATGGCGACCACTTCCTCGTCACGGGTGTCATCGGTGTGCTCTCCTCTATCGTCGATAACGTGCCTCTCGTGGCCGGCTGTATGGGTATGTATCCCGTGGCTGAGGCTGGCGACTTTGCCGTCGATGGCATCTTCTGGCAGTTGCTTGCCTACTGCGCTGGTGTCGGTGGCTCCATGCTCATCATTGGCTCTGCTGCCGGTGTGGTTGTCATGGGACTGGAGAAGATCACCTTCGTGTGGTACATGAAGAAGATTACCTGGATAGCCTTCGTCGGCTACATCGCTGGTATCCTCTGCTACTATGTCCTGCGCGAGTTCATCCTCACTTCGCCGCTATAATCCAAGTGACTTTTTTTAGACAATCAATCATTTAGATCAATAGAATTAGACAGGCAGACTGCTCTCATCGGCGGTCTGCCTGTTGCGTAGATACGCTCGGCATGAGCATTGAACAAGCGGGGCTCCTTGAAACCGTTTGGCTGAAGGTCGTGCCACACCTTGTCGCGAAGGTCGCACCCGTTGAGATAGATTATCTTGGGAAAATTCTTGGTTATTATTAGGAAAAAATGTACTTTTGCCTATCAGAAAGTTCCGTTTGGCGATGTTGAACGTGCGTTCAGCGTCACTGAACATGCATTCAACGTCTTCGAATGTCCGTTCAATGACGTTGAATAGAACTTTTGTCGAGGGATAAATACTTTTATCCTTAGGTATGAGTACTATTATGATGAGGAGCAATCATCATTACTCTTGACCGTGATGGCTGTTTCAATATGGAGTGATAACAATCTTAATAAGAAAGGAATCGGTATGGCAAAGTACAAGTTGCAAGAGTTAACTGACATGCGTAATGAGGGCAAGCGCAGAGTTTATCCCAAGATAGTGACCAATCGGACACTATCCAGGAAAGAGTTCATCAAGAGGATGCAGAGCTACCATCGTGGTATTTCGGAAAGTACCACGGAGGCAGTATTGCTTGATGTGGCTGATATGCTGGTAGAAATGCTCTCCATGGGCTACAATGTGAATCTGGAAGGCATTGGTACCTTTTCGCTCTCCCTCGGTTTCGAGGACGATAAGCCTACGGAAATGCAGAGTGAAGATGATAAGATGACGTATCGCAAGGTGGGCGTGAAGGACATCAACTTCAAGGCATCTCCTGAATTTCTCAAGAGTGTGAAGCATAAAACCGATCGCGACCTGGAGCGAGACATGGGTGGCGTGAAGGTGATTCGCAAGCAGCTCTATTCCAGGGAAGAACGCATCGCCCGTGCCCTGGAGGTGATAGAAACCAATGGTCTCATTACCCTCTCTGATTATGCCTGCATCAACAACCTGAGCCGCACCGCCGCCTCCCTGGAGCTGAAGGAAATCACCGCCGACCGAACCTCGCCGATAGATTCGAAGGGCAGCGGCAGCCACAAGG
>DLZV01000004.1:67817-80312 GCA_003447235.1 Prevotella sp.
CTGAGCCGCACCGCCGCCTCCCTGGAGCTGAAGGAAATCACCGCCGACCGAACCTCGCCGATAGATTCGAAGGGCAGCGGCAGCCACAAGGTTTGGGTGAAGAGAAAAGAATAAATGCAAATATCTCTCAGAATATTTGTTAGTTCCGAATCTTTTTCATATTTTTGCGGTGTTATTAAAATGATAGTGTTATGGATACGACATTACAAACAATATATTTGCAACTTCCTAGTTCTGATATGCAGTTTTTTAAGGAATTGGCAGAAAGAATGGGATGGATTGCTAGCAAAGTGAATTCTAGCTCTAAAATGTCAGAGTTAGACAAGGCAATTCTCGATGTAAAGGAGGGCAATGTTAAGAACTTCGATACAATGGAGGATATGATGAACTATCTGGATGCTTAGCTATGTATAAGTTACAGCTTTCTGGAAGATTTAAAAAATCGTACAAGAAATGTATCAAACGAGGATACGACAAAACCTTGTTCGAGGAAGTTGTGTCTATTTTGTTGAGAGGAGAATCATTGCCAGCAAAGTATAAGAATCATCCTTTGCATGGAAATTATGAAGGATGGAATGATTGTCATATTCTTCCTGATTGGGTTTTGGTATGGAAGTATGATAATGATGAGTTAATTCTATGTTTGCTTGATACAGGAACCCATTCTGATTTGTTTAAGAAGTAAATCATCAATTATTTTGTTGAGATTTGTAAGAACTATCTGACTTTCTTGCAAATCCCAATTCTTTTTCGTACTTTTGCAGTTGTCTTGCTGTGGATGGCTGGCGATGAGTCGCTGGTTAAGTAAAAGTCCATGGCTTGGCCTATCATAATTAAGAAAGACGTTCTCTACGTTTTCTTCTGTTCAATTGAAACCTCGGAAATTTCAAATGGGAAGCAGATGAAGACAGCAGTGGGCGTCTACCCACTGTGTATATACACATGGCATAGGTGTGCCCCTTCGTCTGGAGGGGGTACGCTCTGTGCTATCATATATACCCGCTTGGCGTAGGCTCTATTGCTTCTTATCTTTGTTCCCACAGGTCATCCGAGGACCTCAATTGGCAAGGGTAATGTAAGTGATAGATTCCCTACGCCTTTTCTGTTGATAGCTAATCAGTTAACCAATTCCTTATCTTACGATGAGGCTGGACTAGAATCAAAATAGTCTTTTAAAATCAGATGGTTTCTGCTTTCGGGAATCGGTGGAGTAATAGGGTGGCAAGGCTTTGCTATGCTTCCATCGGCAACGGAAGCTATGGCAAAGAAACTGCAACTCAGCTATAAGGAAATCGAATCCCGATTAGAATCGTTCAAAACTAAAGTGGTGCCAGCCTCTGAGGTTGGCTACGAGATACTGAAGGCTTTTGGTAAAAGCGAAAAGGATGTGTCGAGATACAAGGAAGGAAAGGGTATCTTGAAGACCTTTGATGGCTTGCTTATCAAAGGCCTGTTCTGCTATCAGGCTATAGATACGTTGCATCTTACCACAGGTTGGAGGCATTGAAGGCTGATGCTCAGGTAAGGAAGGCTGCACCAAAGATTATTGCGGTGAGCGATGGTGAAACCCTCCTTGCTTATGATACTCGTGAGAATGATACTTACGAGCAGAAACTCGTCAAGATGCACAGCGACTTTGGCTTCTTCTATCCTTTGATGAACGTGGAGCGAGTACACACTACGGCAGAAAACCCAGCCGATGTGAAGGCTGCCGAGAAACTTGCCAAACTGCATGATGAGATTCGTGCTTATAACGAATATAATAGTGATGACGACTTGCACGACCTTAACATCTTCATCACCCGTTTGCTCTTCTGCTTCTTTGCCGAAGATACAGGTATCTTTGCCGAAAATCTCTTTACCAACTTTATCAAGCAATTTACCAAGAAAGATGGTTCCGATCTCGGCGAGATGCTAGGTCAGGCATTTCAGGTGATGAATGTGCCAAACAAGGAGCGTTCGGAAGAACTTACCAAGGAAATCAATCAGTTTCCTTACGTGAATGGCGGTCTGTTTGCCTCAGACATTCCTATCCCAAAGATGGGTTATAAGGCTAGAAAGATTATCATCGAAAGCGGCGATTTGGATTGGAAGGATATCAATCCGGATATTTTCGGTAGTATGATTCAGGCGGTGGTGAATCCTGACGTGCGTGCCAAGGAAGGTATGCATTACACGAGTGTGCCTAATATCATGAAGGTAATCAATCCACTCTTTATGGATGATTTGAGAGGGGTATATAAGAAACTGGAAGAGTTTTACGAGCAGAAGAAGAATCTGCTTGATATGAGTGCTTTGTCTCAAAATCAGTTTATTAAAGAGTGCCGACCAATCATTAATGGTTGCAATAAGTTGATGGTAAGAATGAGCAAGATGAAGTTCTTTGACCCTGCATGTGGTAGTGGTAATTTCCTGATTATCACTTATAAGCAGTTGCGCTTACTCGAAATGGATATTCTGCATCTTCGCAAGAAATGTACGCCAGAGCAGATGCTCGATTTTATCGATGGTTCGTGCATCCGTTTGGAGCAGTTCTATGGAATAGAGCTTCTCGACTTCCCTCACGAGGTAGCCATGCTTTCCCTTTGGCTTGCCGAGCATCAGATGAACAACAAGTTTCACACCGATTTCGGTGTGAATGTTGCCGCCTTGCCTTTGCATAATATCGACCAGATAAAATGTGGTAATGCTTGTAGAATGGATTGGGAGGTAGTATGCCCTCATACCAAGGATGAAGAAGTGTTTGTATTTGGTAATCCGCCGTATTTGGGAAGCAAATTGCAAACTAAAGAGCAGAAAGAAGATATAAGCTATGTCTTTGGTAAATTAAAGAATAGTAAGATACTGGATTATATCACAATCTGGTTCTATTTGGGAGCAAAATATATTCATGAATCCAAAGCCAAGTACGCTTATGTGAGTACAAACTCAATATGCCAAGGAGAACAAGTATCTGTGCTTTGGCCTCAAATTTTGAAAATGAATGAAGAAATAGCTTTTGCTTATACTTCTTTCAAATGGACCAACAATGCAAAATATAATGCCGGTGTTACTGTTGTGATTGTTGGGGTGTTCAATAAGAGTAATAATAAGAAACTATTGTTTACTTCCGACAAACAAATAGAATCTTCTGTGATAAATCCTTATTTATCTGTAGGAACAGAAACGATAGTACATAAGGATGTTCATACACCTGATGGCTATCCGAAATTATACTTTGGCTGCATGCCTTATGATAATGGTAACTTGTTGTTCAACAAGGTTGAATATGAAGATTTTATAGCCAAATATTCATCATTCTCTAAGTATTTGCGAATGATGTATGGTTCTGAAGAATTTATAAATGGGAAGCCTAGATACTGTTTGTGGATAGACGAACAGGATGCTGATGAGGCATTGAAAAATGAAGAAATTGCTAGGCGTGTAGAAAGAACTAAAGAACTTCGGTTGGATAGTACTGATGCTGCTTGTTTGAAATTGGCAGAAAAACCTTATCAGTTTAGAGAGCATCCGATATTAGATAGAGACAAGATTATCATTCCTCGTGTATCGTCTGAAAGGCGAAAGTACATTCCTATGGGGTTCTTGGACAAAGGAACTGTTATTTCAGATTCAGCCTTCGCCATCTATGACGCATCATTATGGCTCTTTGGCATCCTTACCAGCGAGATGCACATGGTATGGGTTCGAACAGTAGGGGGCAGATTAAAGACTGATTACAGATATTCCGCAGGTCTCTGCTACAACACATTCCCCTTCCCATCCATCTCCGACACCAAGAAGTCTGAGATAGAAGAGGCGGCAACAAATGTGCTTCTGGCTCGTGAAAACTATCCCGAGAAGACACTTGCAGATCTTTACGACCCGGAAAAAATGCCGGAGGATTTGCGTGCAGCACATGAGAAACTGGATGCCATCGTAGAAAGCTGCTATCCTGGCGCTCCGTTCCCTAATGATGAGGCTCGATTGGAATGCCTCTTCAAACTCTATGAGAAAATGACAGCTAACAAGTAATAATTAGAAAGGCTTATGAACAAGATAAATGATAATATCGTTGATATCAAATATCAGCAAACGGGTACTTCGAGCAATACCAATGAACTCGGTATGCGAGAGATGCAAGCCAAGGCTTACGAAGCCCGCAACCATCGCTTTCTGCTTATCAAGGCGCCACCTGCATCTGGCAAGAGTCGCGCCTTGATGTTCATCGCCCTGGATAAGCTGAAGAATCAGGGCATCAAGAAGGTTGTAGTGGCTGTGCCGGAAAAGAGTATCGGCCGTTCTTTCCAAAACACCGACCTGATGAAGTATGGCTTCTTTGCCGACTGGAAGGTGGCGCAACGGTATAATCTTTGCGATACGACCGACGAGAAAGAGAAGGCAGTACGCTTTAAGAAATTCTTCCATCAAGATAAAAGCAATATCCTGGTTTGCGCCCATGCTACTCTTAGAAATGGCATGAAGGAAATAAGTGACGAGGAGTTTAATGATTGTCTCTTGGCGATAGATGAGTTTCATCATACAAGTGCTGATGTAAACAGCGGACTGGGCGATATTGTGCGCCGAGTGATGAACAATTCCACCGGCCATATCGTTGCCATGACGGGCAGTTACTTCCGTGGTGATGGCGTTCCAGTGTTGAGGGCTGAGGATGAGGCCCGTTTCTTTCCGGTTACTTACAACTATTATCAGCAGCTCAATGGTTATCGCTATCTCAAGAACCTCGTCTTGGGCTATCACTTCTATCACGGCAGTTATCTCGACCATATCGCTGAGGTGCTGGATACAACCAAGAAGACCATCATCCATATTCCGAGTGTCAACTCCCGTGCATCCAGCGGCTTGGGTAAATACACGGAGGTGGATGAAATCATCAAGATCATCGGTAAGGTAGAAAAACGGGATTACAACAATGGTGGTATCTATTATGTCAGAACCAAGGACGGCAGACTGCTGAAGGTTGCCGATCTGGAGGAAGACCATGCCGAGACCCGCAACCTGGTGCAGGGATATTTGCAACGAATAGAGAAACGTGATGATGTAGACATTATCATCGCCCTGGGTACAGCCAAGGAAGGTTTCGACTGGCAATGGTGTGAGGAATGTCTGACCATCGGTGTGCGTGGTTCGCTGACCGAAGTGGTGCAGATTATAGGAAGATGCACCCGTGATTGCGAAGGCAAGGAGACGGCAAAGTTTGTGAACATGATAGGAATGCCTGATGCCAATCAGCCCGATGTGAAGGTGGCGGTGAACGACTTTCTGAAAGCCATTACGGCTTCGCTTCTGATGGAGCAGGTAATGGCGCCTAGTTGGCATTTCAAGACGGTGAAGGATGTGGATAGTGATGAGGGCAGTCCGCTGGATGCCCGTACCCTGGTGATAGAGGGCTTGAAACCTTTGTCGAGCGAGAAGACGAAGATGATTGTAGAGGAGCAGTTGGATGATTTGAAGGCTTCTATCTTGCAAGACGAACTGGTGGTGAAAGCCATCAGCGGAAGTACTACGGCTGAAACCATCACCAAAACGCTCATTCCGAAAGTGATTCGTGAAAAGTATCCGGATTTGAGCGAGGACGAAGTGGAAGAAGTTCGTCAGCGCCTGCTGCTTGATACCCTTGTCAAGGGTGGTGAAGTGGTGGATGATAAGGGAAATCCTATCGATTTTGATGCTTCGGCAAACGACGAGGAGAAGGAGTCAGAAGGCAATCGCCTTATCAAGCTCGCCAATCGTATGATCAACATCGACCAGTTGAGCATCAATTTGATTGATTCCATCAATCCGTTTCAGCGTGCTTACGAGGTGCTGTCGAAGAATGTGGATAAGCAGACTCTGAAGATTATCCAGGACACGATGGCTGAACAGAAATTCGATATGACCATCGAGCAGGCGATGATGCTGTTTAAGGGACCCTATAAGCAATGGGTGTCAGAGCATGACGGTCTGCGCCCAGACATCAACGACCCTGACCCGAAGGTAAGGGAACTGGCAGCTGCCTTCCAAAAACTCAAGAACCTGAAGATTCGAAAAATGATGGGATTGGAGTATGAGCCGGAAAAGTAATTCAATTCTTAACACTCAATAAAGAAAAAAGATGGATTGGCCAGAAGAACTATTAGAAATATTTGATGACCCCTTGTTGGCGGATGTGCGTCCGAAACCGAAGGCGCCTACGTCTGATGACAGGCTGGCGCAGAAATTGCTCGAAGTCAACAAGTGGGTGGCAGAGCATGGTAGCGAACCCACAGCAGATGGTGGCTTGAAAGAAAAGTTGCTTGCAGCATCGCTCAAGGCGCTGCGAACCAAGGCAACAGATAGCCTCAGACAGTATGATGAGTATCATCTGTTGGGATAGGCTATATTATTTCACCTTATTATATATAGTGATATGGATATAGATAAAGAATTAGAAGATATATTCAACGACCCTTTGATGGATGTTTCCTATCAGGAGGCAAAGCTCTTCGATGTGCCTGCTGACATGAAAGGCGTGATGGCTCAGAAGAAGGATGTGCCCGACCATGTGGCGCAAAGAAAACTGTGTGAAGATTTCGCACAGTTTAAGCCTCTCTTCGAACAGGTGCATCAGGATTTGAAGACAGGGAAACGACAGTTGCAGAGAATCTCGAAGACGACTAATATGCAGGAAGGACATTTCTATATAGTAGATGGTCAGATGGTTTATCTGCAGAAAGTGGGCGAGAAGGCAATAGGTACAAGTAGGGCTTTGGATGCGCGAACCCGTTGTGTCTATGAAAATGGTACGGAGTCGGATATCTATCTCCAAACACTTCGCAAGAACGTGGTGGCAACTGGTTATGCCATCACCGAAACTCATGAGGAGTCGGATAGCCATTTCTTCAATCCAGAGGATGTGAAGCAGGAAGACCAGGTGACGGGTTATATCTACGTGCTTCGTTCGAAATCTGAGAATCCGGAAATTCGGAACATCAAGAATCTCTATAAAATAGGTTTCTCTACGAATCGGGTGGAGGAGCGTGTGGTCAATGCTGAGCACGAACCTACTTATCTGATGGCGCCTGTAGAGATAGTAAGCACTTACAAGATAGTGAACATGCACTCCCAGAAGTTTGAGGACCTGGTGCATCAGGTGTTGCAGACGGTGAACTTCCGTTTCAGGGTGGCTGATGATAAGGGAGAGATGCATGAGGCTACGGAGTGGTATCAGGTGCCGCTGGAAATCATCGACAGCATCATTCAGAAAATCATGAATGGTACTATCATCTACTTTGCCTACAATAAGGAACAGCAATGTCTGGAGCAGCGGATAGAGAAGAAGGAGTCTCAGTTAAATCTGTCGGGCTTGAAGGTTTTGACGCTGATTATCGAGAAACAGTATTTCGAGGAGATTGTATCTGGTGTGAAGACTGAGGAGTACCGTTCGCTGAAGCAGACCACGCTTAACAAATATACTTATATTGATGAGGCTGACAGCAAGCGTTATCTCCGTCGTTTCGATGCGATAAGGTTTCATGTGGGTTATCATTCGGATAGAGATAGTGCCGTGGTTCAGGTATTGGATACTACCTATGAGGATGGCTTGGTTACTTATCATCTTGGAAAGGTATTGGAGGTGATAAGGGGAAAAGCATAAATGTTTCTCGATTTTCTGGGCAAACAGGCGGGCAGTCTTCTTTCTTGTTTCAGCCGCCAAGATTACAAGTGCCTGGAGGCAGCATTCAAGATGTACGAGCAGCAGAAGATGATGTTCGAGCAGAATGTCCGCAGCTGCGCCGACCGCATCATCAGCATCTACCAGCCGCATCTCCGCCCCATTGTCGGAGCTCTTTGTCTCGTTTTCGCAAAAACAGGCTTGGAGACTCTCAAAAAGAGAGCTCTTAGCACCATCGACAACCTCGTGGGAGTTTTACCCTCGCCACAAGTCAGCTGGGGCAAGATAAATTAGCAGACCCTAGGTAACAGAGTTAAACAATACATACATCAACCCACCCAAAAGACGCCATCCTCGACCGGTTGGTGCACACAAGCGTGTGCTTTGAGTTGAAAGGAGCCTCCATGCGCCAAAAAAGCAACATAAAAAGTACAGAAACCCACAGAAATGACTATTTTTTGCAACGCCATTAGACTAAAGAGCCAGAAAAGTGAACGGATATCCCCGTTTTGGGTGGGTGGGTATCCTCCGTTTTCAGCAGGCTGGACGGAACGTGACCACTACAAATGGCGGCAACAATATGCGCTGCCCGTCATGCGGATTATAAGGAAAAAGCTAGAGCGCATGGCCGCGGACAAGTCTCTCTTGCCCAAGACGGAGAAGTATGATGCCGTACATTACATGCTCAACGAGTGGGATGGCCTGATGAACATCTTTACAAGAGGTGACTATCATCTGGACAACAATCTCGTGGAAAGACTCAACAGGTATATTTCGTTATCCCGGAGAAACTCACTGTTCTTCGGGTCGCATACTGGTGCAAGGCGGGCTGCCATGTTCTATTCGCTCGCATGCTCATGCAGGTTGCAAGGTGTCAACTTCTTTAAATATATATCAGATATCATAAACAAAGCGGCAGCGATGCCACCACGAACACCGCTAAGCAAGTATCGGGACCTGCTGCCTGATAAGTGGAAACAAAAAAATATCGCTCAAGAATAGATACTTGAGCGATATTTTTTTTGACGCATAGATACTAGCATCGCGGACACGCTTACGTACAACTCTTGTTAAGTATTATTTCTGCTTTTATCACAAGTATGATAGTTAAACAATCTCTAAGAAACTCCATTTAGTTGGCAATATATAAAAAGCCATGACCTATGCTATCGTTATGCATTTAAGGCAAGCCATGACGTATAGACATAAAAATATAACTGGTAAAGCCAAGGTAGATGATGCCGATATGAAACAGGCTATCAACAATAGGAAAAAACTCATAGAGGACGAGTCACAACTTCTTGAAGACCACCGAAAGGAGAATAAGGAAATCCTTACTCGCCATTTCTATAACATGTCTAATATGATGTCAAGAAATGAAGGTGTGTGGCTATCGAATGGTTGGGTGAGGGCGTTGCTTTGGATTTTCTTGCCGAGTTTCCTTTATATAGTTATTTCGATTGTCTATTTTGTCGCATCATACATAGACAAGTAAAACGGAGGATGGGTGGATTTGAAGTCACTCATCTCCTGGTTTGAAGAAATTAAAAGTCTATTCATACACTTGTTCCAATCTTTCTTTTGCTTTCCCATTACCGTTCTTTAAAGCTCTTGTCCACCATTCCTTTGCTAATCTTATGTTTGGCTTTGCATTAAGTATGAAAACCTCACCCTTTATAGAATCTGTTACAGCAATACAAACTTCACCATCTCTAAACATATCTCCATAGATAAGCTGGGCGAAAGGTTCGCCTTGTTCTGCTGATATCTTTATTGATTCTGTTGCCTTAACAAGATTCCGTTCTACTCCATTTCCATTTCTATATGCAATACCTAAATTAAATAGAGCTTGCTTATGACCTTGCTTTGCAGCTAAAGAATACCAATATGCAGCTCTTTTAGGATTGTTTCCATATTGGCGTAAAAGATCATTATACATACCTGCATATTTCCCATCCAAAGCACTCCAATACATATCATTGTCTAATAATTGTGGCCATTTTATGTCGCCGTATTCTTCATCAGGAAATATACATTGCCTGCCTCCATATATGATTCCCAATGAAAATTGAGCATCTGAATTTCCTTTTTCTGCAGCATTTCGCAATATATAGATGCCTTTTTCAATATGATTAAAGTTACATTTTTCCCTACACAATTTATTATATTGATGCTCATTTTGTACTGATTCTTTAAATAAAATTCTTGCTATACTATCAGCTTTGGTTATATCCTTTAGAGCAATTGCTTCACGACGTACGTCCTCTTTAGTCCATTCTGATGCCAAATGTGAGCCATATAGCCAAAAACAAAGTAATACAATTAACCATATTACAATAAGAACAACGAGCAATACTATAATACGTTTTAACCATTTCTTTACATTATTCAAAAATGTTCTATCTGATTTGAATTTTATTTGGGGGAACTTAGAATAAATGTTTTGCAAAAAACAGAATGTAGTGTTCCATATTGAACTTGATTTTATATCATTATTTTGTTTTCTCCCACAGTAAGTACAAAATGGTGCATCTTCATCAATAAGTTTACCACAGTAGCGGCAATATACTTGTTTCTTATCCATGACTATTATCTTTAACCTTAATTCCGCAACGCTATTATAAATTAAACTTTTTAAGTACCTGAGCAACAAAAAGTTGCCCAGGATTTTGTCATGTCGAAGAATTCACTTATCTTAGTGTTGCAAAATAAACAAGAGAATCCGACGATAGACATGGCAAAGATACAAATTAAATCCGAGAAACTCACTCCTTTTGGAGGAATATTTTCAATCATGGAGCAATTTGACTCCACATTGTCATCTGTAATCGACTCAACCCTCGGTCTAAGGTGTAGATTGTTCGGTTATCAGTACAGCGAAATCATCCGTTCTCTCATGAGTATCTACTTCTGTGGTGGCTCATGTATTGAGGATGTCACTACTCATTTGATGAACCATCTTTCGCTTCATCCGACACTTCGCACTTGTAGCTCTGATACTATCCTCAGAGCGATAAAGGAGCTGACGCAAGAAAACATTTCATGCACATCAGATGCGGGTAAGAACTACGATTTCAATACGGCTGACATTCTCAATACTTTACTGCTCAATTGTATGTTTGCATCTGGCCAACTGAAAGAGGGTGAGATGTATGATGTTGATTTCGACCATCAGTTCATAGAGACAGAGAAGTATGATGCAAAGCCTACATACAAGAAGTTCCTTGGCTATCGCCCTGGCGTGGCGGTTATTGGCGACTTAATCGTTGGCATTGAGAATAGCGATGGCAACACAAATGTTCCATTTCATGGCACGTTTTCTCGCCATGGCAGAGCTTAAGTAAACTTAGCTCTGCTCATCTGGCTTAACGAAAACCTTCGCTTCCAACAGAAGGACACGCTGAAGAGATTTTTTGAGAGATTTGAACAGAACGGCCTTACTATCAATCGTTTCAGAGCTGATTGTGGATCATGTTCCGAGGAAATTGTAGAAGAAGTAGAGAAACACAGCAAATCCTTTTATATCCGCGCAAACCGCTGCAGTTCGCTCTACAATGACATCTGTTCCCTCAGAGGCTGGAAGACTGAGGAAATCAATAGCATTGAGTTCGAATTGAGCTCTATCCTTGTTGAGAAATGGAAGGGTAAAGCATACCGACTTGTGATTCAAAGACAGAAACGGATGGATGGTGTGCAGGATCTTTGGGAAGGAGAGTACACATACCGTTGTATCCTGACTAACGACTATGGATCTTTCGCAAGAGAAATTGTCGAGTTCTATAACCATCGCGGAGGAAAGGAACGTTTTCGTTAAGCCAAATGAGCAGAATAAAACTCGCTTTAATTATGCCATGGCGAGAAAACGAAGGATGAAATCCAACGTATCTTCGATGATATGAACAATGGTTTCGGGTGGGACAGATTGCCCAAATCCTTCATGGCAGAGAACACCGTGTTCCTTCTTCTTACAGCACTTATCCGTAACTTCTACAAGGATTATCCACAGACTTGACGTAAAGAGCCTCAAATCCGCAGCTAATAGGACTTAGTGCGTTTTTTGCTTACAAAGCGAGAAACAATCATCTTGTCGCACATGTTCTTGTGCAGCAGAAACGTCTCAGACACAAAAGCCCCTTACCCCACAAAGCGACTTGAGGTAATACGCTAGTTTAACCAGAAAGGCCTGGCTTTAGCCAAAGCCTGTCTGGAACAACCTGGCGTAAGCATGATTGTCAGTATAAATGTTCAACACATGCCTTCGTGATGTCTTGATCCATTTTGCCGGGACGGAGACAAACTTGAAAACAAAGGTCTTGACTCGGCTAGTGGCTCGCAATCCAAATTTTTGGGTCTCCAATCTCTGCATGATGGCTTTGTTGAAGTTTCTGACAAGAGCTGTCATGAGCAAGAAAACCGTATTCTGTGACATGAATGATTTCGGCAACCGACTCCATCCAAAGCCATTGTTCATGTCGTCGAAGATTCGCTCCTTGCCACCACGAAGGTTGTAGAACTCCACGATGTCTCTTGCGCTCGACTCGTAGTCGTCGGTCAATATGCACCTGTAGGTGTATTCTCCTTCCCAAATGTCAAGCTCTCTCTCCGTTCTTCTTTGTCGCTGTATGGCAAGAGCTAGCGCAGTATGACAAGACGATACAACTTTCCCTTCCATTTCTCAACAAGGATGGAGTTCAACTCAAACTCGATGCCATTGATCTCGACAGACTGCCAGTCCGTCAAGGAAGACATTGTGTCGTAGAGGGAAGAGCACCTGTTGGCGCGGATATAAAAATGCTTGCAATGGGCCTCCACCATTCCCACAATCTCTTCCGAGCACGAGCCGCAATCCATGCGGGCACGAG
>DLZV01000004.1:80478-83827 GCA_003447235.1 Prevotella sp.
GCGCGGATATAAAAATGCTTGCAATGGGCCTCCACCATTCCCACAATCTCTTCCGAGCACGAGCCGCAATCCATGCGGGCACGAGCAACATGCACTCCCGATGCCTCCAGCCGCTTGAAGATTCTTTCCAAAGTCTCTTTCTGGTTAAAGCGCACGTTGGTATTGCCATCCCTGTTCTCAATGCCGACAATCACGTCGCCGATGACCGCAACGCCAGGACTGTAGCCCAAGAACTTCTTGTAGGTGCGCTTTGCGTCATACTTTTCCGTCTCTATGAATTGATGGTCAAAGTCAAAATCGTATTCAAACCCAGCCTTCAGCTGACCAGTTGCAAGTAGGGCATTGACCAACAGACTGTTCATTTTATCCGCAGTATTGAAATCATAGACTCTGCCAGAAGCTGACTGATAGGTGGTGTTCTCACAAGTTAGTTCCTCGATAGCGCGCAATATGGTGTCCGCACTGCAAGTGCGAAGGGATGGATGAAGAGACAAATGCCTCACGAGGTGAGTTGTCACATCTTCGACACATGAGCCGCCACAAAGATAGACGCACATCAAAGAGCGCAGGATCTCGCTATACTGATAGCCATACCATTTGCATCTCATCCCCAATGTGGAGTCTATGGTTTGAGCTAAAAGAGCATCAAATTGCTCCGTGATTGGAAAAATTCCTCCAAAAGGAGTGAGTTTCTCGGATTTTATTTGTACATTTGCCATGTCATTCGGAGATTTTGCTATACTTCTATTTGCAGCACTAAGGTTGGTGAAAAATCTGACATGGCAAAGTCCTGAACAACTTTTTGTTGCTCTGGTACTTATAAAAAATGCTAACTCGTAGTGCTGCGGAAATTAGGTAATAATCAAACTCTGAAGTATTATATGCAATACGCTTTTTGTGATGAATTCGGAGCCTTTGGCTTTTCTTTTGAAAAACCAAACGTCTCTACTCACTTTATTATCACTGCCATCATAGTGAATGACAGCGACATGCCTGCTCTACGTGACTCCGTAGAAGCAGTGCGTAAAAAACATTTTCAGACTGGAGAGATGAAATCAAGTCATCTTAAAAACAATCACACTCGTATTAGAAAACTTCTTGATGATTTGATGCCATTGCCGTTTAATATATACTATCTTGTTGTTGACAAAAGAAAGATATATGAACAGAGTGGACTTAGAATAAAAACATCGTTTTATAAGTTCTTAAACCAGATGGCTTATAATGCTCTCCAAAAAAGTTTTCAGAAACTCACTATAGTTGCTGATGAAACTGGTAGCAATGAGTTTATGCAATCATTTTCAGAATATATTAAGGACCATAATCCTGCTCTTTCTTTATTTGATGAGTTTAATTTCCGCTTTAATAAAAGTGAACATGGTGTTCTTGTTCAATTAGCAGACATTATGTCTGGATGTTTAGCATTCTGCTATGATGAAAACAAGAGAAGTAAGGCTGAGGGTTCTAACTACAAAACATATTTAGACAAGAAAATAATAGGAATACAGGAGTTTCCAAGAGACCCAGTAACATTCCGTGTGGAAGATCAGATTAATTTTGATAGTCAGGATGATGCAACTGTAGCTAACTTATGTTTTAGAAAAGCGTTGGCATTCAAGAAGGAATTCGAGAATAAAGACGCTGATGAAAATTCAAAAATGCAAATTGCAGTTCTTGACTATCTTTTATTCCGTTTCATGAACAATTCTGTGAGAAGATACATTTCAACACAAGAACTGCAAAATGATTTGGAACGAAAGGGATTTGAAAGACTTTCAACTCAGTCTTTCCGAAATAGAATTATAGCCAAGCTCCGAGATCATGGTGTGATAATAGCAAGTAGCAATAAAGGTTATAAGTTACCATCCAAGAAAAGCGAGGTCGAAGACTTCATAAAAAAAACACAAGGGATAATTGAACCTATGCTACATCGATTGAAACTGTGCTATAATGCAATTAGATTAGGAAGTAATGGTACTATTTTCATGTTAAATGATCCTGAATATAGGACGCTCAAAAAACTAATAGAAGTGGAATAACCTAATTTTCAAGTTGGTATGAATTTTCGTCACTCAATAAGAAACTCCCAAAGCTTTCTTTTCTCGGCAAAGGAATCTGATGAAGCATATTATGATGTTGCCTATGAATTGACAAAGAAACTTTTCATAGGTATGGCTAAACATGCATTGGCTTTCAACTCTACTAAGTATGATATTTATGAGCCACCATTTGTCTTTAGAGAACGACAATTAGACACTCTGATTATGCCAGTATTGGTTTCACTCTGCAAAGGACTTGCGTTTGCCGAATATCCGATGACTCGAAACAGCAAAAAGAAGGGATTAGAAATTGAGAACTCGCAAGGACGTATTGACTATTGGTGCATTTATAAAGACTACAGCGTTGTTATTGAAGTGAAGCATAGTTACGACAATTTCGAAACACCATACACAAACGATGAGCGCTTACGGCAAAGATGGAGAACCATGAATATCGTTCAACTTGGAAATGTGAAAGATGAGATAAAACACTTTGAGGAAAAAACAAAAGGTGTAATTCGTCTTGGTTTGCATTTCGTTACGTCTCACAGCAGTACAAATCCTTCTGACAATATACGTGAGACTTATATCTCACAAGAAAGAGTGATGCTTGACCGACTTTACAAAGACCTAAAGACAGTTGCATCTCCAGATTTTATGTCTGTATGGGAGATGGATAAAGATATGGTTTATTATGACAATGATAGAGCATATCCAGGATTGATACTCATGGCAAAGTTTTTCAAAGATATTAAACACAAAGGTTCAGAAGATTGATATGAATACAATTAAGCACGTATTACTTAAAGGAAATGAAAGTTTCCTTGATCATACAAAGAGTATTGCTTTATATGGCAAGCTCTATTGGCGCAAGTCTGACAAGAAACTTAATGTTGGTGACATCGTGTATCTTTTTATGTCAGGTAAAGGACATTATCAAATCAGATACAAATTAGAAGTAACCAACACAAGCGTGCCAAGACAAGACGAAAAATGTTGGTTGGCTCCATTTGTTCCTGATAATGATTGTTTTGAGTTCACTCCCGTTGCAACCATGTATGAAGGCGAAGAACTTGGATATAATGAACTGGAATCGATCGGTATCAGTAGATATGTTCAGTATTCTGTTCTCAATAATGAACAGATAAACTTCATCGATAAATACTTTGAATAGGACTATAACAGAAACTTTGTATGATTGGCGCAATTATTGGCGACTTAGCAGCATGGACTTGGGAAACGATCATGAGAAGTTTTACCCATCCTTGATGTATGCTCGGCATGAGTTTATTCTAATGGGTGCAAGTCCC
>DLZV01000004.1:84045-116874 GCA_003447235.1 Prevotella sp.
TTATTCTAATGGGTGCAAGTCCCTAACAAGCCCTAATAGCGGGAATTGTATAGCCAATAGCAAGGGTGTCCACTGTGAGGTGATAGAAACCAATGGTCTCATTACCCTCTCTGATTATGCCTGCATCAACAATCTGAGCCGCACCGCCGCCTCCCTGGAGCTGAAGGAAATCACCGCCGACCGAACCTCGCCGATAGATTCGAAGGGCAGCGGCAGCCACAAGGCTTGGGTGAAGAGAAAAGAGTAGATTAAAATGAGTTTTTATACTACCTCAAATCCGCAACTAAACCCTTCAACGTCCTTCTTGCGTGTACATGTCCTCTCATTACTGAATTAGCAGATAAATTGAGGCTGAAAATACCTATTTTTGCAAAAAAAATCAGCTCACAAGGAATAACTTTAGAAAAATAATGGTATATTTGCAGTGCTATTCTAAACAAGCAGCAGTCATCTGTTATTAACAGGAATCTATAGCAAATTTGAATGCAATGAAGGAAATATTCATCTATGTCGATGATGAAGGCTATTTCACATGCAACACCGGCATTACGGTGGACATGTGGAAAACCTTTCTGCGTGACGGCAAGCTAATGACTCCCGACCGCATCGACATGTTGGTCAAGTTCTACAATGAGCCTGACCACAAGTCCACCAGCCGCACTTTAGCAGAAAAGTACGACAATGAGACCGTATCTGCCCCTCAGAAGTACAACTCCCACAATACCCATTTAGGCCAAGCACTTTGCAAACAACTCGATATGGTTGTAAAGCGCCCCAATAACGAAGGAGACTGTTCTTGGATTATCGCCATGATGGGCAAAGAACTTGGGAACAACTATTTCGAGTGGAAGTTGCGCCCTGAGTTAGTGCAAGCAATGGAAGAATTAACCGTGCCTTGCGCTGACCTTGGTTCGTTTATTAACACCACCAATAATGCATTAGGCGAGTTCGTTAATACCTTTCGTGATACTCGAAAAAATTTAGCCTTATTACGCCGTGCATCCCGACGAGGCATTCTTTTCAAATATAATGATGACAGTAGGGATTGGGCTATTAACGAAGGAGGTGGCACAGAAATTCAGTACCACATTTTCCTGCGTGGAAAGCAAATCGGTTATGGATTAGGTTTCAACACCCAACATGTGCCCTTTGCCAATGGTAAGACCCCGGTAGGTTATATGCAACCCTACGTAGATGCCTATTTCAAAATCAAGGACACCTATCCGACAACCCTATTGAAAGCAAGCGGATTCGATTGGATTGAAGGAAGCGAAGACGATCTCCATCATTTAGAGCACAACTCCTGTTATCTGTTGGCTCGTACCATCGATATAGATAATGGCCAAATCAAATGGGTGGACTTCCAAACCATGTTGTCCTACCTGAAAGGCCCCATATTCCGAATGTACAAAGACATTTTCAAGAACAAACAAAAATACGAAGGAGGAAAGATACAAGCTATGGAAACAATAGAACCACTATATAAGTTGCTACGTCACAAGAAGAATATCATTCTTCAAGGCGCACCAGGAACAGGTAAGACATACGCCACCGCATCGATTGCTGTCCGTATGTGTAACAAAGACTTTAATGACTTTGCCAACCATGACAAGGTGATGGCTGAATATGAGCGTTTGCGTGAAGAAGGTCAAATCGCCTTTTGCACCTTCCATCAATCCATGGACTATGAAGACTTTGTGGAAGGACTCAAGCCCGAGGTAAAAGGTGAAGGTGTGGAATACAAAGTGGAGAACGGCATCTTCAAGTCCATCTGTGAGAAAGCCCAAACCAACGACGATTCAGACATCATCAAGTGCATCGACAAGTACTTGCAGTCGGTCAAAGGCTATGCCAATCGTAAGACCATACCTTCGTTGACCGGCAAATCAGCTTTGTTGGTATGGTGGAAAGAAGGCAACGACACGATAAGCATCCGAAGTGTACTCTCGAAGTCCGAAAAGGGAGATGAGTATTCACCCTCACCGCTCAACATTGAAAAGGTCAAGATGCAAGCCATTGGTGAAGGTGTGGAAAACAACTGGCAGCACTATGCCCAAGCATTCATCAACGCTGTGAAGAAAGAGTATCAGCTGGAGAAGCAAGTGTCAAACAAGCCCTTCGTTCTCATTATAGATGAGATAAACCGTGGCAATGTTTCCAAAATCTTCGGTGAACTTATCACCTTGCTGGAAGCTGACAAACGAACAGGTGAAGGCAATCACACCATCAGCTTAAAACTCCCTTATTCAAAGGATGACTTCACTGTGCCCTCCAATCTGTATATCATCGGTACGATGAATACCACAGACCGTTCTACAGGCTCTATCGACTATGCGGTAAGACGACGCTTCGCCTTTGTAACGCTTGAACCCAGTGCCGATGTAATAAAGAATTGGTGCGAGGCGAATGCCATTGCCGATGATGTAAAGGATGCATCCTTGGCGTTATTCACTGAAATCAACGGCACATCTGCCGAGGACAAGCAATCCTTCATTGCCAGCCATAAAGCCGCTGACTTTGAGTTAGAAGATTTGATGGTTGGTCATAGCTATTTCATGGCCAAGGACATGGAGACCTTGAAATTCAAGATGAAGTACGAGGTCGTTCCCTTGATAAAGGAATACCAGAAAGACGGTATTTTGAAGTCCGTCAAAGGCGATAAAGCCTATTTTGAGAAATGGATGAACGCTGAATGTAACCATCAAGCTGACCAGTAATGCGCGAACACGAAAAGATACCATACGATTCCTTTGCCCAACAAGCCTATTGGGGTGAAGGAATGCGTCTTCCAGACCAAAGCAAAGGTCTGGACAGATGGTTCTTTCAGTGGCAGTGGCGCAATACCATGAGGGCAGAAGATGAAATCGACTCTGACGAGCCCGTCATCACCGATTCCGGCTATTACGCCTCCTACGTCATTGGAGCGCAATGGTTCGACGAAGAGAAAACCATGCCCCTTGTCGTAACCACCAAGTATGGTTGTGACCGCATCGACTTCCTGAAGATGTTCAGCGTCTGCTTCAACAGTGGCATCGAGGCTAAAGAGTTCTCAAAAATCTATGCCGTTGATATGGAGCAGCCACGCATCAAAGCCCCCGAGCTAAAGAGCGTGCTCAGTCCCCTCATTGTCGCCCATTTCCTCTCCATCGTGAAGGAAATCGTCAAGCGAGGACTGAAAAAAGGCTATGTCCAACGAGAGGACAACCTCAAAAAGGTCAAAGGCCGTATTGCCATCTTCCGCAATGAACGCATCAACATTCAGAAGAAACGATACGATAAGGTCTTCTGCCAATACCAGGAGTATTCGGAGGACACCGTTGAGAACCGACTGATAAAGAAAGCCCTGCTGTTCTCCCAGCAGATATTGCAAGTCGCCGGTCTTTCTCCCAGTTTGCTCCCCCTGCAGCACACCGTCCATGAATGCCTATCAGCCTTTGCCAATGTCAATGACCAGATAGAAGTATGGGAGGTGAAAGCCATTAAACATCATAAGATATTCAAAGAATACGACGATGCCATCAAGCTCGCACAGATGATACTCCATCGGTATGACTACAACATCACCAATATCACCACTGCCGAGGAAGAGGAGTGCCCCGTCTTTTGGATTGATATGGCCATGCTCTATGAGCACTATGTGTTGGGACTGTTACGAGAGGCATACGGAAACTTGATACACTATCAGGTACGAGGCCACACCGGCTATCCCGACTTCGTGTGCTATTCACCGCAGGTTGTATTGGACACCAAGTATATTCCACGCTTCAACCAAGGAAGTATTGACACCGATATAGTTAGACAGCTGAGTGGCTATAGCCGTGATAAATGGATATTCCCCACCCAGCCCGATGTCCACATCCCTTGTGTCATTATCTACCCAATAGAAGGGGAGGAGGAGAACCCTTTCAAGGACAAACCCTTGGAGGATTTTCTCAAGAAAGACGACCGCCACCTTTGGAACTTCCATCGGATAGCCGTCCCTTTGCCCATGTTGAACGAAAACCAATAACGCCATGCCCGAGCAACCCATCATACCCACCACTGCCAATTTCTTCAAGCCCTCAGAGATTATCGGCATCCTTCGCAATCACTTGACCACCCGGTCAGGTGAACCAGAAGGTCGTGCGTCTTCGAGGCATCTACTTCAAAGGCACCTACATCAACCAGTACTACCATACCGCTACGGATAGGCTTGTTGATGAAAGCACCAGCGACGAGCTCACCCTCTCCAGTCAATTTGTCCATTTGTTCATCCTTTTTACAGGTGAACGGACGTCAAAATGATGCATTTTCATGCTTCACTGGTGCCTTGGGGCACCTCCGGAGACTGAATGGGTATGGGGCGGATTATGCAACAAGGAGGTCATCATGGATGAAAAGAGAGAGGAGCGTTACCATGAGTTGGATTCGTTGATTCATTCGGATTCGTTTTCCAAGACATATTGTGGTTTGAAGTATTGATACCTCTATAGAAAACAAGACGATTGAATTTTCCGGTGATTCGGTAAAAAAATCGTCTTGTTAGTTAGTATTGATATAATTAATTGTATTTCTCTATTACATTATTGAAACTTCAAAGTTGAAGTTTTTGAAAAAACATACAGGTTCTTGCATGCGCGTGAAATTGCTACATAGAAGTTATTACAATCTTTATATTTATGCGCATCTAATATAATAACATCATCAAACTCTAATCCTTTTGTTAGCCATGTATTACCTATACATTTTCCATTTACTTTTCTACCAACTATACGTATCTTGTTCTTGTACGTTTTCATACGCTCTAAGCAAGATGATTCCCTATAATCATGTAGGACTTTCTTTATAGCATTCAATAATGCAGGTCTTTTATATTTCCATTTTAATTTTGTATGAGCATAATCAATTATCTGATATAACGCATCAAAACTTTTGATTGTACAAAATTTTCATACATTATCTTTATGGTGTTGCACTTTTCTTTTTCAGTCCGTTTGTGTTTAACACCTTTGGAAGAAAACCATTCAGTAACATCTCCTTTGTTGAAAGAGATTGCTTCTAACAATTTTATAAGCAAATCCCCCGTTATTTTTCTCCCTTCACATCTGAGGGAGTCTATTGTTTGAGCGCATTTGTAGAAATCCTTATCATCTATGGCTTCCAGCAATTCAAAGTCGTGATTGAAATCGAATCTTTGGCGGCATTTTGCTCGATAAGTTATCCCACATTCAACAATAGGAGGAAATAGTATAAGTAAACTATCAGACTTTAATTTCGAAAGAGTATTACCTAATGTAGGCCAAAAATTCTGCTCCTCTGTGGAGTGTTTGTCAAAGAATACGCCTTTGAATTCATTTGAATCATCTAATTCTATTGCGGAATTATTTAATAAAAGTTTACGCATTTTTATTACGCTTTTTCCTAAGTCTTTATTGCCACAATTATTCCATCGCCATGGGATGGAAAGAAAATTGTATTCCTTAAAATTGTTCAAATGTTTAGAAAAATCTATAGGCTCATCATTAAAACGAATTATAGCCTGTAGTGGGTCTCCAAGCAAATGTGTTGGTATAACAGACGATATTGTTTCAATTATTTTGTGTTGAATTATGGAGCAATCTTGATACTCATCTACAAAAATTACGGAATAAGTTCTTTTTATGATGTTGAGTACTCCATTTAATGAAATAATACACAATACTTTCTCTTGAATATCATTAAAATAATTTTTATCCTCTTGATTTTCAGGTATCTTTTGTCCGTAGAACAATATTGCGATATGTTGTGCAAAGCCTGTTATTGTTGAAATGCTTACGTTTTTCAAAGATATACGTTCCTTAGACATCTTCTGTTTTATTGAAGCAATTCCTGCATGGGTATGAGTCAGAATGAGTATGTTCTTAGACATTTGAAGCCTAAGAATACATTTTATCAACAGCGTGGTTTTCCCATGTCCAGCTGGTGCTATTAATAAAGATCTGTTATCTTTTAAATAATTGTTTATTTCGCTATCCATTGTCTTAATTTGTTCATTTGTTTGTACAGGCTGCTGTTATTGTCGATTTTGTTATTATAAAAGCATTTCCATAACAAATCACCAACATATTCTGCTTTTTCTATGTTTTTGAACCATGCTGGATTATTTTTGGAACCTTTTGCCTTTTTCGCAATGCGCTCTCTCAACTCACTTGTGTCATTTTGAGGGTCTTCTAACATGTTTACGTCTTTGAATCCTATAGAAGCATAGATATCTTTATCTTCATTTAGTTCATTCGCTAGCGCTACCAACTCATTAACATTTTCCCATTTTAGATCTTTGAATAATTGTCCTTCAAAAGAACATCCATCATCCCATCTTATAATAGTTATCCCTAATTCAAGTGCTTGATTATGAAGTTTTTTCAATTTGTCATCTTTCAAAACATCATTATCACTTATTACACAGACATCAAATCCTTTTTTATGCAAATCTATAGCACATTGATAGTGTTTTGTTCCTCCACCACAATCAGCAGCAACTATCCCTTTTGAGGAAAATCCGTTTCCGTTCAAATTCAGTTGTTCATCTAATTTTCGTACGATACCAAGTTCTGTCTTTCCCTCGCAACAAATAATTCTCTTTGCAAAAAATACATGCGGTTGTTTCCTTAGTAGAGAAATATTTTCTTCATTAAACGAATAAGCAGTTTCATGATCAGGACTAATCATACAAAACTGTTTGCATGAAGCTTCACATACTACATGTGTAGAATGAGTACTTACGAACACTTGACCATTTGACGCATTCTTGAATAACCTAACGATATTTGTTACTCTATCAAATTCTAATCCCTGTTCTATTTCATCAATGAGAACAATGCCACCTTGCTTAGTAAGTTCCATTTGTATTGCCATAGACAATAATCGTTTGGAACCATTGCCCATCAATCTAAAAGGTCTGTTATATTGGTGTATTGCAACATTTCTTAGTGTGTATGCATTCTCCTTGTAGTCCAGTAATGGTTTCAAAGAATCACCACTCAAACCAAATTTTGTCAAATTATTAGAAATTTCAGTCAATCCATTTTCAAGTTCGTCAAATTTAGATGCATCTTTACCTGCTTTAAAGGCTGCTCTAACAGTAGCAAGCATTTTCTGTTCGACCTCTTTTCGTTCTGTAAGTGTACAGTGAGCAATAGAATGTAGTGGGGAAGTTCGATGATAAGAAAATTGACTGTCTGCGGTATCTGCAACAAGAAAAGAATTGAATAATTCTCTGTCTTTTGAACAAAGTTCAATATTTTCAACATTTTCTCGTCCGCTTACAACATACCATTTTGGCTCCAATGTTGCATCTACCACAAGACGTAATGTTATTATTTGCTCATCGCCATCTTCCTCTTGCTCGATATTTGTTGAAATTTCACCAGATTTCCGTTTCAGCTTGTATGAAAATCCAATGCTATCCAAATCAAATAGTTCTTCTGGTAAATCTGCAATATCTGCTTCTATTTGGATAGGAGCCTCAATGTCTCCATTATAAAAGTCCCAATCAGAAAAAGAGTAATTCCATAATGGACTCAATAAGGCTTCAATAGCTTTTAACAAGGATGATTTGCCAGAATCACCCCTACCTATTAGAACAATGAATCTTTCTTCAAAGTGTGCTGTAAAATCTTTGAAGCAACGATAATTTTTAATTCTGAGATTTATAATGCGAGACATTGCTATAAAATCTATATGTTTATAGGAAAGTACAATTAAAACTCCAAATATTTATTCACAAGGAACTTTCGTATATCCACAAAAGAAATGGTTTCTTCTATGTGTTCGTCCAATCCTGTATTTACCACATAGATGAAAGATTCCTTGCGATAGAAGTTATTACCCTCATTGAGAGAGGCTTCTATCGTCTGAGATTTTGCCATGAGACAAGTCAACTGATAGTCTCTATCCACTACCTGTGTGTTGCCTTTTGGGTGCGCTTTTTGCCTGTGTTGGCTACTTGTCAACAATATCAAATTCTCGTAATATGAGGCAATCATCGGGAACTGTGATTTAGGGAATATGTGGTGGACCTCGGTTGCTATACCTGTAGCCAATTCATCATGAACTTCACTTGTGTCTCCTTGCTGACGCTTGACATTCTTAATCGCTTTATTAACCTGATAATCTATGTAGAAGTTTACATTTATATCATCAGTTTCATGTGCTTTGGCCTCATTTCGTGTCTTTGTTTTCTCTTTGCCTGTATATTCATCACGCAATTCACCTTATTATACATAAGGTCTCCCCAATTTTGCAGTTTACAGCTGCTCCCTGGTATCATTTCTGAATATGCAAATACATTCAGTACTTTGTGAAGCATTCGGGTTGTGTCTAGCTTTGACTTTGTAGGGGTGTTTGTACTAATGAAACGATGATACTTATCATACAAAGTGTTCTTAGCCGCTCTGATTTCACCTTTTGTGGCATTAGTGCAACTCTCTTTGTATTCTCTGAAGAAACGTTCAATACCGCTTGCTGAAACGACTTTACGAAAGAACACTTGTAGAAAGTTGAATGCATTCCTTTCACGAGAAGCAATGTACTCCAACATTTCCATATTATTTACACAGAATACCAAACGACGTTGTGAATCGTCAAGTTCAAGTACGTGGGCATAAGCCAAAAGTTTCAATGGTTGAGCCAGAACCTTGTCATATTCATTATGGGCAGACTCGTTGTCTGCATACGGCTTATGAAACACAATTCTTGTATTTTCAATGAAGAATTGTGTCTTCCACAAATCGCTTACAGTGAATGCCTTTGTTGCACAGTCGGTGCTCAGAATGCAGTCTGCAATGAAGCAAACTACATCTGGGGTACACTTTTGGTCAACGAATCGACAGTTCTTGTTCTGTCTTATATCATAGTCGTTGTATTTGTCAAGATGCTCTTGTATATCTTCTATTCTCATATGTTATGCTGTTTTAATGTTCCAAAAAAGAAAACAGAATTGTTATCTATATTCAAAGAACGAGTTCCACGATTTCTTGCAACAGAATAGAAATCTGAAAATTCGTCTGTTGCGTAAAATGCCAAATCGTTTTCCGTAATGTTTACAGACGGGTCTATTGTCGTAAGTATTGCTACCGAACCATCAGCGATACAATTACTTGGCATAAAGCAAGCTCTTGGATTGTAAGTCAAATTCGGTAGTAGAATGCACTCTTGATCCATATATTTTGCGACATCAAGTCCGTCCAAATCATCAATATAACTGTCATAGTCTGCAATATTAACGATTTTATTATTCCCGATATTGCGTGATTTCAGAACCCGAATGCGTCCGCTTGCTTTTGTACGAGCTTTTGTTATAACTCGGTCTCTGTATGCCTTAAATACATTAAAGTTCATCTTGTCTGCTACTTTATCGAAAGACGAATTTCTATAAATGAGCCAATATGGGAATTTGTCATCAGTAATGTAGTCTTGTGGGCAGCATCTAACATCTTCCGTTATATAGGACTCTATGGTTGTCATGTCTGGATCTTTTCGAGTGTCAAGGATAAAACTTATGGTTTCTATTTTAACACCCTTAAAACCTTTCTCGCCAAAGTCAATAATATTGGCAATATGCTTTTCTCTCATTATTGATCTAGTCAAATTGAACTCTGGCGCATTTATTAGGCTCTTTGGTACTATCAGAGACACAACATTTCCAACACTCATCATTTTTTCTATGAAGAATGCAAAGATATTGTTTGTGTCTTTGTTCTGAGCCTGTTCCTTATACAAAGCAAGAAGTTTCTTGTCTTTTGTTATTTTCATATATGGTGGATTCCCTATCACAATATCATATTTTTTACTAAAATTATATAGAAGAGAATCTGCCACTATATAGTTGATGTGTATATTTTGTGGCATATTGATTTTGTCAACAAGAGCTTGTAGTATAGCTATGCTGTTTTTGTCAATATCCACAACATCAATGTTTACAACTGGTACATCTGCATACTTTTGTATCAAAGTTGGGAGAAAGTTCCCCACACCTACTGATGGCTCCAAAATATCAAGAATAGTATACTCTTTTGCTTCTGGAAGTTTGCTTATAATAGTGAAGCAGGTATCTTGCCTTGTATAGTACGCAGCATTATTTTCTCTTTGAGCATTTGCCAATTCTGCTATTTTGGATAGCTCAGCGAACTTGTATGAATTGTTAGTTCTGATAAATCTTAGCAAGTTGTCAATGTCTGTAAGTTTTCTTCGCTCGATTATGCCTTTCGCATCTTGTTCAGTCAATGTCGGCTTGCACAAGACTCTACGTATCTTATTGGCTATCTGTCTGAAAATGATGGTTGGCACAGCTTCGCCCAAAGTTTGGCGAATATTCATTTCCTCTTTTTTAAGGAATGCTTCTTTTTCTTTAGGTGTTAAAGCATTGAGTTTCTCAAATGGAATGTCAGACCAATTGAACGACTCTGGCACAGACATCATAAGCATAACTTCTCTAATACTAAACACCCTATTATCTACAGGATGAACAGTATTTTGACTTGCCATGATATCATTCCGCGTATGTATGCATGGGGCAACCTTATCCCAATATTGGCGAGTGTACTTGTCGCCATTCTTTTGGGCGTTATATACAACAACTCCATTTTTAACCGTATGCGGAATGCGATTAATGTCTGTATTGTCAAACGCTGATTGTCCCTCTTTAATATCAGAAATCCATGCTTCCATTTTCGGATTGTATTTTCTGAAATTATGATATATGTCATTCTCAGAAATTTCTCCCATTTTCTTCAAAGATGGAAGATGCCCAATCACTTCTCTAAGTGTTCTCTCTGGTTGCTTGTCAGGGAAAACATCACATGGAGTTATCTCCTTAATGTCCTTTCTTACTCCAATTACAAGTGTACGAGTACGGCTTGATGGATTTCCGTAATCCTTAAAGTTTACAACTTTATACAGGATATTGTATAATCCACCAAGGTTCATTTCTATCGCTTCTTTTATGCTTTTTGCATTGCCATCAACATCAGTGCATACAGATGTCAAAAATGCTCGTACATTCTCAAAGATAAAGAATTTTGGCTTTATCTGATGAACCATTTTTATAGACTCGACAACTAAGGAATTTCTTATTATCTCATCTTTCTTTTTCTTATGATTAGCAACAGACATACCTTGACATGGAGGAGTGGCAATAAGTACATCTAAATCAGTAACATGAAAGCCCTTTTTCCACATTTCCAATTCTGCAAATACCTTATCCTTTGTCTCCTGTGTCGTCATATCTCCACAAATATACCCACTCTTGTAGACACATTTGTTATTATAGGATTGTATTTTAAGACGCTTTTCAAGTAATTCTACAGTTGCAACACAGTAAAAGCCCTCTTCCTTAAAGCCATAACATCCCACGCCAGCACTGCTAAATAAGCTGACGTATGTATGTAGGCCATATGAAGAACGACTTTCGGCAACAATAGCCTCTTCTATTTCTTCTGGGAGTTTATATGCTTTTGACTTTATCATTTTGTTCTTTGTGTTCTAAATTTTCTACAGCTAAGGAGAGGGCATTACGAGCAATTTGCCCATTGTCGGAAACAAGATCCGTAACTTTGTCTGCCAACCATAGAGCCAACAACTCTTTCTTGTCAATCTCAAAGACGGAGGCCAATAGCTCAACTTGTTCTTTTCGAGCTTTTCGTTCGCCTTTTTCTATTTTGCAATAGGTTGCCGTGTCTATATCTAATGCAGCCGCCAACTTTCTTTGTGGTAGTTGACTATGCAACCGTAAATCTTTAATTTTTTCTGTAAACAACATAATTCTGAATATTGTCTTGACAATTTGTGGCAAAGATACGGCTTTTATTCGAAAGAAAAGAATTTTTAATTCAGTATTAGCAAGTGTACCCCATTATATAGAAAAAATACACATAACAACTGAAAATATCATTCAACTTTAAGCTTTGGCAAATTTGAGGTAAGTCTGAAGCTATTTTTCATATCCTGAAGATGGTATTGTTCCGTTTTTTCTCCAAACAATATAATCTTCCACCACCTTCTGGGTAGAAAAATCATCACACTTTTCAACACCACAATTATCACATCCATCACAAACGTGAACATGGCCTAAAACCATTATACGTTTCCCATTTATGCCCTCGGAGTACTGGCAGCCAACCCAAGGTTCAAAATATACATTGCTCATATGCTACTATTTTAATTAATATTAATTTCCAATACAATAAAAGTGATTTCGGGTTATTCAGATGTTTACAACTATCCATTTACCACTTTTTCTACCGCCTTCACGTTTCAAGATTCCCTTAGCTTGAAGAGCAGCAATATCTCTTTCAATAGTACGTGTCGTTACAGTTTTCTTTCCCGACATTCTCTGCGCCAATTCCGGAATTGTTATTGCTGGATGATATTTAACAACAGAAATGATATTCTGCTGACGTTCAGAAAGTTCAATCAGTTTTTCTTTCCCGACATTTTCAAAATCTTTCCCGACATTTATCACGGCATCATCATCCATAGATCTTTCATACTGTTCTATCTCAGCCTTAAGATTTTTGATATGTTCTTGAAGCATGAAAGACTGGAATGGTAACATCGACTCTTCTTCTCGAGATGCATTAAGAGCTTCAATATAAGCTGCCTTATCATCTGTCATTACCTTTGTCGGAACAAGATTAAATTCAAACTGAAGGTGGTTCATGATGAGACGCGATATTCTGCCATTTCCATCCACCCAAGGATGGATGCTGACAAGGATGTTATGAGCATCGAAACTCAACAAATATGCATCCATTTCACTCGGGTTTTCAAGAAGCAATTCACGCCTTCGGTTTATCTCATTGCAGAAATCAGCCAACCTTACAGGAACCTTCAGAAAGTTCATATAGGAACGTCCACCAGCTCCCGCTGTGACACCTAATAGACGGAGGTCACCTTTAGAAGAATCGAATTCCCCCTGAAGCGTGCTATAAACGCTGCCGGTATTCTTCATCACCAATGCAGACAATTGCTTAAGCATTTCTACAGAAAAAGGTTTGTGCTCCTTAGCCCATCGAATGGATTGCTCATAGGCATGCTTCAAATCAAGATTCATCAACTGCTCTACCAAGGGTTTACCTTTAGCAGAAATACCTTCATCAAAGAGCAATTGATTCTCTATTTCCGTCACAGTAGAACCTTCTATGGCAGTAGAGTGTGTAATGATGGAATACAGATAGAACTTATCGTAATCTATCTGCTGTGAAATACCAAGACTTCTATATTTGTCTAGTACAGCCTGTAATTCTAACACATACTTTTCCATTTTGCAACTTCTATTTTTTAAGGCACAAAGATAGGTAAAATATGTTAGAAACACGAATGATTATGAAGAAAAATGCAAATTACTCTGCATTTTACTAAGATTATGTCTACCATACCTTACGCCTTTTTGTTTTAAGAGGTCATGAAGTGTCAAATTCATTATCGGTCATTTTCATTTTCCAATACCTAAATCTGGTCATTTTCGGCCATTAAGGATTTCAGCTTATCAAAATATCCCTCTATCTTATAAAATAAGGTTAAATCAAGTTCGCCCTGCCAACAAAATCCATCCATAAAATCACTTTTTTGAATATTTTTTGTATTTTTGCAGATATATTGCCTAATATGGGAGTAAAGCATGGCTTATCCTCCTAGATTATAGGCGCATCATTATCAAATGATTAGAGCATGAAGAAGATATTATTCCTACACGGATTCTTCGCTACGACGGCAGAACTTTTAATCGTTTCACGGAAATAGACAAATAATTATGGAGACATTCAATAATGTAATAAACAGTGGCCAGCTTGTTCTGGTCGATTTCTTTGCTACCTGGTGCCAACCTTGCAAGGTGATGCACCCCATTCTGGAGCAGGTGAAGAGTGTGTTGGGCGACCGCATCCGAATCATCAAGGTGGATGTGGACAAGTACGGCGTAACTGCAAGCCAATTCCGCATCCAATCCGTGCCAACGCTGATGCTTTTCCGAAACGGAGAAGTATTGTGGCGCACAAGCGGTGTGGTAGATAAAGCCGAACTGCTGGCTACGCTTGATCCTTTCTTGAAATAATTAAAAAGTTAAAACTCGTAAGGGCGACATGAAATACTACTCACAATACCGTATACACGACTTGTTTGAACTCCAAGAGCCTCTCTCGGGATTGAGCAGCTTGGTCTGCATGTGAAAACAGGTGTTTGCGAAAAGATATGTGGGAATTTCTCCCCTGTCTGCCAAAAAATGACTAACTTTGCATTGTAAAAAGCATCACACTATGGAGATATGTATCGTTTCGGGCGCACGCCCCAATTTCATCAAGGTCGCCCCGCTCATCCGTCAGATAGACAACTTGCGGAGGGAGGGAAGTCCCATCAGCTATTCGCTCGTCTATACGGGCTGCCAAGGAGACCCCACGCTGGAAGGAACGCTCTTCGACGACCTGAGCATCCACCTGCCCGATGAGTATCTGGGTGTGGACTGCGAGAATCTCAACGAGCTTACGGGGCAGGTGATGTCTCGTTTCGAGGTCTATCTGCAGCAGCATCCCACCAACGCCGTGGTAGTAGTGGATGATCTTGCCTCAACTATGGCCGCTGCCATCGTCACCAAGAAGCAAGGTATCCTGCTGGCCCATATTGCCGCAGGCACACGCTCCTTCGATATCAATATGCCGAAGGAGATCAACCGCCTCGTCATCGATGGTCTCTCAGACCTGCTCTTCACCGCAGGCATCAGCAATAATAGTATTGCCAATCGTGAGGGAGCAGAGCTGTCGAAAGTCTATATGGTGGGCAACATCCTCATCGACAACCTCCGCTTCTGTCGTCAGCGTATCGAAGGCATCGGCAACGAGCTGGCCAAGCACCCGGCCCTGCCCGCCATCACGGATGCTTCCTACCTTGTGCTGACGCTCAACCGCAAGTTGCTCATTGCCGACACTCAGAGACTGGAAGCCATGTTGCGCGTTCTCGATGCCGATGCCACAAAGGCTGGTGTTCCCGTGATTGCACCCTTGCGTGGCCGATCCCGGGAGACGGTGGAGCAAATAGCCGCCCAACGAGCGCTGAAGTCGCTGCGCTTTGCCGAACCTTTGGACTACCTGGAGTTTGGATTCCTCACCGCCCACGCCCGCGGCATCATTACCGACTCGGGCAACGTGGCCGAGGAAGCTACGTTCAACGGTGTGCCCTGTATCACGCTGAATAGCTATACGGAGCACATCGAGACCGTGAAGGTAGGTACCAATGTGCTTGTGGGCGAGAATCCCGACCTGCTCCAAACCGCCTTGAACGACCTGTTGCAGGGCAAATGGAAGAAGGCTGCCTTGCCCGAGCGTTGGGACGGCCGATCGGCAGAGCGTATTGTCGCCACCATCATCGAGCAACTTCAGAAGAAAAAGGAGGTATAAGCGACTGGCATGCACGGAGGGAAAGACAACTACACCTACCTGACGACGGCTCCCATCCGCCGGGTAATACCGACAATGGCCGTTCCAACCATTGTCGGTATGCTGGTGACGAGTTTGTATGTCATAGCCGACACATTCTTCGTCGGACAGCTCGACACGCAGTCCACGGCTGCGGTGGGCGTTGTCTTTCCGCTGATGTTCTTCATGCAGGCCTTTGGTTTCTTCTTCGGTCACGGATCGGGCAACTACATTTCGCGCGAACTGGGAGCGCGCCGGCATGGCAACGCCCGCCGCATGGCCGCAGATGGGTTCTTTCTTTCGCTCTTTACGGGACTGATCCTCATGACCTTGGGCCTGGTCTTTCTGCATCCTTTGGCCCTGCTCCTCGGTTCCACGCCCACCATCTTGCCCCTAACGGAAAGCTATCTCTCGGTCTCGCTGCTGGGAATGCCTTTTCTGATGTCGTCACTGACGCTCAACAACCAGCTCCGTCTGCAGGGCAACGCCGCCTATGCGATGGTGGGCATTGTGACAGGTGCGGTCCTCAATGTGGCCTTGGATCCCCTTTTCATCTTCCTGCTCGATCTGAAGGTGCAGGGAGCAGCCCTTGCCACGGTCATCGGGCAAGTCGTCAGTTTTCTCCTGCTGTTTCGCATGTCCCACCACGAGGGAAACATTGGCATTTATTGGCGCGACTTCGCCCCTTCCTGGTCTGCTGTCAAAGAGATATTCTATGGAGGTAGTCCCTCCATGTCCCGTCAGGGACTGCTCTGCGTATCGACGATGCTGCTCAATCACGCCGCAGGAACATGGGGCGATGCAGCCATTGCGGGCATGAGTATTGTCGGAAGAATCACGATGTTGGTGATGGCAGTAGTCATCGGGCTCGGCCAGGGCTTTCAGCCGTTGTGCGGTTTCTGCTATGGAGCGAAACTGTATAGTCGGCTCAAGCGCGCCTGGTGGTTTACGACGATAGTCGGCACGGTCTTCCTCCTTGCGGTCTCGGGCTTGGGATGGCTCTTCAGTTCTGAGCTCATCGCCCTTTTCCGCGACGATATGGAGGTGGTGGCGGTCGGCGTTGTGGCCCTCCGATGGCAGTTGCTTACCCTTCCGCTCTGTGCTACCATGATGTCGAGCAATATGCTCACGCAGACCTGCCGCAAACCGTGGCGTGCGAATCTGCTGGCAGCCTCTCGCAATGGTCTCTTCTTCATCCCCAGCATCCTCGTCCTCCCCTGTTGGTTAGGACTGACGGGCGTGGAGGTCTGTCAGAGCGTAAGCGACCTGTTTGCCTTCATCGTCACCGTTCCGGTCATGGTCTATACCTTCCGAGAACTGCGGGCTTAGTCCTTGGCATCCTTGCTGGCACGCATGCCCCTCTCTGGTCTTTGCCCACCTCATAGAGCGGACATCAAATAGCAGCCTCGTACTACTCAAGTTCGTCTCATCAGAGAAAAAACAAGTTTCACCCTCAATATTCCGATTCCTATGCGCATCCTCATCCTCTCAACCCTCCTTTTCGCTTCGCTTTCCATGCAAGCGCAGCAAGCGGCCTATTACAAACTCTCGTCTTTCGTACGCGAAGTGGCTACCCTGGCGCGCGCAGAACTACGCCAGCGCCCACAGCTTGGCAACATGGAAGGACGCGAACTGTCGGCCTTCATCCGTACTGAGGGTGACGCCGATGAGCTCTTTCAGCGCTATGGTGTGGAGCGCTTGGCGAGTTTCGGACCTTCCCTCCATATCGTCTCCATCCCCTTGCGCCATATCGGGGCTTTGTCGCTTGACGGACGAGTGATGCGAATAGAAACCCACCGCTCCTGCACCGTCACGATGGACACTACGCGCACCATTGTCAATGCGATTCCAGCCTATGAGGGACGCGATCTGCCGCAAGCTTTCACGGGCGAGGGTGTGGTCGTCGGCGTGCAGGACATCGGTTTCGACCTGACTCACCCCACCTTTTATACGCGCGACATGAGCCGCTATCGTATCCAGGCCTTGTGGGACCATCTGTCGCCTGACACCATCGGATCGCCCTACTATGTCGGCCGCGATTATCGAGGCGAGGAGGCTTTGCTCCAGTTGGGTTGCCCCTATGACGGCAACGTGCAGACCCACGGCACCCACACGGCAGGAATAGCTGCCGGAAGCGGCTTCGACTCCCCCTACGGTGGCATTGCCCCAGACGCTGACCTCTGCTTGGTATGCAATGCGACGGGAGACGACGCAGCCATCATCGACACGTCGCTCATCTATAAATACACGACGGCCACCGACGCCCTGGGCTTCAAGTATATTTTCGACTATGCAGCCAGCGTTGGCAAACCCTGCGTGATCAATTTTAGCGAGGGAAGTCCTGAGAGTGCCCACGACGAAGACCGCCTCTACTACGAGGTGCTCGACTCGCTCCAGGGACCAGGCCGCATCCTGGTGGCCTCGGCGGGTAACAACGGCGAGCGACTGGCCTACTTCCGCAAGTCTCGTGGCGAGGAGCACGCAGGCCTTTTCGTCGCAGCCAACTCACCTGTCGGCACAGCCACTCTGCGGTCCGCCGACCCCTTCACTATCCGGATCAAGACCTATGCCAACCCCGCCGCACCCGTCAGTTTCGACTATCCTACGCAGGAGGTGCTCGCCGCCTCCGACTCTTTGCTCTGCGACACCGTCATGACCTCGCCAGGCAACCGCATGGTGGTGCTGGTCCAAGCCTATGAGGCCCCTGCCGTTGGTCAGGGTGTGTTCTATGACGTGACGATGCAGCAGGAGCAGCGACTTGGTACGCCGAGCACGGCCCTCGACGTGCGGGGAACAGAAGCCGACGTGGAGTTCTTCTACAATGGTCTTTTGACTTGGAACAGCGACTTAGACCCCACAATGTCGGCAGGAGAGCAGAGTCATAGTATCCTCGTGCCGAGCGCGGCAAACCGCGTCATCAGCGTGGGAGCGACCACCTGGCGCAACCAGTTTTACAACTACCAGGGCGACTGGCACGTCAGCAAAGGAGGCAATGGACTCAAAGCCGACTACTCCTCCGTGGGCCCGACGATGGATGGGCGGACGAAGCCCGATGTCTGTGCGCCAGGCACCAATGTCATCTCGGCCTATAGTTCCTTCTTCATAACCAATCCGGACAACCAAGGAGCGCCGCTGCGCAGTGATGTGGCTCATTTCCAGTATAATGGGCGCACCTACGCATGGAATGCCAACTCCGGTACTTCCATGTCCGCACCCGTAGTGGCAGGAGCCATTGCCCTTTGGCTGCAGGCCTGCCCCACGCTCACGCCCGAGCAGGCTCTTGAGACCATTGCCGCCACGAGCCACCGCACCGTCTCCGGACTTCCCGTCCCCAACAACCGCTATGGCTACGGCGAGATAGACGTCTATAAAGGATTGCTTCATCTGCTCCACTTCGACAGGATAGGGGAAGTCTCCGCCACTCCGCTTCGTGGCGTCAAGGTCCGTATAGGGGAGGGCGTCCTCACGCTCTCTTTTGACGAAACTCCCACGCAGCCTTTCGCCGTGACAATCTTCTCGCCCACAGGCGCCAAGGTGGGCCGCTGGCAGCTTCCTGCCAACCAGCCCTCCTACCAGCTTCCCCTGCCCACGACGAAGGGCGTCTTTGTCCTCCAGGTGGAAGGCAAGCAACGCGCTTCTACGCTCGTCCGCTTGTAGGATTCGGGCCCGTTGTGGCAACGAAAGAAGACAGAGAAAAGCAAAATACCTTTTTTTAGGTATTGTGTACTTTTCCGCCAAGTCGTACCTTTGCAACCGTAAAACAGTTAGTACAACTTGGTAAATGAAATCTTGTTCAAAAGGAATTATTTCATAATGTTTTTGTAATGAAAAAAGGCCGGCTGTGAAGTCGGTCTTTTGCCATCTATGAACCTCAGGTGCTCGTTGAGGCTTGCTTGAAATTCTATGATCTCCCAAAATGTTCGTTGTGATAAGCTTGGTCTTCTATTTCCGAGACATGCTCCAGGCCGAGATAAGTCTTGTTTTGAGAGCGTGAGCGATAGGAAAAGGAAGAAAAACAGAGAAACTGAGGCTCGAGAGTCTTGGCAGAATGAAGAGAAATGGCTAACTTTGCAAGCAGCTTGCTATTGATGGACTGTTGTAGCTTGCGAATCATAAAATACCAACTATATGGAAAAAGAACTATTGCCCAAGGTGGCACACTACGATATGATGGCCGACCCGTTTCGTTGCGACTTCTCCAAGCATCTGACGGTGGGCCAGTTGGGCAACGCCTTGCTCAATGCCGCCGACTTCCATTCTGACGACCGCGAGTTTGGTATGAACTACCTCCACACCATCCACCGCACCTGGGTGTTGAGCCGCCTGTGCATAGAACTGGAGGCCATGCCCCGCGCCTACGACCCGTTTTTTATCGAGACCTGGTGCGACAGTGCGATGAAGTATTTCACGAGCCGTAACTTCAAGATCGGTTCGCCTACAGGGAGCGTCTATGGCTACGGCCGCAGCATCTGGGCGATGATCGACACCGAGACGCGCCAGCCAGCCGATATCCTTGCCATCCACGACGGCCTGCTCACGGCCTACCTGGACCGCGACTATCCGTGCCCCATCGCCAGTCCCTCGCGCGTGAAACTCGGCGACCGCCTGGAGTTGGTGCGGGAGTTGGATACTTTCTATAGCGATGTGGATATCAACGGCCACATCAATAGCGTGAAGTACATCGACCATGTCCTCGACCTTTGGCCACTCTCCTGGTACGCGTCCCACCGCCTGCGCCGCATCGACGTGGCCTATGTGGCAGAAAGCTATCAGGGAGACCGGCTTCGTCTCTATCGCCAGCCGCTCTCAGACGATGGTCTTGCTTTTGGCGTGAGTGTCTGCAAGGTGAGGGAGGGGGAAGAGCAACGTGAGGTCTGCCGTTGCGAGCTGCACTTCGAGTAGAAACGCGGATTCTCTGCAAGGGTTTTGCGACTTTCGCGCTTTTAGTCTTTCAGCCAAATCTTGCTGCCATCCGTTGCCACCTGTTCCTCGGCCATGAGGCGGTTGAGCACCTGTCCAGCCTTGACGTGTCCAAATAGCGCTTTGATCTCGGCGAGCGTGTGGCCCTTCTGGTCCGCCAGTTGTTGCAGGATAGCCTGCCGCAGCGCCTCGTCGCTACTTTCCTTGCGCCTTGTCCGGCAGACGTCGCAGTGGCCACAGTCCTCGCTCTCGGTCTCGCCGAAATAGCGGAGCAGCTGGCGACTTCTGCATTCGCTCTCATTCTCACAATAGTCAATCATGGCGAGGATGCGCTTCTCGAAGTCGGCCTTGCGGTCCTCATAGACTTCGGGACCAATGATCAGGTCTTCTCCGTCGATTCTGTCCTTGCGATAGGTGATGAGGGGAATGTTTTTGCGAGGGATAAACTTCACGATGTGCTTTTGGTCAAGTGCCCGAAGTGTCGTATAGGTCTCCTCGCGCGACAAGTTGGCCTCCTTGGCCACAAAACTCTCGTCGATGAAACTGAAATCGACAAACAGATCCCCATACATCCGCAGCAATGCCGTGATGACGGCGTTCTCCTTGGGCGTGCTATGGTCGAGGCGGTACAAGTCCTCTCGCTGGAGTAGGAACCGCAGCCTTGCCTTGCTGTCCGGGTTGGGATCATAGTAGATGTAGCCCGCCCGCTGCAGCAGTTCCAGCGACGTGTGCACCTGGGTGGGGAAGTGGCGGTATGCCCGGCAGAACCGCTCCAGGCTAAACTCAAATGTATGGCCCGCTCCGCAGCCCACGCCCACGACGAAGAAATAAGCGATTTGGTCGTAGATGGTGCGTATGAGTTCTTTCTCGGGAAAGGAGGAGGCGACGCGGCATTTGAGTTTGTAGGCATCGTCCTCTTCGTAGAGCAGCACGGCGTAGGCCTGGTTGCCGTCGCGTCCCGCGCGTCCCGCTTCTTGGAAATACTCCTCGATGGAGTTGGGGGCGTCCGGGTGGATCACCATGCTGACGTCCGGTTTGTCTATACCCATGCCGAAGGCGTTGGTCGCCACCATGACGCGCACTTTGTCGGTCTGCCACAGGTTTTGCCGTTCCTCCTTCACGCTCGGTTCCAGTCCCGCATGATACCATGTCGCACTGATGCCCTGCTGCATGAGCATTTTGGCCAGTTCGCGTGTGGCCTCCCTGCTGCGCGTATAGACGATGGACGATCCGCTGGTCTGTCGGAGAATGTGGACCAGCTCCGCCTCCTTGTCCATGGTGCGGCGCACGATATAAGAAAGGTTCGCGCGTGCGAAACTCATCTTATATACGTTGGGTGTGCGAAACTGGAGTTGGCGTTGGATGTCCTCCACCACGGCGGGAGTGGCCGTGGCGGTCAGTGCGAGGATGGGAATCTCGGGCAGCAGTTGCCTTATCTTTGCTATCTCCAGGTAGGAAGGGCGGAAGTCGTAGCCCCACTGGCTGATGCAGTGGGCCTCGTCCACAGTGACGAAGCTCACCCTCATGTGGCGAAGTTTGGCCAGGAAGAGTTCGGAGCCGAGTCGTTCGGGCGAGATGTAGAGCAACTTCACGCCCCCGAAGACGGCGTTCTCCAACGTCTGGACGATGTCGGACCGCTGCATCCCCGCGTGGATAGCTGCCGCCCTGATGCCTCTCCTGCGCAGATGGTCCACCTGGTCTTTCATCAGCGAAATCAGGGGCGTGATGACCAGGCACACACCCTCCATCGCCAGCGCAGGCACCTGGAAGGTGATAGACTTTCCTCCCCCCGTCGGCATCAGTCCCAGGGTGTCCTTTCCAGCCCCTATGCTCTCGATGATCTCGCGCTGGATGCCTCTGAAGTCAGGGTAGCCCCAGTGCTCACGCAGTATGGCGCGATAGTCTGCCATCACTCTTTTATCCCTCTCCTTCCTCCGTCTCGGTGGGTCTTATGTCCTCTATCTGCAGTTGCACCGCCCCCCGCTTGAACACGTTGTCCTCGATGGTATAGGCTATGTCAAACGACCGTTTCGACTTGATGTAGCGTGCTGCTGCACTCTGTCCGAAGGCGATGCCGTTCATGACGTTGTTCGACTTGGAATCGACCAATTCCAGTTTGATGTGTTCCTGCTCGCGTCCCACCACCTTCGACGTGCCGAAGTCATAGACATCCTTCGTGCAGAAGATAGGTTTCGTGTTGCCCGGTCCGAACGGAGCGAAGCGCTTGAGGTCGTTGTGCAGCTTCTTCGTGATATCCTTGAAGTCGATGAGCGCGTCGATGTGGAGGAAAGCCTCCGTCTGCTCCGGCTGGATGTGGCTATCCACATAGGCCTGGAATCGGTTGCGAAACTCTCTCACGTCGCTCCAGCGCAGCGTCAGTCCTGCCGCGTAGGTATGACCGCCGAAGTTGAGCAGCAAGTCGCGGCAGCTCTTGATGGCCGAGTAGATATCAAATCCCGCCACGCTCCGAGCCGATCCTGTCGCCAGGTCTCCCTCGCGCGTGATGACCACGGTGGGGCGGAAGTAGATCTCCGTCAGTCGGCTGGCCACGATGCCCACCACGCCCTTCTTCCAGTGTTCGTCGTAGAGGACGATGCTGCTCTGGTGGCTTTGGCTCTCCAGTCGGTTCACGATCAGGTTGGCCTCGTCCGTCATCTGTCGGTCTATGCCCTTTCGCTGCTCGTTGTACGTGTCGATGTGGCGTGCCCTTCGCAGCGCCTCGTTGATATCCCGCTCCACGAGCAGGTCCACACTCTCCTTGCCACACTCCATGCGTCCGCTGGCGTTGATGCGCGGTCCTATCTTGAAGATGATCTCGCTCATCGACAGTTCGCGCCCGCTCAGCCCACACACGTCCACGATGGCCTTAAGGCCGACGCTGGGGTTTTGGTTGAGCTGCTTCAGTCCGTGGAAAGCCAGGATGCGGTTCTCGTCCACCACGGGCACGAGGTCTGCTGCGATGCTCACGGCACAGAAGTCGAGCAGCGGGATGAGGCGCGAGAAGGGAATGCCGTTGTTCTTGGCAAAGGCCTGCATAAACTTGAATCCCACGCCGCAGCCACAGAGCTCCTTGAACGGGTAGGTGTCGTCCGCCCGCTTCGGGTTGAGCGTCGCCACGGCACACGGCAGTTCGTCGTCCGGCACGTGGTGGTCACAGATGATGAAGTCAATGCCCAGCTCCTTGGCGTGTGCTATCTCCTCTACCGCCTTGATGCCACAGTCGAGGATGATGATGAGTTTCACCCCCGTCTCCTCCGCATACTGCAGTCCTTTGTGGCTGATGCCATATCCCTCGTCGTAGCGGTCGGGGATGTAATAGTCGATGTTGGAGTAGAACTGTCGCAGAAATTTGTACACCAGCGCGACGGCCGTGCATCCATCCACGTCGTAGTCGCCATAGACCAGTATGCGCTCCTTGCGCCCCATGGCGTCGTTGAGGCGGTCCACGGCGAGATCCATGTCCTTCATCAGAAATGGGTTGATGAGATCGGCCAGTTGCGGACGAAAGAAGCGCTTGGCCGCCGACTCGGTCGTGATGCTGCGATCGATGAGCAGGTTGGCGAGTATCGGGCTGATATTCAGCTTCTCACCCAACTCCTTGGCCGCACGTTGCCGATCGGGCGAAGGCGATTCGTAATTCCATTTGAAATGCATTTATATTGTTCTTTTTTTGATTTCTTCTTCAGCCTGCCGTGAGGCAGCGTCCCCCGGCAGTTGTGCCAGGGGCACAATAGGGGAGTGTAAAGTTACAAAAAATAATCCGGATTGTATCGGGGCGTATTTGTTTTTTTAGTTTTCTTAAAGGATGCTTCCATGCCGGGGCGTCACGATTGCTACCCCCGCGCCCGGTCGGCCTCGTATGATAGCATCATCCCCACGCTCCCTCCGAGAGAAGGAACGTGGGGATGAGAACTTGTGTGGATGCGGGCAGTTCGCCTCGGTCAGACGTCGATCTGCAGTCCGTCGTAGGCGAAGCTCACCCCCTCGGGCAACCGCTTGCTGGCTTCGGCGTAGCGCCCGATCTTGTGGGTGAGATGCGTGAGGTAGGTGCGCCGTACGCCCAGGCGGTGTGCGAAGTCGATGGCATCGCTCACCAACTGATGGGAGTGGTGGGGCGGATCCCAGCGCAGCGCATTGACCACGAGCGTGTCAACGTCCTGTAGATAAGGTAGTTCTGTCTCGTCGATCGACTTCATGTCGGTGATGTAGGCCAGTGGTCCGATGCGAAACCCGAGGATGGGCATCTTGTCGTGGAGCACCACGATGGGCACGATCTTGAGGTCGCCGATCTGCAGCGGATCGTGCGGAGCGATGGTGTGGAGAGCCAGCTTGGGTACGCCTGGGTAGAGATGCTCGCCGAAGCAGTAGGGCATGGTGTGGTGCAAGCCGCTGCAGGTGGCTGCGTCGGCATAGATATTGACCGGTCCGAGTTGGCAGAACGGGCGCACGTCGTCGATGCCCGCCACGTGGTCGTAGTGGATGTGCGTGATGAGCAGTCCGTCGATCTTGCGGAAGGGCTGGCGAAGGATCTGCTGGCGGAAGTCGGGTCCACAGTCGATCAGCACGCGCGTGGTCTCCGTCTCTATGAGCGCGGAGGTGCGCAGACGCTGGTCCCGCGGGTCTTGGCTGCGGCAGACCTCGCAGTCGCAGCCGATGACGGGCACGCCGTTGGACGTTCCCGTGCCTAAGAACGTCAGTCTCATCGGATATTCACCTCGGGGTTGATTTCTATACCGAACCGCTCGGCCACGTCGTGGCGCACGGCCTCGCAGAGCTTCTTGACCTCTTGGCCCGTCGCCCCGCCGAGGTTGATGAGCACGAGCGCTTGGCGCGCATAGACCCCCGCCCGTCCGAGCGACCGTCCTTTCCACCCACACTGGTCTATCAGCCAGCCAGCGGGCACCTTGTAGCGAGTCGTCCCGTCGGCGTCAGCCACCTCGTAGTGGGGAATCTGTGGATATTGCGCCTGCAGTTCCCTAAACTTCTCTTCGCCTACGATGGGGTTCATGAAGAAGCTGCCCGCGTTGCCAAAGACCTTGGGGTCGGGGAGTTTGCTGCGCCTGATCTCGATGATCGTCTGTCGCATCTGCTCCGCCGTGGGGTGGGTGATGGCCTTCTCGGCCAGGGCCGTACGGATGTTGCCATAGTCGAGTTGGGGATCAAACTGTGTGGAGAGCCGGTAGGTGACGGAGGTGATGAGGAAGCGGTCGCGCCACTCGTGCTTGAAGCGGCTCTGTCGGTAGCTGTAGCCACAGTCGCTGCCCTTGAGGTGGCAGAGGCGTCCCGTCGCTATCTCCACGGCCTCCACCTCTTCGATGAGGTTGCAGGCCTCCGCGCCGTAGGCACCGATGTTCTGCACGGCGCTGGCACCACACTCGCCCGGTATCAGCGAGAGATTCTCCGCACCGTGGTAGCCATTGGCGACACACCACGCCACGAAGGCGTCCCACTCCTGTCCTGATCCGCAGCGCACGCGTCCTTCTCCCAGCGGCTCGATGAATCGGATGGCGGAGTGGATCACCGTTCCCTCGTAGTCGCCCGTCAGTAGCAGGTTGCTGCCGCCGCCAAGGATGAGCAGCGGGCCGTCCTCGGGGGTGAGGGTTCGGACCAGCTCCTGCGCCTCTTCGACGGAGCCATACTCCACGAATCTTCGGCAGCGGACGTCGATGCCGAAGGTGTTGTGGGCCAGTAAACTATAGTTTTTTTTGTCTATCATCTGTTTTCTCCTTCATTTGAATAAGAATCCTACGTTCGGACACGAATCCTTTGTCTGGGACACGATTCCTTTGTTTGAACACGATTTCTTCGTTTGGGACATGATCCCTTCGTTTGAGACAAGATTTCTTTGTCTGAACTAAAATCCTTCGTTCGAACAAAACCGATGCGCCCCGGTCTTGTTTGGCCGTGGGTCGCATCGGGTGTGATGTGGTTGTGGTGGGCCGGACCCTGTGGCCCGGATGAGATCAAAGACGAGATCAATATGCCTTGACCTTCTCCAGGCGCCATTTGCCGTGACGCTGCTTGAAGACCAGTCGGGTCTCGATGCCGTTGGAGAGTCCTCTGAAGACCAGAATCTTGCGCTGGCTCTTGCCATACTTCTGGCCGTAGAGGATATTGTAGATCATATTGTCGGGCACGGTGGGCATGAAGGTGCTCCACTCCTCGGCTGGTATCGTCGTCTCCACGTGGCTTGTCTCCTCGCCGTTGGGGTCAGGACCGGAGTAGGGCAGCGGGTTGCGGATCATTCCCGCGCCGTTGGCCGCAAAGAACTTCTGCAGGAAGTTGAGGAAGGAGGCATTGACATTGTCCTTGAAGCTGATCTGATTGATGCGCTCCATGCGCCACTTGCCGTCGCCGTGGCCAAAGGCATACTGGTCCACCAGTCCCTCGCGCAGATAGATCTTCTCCACGACGACGCTGTCGAGGGAGGTCGATTTGGCGTTGTCCATCTGCTGCTCGTTGTCAAAGATGAGCGTATAGTATTGCTGGCGCATGAAGAAGTGCTCCGTCTTCCACTGGCTCTTCTGTAGCATCTTCGTCTTGCCACCCCGCGTCACGGGTAGTGGAAACACGATGCGGGCGCGCTGCAGGCGCCTGTTGGCGATGAAGTTGAAGAAGAAGTCGTCGAAGAGCTGGTCGGCGGCCTTCGGCATCGGTGTCTCCTCGACGATCCGTGCGATGGTGTCGGCGTGGGTCGTGTCGGCGATGGTGTCGGTGTCGATGGCCAGCGTGTCGGCGAGTGCTTCTGGCTTTTTGTCCGTGCAGCCGGTGTTCAATCCGACCATTACGCAGCAGAGCGCAATGGTCAACAAGAATAACTTTCTCATTCTCTCAATATTATATATAGATATACTAAAATACGGGTGCAAAGTTAGCGTAAAGCGCAGACAATACAAAATAAAAATCAGTTTTATTTTGCGGTTCATCTGATTTACTGTAACTTTGCAGAAAAATTAAAGCGAGCTATGTTATTAGAGAAGATAGAAGGACTTCTGAAGGAAGTCAGCACGGTGACGGCGCAGAGTGCCGAGGATGTGGAACGTTTGCGCCTGAAGTACCTCAGCAAGAAAGGCGAGATCAACGCCCTCATGGGCGAGTTCCGCAACGTGGCCGCCGACCAGAAGCGTGCCGTCGGCATCAAGATCAACGAGCTCAAGCAACTTGCCCAGAGCCGCATCAACGCGCTCAAGGAGCAGGTGGAGGACCAGGCGGCGCAGAGCGACGACATCGACCTGACGCGCACGCCCTATCCCGTGACGCTGGGTACGCGCCATCCGCTGACGCTGGTGAAAAACGAGATTATCGACATATTCTCCCGTATGGGCTTCACGCTCTATAGCGGTCCCGAGATCGACGACGACCAGCACGTCTTCACGATGCTCAACTTTGCCGCCGACCATCCCGCACGCGACATGCAGGACACTTTCTTCATCGACAGGAGCAATCCCTCCGACGTGACCAAGAACGTCTTGCTGCGCAGCCACACCTCGGGTGACGAGGCCCACTATATGGAGACCCACGAGCCCCCCATCCGTATCCTCTGCCCGGGTCGCGTCTATCGCAACGAGGCCATCTCGGCCCGTGCCCACTGCTTCTTCCACCAGGTGGAGGGCCTGTATGTGGACAAGGGCGTGAGCTTCACCGACCTGAAGCAGGTGCTGCTCACCTTTGCCCGCGAGATGTTTGGCGCCGACACGAAGATTCGCCTTCGTCCCAGCTACTTCCCCTTCACGGAGCCCAGCGCCGAGATGGATATCTCCTGCAACATCTGTGGCGGCAAGGGCTGCGGCTTCTGCAAGCACACGGGATGGGTGGAGATTCTGGGTTGCGGCATGGTCGATCCCCACGACCTGGCCGCCTGCAACATCGACCCCGAGGTCTATACGGGCTACGCCTTCGGACTGGGCGTGGAGCGCATCACCAACCTCAAGTATCGCGTCAGCGACCTCCGTCTCTTCTCCGAGAACGACACCCGCTTCCTCCGCGAGTTTGAGCAGGCGTAGGCGCCGCGTCGTTTTGCCGGCAGCGAGCCATCCTTGCCGGCAGCAAGATAGGGTAAGATATTAAGGTAAGATATTGAGAAATGACAATCCCGGGTCACACTGGTTGTGGTCCGGGATTGCCTTTTTGTTTTCCTTTAGGACTGCTTCACCTTTAGGGTTGCTTCACTTTGCGCATGGACAGGGCGATGCGGCCACGGCGCAGGTCCACCTCCGTCACGCGGACCATGACCTGCTGGTGGAGCTTTACCACCTCGTTGGGGTCTTTGACAAACTTGTCGGCCAACTGAGAGATGTGGACGAGGCCATCCTGATGGACCCCGATATCGACGAAGGCCCCAAAGTTGGTGATGTTGGTCACGATGCCAGGCAGTTCCATTCCCTCGCCCAGGTCGTCGATGGTGTGGACGCTGTCGGAGAAGCGAAACTCCTGGATGGGCTGGCGCGGGTCGCGGCCCGGCTTCTTCAGTTCGGCGAGGATGTCGTTGAGCGTGGGCAGTCCGACGGTGGACGTGACGTAGCGCCTGACGTCGATCTGCCGCTGCTTCTGCTTGTCGGCCACGAGTTGCGCCACGGTGCAACCCTCGTCGGCCGCCATGCGCTCCACGATGGCGTAGCTCTCGGGGTGGACTGCCGAGTTGTCGAGCGGATTCTTCGCTCCGGGGATGCGTAGGAAACCCGCACACTGTTGGTAGGCAGCTGGTCCCAGTCGCGGCACCTTGCGCAGCTGGGCCCGCGAGGTGAAGGCGCCGTGCTCCCTGCGGTAATCGACGATGTTTTGCGCCAGGGCCGGTCCGAGACCGCTGACGTACATGAGCAGGTGCTTCGAGGCCGTATTGACATTGACGCCGACGAGGTTGACGCAGCTCTCCACCGTCCGGTCGAGCGAGTGCTTGAGTTTGGCCTGGTCCACGTCGTGCTGATACTGTCCCACGCCGATGCTCTTCGGGTCGATCTTGACCAGTTCGGCCAGCGGGTCCATCAGTCTTCTGCCGATGGAGACCGCTCCGCGCGTCGTCACGTCCTCGTCGGGAAACTCCTCGCGCGCCGTCGGCGAGGCCGAGTAGATGGAGGCGCCGTCCTCGGAGACCGTGAAGACGCTCACCTCCGGCAGGGCGGGATTGTAGTCGAGCATCTCATCGACAAAATCCCTCGTCTCGCGGCTCGCCGTGCCGTTGCCTATGGCGATGGCCTCGATGGCGAAGTCCTTCACCATGCGTGCGGCCGCCACAGTGGCCTGGGCACGGTGGCGCTTGGGCGGGTGAGGGTAGAGGATCTCGTGGTGGAGCAGGTTGCCCTGGGCGTCGAGGCAGGCGATCTTGCATCCGTTGGCAAATCCGGGGTCGATGGCCATCACGCGCTTCTGTCCCAGCGGGGCGGAGAGGAGCAGCTGGCGCAGGTTTTCGGCGAAGACATGGATGGCCTCTTCGTCGGCCTTCTCCTTGCTCAGCGCCGTAAACTCATTTTCGATACTCGGGTCTATGAGTCGTCGGAAGGCGTCCTCCACGGCTTCGCCCACGAGGCTTTGACAGGCGCCGTGGCCTCTGACAAACTGTCGGCGCAGGCGGTCCTCCACGGGCTCTTCGTCGGCGATGGCGATGCCGACGCGCAGCACGCCCGCCTCCTGGCCGCGGCGCATGGCCAGCAGTCGGTGGGAGGAGCAGCGGCGCAGCGGCTCGGAGAAGTCGAAGTAGTCGGCAAACTTCTGTGCCTCGTCCGTCTCGGCCATTTTCTTGACGACCTTCGCGCTGATCACGGCCTCGCGGCGGTAGGCCGCACGCACGGTGTTGCGCGCCTGCTCGTTTTCGCTCACTCCCTCGGCGATGATGTCCTTGGCGCCAGCCAGTGCTGCCTCCACGTCGGCCACGTCGCCCTTGACGAAGCGCTTTGCCGCCTGAGCGGGGTTGGCCTCGCGCTGCAGCAGGAGGATCGTGGCCAGCGGTTCCAGTCCCTGCTCCCGCGCCACCTGCGCCCGGGTGCGCCGCCGCGGCTTGAAGGGCAGGTAGATGTCCTCCAGCTCCGTGGCGTTCCAGCAGTTGCGGATGCGCCGCTCCAGCTCGGGCGTGAGCTTCTCCTGCTCAGCGATGGTCTTGAGGATCGTCGCCTTGCGCTTCTCCAGCTCCTTGAGCTGCGCGTTGAGCTCGCTGATGCGTGTGATTTGCACCTCGTCGAGGTTGCCCGTCCGCTCCTTGCGGTAGCGTGCGATGAAGGGGATGGTGCAGCCCTCGTCGAGCAGTTTCAGCGTGGCTTCCACCTGGTGTTCGCTGATGGACAGGGCGTTGGCGATATGTTTGGCAAATGGATTCATTGTCTTGTAGCGTTTGGTTTTCTTGTATTGTTGGTCAGCCGTCGCAATGGAAAACTTGTTTCCTTATTGCTGAGTGCAGCCTAACTTATGCAAAGTTACGGAAAAATCATGAAACCCACCGCCGAATCGGCCAAAAATGTGTAACTTTGCACCTAATTTAATAAGGAGTATAGCATGATTTCGATAGAAGGACTTACCGTGGAGTTTAGCGCGAAGCCATTGTTCCGCGACGTGAGCTTTGTCATCAACGACCACGACCGCATCGCCCTGGTCGGCAAAAATGGTGCGGGCAAGAGTACGATGCTCAAGATATTGTGTGGCGAGCAGCAGCCCACGAGCGGCGTGGTCTCCATCCCCGGCGGCACCACCATCGGCTATCTGCCGCAGGTGATGCGGCTGGCCGACGATACGACCGTGCGCGAGGAGGCTCGCAAGGCCTTTTCAGACAATACCAAGATGCAGCAGCAGCTGGAGCGGATGCAGCAGGAGATGGCCGACCGCACCGACTTCGAGAGCGAGGGCTACGCCCAGCTCGTGGAGCGCTTCACCCACCTCCACGACCGCTACATGCTCCTCGGCGGCGAGAACTACGAGGCCGAGATCGACCGTACGCTCCAGGGCCTGGGCTTCAGCCGCGCCGACTTCTCCCGCCCCACGCGCGAGTTTTCGGGCGGCTGGCGCATGCGCGTCGAACTGGCCAAGATTCTTCTGCGCAAGCCCGACGTCCTCCTCCTCGACGAGCCTACCAACCACCTCGACATCGAGAGCATCCAGTGGCTGGAGCAGTTTATCCAGCAGAGCGCCAAGGCCGTCGTGCTCGTCAGCCACGACCGCGCCTTCATCAACAATGTCACCACACGCACGCTGGAGATCACTTGCGGCCATGTGGAGGACTACAAGGTGAGGTACGACGAGTATGTCGTGCTGCGCAAGGAGCGCCGCGAGCAGCAGATGCGCGCCTACGAGAACCAGCAGAAGGAGATCGCCGACACGCGCGCCTTCATCGAGCGCTTCCGCTACCAGGCCACCAAGGCCGTGCAGGTGCAGCAGCGCATCCGCCAGCTGGAGAAGATTGTGCCCATCGAGATCGACGAGGTGGACAATCGCAGGATGCACCTCAAGTTTCCGCCCTGCCTCCGCTCGGGCGACTACCCCGTGATCTGCCAGGGCGTGGAGAAAGCCTATGGCGACCATGTGGTCTTCTCCGACGTCGATCTGACCATCAAGCGCGGCGAGAAAGTGGCCTTCGTGGGCCGCAACGGCGAGGGCAAATCGACGCTCGTGAAGTGTATCATGAACGAGATACCCTATGGCGGCACGCTCAAGATAGGCCACAACGTGCAGATTGGCTATTTCGCCCAGAATCAGGCCCAGCTCCTCGACGAGCGGCTGACGGTCTTCGAGACCATCGACGAGGTGGCGCGGGGAGAGATGCGCCTGAAGATCAACGACCTGCTCGGCGCCTTTATGTTTGGCGGCGAGGCCTCGGAGAAGCCCGTCAGCGTGCTCTCCGGCGGCGAGAGGTCGCGCCTGGCGATGATCCGCCTGCTGCTGGAGCCCGTCAACCTGCTCATCCTCGACGAGCCCACCAACCATCTCGACATGCCCTCCAAGGACGTGCTCAAGGAGGCCGTCCGCGCCTTTGACGGCACGGCCATCATTGTCAGCCACGACCGCGAGTTTCTCGACGGCCTCGTCACGAAAGTCTATGAGTTTGGCGGCGGCCACGTGCGCGAGCATCTCGGCGGCATCTACGACTGGCTGCACTCCCGCCGTGCCGCCACCATCCACGAGGCCGTGGGACTGGCCCAAACTCCCTCGGGAGGCAGCGCCTCGCCTGCAGCGGCTCAGGAACCGAAGGCGGGCAAGCAGAGCTACCTGGAGCACAAGGAGGAGCAGAAGAAACTGCGCAAGGCGCGCAAGGCCGTGGAGGAGTGTGAGCGCAAGATCGCCCGCCTCGAAGCGCGCGTCAAGGAGCTCGACCAGCTCTTCCTCGATCCCGCCAAGGCTTCCGACATGGGGCTCGTGACGGAGTATGCCGACACGCGCCGCCAGCTGGACGAACTCCAGGACGAGTGGCTGGTGCTGGCCGAGGCAGCGGGGGAGTAGTCCTCCTGCCTTGCCCTGGGCGGCCTTGCCCAGGATGCGGCCTGTTTACACTTCCTTCCAGTCGATGAGC
>DLZV01000004.1:117178-117419 GCA_003447235.1 Prevotella sp.
CCGTTGTTGCTCAGTTTCAGTTCCAGGACGTAGATGATGTGGATCGTCTCCACGACCATGTCTATCCTGCCCGTGGCGATCATTTTCTCCACCTCCACCCGGCAGCCGATGGCGTTGAAGATCGTGCTCAGTATCAGCCGGTAGCGCTCCTCCATGTCCATGCTGGCCAGTTTCTTGTTGCTGTAGGGCACGTCGGCCACGAGCGCCTTCAGACATTTCATGGCCTCGGGCAGGTTGCCCA
>DLZV01000014.1 GCA_003447235.1 Prevotella sp.
AGCACGCAGACCGTCCGAGCCACGCCGAAGACCGGCTTCGCCTTCGACAAGTGGAGCGACGGCAGCACGCAGAACCCGCGCACGGTGAAGCTGACCTCCGACCTCACCCTCACGGCCTCCTTCAAGACGGCCACCACGGGCGGCGGAGACCAGGGCGGCGGCACCCTGGGCGACTGATCCACGGGGCGGTTCGGCAGGGCCTCACGGCCCAACGAGCAGCTAAACGTCTGCTTGTAGCCACGGCTCTTGCAGCCACGTCTGCACCAGTCGCTGCCCCTGCCACCCGCCCTGCGTAAGGGAGGAGGACGAGCCCCAGGGGCTTCCCACGGGCCACCCGCCCACGGCGCCTACTAAAGGAAATTCGCCACGCGATAGGAAAGACCCTTGCCATCTCGCCCTCTCCCTTTTCCGCCAGTGAACCTTGGATTTGGAACCTAGTGTTCGAACCTTCCACCTGCGGACTTAGCCCTGCGAACCGCGAGGCTACGAACCCGAACGAAGAGAAAAAGTACTCATTATCGAACCCTTAAATCAGCAAGAAAAAATCATGGATGAAAAGAAAAGACAGGTATGGCGCTTCGTCATTCAGACCGCCATTTCGATCCTCACGGCCATAGCCACGGCCCTCGGCGTGACGAGTTGCATGGCTGCCGTGTAGCAAGCAGAAATACAGAATTGTTTTAGAAAATGGGATTTTAAGCTAGTTAATTGCTCCCCCGCTAAGATGGGAATCTTGGAGGGGGAGGCTTGGATGGCCCCATTCTATCGCGTGAGGCCCATCTTTCGGGCACAATTGGGACAGATGCCCCTGACCAAATGGGATTCGGAACGGGTGAGGAAGCCTTCGGGAACGGCCACGGACGGGGTGGGGACGTGGTTCAGGCAGATGGTGCGGAGACATTGCTCGCAGAAGAAGTGGACGTGGACGTCCTCGTCGTGGTCGTCGTCGTGGCTCAGACAGAGTTCGTAGCTCGCCACACCCGTTCCTCCCTCGATGACATGGACAAGGTGGTGGGAGCGAAACAGGGCCATCGTGCGCGAGATGACCGACTTGTCGATAGACAAGAGGGCGGTCTCCAGTTCCTTCATCGTCTTGGGTCCGTCGCCCTTCAAGAGCGCGCTGGCGATCAGCACACGGTTGGCCGTGGGCCGGATGCCGTGGTCTTCCATCAATGCATAGAGAGATTGCTTGTCCATATCCTTGGTTTTGCTTTTCAACTGAGTTTTTCTATCAGGAGGACGCGACGGGTGGAGTCGGTGATGCGCACCCGGTGGTCGATCCTGTTGCCGACGATCCATAGTATCTGGTCTTCCGCGTCACAGACCACGACCTGATGGCGCTTCTCCCACACGCTCTTCTTCTGGTCGGTAAGGAAGTCGCTGACCAGTTTGCCGCCCTTCATGCCGAGCGGGACGAAGCGGTCGCCCGGTTGCGTGCGGCGTATGATCAAGGGAAACCTCACCTTGTCTGCGTCCAGCGCCACGGTCTCGGGCGAGGTGGGAAGAACGAAGCGGTCGTCCCTCTCGGCCCGCGAGAGCCTGATCGTCACCTCGTTGGCGTAGGAGTAGCGTCCCGTTTCGGGAATGCGCATCGGGCGCGGCGCGTCGGCTTCGAGGGGATGGATCGTCAGGCGTCCACGGTCGGAGAGCAACTCGTGGGTGGGGGAGATCCACCGGCTGCCGCTGGAGGCTGCGAGACGGTCGGCGATCTGTCGGATCTGCGACGGATTGAAATGGCGGGGCTGGAGGAAGTAGTAGAGGGCCAGTTCGGCAGAAGGCTCCTGCTGGATCGCCTCGATGGAAAGTTCGGTTGCCTCGGCGTAGTGGGCCAGTTGGGTATCGACGACCTGCTCTATGCCCTCCAGCTCCGCAGCCATCGTCAGGACCGTGTCGCGAAAGGAGGGATTGATGGCCTCGATCATAGGGAGGATCTGCAGGCGGACCTTGTTGCGCTTGACGTCGGCCACGAGGTTGGAGCTGTCCGTGACGTAGGACCGTCCGAGACCGTCGAGGTAGCTGACGAGGTCGGCGCGGCTGACGCACAACAGCGGGCGCACCACGTCGCCCTGGCGGGGTTTCATGCCCGTCAGCCCATGGATGCCCGTCCCCCTGATGAGGTTGAGGAGGATGGTCTCCACGGAGTCGTCGCGATGATGGGCCACACAGATGGCCTCGGCCCCGATAGCCTCCCGGAGCTGGCGAAAGTAGGCGTAGCGGAGCTGGCGTGCCGCCATTTCGATACTGATGCCATGCAGCTGGGCGTAGGCGCGGGTGTCGAAGTGGGCACGGTGGAGCGGGAGGGCCAACTCGTCGCACAACGACTGGCAGAAGTCCTCGTCGCGGTCGGCCTCATCGCCACGCAGCTGGAAGTTGCAGTGGACGGCCTCCAGGCGGTAGCCCAGGTCGCGCAGCAGCAGCAGCAGGGCCACGCTGTCAGCGCCACCCGACAGGGCGACGAGCTGCAGGCGCGACTTGTCCAGCAGTCGGCGTTCTTCGATATAATGGGCGACAAGCGTCTTCAAACCTGTGGCTTTCATTGCTTCAACAGCGTTTCTTTTTGCTTCAACCAGTGTTTTTATTGCTTCAACCAGCGTCTTTTTGCTTCAAAAAACAAGTGTCTTTGCTTCAAACAAGTGTCTTGGTTTCAAAGGGACCAGTCCTTACTCCACGTAGAGGACGAGGCCCTTGAGATATTCGCCCTCGGGATGGTAGATGTTGATGGGGTGGTCGGCGGGCTGGTGCAGCTGGTGGAGGATGCGCACCTTGCGTCCTGCCTGGGCTGCCGCCGTGAACACCGCCTGGCGGAAATGCTCCTTGCTGACCACCTGCGAGCAACTGAAGGTGAAGAGGATGCCGCCCTTGCGGATACGCTGAAATCCCTTGACGTTGAGGCGCGTATAGCCCTTGAGGGCGTTGCGCAGCGCGCCACGGTGCTTGGCGAAGGCGGGCGGGTCGAGGATGATCAGGTCGTACTTGTCGTCGTGGCTGTCGAGATACTTGAAGGCGTCCTCGCAGAAAGCCTCATGGCGATGGTCCTCGGGCGGGAAATTAAGCGCCACGTTGGCGTTGGTGAGCTCCACGGCCTTGGCCGAGCTATCGACGGAGTGGACCTGGCTGGCTCCGCCCCGCATCGCATAGACGGAGAAGCCGCCCGTGTAGCAAAACATGTTGAGCACCGTCCTGCCCTTGGCATAATGCTCCAGGAGCGCGCGGTTCTCTCGCTGATCGACGAAGAAGCCGGTCTTCTGTCCGCGAAGCCAATCGACATGGAAGCGAAGCCCGTTCTCCGTGGTCAGGTCCTCGTCGGTGGGGCCGCCCAGGATAAACTCGTTCTCCTGGCCGAGGTTGGCCTTGAAGGGCAGGGTGGTCTCGCTCTTGTAATAGACATGCTCCAGGCGGTCGCCCATCACTTCCTTCAGCGCCTTGGCAATGGCCATGCGGCTGACGTGCATACCGACGCTGTGGGCCTGCATGACGGCTGTCTTGCCATAGCAGTCGATGACCAGTCCGGGGAGGTTGTCGCCCTCGCCGTGTACGAGGCGGTAGGTCGTATTGACGCCCTGGCTGAAATGTTCGCCACCGAAGGAAGCCTCCTCCGTGCGATAGATGCCGATGGACTGGCGCACCTGCCAGGCCGCGGCGAGGCGGCTCTGCCAGAAGTCGTCGTCGATGGCCACATCGTGGAACGAGAGGATGCGGACGGCAATGGATCCCACCTGGACGTGGCCCACGCCGAGGAAACTGCCGTCGAAGCCTATCACGCGCACCACGTCGCCCTCTTCGAGCCCGTCGTCCATGCGGGCAATGGCACCACTAAACACCCAAGGATGGAAACGGCGCAGCGACTCCTCCTTGCCTTTCTTCAAATATACCGACTTATACATGCTGATCTTCTTCGTCTGTTTTTACAAGTTCATAATCGCCCGTCTGCCGAAGCTCGGTCAACGTCTCATAGAGGTTGATGCAGGTCCAGGCGTCGGTGGCGGCGTAGAGCTGCTGCTTGGGGTTGAGGTGGTCGCTCTCCCAGTTGGAAAGCTGCTCGCGCTTGGAGATGCGCTCGTGGAAGATGTTGGCGTAGAGCTTCTGGAGGCTGAGGTCCTTGATGCCGAAGTCGCTCACCATCTTCTGCAGATCAATAAAGCGGCCGGGGGAAAACTTGACGCGATGGTGGAGCATATTCATGTCGTCGCCCAGAGAAAGGCCGATCTTCGGCACGGTCGTGTCCTCCAAGAGATGGATGATACACGAGGGCACGCCCATCTTGTTGAGACGGAAGAGGTAGCACTTGTCCCGCCCGCTCACCTGGAGCAGGGCGACCAGGTGGTGCTGCCCTTTGTGGAAGACGGGGCGCGTCTCCGTATCGACGCCCAGGATGGGCTGGTGGAGAAGTTCCTCTACCGCTTTCTCCGCCTCCTCCTCGCTCGTGACCGTGACGATTTCGCCAGGAAACGTCACGCGCGGAAGCTCAGAAATGGCAGACTTGTCAAACTTGCTGTATATGATTCTCTTCATTGATTCTTATTAGACCGTGCAAAATTAGGAAAAAAGTTTCAAATCTATGGCCGAATTATCCTCCTTTTTTCTTACTTTTGCAGAAATAAACGGGGAAGTGGGGGCTTTCGGGCCACGCATTTCCCAAATAATCAAGCACATAAGCGCGGGAAGCCCCTCTCCACCGAGAGAGGCCGCCCCGTCACTATAAGAACAAACGACAATATGGCTAAAAAGAAAACCGCCACTAAGTCTAAGACTTTCTGGGACGCAATCGGATGCAACAAGATACTCAACGAGACGACCAACTTCGTGCTGGGACTGACCCTGGCCGCCTTGGCCCTGGTGGCGATCATCTCCATGGTCAGCTACTTCAAGACGGGTGCCATCGACCAGAGCATCCTCGTAAGCTTGCGTCCAGGGGAGTTGTTGAACCGCAATCGTGAGTTTGCCAACTACTGCGGCAGTCTGGGTGCGCTGACCTCCTATTATCTTATAGGGCGCTGCTTCGGCATCCCTGCCTTTCTGATTCCCGCCTTCCTGTTGCTTTGCAGCCTGCGGATGATGGGCGCCTTCCCGCGGTTGAACCTCCTGAAATGGTTCTTCGGCATGGCGATCATCATGGCGTGGGGCAGCGTCACCTTCGCCAAGTTTCTCTCCCCCCTGATGGGCGAGGAGGTGTTCAATCCGGGCGGCGACCATGGCGCATACGTCTGCCAATGGCTGGAGAACGTGGTGGGCGCGCCGGGCCTTGTCGCCATCCTCCTGGTCGTGGCCATCTCGTTTATGACCTACGTCACCACGGAGACCATCAACGTCATTCGCAAGATGCTCAACCCCATAGACTATCTCTCGCGCAAGGTGAAGTTTACGGTCGAGGAAAACCGCCACCACGACCAGTACGCGCGGGAGGAAGACACGGCAGATGAACGCGTTGGCAGTCCTGCCGAGAGTCCCGCCGAGAGCGAGGATCCGCAAGTCTTTGACGACCCGCAGACGCAAACGGTGGAATTTCTGGACGACGACCTGCCTGGCAAGGACACCGACGAGCAGCCGCTGAATCCCTCCCACGATCCTGAGACGAAGGAGGAGGAAAAAGCTGCCGGCGAGAAGGAGGTGAGCATGCGCGTCGAGATGGCCAAGGGCGACGAGAAGGCCAGCGGGACGACCGTGGCCAGCACGGCAGACCTCTCTACGCCCATCAACCCCCGCGAGCCCTTCGTGTCGTGGAAGTTTCCCACGCTCGGCCTGCTCAAGGAGTATGACAGCGACGCCCGCCCGAGCTTTGCCACCAAGGAGGAGCTGGAGGCCAACAAAAACCGCATCATCAAGGTGCTCGACGACTTCGGCGTGCAGATCAGTTCCATCCGCGCCACCGTCGGCCCGACCATCACGCTCTACGAGATCACGCCGGCCAAGGGCGTGCGCATCGCCAAGATCAAGAACCTGGAGAACGACATCGCCCTCAGCCTGGCTGCCATCGGCATCCGTATCATCGCCCCCATCCCCGGCAAGGGCACGATCGGCATCGAGGTGCCCAACACCACGCCGAGCGTCGTCTCGATGTATAGCATCCTCAACTCCAAGAAATTCCAGGAGACCGACATGGAACTTCCCGTCGCCCTGGGCAAGACCATCTCCAACGAGGTCTTCATGGTTGACCTGGCCAAGATTCCCCACCTGCTCGTGGCGGGTGCCACGGGACAGGGTAAGTCGGTGGGCCTCAACGCCATCATCACCTCGCTCCTCTACAAGAAGCACCCCAACGAGCTCAAGATCGTGCTCGTCGATCCGAAGAAGGTGGAGTTTAGTATCTACAGCCCCATCGCCAACCGCTTCATGGCGGCCGTGGAGGAAAACGAGGAGGAGCCCATCATCACCGACGTCCAGAAGGTGGTCAATACGCTCAAGGGCCTCTGTGTGCTCATGGACGAGCGCTACGACAGGCTCAAGGCTGCTGGTGCGCGCAACATCAAGGAGTACAACAGGAAGTTTCTCAACCACCACCTCAATCCCGAGGAGGGCCATGAGTACATGCCCTATATCGTGGTCGTGATCGACGAGTTTGGCGACCTCATGCTCACGGCGGGCAAGGAGATAGAGCTCCCCATCACCCGCATCGCCCAGCTGGCGCGTGCCGTGGGCATCCACATGATCATCGCCACCCAGCGCCCGACGACGAGTATCATCACGGGCAATATCAAGGCCAACTTCCCGGGCCGCATCGCCTTCCGCGTCGGATCCATGATGGACTCACGCATCATCCTCGACCGGTCGGGAGCCCAGCAGCTGGTGGGTCGCGGCGACATGCTCTACCTCAATGGTGGCGAGCCCGTCCGCGTGCAGTGTGCCTTTGTCGATACGCCCGAGGTGGTCAAGGTGTGCCGCTTCATCGCCGACCAGCCTGGCCCCGTCACGCCGCTGCTCATCCCCGAGCCGGCTGCCGAGGATGCGCCGGGCATCGGGGGCGGATTCGACACCGACAACCTCGACCCGCTCTTTGAGGAGGTGGCACGCTATGTGGTCATCAACCAGCAGGGATCCACGAGCAAGATACAACGCGAGTTTGGCGTCGGCTACAACCGCGCGGGACGCTTGATGGACAAGCTACAGAAGGCGGGCATCGTCGGCGAGGCCAGGGGTGCCAAGCCACGCGAGGTGCTCATCGGCGACGAAAACTCGCTGAGTAGGATCCTGTCTTGCATCAAGGGATAGTATAACTATAAAATAATAAAACAATGAGAAAACTTATCACTTTGTTTTTATTAGTCGTGGCGGTAGCCGTCCACGCCCAGTCCGCCGCCCAGGCGCGAAAGGTGCTGGACAAGGTGGCGGCGGTCGTCGGTCGCCCTGGCGGATGCTCGGCACAGTTTAGCCTCAGCGCTGGCAAGGGCCGATTCTTCTCGGGCACCATCGCCATCAAGGGGCGCAAATTCTACGCCTCCACCGCCCAAGGCAAGGTGTGGTACGACGGACGCACCCAGTGGAGCTATCTGAAATCGACGGGCGAAGTCAACATCAGCACCCCCACCGAGGCGCAGCAGGCGCAGATGAATCCCTATCAGTTTCTCTCCGTCTATAAGTCGGGCTACAACCTGAGCATGAAGCGGGCAGGCCGGGGCTATGTGGTGACGATGAAAGCCACCAACCGCGCACGCGCCATGAAGACCATCGTCGTCACGGTGGGCAGCAACTACGTGCCCAGCAAGGTGCAGTATCTACAGGGTGGGCGATGGACCACCATCACGCTCTCCCGCTTCCAGGCCAAGAACCAAAGCGACGCCACCTTCCGCTTCAACAAGCGGATGTGTCCCGGAGCAGAGATTATCGACCTGCGATAGCATCGGTCTTGCCATTCCATTTCCCCAGCTTTTCCTTCGGGATGATCTCGGGAAGGCTTCGGAATGGAATCGGGAAATAAAAAACGGGAGCGGCCTCAGAGGGTCGCTCCCGTTTTTGTAGTAGTATGCTCGTCATGAGCATGTTTTCTCCTGCGCGAATAGCGCGTAGGGTATTCTCTACATTCTCTACAGAAGATGCTTAGAAGGGCAGGTCGTCGGTCGATTCTCCGGCAGCATCGGGCTGAGCGGGAGGGAACGGAGCCGGTGCCGCCTGTGTCGTCTGTGGGTCAGCAGCGGCAGCCTGACCAGCAGCCTGGGCTGCGGCAGCATCCAAATGGGCCACTTCGTATGCGCGAATGTTGTTGAACCAACGGCCCTGGTATTCGTGGGCGTCAATATCGAAGAAGACCGTCACCTCGTCGCCTGACTTGATATTGAAGCGCTGCAAGCGCTCTGCGCCAAACACGTCGAAGACCATCTTGCGAGGATATTGGTCTTTTGTCTCTACGACAAAAGATTGTGCCTTCCATTCCCCGCGAGCCGACGTTCCACTGCGCTCGGGGAGCACATAAGTGATTTTTCCTGTTATTTCCATGTTTGATATGTAATTGTAAATATTTTCTGATATGCGTGGATATGATTTCCAAGGCGAAATAGACCTTCCCTCGTTATCGGGTGAGCAAAATTACGAATTTTAGGGCGAATTGAGAAACTTTTAGCCCCAATTTTTGCCAGAGCGGGTATATTTTCGTATTTTTGTGCTTGGTTTTCGCCCGCTTCTCGGCGCTCCGTCGAGCGGGACGCATAATCGGTTAGGAATAAGAATAAACAAATAAAAGAATATAGTACCCATGAGATTTAGCCTTTCCAGCTCGGCGCTCAGCAGCCGCCTGCTCTCCCTCTCGAGAGTCATCAACAATAAGAACTCGTTGCCCATCCTCAGTTGCTTCCTCTTCCAGGTGAAGGACAACGTGCTGACCATCACCGCCTCCGACAGCGAGAACGTGATGAAGACGACGATCGAACTGACGGAGCATGACGGCGATGGCGAGTTTGCCGTGCAGAGCCAAACCATCCTCGACGCGGTCAAGGAGCTGCCCGAGCAGCCGCTCACGCTCAATGTCAACCTCGACGAGCACGTCATCTATCTCACCTATCAGAACGGTTCGTACCACTTCCCCGTGCAGAGTGCCGAGGAGTATCCGCGCGAGCAGGAGATGGGCGAGAACGCCTCGAAGTTTGCCCTCGACGCCCAGGTGCTCTCCAGCGCCATCAGCCGATCTCTTTTCGCTGCGGCGCAGGATGAGCTTCGCCCCGTGATGAACGGCATCTACTTCGACCTGAAGCCCGACTGCCTCTCGATCGTGGCCACCGACGGCCACAAGCTCGTGCGCAACAACATCCTCTCCCTCCAGTCTGAGACGCCTGCCTCCTTCATCCTCCCCAGGAAGCCGGCCACGCTTCTCAAGGGCGTCCTGCCGCAGACGGAGGGCGAAGTCACCATCGAGTTCGACAGCAAGCAGGCCACCATCCGCTTTGCCGAGGGCTACCTGGCTTGCCGCCTCATCGAGGGCCGCTACCCCAACTACAACGGCGTCATCCCGCAGACCAATCCCAACGTGGTCACCATCGACCGCAAGAGCTTCGTCGGCGCAATCCGCCGCGTGCTCCCGTTCTCCAGCAACTCCTCGCAGCTGGTCTGCTTCCACTTCGAGAATGGCAACCTGGAGCTGCGTGCCGAGGACATCGACTTCGCCACCAATGCCGTGGAGAACGTGGTCTGCTCCTATAGTGGTACGCCCATCTCCATCGGTTTCAAGGGATCGAGCATGCTGGAGGTGGTCAACAACCTGGAGAGTGGCGACATCACCATCCAGTTGGCAGACCCCTCACGCCCGGGTATCATCATCCCCGTCGATCAGCCGGAGAACCAGGAGGTGCTGATGCTGATCATGCCGATGCTGCTCAACGATTAGTCTGCAAGCAAGTACGGACGATTAGTTTGCGAGAAAGCACAGACGATCATATTACGAAAAGTATAGAACCACACGCTGACGGCCATGGCCTGTCGGGACGCCAAGAGGCGGACTCCGTCGGGCGATGGCCCGTCTGATTGGAATATAACACAGAAAAAAGAATGGAACTCAACCTCAAGCGTCCGCTCATCGTCTTCGACCTGGAGACGACGGGCCTGGACCTGGTCAACGACCGCATCATTCAGATCTCTTATATCAAGGTCTTCCCCGACGGCAAGGAGGACCGGGAAAACCTCTTCGTCAACCCGCAGAAGCCGATACCGCAGGAGGTGCAGGTGCTCACACACATCGCTCAGTCAGATGTCGAGGGAGCGCCCACGTTCAAGGAACTGGCCCCGCGACTGGCCGAGACTTTCCGGGGCTGCGACTTTTGTGGTTTCAACTCCAATAAGTTTGACGTGCCAATGCTCTCCGAGGAGTTTTCGCGCGCCCAGGTGCCTTTCGATTTCTCCGAAAGTCTGCTCGTAGATGCGCAGAATATCTTCCACAAGATGGAGCGCCGCAACCTCGCAGCAGCCTACAAGTTCTATACGGGTCACAAGATGGAGGACGACTTCCAGTCGCATCGTGCCGACCAGGACGCCGAGGCTACGCTTCGTGTGCTCAAGGGCCAGCTGGACATGTATGCTCCCGGGGTGCAGGACGAGGCCGACCGTGTGCTCAACAACGACATCAAGGAACTGGCCGAGTTTTCGAAGATGAACGACAATGTCGATTTTGCTGGCCGCATCATTTGGAAGGAGTTTACCGACGCCGAGGGCAAGGTTTGCCGACGCGAGGTGTTCAACTTCGGCCAGCATCGTGGCGAAGCCGTCGCCGACGTGGTGCGCAACGATCCGGGCTTCATCTCCTGGATGCTCTCCCGCGACTTCACCTACGATACGAAGAACGTGGTCAACCGCATTCGCCTGCGCGAGGCTTACAAAAACAAGTAGAGAGAATAGGGTGGAAGTGACTGCGTGTCAACCACTTCGCCCTGTCTGTCTCAGCTGAAGGTTCAACACAAGGTTCTGTATCAAGGCTCAACACAAGGTTCAGTATAAGGTTCAATAGAAGTTCAATCTAAACATACCTGCTCAAAATTGGCAAATCCTCAACATCCATCCCCGACCCATCCTGCCGCGGGCCCATCGCCCCTGTCGGGTAAGCATATCGTCCTGGGCATCACGGGCAGCATCGCCGCCTACAAGTCGTGCCTCATCATCCGTGCCCTCGTCAAGAGAGGGGCGGAGGTGCAAGTGGTCATCACGCCTGCTGGCAAGGAGTTTATCACGCCCATCACGCTTTCGGCCCTCAGTCGCCATCCGGTCATCAGCGACTTCTTCTCCCAGCGCGACGGCACCTGGCACTCTCATGTCGATTTGGGCCTTTGGGCCGACGCCATGCTGATCGCCCCTTGCACCGCCAGTTCGCTGGGCAAGATGGCTCATGGGGTGGCCGACAACATGCTTGTGACGACCTATCTGTCGATGAAGGCACCCGTTTTCATCGCCCCTGCCATGGACTTGGATATGTACCAGCACCCATCCACGCAGGCCAACATCAATACGCTCAAGGGCTACGGCAATCGCTTTGTCGAACCCACGAGTGGTTTCCTGGCCTCGGGCCTGGAGGGCAAGGGCCGTATGCAGGAGCCCGATCTGATTGTGGAGGAACTGGAGCGCTTCTTTGCAAATCCTTTGAACGAAACGACGCAGAAGGGCGCTCAGGACCAGGAGCAAATGACGCAAGAGGATACCTTGGACCAGGAGGAAACGACGCAGAAGGGGGCACAGGACCAGGAGAAAATGACCCAGGAGGCCGCACAGAAGGAAAAAATGCTCCCCTTGGCGGGCAAGCACATTCTGATCACGGCTGGTCCCACCTACGAGCGGATCGACCCCGTGCGCTTCATCGGCAATTTCTCCAGCGGCAAGATGGGATTCTCCATCGCCGAGGAGTGCAGAAGGCGTGGCGCCGAAGTCACCCTGGTGGCGGGCCCGACGGCCCTGCAGTGCGACGCGGCCATCCGAAGGGTCAATGTCGAGAGCGCGCAGGAGATGTACGAGGCCTGCCTGCCAGCCTTTGACACGGCAGACGCTGCCATCCTCAGTGCGGCTGTGGCCGACTTCACGCCGGAACAGAAGGCGGAGAGCAAGATCAAGCGGGAGGCCGACGATCTCGTCCTGCGCTTGCGTCCGACCCACGACATAGCCAAGACATTGGGCCAGCGCAAGCGTCCGGGCCAGCGCCTCGTCTGCTTTGCCCTCGAAACCAACGACGAGGAGGCCAACGCACGCGGCAAGTTGGAGCGCAAGAACGCCGACTTTGTCGTGCTCAACTCCACGCGCATTCCTGGGACGACGTTCAACGCGGACGACAACCAAATAGCCGTCGTCACACGCAAGGGCGTCCGGTCCTATCCGAAGAAGAGCAAGCAGGAGGTGGCCTCCGACATCATCGACGTGCTCCAGGGGCTTCTCGCCGACACGACAACCCTCAGATAAGAAAAGGATCATGAAAAGAATCATATTGGCAACGGTCTGCCTCCTCGGCCTCTCCCTCGTACTGAGGCCGACGCCAGTCCACGCCCAGGAACTCCAGGCGAAGATCACCATCAACCACAACCAGGTGCAGGGTACGGACGCCTCCATCTTCGAGAACCTCCAGCAGACGCTGGAGCAGTTTGTCAACGAGAAGCAATGGACCAACCTCCAGTTTCAGCGCAACGAGCGGATCGTCTGCAACTTCAACATCACCGTGAAGAAGTATGACCAGTCCTCCAACCTCTTCACCTGTTCGGCCCTCATCCAGGCAAACCGTCCCGTCTATGGGGCTTCCTACAGTTCGACGCTCTTCAACACCCAGGACAACGACTTCAACTTCGAGTTTGCGCAGTTTGACCAGATCGAGTTCAACGAGGAGACGGTTGACAACCAGCTCACGGCCCTCATGGCCTACTATGCCTACCTCATCATCGGCATGGACCTCGACTCCTTCTCGCCGATGGGGGGCGAGGACGTGCTCCAGCGCTGCCTGAACCTGGCCAACAACGCGCAGAACCTCAATTTCACGGGCTGGAAGGCTTTTGACAGCGACCGCAACCGCTTTGCCATCATCAACGACTACCTCGATGGCGGTCTCAAGCCCTTCCGGCAGCTGCAGTATGACTACTATCGGCTGGGACTCGACGAGATGTCCAACAACGTGGAGCGAGGCCGCACCAATGTCACTACTGCCCTTGAAACCAATCTCAAGAAGGCTCACGAGGACAAACCGATGAGTCTGCTGCCACAGATCTGGACGGACTACAAGAAGGACGAGCTGGCCAATATCTACAAGGGCAAGGGCACGCAGAAGGAGAAGGAGTCGGTCTATGAGATCTTGTTTGCCATCAACGCGTCGCAGAATGCGACATGGGAGAAGATCAAGCAGTAGAATGCGACATGGGAGAAGAACAAGCAGTAGGATGCGACATGGGCAAGGATCAAGCAGTAAGCCCGCTTGTGGGGCTGCTTGGGTTGCCTCTCTCCGTACAATGATTTATCCATAAGCAATGCTGAAACATTTATATATCAAGAATTTCACGCTGATTGACCAGCTGGACATCGACTTCCACCCTGGCTTCTCCGTCATCACGGGCGAGACAGGAGCGGGCAAGTCCATTATCCTCGGGGCCATTGGCCTCTTGCTGGGCAACCGGGCCGACAGCAAACCGGTCAAGCGTCCGCAGGGCGACGACGGGCGGACGGTGAAGTGTACGATAGAGGCCCATTTCGACCTCAGCCGCTACGACTTTGCGCCGTTCTTCGAGGAAAACGACCTCGACTTCGACCCCGACGACACCATCATCCGCCGCGAACTGACCAGCACGGGCAAGTCGCGCTCCTTCATCAACGACATGCCCGTTTCGCAGCAGTTGATGCGCCAGTTGGGCGAACAGCTCATCGATATCCACTCGCAGCATCAGAACCTGCTTCTCCAGAAGGACGACTTCCAGTTGAACGTCGTCGATATCATCGCCGACAACGGCCAGGATCGGGCAGCCTTCTCCGAGGCTTTCACCCGCTATCGCGAGACCGAGCAGCGGTTGCGCAGTCTTGAGAAGCAGATCGAGGCGAGTGAGCAGAACCGCGATTTCCTCCAGTTTCAATACAACGAGCTCTCCGCCGCCCAGTTAGTAGAGGGAGAGCAAGAGCAACTGGAGCAGGAAGGGGAGACGCTCAACCATGCTGGCGACATCAAGACTGCCATCTATACTGCCGACAACCTTCTCTCCGGCGACGACCGGGGCGCCGTGATTCAGGTCCGCATGGCCGCACAGCAGTTGCAGTCCATCGCCAGCGTCTATCCGAAGATGCAGGAGCTCGCCAACCGCCTCGACTCCGTACACATCGAACTCGACGATATCGCCCATGAGGTGGCAGCCGACATGGAGTCCATCGACTTCGACCCCTCACGTCAGGATGCCATCATCGCGCGCCTCGATCAGATCTACTCCTTGCAGCAGAAGTATCGTGTCAGCACCGTGGCCGAGCTCCTTCAGTTGCAGGCCTCGATCCAGCAGCAGCTGGAGTCTATCGAGAATGCCGACGGCGACTTGGCCCTCCTGCGCCAGGAGGTGGCCGATCAGGAGAAGCTATGCCGGGAGAAGGCTCAGCAGCTTACGTTATCGCGCACGGCCTCGGCTCGCAAGGTGGAGGCCGAGATGCACGCGCGCCTCGTCCCGCTGGGCATTCCCAACGTACGCTTCGAGGTGGAGGTCAAGCCGGATCCGCTCTCTGCCAGTGGCGCCGACCATGTCGTCTTCCTCTTCTCCGCCAACCGTGGCACGCCATTGCAGCCCGTTTCCCAAGTGGCTTCGGGTGGCGAGATCGCGCGCGTGATGCTCTCGCTCAAGGCAATGATCAGCGGCACAATCAAGTTGCCCACCATCATCTTCGACGAGATCGACACCGGCGTTTCGGGCAAGATAGCCGAGAAGATGGCCATGATCATGGAAGAGATGGGGGCAGGAGGACGCCAGGTGATTTCCATCACCCACCTGCCACAGATTGCTTCACGAGGTCTCCACCACTACAAAGTGGAGAAGACCGAAACGCCCGAAGGCACGGAGAGCCACATGAGGCAACTCTCGGCCGACGAGCGGGTAGGGGAGATCGCCATGATGCTCTCGGGCGAGAACGTCACCGAGGCTGCGCTGGAGAACGCCAGGGCTCTTTTGTCCACACATTGATCGCGTCCACACATTGATATGATGCTCACGCGTTAATATGATGTTCATGCATCAATATAATGTTCAAACATTGTTCGTGTCCACGCGCTAATGACGCGCTAAAAATATATGTTCACGCGTTCCATAATATAAATATATTGCGTAGAAGATGATGCTGCCGCAGTCTCTGTCCTCCTTGCGGAGGGGCGAAATGCGCAGATAGGAAATAAGAAAAAGAAAGAACAAAAACTGATGAGAAAGAATAGTTTGATCGGCTGCCTCCTGCTCTGGGCCTCCATGGCCATGGCGCAGCCAGCAGCTGTAAAGAATGTAGTCAACAGCACGTTGACCCTCACCACCTACACCGCCGATGGCACGCAGCGAGGCGTGGTCCCCGCCGTCTTCATTGGATCCGATGGCGTGGCCGTATCGGCCTGGAAACCCTTCGAGGGCACCGACTCCGTGGGCGTGAAGGACTATAGTGGGGCGGCCTGTGCTTTCCAGGCGCTTTTGGGAGCCGACGATATTTACGACTTGACGAAGTTTAGCGTCTCCGCCGCCAAGGTGCAGCCCCTTTCCCTGGGCAAGGCCGCTGCCGGCGAAGAAGTCTGGGTAGTGCCTCCCAAGCAATTGGGCGCTCCCGTCAAGGGCAAAGTGAAGGTCGCCGACCACTTCAACACCTCCTACAACTATTATCAGCTCTACGTCGGCGGAGCCTCCGAGAAACTCAATGGCGCAGCCGTCGTCAATCTCAAGGGCGAGCTGATCGGCCTCTTCTCCCAGTCGGGTAAGCAACAGAGTGCCACGGACGCCGCCTATGCGCGCGACTTTGTGGTGACAGGACTCTCCCAAAACAACCCCGTGATGCGCCGCGCCCGTCTCCGCATTGCCCTGCCCGAGAGCGAGCGCGAGGCCGTGGTGGCCCTGCTTCTCTCCAATTCCCAGAAGCCCTCCGACCATGCCGCCACCATCCGTGAGTTTATCCGCAAGTTTCCGCATCTCACCGATGGCTACTACGCCATGACCATGCTCGCCCTGGGCAAGGGAGACAACGCCGAGGCCGACCGGATGCTCCAAGAGTCGGTGGCTCAAGCGAGCAAGAAGGGAGAGGCCCACTTCAACTATGCCAACGTGATCTATCTCGTGCTGACCGGCCAGCAGTCCATCCAGGGCGACGCTCCGGCCACATGGACCCTCGACAAGGCGCTCTCCGAGGTGCAGCAGGCCAATGCCGCCGACCCACAGTTTATCTACCAGCACCTGATGGCACAGATCATCTACGCCCAGGCCCACTATGCCGACGCCCTCACCCTCTTCGAGAGCCTCGCCCGGATGGAGCCACGACTGCCCGAGACCTATCTGGAGATGGCGCAGTGTAAGGAGCAACTGGGTGCTGACAACGCCGAAGTGCTCGCCCTTCTGGAGAAGAGCGTGGAGGTCTGCGACACACCCTACACCGCCACTTCTGCCCCCTATTTCTATGCCCGTGGCCTGCAATATGCCAAGATGGGCGAATACCGCAAGGCGATGGTTGACCTGCTGCGCTACGAGTATTTCAACCAGGGACGCCTCGGTGCCGACTTCTACTACCAGCGGGAGCAGATCGAACTCCAGGGCAAACTCTACCAACAGGCCCTGGGCGACATCCTCACCGCCTGCCGACTCGCTCCCGAAGAGGTGGAGTATCATGCCGAGGCGGGCAGCCTCTACCTCCGCGTCAACCGTCCGCAGGATGCTGCCGAAGCCGCCAAATACTGCATCAAGATCAATCCCGACTACGCTGATGGCTACCTGATACTCGGCATTGCGCAAACGCAACTCGACCAAAAGGCCGACGGCATAGCCAATATCGAGAAGGCCAAGGCAATGGGCAACACCCAGGCCGACAGTTTCCTGAAGAAACTCAAGTGACGGGGGCTCACGACGGCGCGCAGCCCCGTCCTATAAGCGTTCTATAAGTGGTCCTATAAGTGTCTATAAGTGCCTTGTAAGTGTCCTATAAGCGTCTTATAAGCGTCCTATAAGCGTCTTGCAAGCGTTCTAAAAACGTCTTATAAGCGTTCTGAAACTCAAAAGGTTGTTTATGTCATTGCGACACAAACAACCTTTTGTCTTTCTTTCTCTCTCATGATTTCTACCAATTCGCAAGGCGACCGATCATCTGCAGGCGATTGGCCCCGTGTTGCGGTTGCAAAACCTAAACGTTATTTTGTTATTATGTTATTATGGCGTTTTTCTGCTGAACCCAAAAGAGCTGGACCGTCGCCTTCCACGGAGAGCAACTGCTCCAGGCGGTGGATGATGATGGTCTGTCGGGCAAGTGCCACCAAGCCCTGGGTTTCGAGGCCATGAAGGGATCGCGAGACATTGAGGCGCGACTCGCCGATGGCAGATCCCAGGTCTGTCAAGCGGATGGAGAGCGTCTTGGGGCCAGCAGGCCGGAGACTGCGGTGGGCCACGAAGGTAGCGATCTTGCGGGGAATGGTCGTGGGCGGCGTGCGCCAGAAAGCCGACCCTGCTCGCTGGGCAGAAGTGCTGATCGTGTTGAGGACGTTTAGCTCGAAGACGAGGCTCTGCGCACAGAGTCGCAGCACGTCGTCCTTCTGCAGTCGCAGGACGTTGCAAGGAGTGGTGGCCCGGTAGCCTCGCGCCAGGTGTTGCCGGAGTCCGAAGATCCGTTCCGGTTCGATGGCACAAGGTGCGTCGATCTGCTCCCGCAGACTGTAACTGTGGTCCGCGCTGATGGCCTCAGCCTCCACACTGCCCGTCATGACCAGCGTGAGCGTGGCGCAGCGATCGTTCTCCCGCGCTATCCACGCTCCCTCGTCATACTTCTGGAAGTCGAAGCGGATCTTGCTTGCCATGGCCTCCAGTTCGTCGCGGTCAATGCCCTGGAAGAACGGCAGCCGCAGCAGTTTGGCATAGATCGTCATGGCCTCGGGTGCCTATTTGCGCTCGTCGAGTCCCTCGCTCTTCCAGACGCTCAGTCCTCCCTGCGCGTTCTGATAGATGAAGTAAGCCTTCAGTTGCTTTTTCCGCTCCAGCACCTGACGCGCCTTGTCAAGGCCCATGACCATGAAGGAAGTGGCGTAGGCGTCGGCCTCGGCACAGGTAGGAGCCAGCACCGTGGCCGAGAGGAGGCTGTGCTGCACGGGGCGTCCCGTCTTAGGATCGATGGTATGGGCGTATTTGCGTCCGCCCTTGTAGTAGAAGTTGCGGTAGTTGCCCGACGTAGCCATGGCCTGGTTTGTGACGTTGAGCACCGTCTCCAGTTCCTGGGCGTCGTTGTCGGGATCGTCCACGGGCTTGCTCACGCCGATGCGCCATGGCAGGCGCTTCTCGCTATTGCCCTTCGCATAGACCTCGCCACCGATCTCCACCATGAAGTTGGCCACGTCGTGGGACATGAGCAGGCGCGCCACGCGGTCCGTGCCGTAGCCCTTGGCGATGGCGCTGAAGTCGAGCATCATCCGCGGCCGCTGGAAGCGCACATACTGGCTTCCCTTCGCCCCGGCCAGGCTGACGTGCTCCATGCCGACCAGTCTTCTGAGACTGTCTATCTGATGGTTGTTGGGCATCTGCTGGTTTTTGAATCCGAAGCCCCACGCGTTGACCAGCGGAGCCACGGTGATGTCGAAGGCGCCGTCGCTCTCCTCGTTGACCTGCTGCGCCAGTTGATAGACCTCCAGGAAGTCGTCGCTGAGCGTGGGCCGCTTGCCCTCGTTGATGAGGGCGACAGTCGATTGCGGGTTGAACATCGAGAACTCCTGGTCAACGGCCTTCAGTGTCTCCTCTATCTCCTTCTTCAGATTGTCATCGCTCTGGTAGGTGATATGATAGGTCGTGCCAAAGATGCGTCCCTCGTCGTGCTGGTAGGGCACGGACTTCTGTCGTCCCACGATGACCACCGTGCCGATGATAAGGAAGGCAAGGAAGGGCAGTTGCCAAAGCAGTTTTTTCTTTTTCATAACTCAAAACTAAGGTTGAACGTAGCTCCGATTCGGCTGCTGCCATTGCGTCCGAATCCCGGAATATAATAAGGTTCTCCGACCGTGCCGTGGCTTTGGCTCAGCCGTGCGCGATATCTCACCATCCACCCCATGTGGACGAAGCGCCATATCGTCACGTCGATACCGCCGCAGACCTCCGCCCAGCAAGCCTTCGCCTCGACATCCTTGGCGCTGTAGGAGGCCGTTCCGCCCCAGACGGGGTCGGGGACGGGCGCAGAGGTCGTCACGTCGTAGAGGAAGGAGGTGTAGGCCAGTCGCGCGCCAGCATAGAGCCTGTAGAGGTCGTGCTTGTTGCGTAGCAGGTTGAAGTCGCAGCCCACGCGGCCATAGGGCGCACGGGTCTTGTAGCGCACGGAGGTCGTCACGTCGTCGGCGTCGGCCTCGCCAATGCCCAGTTCGACAACGGGGAAATAGCGTCCCCGGAGGTTCAGGCGCAAGGAGGCCTCATACTGTCCGTAGTCGCTCAGGACGCGCTGTCCCGCCCCCAGCAAGTCCACCCCCACACTCACGCCCTCGAAGAGGCGGATGGAGTCGGCGGATGCTGTCTCCCGTGCCTGCTGCGCCCCCGCCTGGCAGGGAGCGAGGAGGCTAACGGCGAGGATGGAAATAGATAAGCAGATTCTCTTTCTCATCGTAGTCTATGTTAGGATGGGCAATGACAATGGAGTCGATGGCGTGGTGGGTGGTCGTGACCTCCGTGAGCGTATGGAAGAAGCGGGCAGGGCAGTCCACCGATTCGAAATGGGGATCGTTGGTCTTGAAGACCGTGACCGTGTCCGTGCGCGTCGTCCCCAGCGTGTCGGTCAACTGGAAGATTAGCTGGTCGCGGTCGGCGCCATAGCTCATGGGGATCGTGAAGGCCTGAGGCTGCACCAGCCGGTTGACGAGCACGCTGTCGCTGCTGCCGGGTCTCACGGCGAGGATGGTCAGCGTGTCGTGGACCGTGTCGCCGCGCAGGGCGTAGCGACATCCCACGGCCGTTGTCATCGCACAGTCGATGCTTGCGCAGGCTGCCATCAGCAGGATCGGAGCCGCCACCAGGGCTGCTGGCACGAGGCGGCGGAGAAAAGTTCGCTTATAGTGCATCGAGAGGGAGGATCAGTTGAGTTCCTTTTCTATCTGATAGTCGTTGCGGCGCGGGTTGGACCGGCTGATCAGGTCGCCGATGAAGCCGGCCAGGAAGAGCTGTGTGCCGAGCAGGATGGCGGCGATGGCGATGAAGAACGACGCGTGGTCGGAGAGCAGGTCGCCATAGTTGCCGATATAGAGATTGTAGATCTTGCCACCCAGGAGCCACATCAGGGCCACGAAACCGACGAAGAAGACCAGCGAACCGAGAAATCCGAAGACGTGCATGGGTTTCTTGCCGAAGGTGCTGAGAAACCAGAGCGTGAGCAGGTCGAGATAGCCGTTGACGAAGCGGTTGAGCCCCATAAACTTCGACGTGCCAAACTTGCGGGCCTGGTGGTGGACCACCTTCTCGCCGATCTTGTCGAAGCCGGCCTCCTTGGCCAGGTAGGGGATGTAGCGGTGCATCTCGCCATAGACCTCAATGTTCTTGACCACCTCCTGTCGGTAGGCCTTCAGTCCGCAGTTGAAGTCGTGGAGGTTGGGGATGCCGCTGACCTTGCGCGCCGTGGCGTTGAAGAGTTTGGTGGGAATGGTCTTCGACAGGGGGTCGTAGCGCTTCTGCTTCCAGCCCGAGACGAGGTCGTAGCCCTCCTCGGTGATCATCTTGAAGAGGGCCGGTATCTCGTCGGGAGAGTCCTGGAGGTCGGCGTCCATCGTGATGACGACGCTGCCCTGCGCCTTCTGGAAACCGCAGTGGAGGGCCGGGCTCTTGCCGTAGTTGCGGCGAAACTTGATGCCCTTGACGCAGGGGTCCTGCTCGCGGAGCGTCTCCACCACCTTCCAGGACTGGTCGGTGGAACCGTCGTTGACAAAGATGATCTCATAGGAGAAGCGGTTGGCCTCCATCACGCGCTTGATCCAGGCGTGGAGTTCGGGCAGGCTTTCCTCTTCGTTATAGAGGGGTACGATGACTGAAATGTCTAACATCTTGCTATTTTTATTATATCGATTTTTTCTTTCGTTGTTCACAATATTCTATCTTATCCCCGTTTGGCCAGGGGCGCCATGATCGCGCTCAGCAGCATGCCACCCATGGCCAGCGTGACGAAACTGTTGCAGGCCATGGCGAAGGCTGGGATGGCGCGCAACTGCTCCATATACTGATCCATCGTCATGCCGAGGCTCTTGACGATCATCTCCGTCTGCTGCTGGTCGGCCATGACGATACGCTCCACCACGGCTGCCATCAAACCGTTGTCGGCCAGCGCGAGGTAGAGATACTGGAGCAGGGAGAAGAAGAGGGCCGCATTGGTCGTCGTACGGAGGACGTAGAGCAGGGCCCTTTTGGCGCTGATGGTGCCGCCCAGTCCCTCGTCGCGAAACTTGCAGAGGCGACGGTAGATGAAGATCGGGGTGAGGAGCACGATCAGCGGGCATAGCGAGGTGAGGCCCATCCAGGCCCACGACCCCGTCGCCGTCAGCGATAAGGCCAGGAAGCAGGCGAAGCTCCCGAGCAGCAGGATGGAGGCGTAAAAGCCGTCGTAGCGTGCGTAGAGGCGCAGTTGTCGAATGTCGTTGTAGTCCATTTTCTCAATTTTAGTGCAAATTTACGCTTTTCTTTTCAAACGGGGGCTTCCTCAAACTGAATTCTTACGTTCTTGTAGCCCATGAGGTGAAAAAGGCGGGTCAGTTCCTCTCTCGCGCGGTCCTCGGCGCGCTGCAGGTTGGCTCGGGTCAGGCAGCGAGCCGTCATCATCTGCTGGGCGCGTCGGTAGAGGGCCTCGCGCGCGTCGGCCTCCCAGCGTCCCTTCTCATAGAAAGGCCGCGTGCGGGCCTCGTCGATAAAATGGCGGTCGAGCAGCCCTACTGGCGGGAGCGTGGCCACCAGCACGGTGTCGCCCTCCATGCGGATGGCGTGGTCGTCGAGGTGGCTCATGTCGAGGCCGAGGCGCAGCGTGCCGTAATAGATGCGGGCCAGGCCGTCGTCGCTGAAGAAGCCTTCGCGCACGGTATCGACATACTCCTCGTCGTGGATCGTGAGAAACTCCCACTGGCCGATGGACTTGATGGAGGCGATGGTGGCGGGCGTGACCTCCACGTGGTCGTTCTTCTCTTCTACGACGGCGGTCCCCCCACATTTCGAGAGGATCACGGCCACGGCCACCAGGGCCACGGCGAGGGCGGCGAGAATGGCAACCAGGCGGCTACTGATGATGCTTTGTTTTCTCATGGCCTTTTCTCCTGTGTGATGGTGGTGATCATGTGGCGCAGGTCGTCGCCCGTAAACTCCTTGCGGAAGGTGATCGTGATGTCCTCCTCCTTGTAGCCCATCTGGGTGAGCAGGGGCACGAGGATGCGCGCGGCGCTGGCGCGGGCGTTCTCGATGATGCCCGACTGCGGGAGACTGGCGATGATGCTGTCGCGGCCCTGGCGCTCAAAGGAGGAGCGCTCGGCGTCGGTGAAGTTGCGGCCCAGGAAGCGCACAAACTGGCGGGTCTGCTTGTGGTCCACCTTGGTGGCGGTGAGCTCTACGCGAGGGTCGGGGAGGATCACGGTCAGCCGGTTGCCCTCCTGGCGGATGTTGCGTTCCGTGAGGTCGGCCATATCGACGTAGCCCTTCACCGTGGCGTCGATGGGGATGGCAATGTGGCGCGAACTCAAAGGCACGCCGACGCGCAGGCCGTCCAGCAGTCCGCGACCCCGAAACTGGGTCGTGTCGCTATGGGTGACGATCGTGCGAATCTGGTATTCCGTCGTGTAGAGGCGGGAGCACGCTTGCAACTGCGTGATCATCGGGATGGTGTCCTCCGAGGGCATCTCTGAGGCCTCCCTGCCGTCGCTGCCACACGAGCAGGCCAGCGCCAGGAGACCGAAAAGGACTACGATGGGCAATTTCTTCATCTGCTATCAGTCTGTACCACTATTAATAATGTTTATGCAAAGTTACGAAAAAGGATTGAGCCAAGAGGGCAAAGGGTCGATTTTCGGGATTTTTTTTGGTGATTTAGGGCTTTTTGATTACTTTTGTGCGCTGAAAAGAATGGAACACATGAGGAAACTGATCCCATTCCTTCTGGCGGGAGGCATCGTGCTGTGTGCGGCTTCCTGCAAGGAGGAGAAAAAAACGGAGGATATCATTACCCGGATTCCGCCGAAGAAAGTAGTCAAGAAGGGTACTGGCAAGATGAGCGACTTCACCTACGAGAAGCAGGTGGAGGCCTTTGGGGAGACGCTCGACATCTCCATCCGCCGCTATGCCGACACCACGCTTCAGCAGGCGAAGGACGAGAGCGGGCGCGCCTACTACGACAACAAGGTGCAGCTCGTCATCAAGCGCAACGACGGCTCGGTCTTTGTCGATCGCACCTTCGCCAAGACCGACTTCTCAGAGTTTACCAACAACGACTACGGCCGCCACGGCGCGCTCTTAGGATTCATGTTCGACACCGTGGAGAACGGCCGGCTGAAGTTTGGCGCCAGCGTCGGCTCTCCCGACCCCACCAGCGACGAGTTTATCCCCATCGAGGTCCTGATAGACCGACAGGGGAAAATCTCTTTCCAGAATGCCACCAGCCTCGACTCGGGCAACGGCGAGGAGAAGTCCAAGGCACAGAGCGAGCTGGAGGCTGCCGAGGCCGAGGGCATGTGATTCTGACCTGTCATCAAGGTGTATTTGTTTTTTAGGTGTATTTATTTCTTAAAAGAAGTATAAAATAACTTAATACACGGGGGTAAATTTCTACTCCTGTGTTTTTTTTGTATTTTTGCACCCGACATTTCGCATTAGCAGACGATAATTGTGAAACCAGTAATAACAATCTAACATTAGACGATGATGAAAAAACTTATGTTTCTTGCAGCCCTGGCACTGTCCACGACGGGCGCCTTCGCACAAAGCAGAGTGAAAACCACCACCATTCAACCGAAGATTGGTCTCAACATCTCCACCGTAGGAGATTTGGACTGGAAAGCAGGTTGCGCGCTCGGCTTTGAGCTGCAGCACCAGATCAACCGCAAGACCGCCATTGCGGGTGCGCTGCTCTATTCCTTCCAAGGAGGTAAAGACGACGATTGGACCTGGAATCCGGGTTATATCAACATTCCCATCACGCTCAACTACTACGTGGCCAAGAACTTTGCGCTCAAGGCCGGTATCCAGCCGGGCTTCATGGTGAACAAGGACGACGCCCGCCATGTCAACACGTTCGACTTTGCCATCCCCGTGGGTATGTCCTACGAGTTTGACAACTTCGTGATCGACGGACGCTACAATATCGGCGTCACCAAGGTGCCCAAGCACGGCGACGGCTATACCAATGTGGTGCAGCTGACCCTCGGCTACAAGTTTAAGCTGTAGCCCCCAGGAGGCCCAATCCTTCCGCCACCGCGTCTGTCGTACCGCCGAAGGATTGGGCCTTTTTTCTTTCCTTTTTCCTTTCTTTCCTTGCTTTTTCTTTCTTGCTTTTTTGGGGCGCATCATTTATTTTTCCCATCCGCCCTTGTTCTCGATTTTTTTTCATACCTTTGCCCATCATGACCAAAGCCAACGGACAGATGAGTAAAGAAATCTACCTCGCAGGAGGTTGCTTTTGGGGAGCGGAGCACTTCCTCAAGCAGATAGAGGGCGTGGAGGCCACGGAGGTCGGCTACGCCAACGGCCACACAGACCGCCCCACCTATGAGGAGGTCTGCACCGACAAGACCGGATTTGCCGAGACGGTTCGCGTCGTCTATGATCCCACGAGGGTCGGACTCGCCTTTCTCCTCGACCTCTACTTCAAGGCCATCGACCCCACCAGCGTCAACCAGCAGGGGGGCGACCGGGGCACACAGTATCGCACGGGCATCTACTACGTCGACGAGGCCGACGCGGCCACCATCGACCAAGTCCTGGCCGACCAGCAGCGGGCCGTGGGCGAGCCCCTCGCCGTGGAGCATCTCCCGCTGCGCAATTTCTATCCCGCCGAGGACTACCACCAGGACTACCTGGAGAAGAACCCCGCGGGCTACTGCCATCTGCCTGCCGCCCTCTTCGAGTTGGCGCGCAAGGCCAAGCCCGTCCCCTCCGACCACTAACGCAATACAAAAAGCCATCAACAACAAGTTAAGATATGAAGAGACTAATCTTTTCCCTCCTCTTGGTCTGCGCCGCCATCGTAGTGGGCCACGCCCAGACCCCGCTGAAGAAAGTATATGACGAGACCATCAACCCGATGGAGCAGATAGACCGCGCGCTGGCCACAGCGAGAAGCAGCCAGCAGCCCAAGTTGGTCATCTGCCAGGTGGGTGGCAACTGGTGTCCGTGGTGCCTGCGCTTTGCCGACTTCGCCGCCACCGACCCCGACATTGCCAAGGTCATCGACGACCATTTCCTCCTCATCCACGTCAACTACCATCCGCGCAAGGCCCAGGACGCGAGCGCCGAGGCCCTGATGAGCCGCCTGGGCCATCCGCAGCGCTTCGGCTTCCCCGTCTTCGTAGTGCTCGACAGCGAGGGCCACGTGGTCCACATCCAGGACTCCAGCTTTCTCGAAGAGGGCAAGGGGTATAGCAAGGAGAAGGTGCTCCGCTTCCTCAACGCATGGACGCCCGAGGCTATCGGCATGAAGAAGGGATCATGATGCGAAAGATCTATATCCTTGACTTCGACGGCACGCTGGGCGACTCCCGCGGGCTGATCCTCCGGACAATGATGGACACCTTCGACGCCCTCGGCATAGACCGGCCCACGGAGGAGGCTTGCGTCAATACGATCGGGCTGCCGCTGGCCGACTGCTTCGTGGTGGCCGCAGGACTGAGCGCCGCGCAAGGGGAGCGTTGTGCCGAGGTCTATCGCAGGATCTTCCACGACAACAACGCGCCGGGATCGGTGCCTCCCTTCGAGGGCGTGGTCGAGACGATCCGCACGCTCCACCAGCAGGGCCATACCCTGGCCGTAGCCACCAGCCGCCGCCACGAGAGCCTGGACGAACTGCTGGCGGAGTTTGGCGTCACCGACCTCTTCTCGATGATCGTGGCTGCCGACGACGTGACCCATGCCAAACCCGACCCCGAGCCGGTCAACAAGATCCTGGAGACGCTCCAATTCCAGCCGCAAGAGGCCCTGGTCGTGGGCGACGCGCCCTACGACATCCTCATGGGACGCAACGCCGGGGCAAGGACCTGCGCCGTCACCTACGGCAATGGGAAGCGCCAGGAGCTCCAGGCTGCCGGGGCGGACTATCTGATCGACCGCTTCGCCGACTTGCTGACCATCGAGTGGGACTGAGCGGGCCGGCACACCATACCAACAACCAAATCAACCATTAAATCCTATCAGTATGAAGAAAAGAGTCACCCCAGAGTGGATCCACGATCTCGCCCCCAACGAGGTCTTCGTCTTCGGCAGCAACCTCGGCGGAATGCACGGAGGCGGTGCGGCCCGGATTGCCTACCGCTGTTTCGGAGCCAAGATGGGAGTGGGCGTAGGCCTGCAGGGACAGAGCTACGCCATCCCGACGATGCAGGGAGGCCCGGAGACCATCCGACCCTACGTCGATGAGTTTATAGACTTTGCGCGCCAGCATCCCGAGACGACCTTCCTCGTCACCCCCATCGGCTGCGGCATAGCCGGCTTCACCCCCGCCGACATCGCCCCGCTCTTCCAGGACGCGGTGGAGGTGGAGAACGTCTGGCTGCCCGAGAGTTTCTGGCATTTGCTGAGGACACAGGCATGAGATTCAACCTACAGTTCAATCTCTCGCTCAGCAAACTGTTTCTCATGATCAGAAGCGGGAGCCGCCGCATCATCCTGCGATACGACTTAGCAGCACGCCTGTCGCGGATCGTGCGGTGCGGCCCCCTGCGCCAACTGTTGAATAAATGGAAAACCAAGTGCTGCAAAAACAAAACATCATGAAAACGAATCGAGTACTGCTCACTTTTCTGCTGGTGGTAATGGCCTTGTGTGCCCACGCCGGCGACAACAATTCCGCGCTTCGCAAGTCGATAGCGATGGCCAACGCCATGTGTCCCGTCTCCCTGGGAGCGATGGGCGAGATGACCTCCATGGTCTATGAAAAGGGCGACCTGATCATTTCCTACGCCCTCAATGAGGACGTGATCAGCGTCGAGACCCTCAAAAACAACAAGGAGATGGTGCGCCAGAATGCCACCACCATGGTCCGCAACGCGACGGGCGACCTCAAGACCACGTTCGACCTGCTGGCCAGCGAGGGCGCGGGACTGGTCATGAAATATATCGGCAAGCAGTCGAAGGCGAAGTTTACGATACGCTTCACGGCGGAGGAGATACTGCGCGCCTCGATTGCTCCCGAGGAGGCGAGAGACCCCATGGCCGCGCTGAAGAGCCAGATAGAGGTGGGCAACGCCATGCTGCCGACCAAGATCGCCGACGGCATGGAGATGACCCGCGCCTATCTGGAGGACGACTACCTGTTCTATGAGGTAACGGTGGACGAGGATCTCCTCTCGATCGCCAATATCAAGAGCAATCGACCCACCCTGAAAAAGAACATCTTGGCGGTCTTGAACAGTGACGACGTCTCCACGAAAGCCCTCAAAGACTTATGCAAAAGCGTGAACGTGGGCATCGCCTACAAATACGTCGGCAAGGACTCCCGCCAAACGGCGACCGTCAGGATCACGCCCGCGGAACTGTAAGCCTCCGCGTCGCTTTATCTATTAAAGAAACTTAAAATATCATTCCGATATTTGTTTCTTTCAAAAGAAAGCACTAATTTTGCAGCCCGTAAGCGAACATGGCTTCAACGCACATCGCAGCTTCTACAAAGGAAAGGTGCTCGAGTGGCTGAAGAGGCACGCCTGGAAAGCGTGTAACCGTCTAAAGCGGTTCGGGGGTTCGAATCCCCCTCTTTCCGCAGAAAAAGGAAGGTTTTAGACCTTCCTTTTTTGCGTTTTACAAAGTCCTTGCCTCCTGTTTCATCTCTTTTCCTCGATGCTCCAGCAGAATCTACGGCTCAGTACCGCTTTTGTAGTTGAATGTTTTCTATACGCGCATCATTGCTACAGAAAGTATAGTGACTATTTGGATGAATCTGCGGAAGGCTTTGTCCATATTTTTCCTTCTATTTTATCTTCAATGTTCGCAGATATTCCTTCTGTTCGGGCGTGATTCTGTAGCTCTCGATCGCCTTCTGTATGGTCTTGTTGTGCGTCCATCGGGCCAGGCGTTTCTGCTCAATGTAGGGGAGGGTTGCGTCCCATTGCTTGGCCAGGGCGGTGGCGAAAAACCAGGCTACCATCATTTTTACGTAATACGCTTCGCTCCTTACAGATGCTGGAATTTCGAGATAGTCATACTTAAAGTCTTTGTCTAAGTAGTGAGACATAAGTGTCTCTATACCAAAGCGACAAGTGAAAACGTGTGATGATTTACTCCAAGTCTTGATCTTCGCCAGCAGCTCCTCCTTGTGCTTGGCAAACACCTTCGGAGACATGATGTCACAAACCGCCCAGTTGTCCACGAATGGCAGGAAATGGTCCGTCAGCCGGATGCATTCCTCGTAGTCCTTCACCTCGGAAACGAGGAGCCCGTGAAGCATGTTCTCATCGTAGTATTCATGAGGAAGCTGACGAAGGAATTCCTCGCACTCATTCTCTTTTGTAAATACTTTTGCAAACTTACGAAGCACGGGCACGCGAATGCCTATGAAGCTCTTCACAGGCACTCCCGGGGTCAGTTTGGCCTGGAAAGCAGCATACTGCTTGTCCTGCATGGCGAAGAGCCTTTCTTGAAGGGGTGTCATAGTTTTTATTGTTGTTTTAATTTATCATACTCCTCATCGCTCACAGCCTCCAGCCACTCGTTGGAGGTGTTCTCGCCAGGTATTTCCTCACCCTTCCATCTCCTCATTCACGTAGTCAACGGCACGGTTGATATAATCGACAAAGGGTTTGGTGGTCTTGAACAGTCCGGCCACACGCTGGGCAAGATGGTCCTCCAGCAGGAAGTCGTCGTCCGCTTGGGCGGTCAGGCAGTAGGCCCTCATCCGCATCCAGTCGGCATAGGGCGCGCTGGGGTCGTATTCTCTTGGCACGCGCTTCAATGCTCCTTCCATGTCTGGAACAAACTGCGCGTCGGCTTTTCCCAAGATGCTTGTGCTGAAAGTTTCCCATTCGTCGCTAATGTCTTCACGCAATATCTTGACAGCCCTTTTGTCGTAGCAATAGTTGCCCGAAGCCAGCATGTGGGCATGCGGATACTCCCGACTGTTGCCAGTTCCGATATGGAAATAATATCCTGCATGCATCGACTTCTTGCCCCCTTTTGCCAGGAAGGCGCCGAAATGGGTTTTGTATGGCGACTTGTCCTTGCTGAATCTTGTGTCGCGATAGATGCGATACGTGCAGTCTTTGATTGTCAGCGGGGCTATGTCTTTGTCAAAGCGCCCGATTTCTGTAATGAGGCTTTCGCAGAAAGCGTACCATTTCTTTAATACTTCCTGGTATCGGTCTTTATTTGCGTTAAACCATTCGCGATGGTTGTTGTTGTCCAAATCGCGCAGGAAGTCAAGTATTTCTTTCATGATGTGTGATTTTTCCTTTATTCCATTCTGCCATATTTCATTTCCACGCCCTCCTTGTCATACTGCTTGCGTTTGCCAGTTGGCGGCTCAGTAAGCGTGATGCGCACTACGGCCGTGCGCGACAGGGAACGGGCGACGCCCTGGTCGAAGGCGTCCATGTGTTGTGGAAGAAATCGCTTGCAGACCAGTCGGAGTCCATAAATCTTCTCTGCTTCGTCAGTCACGATTGCAGTCTTGCCGAATGCCAAGGCCGACTGGTATTGCAGGGTGAAACTGCCATCCTTCGGGCCAACCGTTGGCGCACAACGGGTTACGGCTGAAAGGCAGACCTCGGGATGAGCCTTGATGGCCTCCAGTTTCTTGCCTTCCAAGGCACCATGAAAGTACCAGTTCTCACCATCGTCGGAGGCGAGCGACAGAGGCAGACCGTAGGCCTTTCCGTCTTCGTCTATAAAACTCACCGTGATATACGGAGCCTTGCGCATCACTTCCAATGCCCATTGGCTATCCATTGCTCTCGATTCCTTTCTCATTTTCATCGCGTCTTTTTTGTCCTTTGCCCGTTGTGCACGAAAAACTTGATCCTGTCGTTGTCTCCATGTGGGCAGTTTATACCTGCAAATATACTAATATTTATCAGAAAAGAGATAACATGGAGGCTTTTTGTTTGCCGCACAGATCTGATTTAGCTCTTTGAAAAAACTTCTCAAGCCATTTTCTTGGTGCGCTCGATGAACGGAAATTCTCTTCTGCGTCAGACCTTGGTTCGTTTTTTGAGGGTGTTGTTTTGACGACTGCGAAAGGCCGAAAAGGCCGAAAAGGAGAAGTGGAAAATGAAAACGTAATAATGTAATGTTGTAATGATGTAAGGTTGTAAGGACGCAAGAACGAATTGTGCACGCCTTATTTGTAGGCCATTTTTACTAATTTCTCTATCGGATCGCGTGCCGATTCCTAATGGTTTCCCGGGCTGAGTATGGCAAATACGCTTCCTTTGAGACCTTGAAGCCCCACATGTTGACGACGACATGACAGGCTTCGTCTGCCGTAAACAGGTTGTTCTGCTGCTTGTAGATCTCGCCAAGAGGGCACTTTGGAGGCTTCCGAGAGGCATTCGAGAGGTGTACGAGAGGCATTTTTAGCTTCACTTGACGGCAAAACTGCAAAAAAGACGTGTGAACTGGTGTTTTTTCTCGATAAAAGCATTCTTTGTGGAATGGACGGCAAGAGAGACCGTTTTTCGAATAGGAGAGGGTAGTATATTTATATTTGTCTATCAATAAGGAAGTTATATCTTGTTTTGTAAAATTTCATAACTCTCACGAAAACGGCTTCCGATGACTCTAAAAGTGGGTCGGATGGTTGTTTTTACTGCTTTAGCGACTGCCGCAGGGCATGTTTTAGTTTGTCGATGCAGTCAAACGACCCCACAAAGTTGCGCATTTTCTTTGGAATCTCTTCGCTTCCCCCCTGTTTTTTTGAGGTGGAGGAGAGTAAGCGAGGAAATTTCTTACTTAGTCGTCGAAAGTGATAAATGTTATCAGCGAGTGGGCGGGGAGAGCTTTCTGTGTTGTTGCATTTGTCGTAAGTCTCATATACATAGAGAGTTGCATGGTGCTATTAAAGAAAATAGTTGAAGGGGGAGAACTTCTTTGTAATAAAATAATAACATAATAACATAATAACATAATAACGTTTAGAGTTTTCCACTTCGTTCTCCATTTTCTCAAATGCGATTTATCTGTAAAGGATATTCATAGCTATAGTTAGTGATTCACATAGCTTTGCTATGTGCCATTTTCTGTAAGACGAAAAAAAGTTGAAAAATATTTGTGATTTTATTTGGAGGTATGAAATATTCTTCGTAACTTTGCACCCGTTAACCGAGACTTGCGGAACAATCCCATAGAGGGCCCGCGACGGGCTTTTCTTACGACAGGAGCGAGGGACAAACAAATAGCGGC
>DLZV01000029.1 GCA_003447235.1 Prevotella sp.
ACGTATTGATCACGTATTGAGCCCGTATCAATCCCGTATCGTTCTCCTATCGTTCTCGCTTCGGTAAGCGGAAACAATACGGAAACAATACGAAGCCGATATACCTTGGAAGGGAGGACGATATGAGGATGAGGCTTAGCGGATACTTGGAGGTAGGGCTCCTAAGGTCAAAAAACACTGTGTTGGCGGTGTGCTACGAATGCCTTTTGAAGGGTTTTCTAACAATACGACAGGAATTTACCCCCCCATTTAAAATCACTCACAAATATTTTGCAACAAGAAGCAATCTGTGTACCTTTGCAGCGATTTTATTTTTTAATTTAGCGTCTATGAAAAAGATTTTTGTTTGCAGCCTGGCCTTTTTGTTAGGGTCAAGTGGCGCAATGGCGCAGAGTGTAAGCGACCGAGTCGAGCTCAACGAGAAAGAAAGCGTTGGCATGACCCTGTCCCGCTTCTCACCTGTAAAGCCAAAAAGTGAGGATGCAAACGCCTTGTTGCGTTATCCGATGTTGCGTTTGGTGCGACAAGACGAACCAACGAAGCCAAGCATTCCCTATGCGGAGCGTACATTCACGGAGCGCAAGGCCCAGCACGCCGCCCCCAACCAAGTGGGCGACATCATGCGTGCCGCAGCAGGGCGTGAGCTTTGGGGAAATGTCACTTACAGCAATGCGTGGGAATCCTACGACTACAGAGGATTCTACACTTTCGACTCCAGTGTAAACCCATTGCAGATGCAGATGCTGGGTACGAACGGCAGCTTCTACATGGAGGGAAATGGTGGAGCAGTCTTCCAGGATGGGATCCTCTACGTGGTGCGCTATGCCACCTATGGAAGCTACTTCTTCATCTACATCAACACCTACGACCCCGAGACCTTCGTCCAGATCGGTAGCACTTCGACCGAGGACGTGACCTTTGTTGCTCTCGAGACCGCCACCAATCCAGCAACGGGCAAGACATACGGCGTGTTCTACAACAGCGATGCGACGGGCTTTGTTCTTGGAACAGTCGATTACACCACCATGACTCGCAAGGATTTCGGCGCTCTGGAGCACCCCTACGTCGCATTGGGCGTGACCAAGGACGACGTGATCTATGGTGTGGCAACCGATGGCAACCTTTATCGCATCGACCAGAGCACCTGCGAGGAAACCCTGATCGGCAGCACTGGCGTGGAGCTTCTGCTGAGCGACGGCGGCCACTACGGCCAAAGTGGCGAGATCGACACGAAGACGGGCATTTTCTACTGGGCTTGTAAGGACGCCCAAAAGAACGCTGCCCTCTACACGGTTGATCTGCAGACGGGTGCGGCTACGAAGTTGGCCGACTTCCCGGGACAGGAGACGGTCTATGGCCTCTATGTGCCTCCCGCTCCTGCCGAAGACGGTGCCCCTGCAGCGGTCGAAAACCTGAATGCATCCTTCACGGACAACTCGCTTGTAGGTAAGGTGGCGTTCACAGCCCCAACAGCCACCTATGCTGGAGGCACGCTCAGCGGTCAGCTTTCCTACTATGTCATGGTAGGCAATGATACGCTGGCTACAGGCAAGACCTATCCCGGCGCATTTGTACGCGAGACGGTGACAGTACCAGAGGGCGTGACCACCTTCCGCGTCACGACAGCCAACGAAGTTGGATCAAGTCCTGAGAACAAGGTCAAAGTCTATGTGGGCAACGATGAGCCTACACAGGTCAAGGACGTCAACCTCGCCATCGACCCTGAGACAGGGGTGGCCAAACTGACGTGGAGTCCTGTCACGACGGGCATCAACGGCGGCTATATCGGCAACATCACCTACAATGTGGTACGCTATCCAGACTCCACGACGGTGGCAACGGGACTTGCGGCTACCGAGTTTACCGAGACCTTCTCTGCCGAAGAGCCGCTACAGACCTATAGCTACGGAGTAGCCGCTGTCAACGACACGCAGACGGGCGTGGCTGGCATCTCCAACAAGAGTGTGTTTGGTGCTGCCATCGTGCCTCCCTATAGCGAGCCGCTCGACAACGAAGGTGCCCTCGAACTCTACACCATCATCGACAACAACGAGGATGGATCGACATGGGAGTTTAACGAGAAAGAGGGTGCCGCGTCATATAAGTATAGCCGCGTCAACGATGGCGACGACTGGCTTATCACACCAGCCATCCAACTGAAGGGCGGCAAGCTCTACTCCGTTTCGTTCGAGACCTGTGGCTACGGCTATACCTACCACGAGCGCATCGAGGTGAAGTATGGCAACCAGCCTACAGTAGCAGGCATGACCCATCAGCTCTTGGACTCTACGGATATCATGTCGCCCAACTACACGAAGTTTACACGCGAGATAGCAGCCGATACCGACCAGAAGGTCTATGTGGGCTTCCACGCCATTAGTCCTGCCGACGAGTTCCGCCTCTATCTGAAAAACGTAGAGGTGTACGAAGGCCTCTCCCTCACCCTGGCCGACTCTGTGCAGCAGTTGAGCCTTGTCCCTGCCGAGAAAGGCGAGTTGCGCGTAGATGGCAGCTTCAAGACACCGAGTCTGACCCTGGGTGGCGACACCTTGGGCAACAAACTGACCAAGGTAGAGGTGTTGCGCAACGGCAAACTGCTTCAGACCTACGAGGCGCCTGACACAGCCAGCGTACTGACATTCACCGACGACCAGCCCGTCAACAGCTTCAACAACTACGTGGTGAAGGTCTATACTGCCGAGGGCGAGGGACGTCCCGCCCACGCCCAGGTCTATGTCGGCGTTGACACGCCGAAGTATCCGAAGCGTCCGAAACTGACAGACCAGAGCAACAGCATCCACATGGCATGGAAGGCCGTGGGCAATACTGGTGCCAACGGCGGCTACGTGAACACTGACAAGGTCTGGTATCGGATTTACGACGTGGACCAAAGCAACAACGACATGGTTGCCGAACTGAGAGACAGCGTCCAGGGCACGAGTTACGACATCGACTACGACACCAACGCTGGCGAGCAGAAGGCGATCCAGTTTGGCCTTTCCGCTTCCAATTCTGCTGGCAATAGCCTCATCGTGGGTTCTGACCCGCTGATCGTTGGCCAGGCTTACACGCTGCCGTTCCGCGAGAGCCTTGTCCAATGTGCCGTCTCCAACTTCTGGTGGGGCGACCGAACGGGCAACTCTGCCTTCACCCTCTCCAATGAGAACGCTTCCGACGGTGATGGCGGATGCTTCGCCCTCAACACTGCAGCACCGCAGGAAACTGCTTGGATCAACAGTGGAAAGATCGCTTTGGGCGGCGTAGCCAACCCGAAACTTTACTTCAGCCACTATGCCGACACGCGCTCAGACATGAAACTGACCGTGGAGGTTCAGAAGCCGGACGGCACGGTGGACAGTCTCTATACATTTGACTACAAGACGCTCACTCAGGACGATGACAATGAGTGGCGCAGAGAGTCTGTATCGCTCAAGGAGTATGCCTCCCTGCCGTACGTCATCGTGCGCTTCAGAGGCGAAATCGGCGTCAAGGCCTATTCGCTGTACCTGGACGACATCGTAGTGGAGAACATTTTCGTCAATGACCTCAAGGCCGAGATCATCACTCCGGGTCAACTTCGCAAGAACAAGACGAGCAAGGTGAGCATCAAGGTGACCAACAAGGGTGATAAACCTGCGACCCGCTACACGGCTGCTTTGTATGCAAATGGTGAGGAAGTAGATGCGGAAACTGTGGAGGATGTGCTGAATCCGCTGCAAAGCCGTACGTTCACCTTCGACTACACGCCCAGCCTCTTTGATGAGGGCGAGACGGTTGAGCTGAAGGCTGTGGCAGAATTTGACGACGATGACTACACGGATGACAACGAGGTCAGCGCCGTCGTCAAGGTCCTTACGCCCGACCAGGCCAAACCCGAGAATGTGTCGGCCGAGGCTGTCGGTGCTGGCACGGGACAGGTGAATGTTGCATGGGCGCAGCCCAATGACGAGTCGGCCTCCGTCACTGACGATATGGAGAGCTATACTTCATGGAGCGTCGATGACTTCGGTTTCTGGAATAGCGTCTATGGCGAGCCTAAGGGCGGCGCAGGCCAAATCTACTCTTCCGTTCCCTATCCCCACCAGGGCGAGAAGTTTGGCTTTATGGTCTTCGACCCAAGAGACTGGTCGTGGGAGTTGACAGACAAGAACCCATCGCTGAAGCCGCATTCGGGCAAGAAGTATCTGGCTTCGTTCTACAATTATACGGAGGAAGCCGGAAGCGTGGAATTCTATGACAGCAACGACTGGCTTGTCAGTCCTACCCTCTCGGGAGAGGCACAGACCATTTCGTTCTGGGTGAACAACGTCAAGGCTGGCGATTCTGACAACGTGGAGAAGTTTGAGCTTCTTTACTCCGTGGCAGGTAACGACACAACCGAGTTTGTCAAGCTGGGCGACACCTACACCGTCTCTGGTGGTGAGTGGCAGCAGATCACCGCCAGTCTCCCCGCAGGCGCTACGCATTTCGCCATCCGCCATTGCACCAACTCCAAACACTCCTTCGTGTTCATGGTCGACGACGTATGCTATGTAGGTGGTAGCGGAGTTCTGAAAGGCTACAACGTCTATCGTGACCAAACACTGGTAGCTACTTTGGAGCCGACCCAGACGACCTTTACGGATAGCAAGGTGCCCGATGGCACACACACCTATGCCGTCACGGCACTCTATGCCGAGGGCGAGTCTGCTCCCGCATTCTCGCAGCGTGTCACTACGGCCATCAGCTCTCTCGCCGTGGAGGACGGAAAACCGTTCGACGCTTATACGGTCGATGGCAAGTTGGTGGGCCGCAACCTCACTTCGCTGAAGCAGTTGAAGAAAGGCACCTACGTCATCAATGACAAGACGGTGGTCGTGAAGTAACACGTTTTCGTCTTTGTAGATTCTTAAAAAGAGGCCAGGAGTTTTTGCTCCTGGCCTCTTTTCTTTCATATTTTTATTTGGTTTTATTTGATGATGCCATTGTCCGTATCGCGGAGATTGATGCGCTTTTCGGCGGACTTGTGCTTGCTGCCACGGCTGAGACGCCACGAGATGTTGATCGAGACTTGGTTGCCATTGCCGTTGGAATAGCCGATGGTGTGCTTGTAGAGGTCGCGGTTGAGGAGCTCATTCTCATACGCTTTGTAGTGGCTATCGAAGAGGTTGGCCCAAGACAATGAGAATTGCCAGTCGCGCCATGTGTAGGATGCCGTCAGCACGGAGTAGGAACCGTTGTAGCCCTTCGATTCGCCCTCGAAGAATCGGTTGCCATTGTCGATATAGCCCTGTAGGGTGAAGGGACCGAGATAGGCCGTGATGCTGCCCACATAAAACCACGAGGTGTAGAGATGCGTATAGTCTTGACCGTAATTGAAGCATCTGAACAGTCCGCCATTGGCAGCAACCTGGAGTTTCTCGGGCACGAGCCAATAGCCTGCGTAAGCCATCATGTGCAACGCGTCAATCTCCTTTTGGTTGATCTGGGTATAGACGAATTGATTGTCATCGGTCCGATGGTAGTGGGCCATGTTGGGTTTGATACATTGCTTGAAATAAGCGTCTATGAAAGTCTGCAAACGATTCGTGTTGTACGACAACTGTAGTCGGTGCTCCCTGTCGCGCGAAGGTTTCAGGTCGGGATTGCCCACTGTCCACTCCATGCTATTGGTGCGAACCATGGCGTCGCTTGTCATCGCTATGCGAGACACTCTGTCCTGTTGCTGATAGGTGTAGCTCAACTGCAAGCCATGGGTGATGTTGTACGCCAGCGACACCTTGGGTCGGAAAGTCCAGAAGTGGTACCGATGGTCATTCTGGGTGTAATGGATATAACTTGCACCCGACCCCAGCGCGTAGCGCAGTTGGCCAAGCATACCCTTGATTTCGGCAAAGGCATACAGGCGGTTGTTGTTCGTCCGCGTAAAAGAGGAGGCGTCGCCCAGGTAGTCGTTCTTGGTGTATTTGGCACTATAGTTCAGGCCCGTCGAGACCGTGAAAGGCCTCAGCCGGTTCTCATAGATGACCTCCGTGAGCAGGGAAGCCGTTTTGCCATCCACATCATACTGGTAGGGAGATCCCTCGTCATAGAAACTGCTGGTCTGCGTGGAGATATAGGTGCCTACAGCATTGGCGGTAAGCGACTGGTGTGGGGAGATCTGGCGGAAGAAATAAAGGTCCAATACTGGCGAATGCCTCTTGTCGTCATCCCGACTCGTAGCCCTATAGTGGCGTGTGCCATCCATGATATCCTTGATGCGATAGTTGTCCGGGGCATTGCTGAGCGATCCGGCCAAAGAAGCCTGAAAGACGGTAGCGGAAGAGTCGGCCCAGTTGTAGGTGAGTTTGGCGTCCTGCCCCATCGTCTTGCGCAGCGTCTCCACATCGTTTCGCTCGATGGTATAGAGACTGCCATCGGCCAAGGTATATCTCGCCAACTGCATGCTCTTGCCGCCCCGGGACCGATATCCACTCATACCATACGAAAGCGACCATTCGCTCTTGCCACGGTTCCACTTGCCGTACACCATGCCATCAGCCTGCAAGGTGGTAAGCGACGCGGTCAGGTCTGTGCCGACCGTATAGCCACTCTCACTTCTGCGCGTAACGATATCGACAACATAGGCTATACCCTCGCCATAACGGACTCCCGGATTGTTGATGAAGTCGATCTTCACGACATCCTTCGGATCGAGCGCCAGCATCTCCTGCTTGCCCACCACGACCCCATTGACTCTCAGTTGAACCTCGCCCCTGTTGTCAATAGCCGTGACGGCATGGTTGACATGGTCGATGCGAAGGTTGGCAAGCGAGAGCTTCTCGAGGATGCTGAAGCCATTGTTGGAACCCTGCTTCTGAGCGTTGGTAGGATAGATGAGCAAGCCGTCAGCCTTGTTGACCACCTTGGCCGCTTGGACTGTCACCTCGTCGAGCGTGAGGGTTTTGTTCACATCCTGCGCATGACTACAGAGGGCAGAGGACAGGAACAGGGAAAGGGAAATCAATCGTTTCATTTTGTACCAGTTTTGAATGATGGCACAAAATTACGGCCCTATCCCGAGAAGACCAATTTATTTGTCTGACATTTCCCTGACAATCGACTGCCAGAAACCTATCTACCTGTGTTTCAGACTATAGCTCTTTCCCCTATCCGACTCTATCTTGAGCGAGCTATGGGCCTCTATGATCGGTTTGATGCGTCGAATGAGCGTGTAGAGCGTGTCGCTGGCATCCGGCTTCTTGGGCCATAGTCGATTGCAAATCTCCTGCTTCGACAGGGTATGCGTATCTGAGGTCATAAACATTTCGAGTAGGGCGTGCTGCATGGGCGTGAGATGAATCTGATCGCCCGAAAGCGTCATGAAATGATTGTCATGATACACAAGTCCCCCATAGGACAAACCAGGGACAACCAGCGCCGGTTTGTTTCTCCTCGTGTACCACCAGCTACCCAAGAGCCACAACACGCCAACCATGAAGAGCGACGCCGACCCCCTTTGGTCGGACATCATGAATATCGAAGCAAAACTGCAGTTGGCTTCCGCCACCAGCCGCGTCTCCAAGCGTCCGTTCCTGCGCACGGTACGCAGGGCGATGCCTGCCGTGTCCTTCAACTCGGCAATGGTGAGATAGCTACGGTAGCAGCGAATGGTGTCGGTAGTGATCACCTGGTTGGGCATTTTCACAAGGACCTGCTCCAAAGCCTGGTTGACATCCTGCGCAATCCTGTTCTCTGTATTGCGATAGCTATTCATGCCCGAGCACAAAGCACAGAGCATGAGAAAGCTAAACACGATATATGGAAGTCCCTTCATGATTTACAATATAAAAAGCGCGAGCTATGTTGTTGATATTATAGCAAGGAGGTGACCTCGACGGTCGGCCTTCCCGCTCTCACGTCCTCATCGGCAAAGGAGATGGTGATGACCCGCTCCTCATGAGGCATGAGGTGGAAATAGTTGTCGCCATAGACCACGGGGAGGACCTGGTCGCCATCACTATCCTTGAGGTTCAGGCGCAACATCAGGGCCGGCGTGTCCGCCAGGTTGGTGACCTTGACCGTGCCCCTCCATTCGTTTCCCTCGCGATGTAAAGACGGCGTGACGGCAACGCGCGCTGGAGGAAGCGAGCGCAAAGCCTGGAAGCAGCCCTCCTCCTGCGAGAGCACATAGTCGTTGCGCGAGACAATCTCATCGCCCTGACGCAGCAAGAGGCGCAGGAAGAAGACCTCGGGCGGTGTCGTCAAACTGTCGGTACGCTGCGGGAGGACGACAGGGAAGACGTCTGCCCGACTGGCGGAAGCCACCGCCAACGACTGACTATCGGATCGGACGATACGACCCGTCTGGTCGTACAAGGTATAGGAGACCTCCAGCGCGGGGGCGTCCTTGCCACAATGGTTGACGACCTCGACACGCTGGGCGACGGGATTGTAGAGGACATGGAGCGGCTCACAAGCCTTCTTCACACCGAAATAGCCCGCCGTAGGGTCGAAATAGTAGTCGTAGGTCTGCCACACCATCGAGGGCCACGTCGGGTGGCTCATCCACATGAGAAGGCCCATGCCCTGCTGCGAGGTAGCGGCCTCGAACATGGCGCGATGGCCATCATAATTGAGCCATTGGGCCCAAGCCGAATACTGCTCCATCGAGGTGGGACGACCCAAGCAGCGCTCCATCTTCTCATTGAAGGCGGCACCACGCTGAGCGCCCAGCATCGTGAAGTCGTGCTGACCCCACGCCTCGCCCTGTGGCCACAGTTGGCCGGGCGGCAGCATCCGTCGCAGGCTCTCGGGATTGGGCACACAGGGCACACCCTGCTCCGAGTGGAGCTTGGAGGAAGTATGGGAGAAATAATAGCTGACGGGCATGAGCGTATAGGGACCATGACCCGAGACGCCGTCGTCGGCAGAACTGGAGATATAACCCAGTTGCGGGTGGAGCGCAGCCACACTCTGGCGCAGTCCTTGGTCGAGGACCTCGGGCGGGTAGCCCTCGTTGCGACCACAGTAGAGAGCCAAAGAAGGATGGCGGCGGATGCGAGAGATGAAGTCGCGGGCGTTGTCCATGAACATCTCGTTGTCGGCAGGGTCGGGGCCGTCCCACGGATTGGCGAGCCAGAAGTCCTGCCAGACCATCAGTCCGTAGCGGTCGCAGGCCTCGAAGAAGGCCTCAGATCCCGTCTGTCCCACCCAGTTGCGTATCATCGTCATATTCATGTCGCGATGGTAGCGGACAGCAGCGTCGAACTCACGCGCCCGATAGTTGAGATTGGTCTCCGAGAAGCCCCAGTTGCCTCCCATCACCATGATGCGTTGGTGGTTGACAAAGATCTTCAGGGCCGTGTCCATATCCTCGTAGGCCACCTCGCGGATGCCCGCCTTGTAGCGCACCTCGTCGCCTGCGGCAGAGAATCCCGCATCATAGAGATACGGTTCACCATAGCCATTGGGCCACCAGAGACGCATCGGCTGACGACGGAGCTGGGGGAAGTCGTCGGGACTGAAGGCCACGTCGCGGCTCTCCTGCGGGGCAAGCCTAACGGGCTGCTCAAAGCGGATCGATCCGATCCATCCGCTCACCGTCGTTGTGACGGGACGGGAGGTATTGTTGGTGACACGCACGACGGGCGTCATCGAGGCCAGCGTATCGGAAGGTTCAAGGCGCGTCGTCACATACGGGTCGCTGACATGGACATCGCCCTCGAGCGAGAGCCAGACGTCGTTCCAGATACCCACCTCGCGACCTGGCGTGGAGGTGATCCAGTCCCAGCCTATCGTGGCGTGGAAAGTCGGGTTGTCGAGTCCCAAGACACCTCCGTTGATATCGGTCGATTCGCTATTTTTCACCTTCACCGCCCCGATATGGGCGTTCTTGTGCACGCATACCTCCAGGGTGTTGTCGCCCCGCGTGAGATAGGGGGTGAGGTCGAAACGTCCCCGGCGGAAGGCACCCTCTATGCGCCCCACAGGTTGGCCATTGACGAGGAGGTCGGCTTTCCAATTGATGCCATCCAGATGGAGGAACACCCGCTCTCCCTTCTTCAGTTTAGAGGACAGCCGGAAGGAGGTGCGATACCAAAAGTCGCTGTTGAAATAGCTCTCCGAGATCTGCCGCATCGCATCGCCCACCGTATTGTCGGGTACAGCCCCATTATGGATAAAACTCGTCAGGACCGTGCCCGGGACCGTAGCGGGCAGCCAGCGGTCGTAGCCATCGCGTCGCAACTCCCATCCCTTGGTCAGCGGACAGCGCTTGCCTTGCTGGAGCGAGACAGTCGGCACACCCTCGGCAGTCGCTATCGGAGCAGGCGTGGCAGGGCGTCCCCATACTTCCAGTTCGGAGAGGGCATAGAGCCCAGATGAACCGGGACGTTCGAGGAGCAGACAGACGTAGCGAGCCGTCTCCCGACAGGGCACCACCTCCTGACGGCGATTCTCATCGGAGGACAAAGAGGCCACATCACGCCAGGTCTGTGCATCGTCGGAAGCCTGCACACGTCCCTGAATGGCAGGATAGCGCCAAGAGAGGCGCAACGTGTCGAAGGCAACAGGGCGACCCAAATCGACGGCAATCCATTGCGGGACAGAGGGAGTATCGGCATCCGACCCACGGCCCTCCGCCATCCACATACTGGCAAAGCGGTTGCTGGGCAGCATGCCGCGCTCGTCGTCGGTGAAGGCACATTCGTAGAGTCGCCAGTAGGCGCAGCCCTTCATTTTCAGCCGGATGCGCAGGTGGTCGTAGCGTCCCTCGGCGACAGGTATCGACAGATCCATCAGGCGCAACGGCAGACGCTCGATGGCCTCCTGCTTGTTGGGATCGGAGGCTGCCGTCTGGCGTGTGGCCTTGCCGGGGAGATCCTCACCACGCAAGGCACCGATCTCCCGCCAGGCCGTCCCGTCGGGGGAGGCCTCGACGACGATCTCATAGCCACTATCGGCCTGCTGCTCGCGATAGGCCGCCCAGGCATTGAGACGGAGGGACCGTGTCGCCACCGCCATGCCTGTCCAATCGTACTGTATAAAAGCGTCGTCGCCCATGACATAGACACTCGTCACGGTATTGCCGTCGAAAGTCTTCTCACGGTCGCGGAGCGACAACTCGCCATCGCTGGTCGTCACACGGACGCGGGGCGATTCCTCCTGGGTAAGAATGCCGTCGGTGGCAAGCTGGGCCGTCAGATTGTAGTCGATGGAGGACGAGGCCCAGGCCTGCCGCATCCATGCCTGGTTGGCATAGTCGGCAGGGAGCGTCCGCTGCGGGATGAAGGCTTCGCGCTGGCGACCCGGATACTGACCGATACCACGCGTCTTGTCGTCGTCGGCCTTCGCCCAAAGGCTGAAAAGAATCAAGGGCAACAAGGCCCATAGTTTGTGATGCATCATAGGGAGAGCAAAATGTGTCTGGATGGTAGGGGCAGCCCTTCGGGATGGTCTCGGGATGCCTTCGGGATGGGAAGCAGGCGCATGGCCCGTGTCGGGGATCAGAAATCCTTCAGCCAGGACTTGAGATCCATCATCATCTCTTCGTGGAAACGGAAGCCGATCTTGCTACCCCAGCCATGACCACCGCTGGAATAGACATGGAGCGAGGCGGGGACGTCGTTCTTGTACATCTCGACATAGTAGTTGACGCCATTGATGGGCGACACCGTGTCGTCGTCGTCGCAAAGGACGATGAAGGCGCGGGGCGTGACACGCGAGACATGAAGGTCGGCGCTATACTTTTTCTGTTCCTTCTTCGAGGCGTGCTTGCCCAAGAGCGCGGTCATGCTGCCCTCGTGGGCCACTCCCTCCGTCATGGAGATGACGGGGTAGAAAAGAATCTGGAAGTCGGGCTTGGCGTCGCCGGTAGAGGAAGTCGCCACCATGGCAGCAAGGTGGCCTCCGGCAGAGAATCCCATCACACCCACGTCGTTGCGGTTGAGCTTCCACGACGTAGCGTTGAGGCGCACGAGGCGCAACGCCTGCTCAGCATCCTCCACGGGCACCTCGGGACGGCCGTTGGGCAGGCGATACTTCAGGACGATGGCAGCGATACCCTGGTTTTGGAAATACTCCGCCCAGTCGTAGCCCTCCTTCTCCATGGAGAGGCTGGAATAGCCGCCGCCCGGGCAGATCACCACCGCGCGGCCCGTGGCCTCCTTGTCGGAGGGCAGGAAGACGCGCACCTTGGCCGTGTCCTGCTTGTCGCCATTGCTGTGAGGAGGTTTGCCATTGTAAAGATTGGCATCAAAGACCATCTGGGCCTGTGCGCCGAGCGCGAGGATCGTCATCCCGGCAGCGAGAAAAAGCTTCTTGAATATCATTTCAGTTGTATTGTTTTTATGCGAAGACTGCGCCTTGCGGACACCACAAGGCACGCTGTGATTGTCCGTCAACCACTTATCTTCGTGCAAAGTTATGAAAAATTGGGCGAAAGCATCCAAGTGTTTAGAGATTTTAGTAAATTTGCAAACCGTAAACCATCCCCCTACGGTGGCTAAAGGTATTTTAATGGTTGGCCGCCACCCATTTAACAACTCCCCGAGGGTGGCACGGCGGGGGATGGGAAAGAAGAGAGAGAATATGTACATGTTAGACAAATTTCGCTACTGCCCCGTCTGTGGCAGCAAGCATTTCGAAGAGAGCACGGCAAAAAGCAAACGCTGCCGCAATTGTGGGTTTGAGTATTTCCTCAACGCCAGTAGTGCCACGGCAGCCTTCATCCTCAACGCACGCGGCGAACTGCTCGTGGAGCGGCGCAAGGAAGAACCCGGACGGGGCACGCTCGACCTACCTGGCGGCTTCTGCGACGCAGGCGAGACGCTGGAGGAAGGCATGGTGCGCGAGGTACTGGAGGAGACCGGACTGACGCTGACAGAGGAGCCGCAGTATCTCTTCTCCATCCCCAATGTCTATCGCTATGGCGGATCGGAGATTCCGACGCTGGACGCCTTCTTCCTCTTCCGCGTGGCCGACGGCCTGGAAACCAAGGCGGGCGATGATGCGGCAGAACTGATGTGGATCGCCCTGGCCGACATCCATACCGAAGAGTTTGGCCTGAGATCCATCCGGCGCGCACTCCATCGATTCCTGGAGGCACACGCGGCGGGCAACCTTTGAAGCGTCGCTGCGCCATGATCCATCGACAAGGACTATCCAGCCGCCTCTTCGACCTCGTGGCCGAACCGTTGCGGCGCAACACGAGTTTCTTCGTGTTTATGTATGTGCTCGGCGTGGTCGTCAGCGTAGTAGAACTACCCGACAAACCCGACGCCAAGCTCTACGACAACCTGTGGCCGGAGCTGCTGCTCGACCTCTATGTGGTCTGCGCCATGCTGGCCCTGCTGCCCCAGCGTCTGCGGAAGTGGGTGCGGGGCGTGGTCTGCGCAACGGCCTATGTGGTCGCCATCGCCGACGTGTTCTGCTTCTGGAAATTTGGATCGGCCCTCACCCCCACGATGCTCCTGCTTGTCGGGGAGACCAACGGCAACGAGGCAAGCGAGTTTCTCTCAACTTACATCAACGCCTCGGTGATACTATCCCCCGTGGGCTGGCTGCTGCTGATTGCCGCCCTACAGCTTGCCACAGCCCTGCTCCTGCCCCGCCTACGAAAGCGGAAGGTGGGCGGACTGATCCTGCCTGCCGGGATGACGAGACAGGCGCGCCCCTGGTTGGAGGCCCTCCTGCTGGGACTGATCGTCGGGAGCATCATCACGTCGTGGCACAACAAGCGCGAGATGGTGGTCATGTTCTCGCAGCCGAACATCGGAGGTATAGAGCATGAGCTGACGCGCAACGACTGCGCACAGTTCTACCAGCCCATCTACCGGCTGGCCTTCAGCATCTTCTCCAACGAACTGGCCTCGCAGCAGGTGGAAAAACTGATCGAGGCAAAGGACCGGGTGCGCATCGAGGGGTGTTCCTACCGCGTGCCCAATATCGTACTGATCATCGGCGAGAGCTTTGGCAAGCACCACTCGCAGCAGTATGGCTACTTCATGCCCACGACGCCACGGCAGGTGGAATGGGAGAAGACGGGGCAACTGGTGGCCTTCAGCGATGTCGTGGCGCCTTGGAACCTGACGAGCTTCGTCTTCAAGAATCTCTTCTCGATGCACGTCGTCGGAGAAAAGGGGGAGTGGTGCGACTATCCGCTCTTCCCCGAACTGTTTCGCAAGGCGGGCTACCACACAAGTTTCATCACGAACCAGTTTCTCCCCAAGGCCAAGGAGGCGGTCTATGATTTCAGCGGTGGCTTCTTCCTGAACCACCCGGAGCTCTCGGAGGCGATGTTTGACACGCGCAACACGAAGACTTTCGCCTATGACGAGGGACTGCTCTCGGAGTATGACGAGCACCTGAAGAAGGCCAACACGGCCCACAACCTCATCCTGTTCCACCTCATGGGGCAGCACGTCAACTACCGCCAGCGCTACCCGAAGGGACGGGAACAGTTTCGTGCCGACGACTACAAGGATCGACGACCCGAGCTCAACCACTACCAGCGGCGCGTCTTGTCGGAGTATGACAACGCCACGCTCTACAACGACAGCATCGTCGATCAGATCGTGCGACGCTTTGCCAACGAGGACGCGATCGTGATCTACGTCCCCGACCATGGCGAGGAATGTTTCGAGGGATCACGGGGCTTCATCTGCCGCAACCATAGCGCAGCCATCGACTACGACTTGGCGCACTACGAGTTTGAGGTGCCGTTCTGGATCTGGTGCTCGAAGTCGATGATTGCCAAGCATCCTGAGCTCTACCAGGAGATTCGCGCAGCGAAAGACCGACGGCTGATGACCGACGCGCTACCCCACACGCTGCTCTACCTGGCCGGCATCAAGGCACCCGATTACCACGAGGCGTACAATGTGCTGGCGCCGAAGTATCAGGAGCGGCGCCCACGCATCTTGAAGAACCAGGCCGACTATGATCGGCTGAGAAGTAAAAAGTGAGAAATAAAGCGAGAAGAAAGAAACTATGAACAAGTCACCCATCAGAGCCGACCGAGGACTGCTGAGCCGAAGCGAATGTCATGCGCTACGAGGCCTGGCGATCCTCGGCATCTTCCTCCACAACTACTGCCATTGGCTCGGCCCGGCGGTGAAGGAGAACGAATACCAGTTCTTCCGCAGTAATGTGGAGGGACTACGCCATGCGCTGGGATGTCCCGACACATGGCTCCCCGTGCACCTGATCTCCTTCTTCGGCCACTATGGCGTGCCGGTATTCCTCTTTCTGAGCGCCTATGGACTGACGATGAAATATGAGCGGACGCGGCGGCGGTATGACGATCCGCAGCCCAGGGACGCAAGTCCCGCGGCCTTTGTACGCTTCCATTTCCTCAAACTCTTCCGCATGATGATCGTCGGCTTCGTGGCCTTCACGATGCTCGATGCCATTACGCCCGGATCCCACACGTACCACTTGATGGACATCGTGGCGCAGATGGGGATGTTCAATAATCTCCTGCCCACTCCCGACCGCATCATCTGGCCAGGACCCTACTGGTTTTTCGGACTGATGCTGCTGCTCTACATCGTCTATCGGCTGCTGCTCTTCCGTCGCCATTGGGCTGTCACGGTAGGACTGATGGTCGTCTGCACGGTCATCCAGATGGCATGTGATCCGGAGAGCGAAGCGCTCAACCGCTGGCGATACAACTTCGTCGGGGGGATGCTGCCCTTTGGCGCGGGACTGCTCTACGGACGCTACGCCACGGGACTGCTCTCATGGCGCGACGGTGTGGGCCATGCGCGCTTCGACACGCTCAACCTGATGGTCTCCGTGGTGCTCATCTTCCTACTGAGTTTCAACTACTGGACATGGTACCTCGTGCCTCTCTGTGTCTGCTCGGCCTCCATCGCCTGCGTACGCCTCGTCGGCGAGACGCCATGGCTCGCCGGGGTCGGCAGGATACTGGTGTGGACGGGCTCGCTGAGCGCGGCACTCTTCGTCTGCCACCCCATCACGCGCAAGATCTTCATACCCATCTCACATCATGGAGACGTCTATGCCGGACTGCTGCTCTATGTCATCGCCTCGCTCTGCCTGGCGTGGCTCGTGGGCCTGCTGATGGAGAAGATACCCAGTCCCACCCTGAAAAAGCCGCAAGAAGCATGAAAATCAAGGATATCGAACTGGCCAATATCTCCCGATACCGAGGGGAGCTGATGGGCATGGCAATGTTGTTTGTCGTGCTCTTCCACGTGGGTCTGCCCCGCGAGGACGCCTTCTACGGACTGCGCCGTATAGGCAATATCGGCGTGGATATGTTTCTGTTTCTCAGCGGCGTGGGACTCTGGTTCTCATGGACGAAGGGACAACAGGTGGGACGCTTTCTCCTGCGACGCCTCGTGCGCATCTATCCAGCATGGCTCGTGGCGGCTTGCGCGTTCTACATCCCCGACTTCATTCACCATGGGGGCCACAGCACGAGCCTCATAGACCTCATCGGCGACATCGCCATCAACTGGGACTTCTGGCTCCACGACGAACTGACCTTCTGGTATATCCCCGCCACGATGATGCTCTACCTCTTCACACCAGCCTATCTGAGCCTCATCATCCGGCACCCCATCTACCGATGGCTGCCCATCGTGATGATCATGTGGTGCATCCTCGTGCAGTATGTCACCCCCATCCATCAGGCGGTGGGCCACCTGGAGATCTTCTGGAGTCGCGTGCCCATCTACTTCATCGGCCTCAACGCTGGCAAGGCGGTGCAGGAGAAGCAGACGCTGGACGGCACCTCGATCTGGATGATATTGATCATGTTTGGCATGGCCTTTGCTTCGAGCGTGTTTCTGGAGCAGGTGCGCCATGGCGAGTTTCCCCTCTTCCTGGAGCGGATGCTCTACATTCCGCTCACGGTGACGTCGATCCTGCTGCTCAACCGGGTGTTCCGACGCACGCCCAAGGCGTTCAACGGAGCCTGCCGCTTTGTGGGGGCACTCTCCCTGGAGGCATATCTCATCCACGACCACTTCGTGATGACCTACATCGAGCGACTGCACCTCGGCTACTGGCCGACATTTCTTATCACCATCACCATCACCTTGCCTGTGGCCTGGGCGCTCCACACGATCCTGGCCCGCATGACGAAACCCATAGAAAAGCGAATCCAATGACTCACGAGACTATCAACAAGCCCACCCGGCAACACGGCGGACACCCCGTCGTGAGACTGATCCGCCCGAAACAATGGATCAAGAACCTTATCGTGCTGCTTCCCGTCTTCTTCGGAGGCGCACTCCTGCAGCCGGAACCCATGATGAGCGGACTGATCACGGCATTGTCCTTCAGTTTCGCCGCATCGTCCATCTACTGCCTCAACGACCTCATCGACGTGGAAGACGATCGCCGCCACCCCGTGAAGTGTGCGCGGCCTATCGCGTCGGGACAGGTGAGCGTACGCAAGGCGTGGGGACTCATGGGACTGATGTTTGTACTGGCGATGGCAGTACTCCTCCTATTGCCGGAGAACCGATGGGAGACGGGAGGCGTGATCGTCTTCTACTGGTTGCTCAACATCGCCTACTGCATGCGGCTGAAGCAGTATGCCATTATCGACGTGTGCATCGTCGCCTTCGGATTCGTACTGCGCCTGCTGGCGGGAGGACTGGCCTCGGGCATCTTTCTGAGCAAGTGGATCGTGCTCATGACCTTCTTGCTCATGCTCTTCCTCTCCTTTGCCAAGAGACGCGACGACGTGGTGAGGATGAACGAGACGGGAGAGGCACCACGAAAGAACACCATCCGCTACAACCTCACATTCATCAACCAGGCCATCACCATCACGGCCTCCGTGACCTTGGTCTGCTACATCATGTACACAGTCAGCCCGGAGGTGGTCAGCCACTATCAGTCGGACTATCTCTACCTGACGAGCATCTTCGTCATCCTCGGACTACTACGCTACATCCAGCTAACGGTGGTGGACAAACGGAGTGGCGACCCGACGAAGGTGATACTCCGCGACCGCTTCACGCAACTGATTGTGGCGGCATGGGGCGTGGCCTTCCTCGTCATGATCTATGTCATATAGCCGTGGACAGAAGGACTGTCTGCGGTCAATTTATCCATTATAAAGTAAAGTTTACTTATTCACCATCTAACAAGGCCTGTATATTGCTAAGATAAGGTCTATATATAATATAAGGTAAGGACGAGATGAAAATCTACGCTTTCGACTTCGACGGAACGCTGACACGACGCGACACGTTCATCGAGTTTATCCGCTATGTCTTCGGCACACGCCGTATGCTGGCGGGCATCCTGCGCTTCGCTCCCATCCTCGTATTGATGAAGTTGGGACGCTACCCCAACTGGAAGGCGAAGCAACGGGTCTTCTCCTGGTTCTTCAAGGGGATGGGGATCAACGAATTTGACGACCTTTGCACGCGCTTTGCTCATGACTGCCAGTCGGTCCGACGCGACGACGGCTTTGCCATCATCCGCCGTGCCCTCAACGAGGGCCATCAGGTGATCGTCATCAGCGCGAGCATAGAAAACTGGGTGCGACCTTTCTTTGCCGAGTTTGGCAACCAGGTGGCCGTCTCCTGCACGAAGATCGACGTGCGCGAGGAACGGGTGACGGGACAGTTTCTCACCATGAACTGCTATGGGGCGGAAAAGCCCAAGCGGCTACTCCAGACTTTTCCGCTGCGGAAGACCTACCGCCTCGTGGCCTTCGGAGACAGTAGGGGTGACAAGGAACTGATAGAGGCTTCCGACACAGGCTATTTTCGCACTTCCAGCGGACAACTCCATTGTCAGCGAGGGGAGAAGGACCCCATCGTGGAGGAGGTGGAGCGCGACTTCCCCCGAAGCCTGCCCACCTCAACCAAGATTATCGGCAACAAGACGCTGAACGAGATCATCCGCTTCGGAATCGTCGGCGTGGTTGCCACACTACTTCAGTATGGCTGCTACCTGCTATTCCTGCTCTGGCTGATGCCCGTCCTGGCCAACACGCTGGCCTACCTCGTGAGCTTCGCCTTCAACTACATCGCCTCCACCCGCTTCACCTTCCGTGTGAAGGCGACTACGAAGCGGGGCATGGGTTTCGCGCTCTCCCACCTGGTGAACTACACGATGCAGACGCTGCTGCTGCAGGTTTTCCTCTTTGTCGGCATGCCGAAGCAATGGGCGCTCATCCCTGTCTTCTGCGTCTGTGTGCCCGTCAACTTCCTACTGGTCCGGTTCTTCCTGCGAAAGTAGGATGCAGAGTCTCAGATAATGCAGAGACTTATCGAGCAAACATAGGACTATAAAACAGCAGACTTGCCTCACGCTCAATACGATAAACAACCGATGGAACATCCATTAATAGACAAGAAACGACGATTCTCATTCATCCTCATCACCTCGCTCTTTGCGCTATGGGGATTTGCCAATGATATCACCAACCCGATGGTGGCGGCTTTTCAGACACTTCTAGAACTGTCGGCCGCCAAGGCTTCGCTTATCCAGTTTGCCTTCTATGGCGGCTACGCGACCATGGCGATTCCCGCCGCCCTGTTCATCCGGAAATACAGTTACAAGCGGGGCATCCAACTGGGCCTACTCCTCTACGCCTGCGGGGCCTTCCTCTTCATCCCTGCAGCAGCCTACCAGGAGTTTTCATTCTTCTGCTTGTCGCTCTATATCCTCACCTTTGGGCTCGCCTTTCTGGAGACGACGGCCAACCCCTTCATCCTCTCGCTCGGTAGCAAGGCGACCTCGACACGCCGTCTCAACCTCGCACAGGCCTTCAATCCCATCGGATCGCTCTGTGGCATGGCTATCGCGTCGCTCATCGTACTGCCCCAGTTGATCTCGGATCAACGGGATGAAGCGGGTGCCATCCTCTACCCCACCCTCTCAGCAACAGAGAAGGCTGCCATCCGTCTTCATGACATCGCCATCATCCGCGACCCCTATGTAGCCTTGGGACTGGTGGTGGTAGCGATTCTCGTGGTGGTGACGGTCGTCAAGATGCCAGACGTGGCGGAACAGAAAACGAAACTCGACGTGAAAGCGTCACTTAGACGGCTATGGAAGAACCGTTTGTACCGTCAGGGGGTGGTGACACAGGTGTTTTATGTAGCGGCTCAAATTATGGTGTGGACTTTCATCATCCAGTATGCAGACCATCTGGGTATCGACAAGGCCACGGCGCAGATGTATAATATCGTCGCCATGTCGCTCTCGCTGACGGGCCGGTTTGTGGGTACTTGGCTGATGAAATACGTCAGTTCACGCAAGTTGCTCACCCACTTCGCTATCGGTGCATCAATCTGTACCTTTGGCACCATCCTGCTGGTCAACATAGCGGGACTCTACTGTCTGGTGGTCATCTCGGCATTTATGTCCATCATGTTCCCATCCATCTACGGCATTGCCTTGGAAGACGTGGAGGATCGCGACACCACTCTCGGCGCAGCCTTTCTGGTGGAGGCCATTGTCGGTGGCAGCATTCTCCCACCTCTGCAAGGATGGATCATCGACCAAGGAGTCGTGTTCGGTCTCCCTGCCGTCAACTTCTCCTTCGTTCTCCCACTCTTCTGCTTCGTCCTCATCTTCTTCTACGGACGGCACGCCATGCGCAGTCAATGTAGGGACGCGGAATAAGCAGACGTTGAGGACAACAATGTAGGAAGACCTCTCATCAACCCAAAAGCAGCAAGATAATATGAAGGACGGCGCATAGATCGCGTGATAAAGACTGACAACAAGACGGCGGGCAACGTAAAGGGATTAACACCTTTCTGTTGCCCGCCGCTGTATCGGGACAGTCTCTCGGGAAGACTGCTTACCGTGGCTGAAACCTGAGGCTTATGCCAGCGTCAGCTCTACGACGTAGTCGTCGCCAGACGGCTGCTCGGGGAGGCTGAGAACGTAGCCATTGGCAACGGCCTTAAACGCGACCTTCTTTCCGTTGATGAAGACCTTGGCAGCCTTCACCTTGCGGTCGCCCGTGGGGACGAAGAGGGCCTTGTCCTGCAGAGAGAGGATGTGGATGAAGAGGCGGTTGCCCTTCTGCGTGCTCACACCCCAGTCGTGCGGGGCTACGAGGCCACCACGCGTACCATAGATGGTGTCGCCATACTTGCCGAGGAACTGTCCGATATACTGCAGGCGCTCGACAGCCTCAACGGGAAGCTGACCATCAGGACGCGGACCGACATTGAGCAGGAGGTTGCAGTTCTTGCCTGCTGCACGCACCAGCTCACGGACGAGGGTCTCCTTCGACTTATAGTTCTTGTCCGTGATGCTATAGCCCCAAGTGTAGTTCATCGTCAGGCAGGTCTCCAGCGGGAGCTGGCTGACATCCTGTCCACTCAGACCGTAGGTATTCTCACCGGGGAGGTCCTGCTCGAAGATCTGGATGTCCTCACCAGGATAGGGCTTGCCATGGTGGTTGTTGGCAACGATACACTGGGGCTGGAGCTGGTGGATCATGGCATACTGCTCATCGAGCTCCCAGTTGAACGGGGTCTTGTCCTCGTCATGGTCCCACCATCCGTCGAACCAGATACAATCGACACGACCGTAGTTGGTGAGTAACTCGCGGAGCTGGTTGTTCATGAAGGTATAATAGCTACGCCAGTTCTGCTTATCCGTAGGACGGCCGAGCTTCTTGCCCGTGCGGCCGAGCGGATAGTCGAGGCGACGCCAGTCGAGGTGGCTGTAGTAGAGGTGGAGGCTCAAGCCGCCATTGTGGCAAGCGTCGGCCAGCTCCTTCAGGATATCGCGCTTGAAGGGAGTGCCATCAACGATATTGTAAGTGTCCTGGGCGGTATGCCACATGGAGAAACCGTCGTGGTGACGGGTGGTGAAGGTGATATACTTGGCACCCGCCTCACGGAACGTGCGCACCCACTCGTCGGCATTGAAGCGAGACGGATAGAAACCGTCGGCCAAATGCGGATACTCCTGGTAGTTGATACTCTTGTTGTTCATCACCCACTCGCCGTCGCCGAGCATGGAGTAGATACCCCAGTGGATGAAAATACCAAACTTGAAGTCCTGGAATTCCTTTTGGCTCTGCTTGACCTGCTCCGAAGGCTGATACTGCGCCATCGTCGTCATGCTCACGAGCAACGCCAAAATCGAAAAGATAGTCTTCTTCATCGTGTTGATTGCTTTGAAAGTTTTTATTTACGAATTGTCTTTAGTATTGTTATTTCAGGTGGTAAAGTTACGATAATAATCCCGAATGGACAAAATTCACACGGTATTTCTTCCCGCTTCGGCCAAAAAGCCGTATTTTTGCAGTTGCTGAAACCATCATTTACAAAATATGAGATACACAACGAACTATTGCCGGCGAGTTATAACTCTTCTGGCAATGTTTCTTCCGCTGACCTCTCATGCACAGATATCACTTGTCGAGCGAGGCAAGCCAGCGGCACAAATCGTACTGACGGACACGACCCATGCTGCTCGCCGGGCTGCCGAGGTGATGAACTATTTCGTCGAGAAACTGACTGGGACGACGCTGCCCGTAGGACTTCGGGCAGAGAAAAAGCCCCGACAGATCGTCTTCATCGGCGGCAAGACGGACCAGGCGGGTGAGGACGGATTCCAAATCAGTTGCCACAACGGCACCATGCGCATCCTGTCGGGAGGCGACAAGGGAGCTATCCTCGGAGTGGCACACCTGCTGGAACGCTATTGTGGCATCAACTACCTGGGAAAGGACGCCTGGACGGTGAACCATGTACAAGGCTACAAGGTCCAGAAGGTGGGCGACCTACAGTTGCCCGCCATCGAATGGGCGGAGACTCCGGCCTTCCGCTACAGACAGTCGGTAAGCTATAGCGAGCGCGACCCGCTGTTTGTCGATTGGTATGGAATGGAACGTCCCAACCAGATGTTCATGGACAACCTGTGGGTACACACTTTCGACAAGATTCTCCCAAGCCGCGTCTATGGGAAGGCGCATCCGGAATGGTATGCCCTCATCAATGGCAGACGCCAGCCGGGATCTCACAGCCAGTGGTGTCTGACCAATGAGCAACTGTTTGTGCAGGTCTGCCACAACCTCGACAGTATCTTCGCCCGCAACCTGGGCATGAAAATGATCTCCATCAGTCAGAACGACGGCAACTTTACCAATTGTCATTGCGAGAAATGCACGGAGGTGGAGACGGAGGAAGGTTCTGCCAGCGGCCCGATCATCCGATTTCTCAACCGCCTGGCCTCGCGCTACCCCGACAAGGAGTTCTCTACCCTCGCCTACCTCTATAGTATGCAACCGCCAAGACTGGTCAAGCCGCTTCCCAACGTCAACATCATGCTCTGCAGCATTGACGCCAAGCGCGAGGTGCCTCTGACGGACAACGAGAGCGGACGCGACTTTGTAAGGGCCCTGGAGGGCTGGAGTCGCATCTCCAACAACATCTTCGTCTGGGACTATGGCATCAACTTCGACAATATGGTAGCACCATTCCCCAACTTCCATGTCTTGGCACCCAACGTCCAACTCTTCCACCGCAACCACGCCAACATGCTGTTTGAGCAGGTAAACGGCTACGAGGGAGCAGACTTCGCCGAACTGCGTGCTTACATGATTGCCAAACTGATGTGGAATCCCTATCAGGACGCCGACTCGCTCATGCGCGTCTTCCTCACGGACTATTATGGCGAGGAGGCAGGCACCGAACTCTACTCCTATCGGAAGATGATGGAGGGTGCGCTGCTGAGCAGTCATGTGCCACTATGGATCTACGACTCGCCCATCACCCACAAGGACGGAATGCTCTCCGACGACCTGATGCACACCTACGCCCGACTCTTCGATAAAGCAGAGGCGGCAGTCCGCGGCGATAGCGTCTTGCTCCAGCGGGTGCAGATCAGTCGGTTGCCACTGCAATATGCCGAACTGGAGATAGCGCGCACCAAGGGCATTGAGGACGAGAAGGGTGTGGAGGCAAAGGTGAAATGCTTTCGCGAACGATCCGTACGTTTCGGTGTGGAGTCGCTCAACGAGCGCGGCAACGCACCTGCCGACTATTGCGACTTGTATTTGAAGCGCTACCTCCCCTCGCGTGTCGTCACCCAAGCAAAGGGCGCTACGGTGGCTTTCAACACCGCTCCCCACGACCGCTACCAAGGAATGGCTTCCACCGCCCTTACCGATGGGCTCTTCGGCGGATCGAGCTTTGTGGAGGGGTGGGTAGGATGGGAAGGGACCAATCCTGACTTCACCCTCGATCTTGGCAGGGAGACCAGCATCTCTGCCATAAGCACCGACTTCCTCCACCAGTTGGGCGCCTGGGTACTCCTACCTAAGGAGGTACGCTATGAAGTAAGCACAGATGGCAAGGCGTTCCAACCCTTTGGCGAACCCTTGGTGATGAAGGAAGACCGCGACATCGCCGTCAAGTTTGTCGAAGGCAAGGTCAGCGTGGCACAACCTGTCTCTACACGTTTCATCCGCGTGCGCATCAAGGCCACGGGAATGTGCCCCGACTGGCACTACGGCGTCGGCTATCCTGCCTGGTGCTTCATCGACGAAGTGCGGGTGGAATAAATGCCAATGAATACCTAAATAAATATCAAACGGGCTTGCAAGCCTTCGGACACCTGGGTGTCACGCGACTTGCAAGCCCGTTTGGCTAAAAGACCTGGAGAGGATTACTGTGCGTTGAAGGCTGCCAGAATCTTCTCGGCAGTAGCCTTCATCTCCTCCTCGCTCAACTGGACGTGGCGATGGAAATCGACATCGCCCTCGGAGTTGATGGGCAGAAGATGGATGTGGGCATGGGGCACTTCGAGGCCGAGCACCACCTGGGCCACCTTCTTGCAGGGGAAGGCTGTGCGGATGGCTTTGGCGACACGCTTGGCGAAGACCTCAAACTCGGCCAGCTCGTCGTCCTCCATGTCGAAGATGTAATCCACTTCCCGACGAGGGATGACCAACGTATGGGCCTGGACGACGGGGTTGATGTCGAGGAAAGCATAAAACTTTTCGCTTTCCGCACACTTGTAGCTGGGAATCTCACCAGCAGCAATCTTGCTGAAAATATCCATAATCGTAATTATTCGAGGGTGATCTTGTCTATGCGCAACTTGATCGTACCACGCGGAATGGCAATTTCCACCACATCGCCGACCTTCTTGTTGAGCAAGCCTTGCGCGATCGGAGTCTTGATGGAGATCTTGCCCACCTTGATGTTGGCCTCGTTCTCGCTGACGATGGTGTAGCGCATCTTCGTGTTGTTGGCCATGTTGGTCATCTCCACGGTCGAAAGGATCTGCACCGCCTCTGTGCTGAGACGCGAGGTGTCAATGACCTTCGCCTCGGCGATAGCCAACTTCAGTTGGTTGATCTTTGTCTCCAGGTGGGCCTGTGCCTCCTTGGCAGCATCATACTCCGCATTCTCACTCAAATCGCCCTTGTCGCGCGCCTCGGCGATGGCTGCCGAAGCCTTCGGGCGCTCTACCGTCTCCAACTGTTGGAGCTGGGCTACCATTTCATCGTAGCCCTTCTGTGACATATAAGCCATAATTTATTCTGCTTTTTAGATTTTTTCGTTTGTTTCAAACTACACAAAAAACGAGAATCCCGACATGTTCATCATGCCGGAATTCCTGTTTCCTCTGTACTCTATTTTTACTATGCGCTGCAAAGTTATCCTTTTTTTTCCGAACGGGGAAATTTTCTGCTCAAAAGTTTGCTCATGTAGATAGAATTTAATAATTTTGTCCCCAATGTTTAATAGAAAACCATGAATATGAGAACTAACAAAAGAGCCATTTTAACTCTGACGTTAAGCCTTTTGGCACTACTATGTTTTGCCCAAGGGAATCCCGTCAAATTTAAGGCGAGTAAGAAACAAGTGTCGGACACCGAGGTACAGGTGATGTTCACCATGTCCATCAGCAAGGGCTGGCACGTCTATTCCACCGGTCTCCCCGCGGATGGTCCGGTCTCTGCGACCTTACACACAGATAAGGCCGAGGGTGTGAAACCCATTGGTGGGTTGCAGCACATTGGACGCGAGATTAGCGAGATGGATCCCATCTTTGGCATAAAGCTTCGCTATTTCGAGAACAACGTCACTTTCGTACAGAAATACAAGATTACAGGCAAGACCTACAACGTCAAGGGCTACCTGGAGTTTGGCGCATGCAACGACGAGATGTGTATGCCGCCGACGTCCGTGGAGTTCAACTATAGTGGTGAAGGCCCCAAGGACGCACCTGCCCCCACTGAGGACAAAGCTGCCGAAGAGGAGGCCAAGACGGATGTTGCCGCTGCTGGCGACTCTGCCAAGGCTGCTGCTGGCGACTCTACCGCCACTGCCGTCAAGGCTGACACGGGCACCGCTGGCGTGGGTTCAGACCTTTGGACACCGGTCATCAAGGAACTGAAGGCTTTTGAGGACGGTCAGAGCACCAAGAACAAGTCGGTTTGGTACATCTTCCTGATGGGTATCGTCGGTGGTTTCGTAGCCCTGCTCACGCCGTGCGTATGGCCGATTATCCCGATGACGGTGAGCTTCTTCCTGAAGCGTTCCAAGGACAGCAAGAGCAAGGGTATCCGCGACGCTGCCACCTATGGTATCTCCATCATCGTCATCTACATGGCCCTTGCGCTCATTGTGACGGCACTCCTTGGCCCACAGCGCCTCAACGAGTTGGCTACCAACGCACCGTTCAATATCTTCTTCTTCCTCCTGCTGGTTGTCTTCGCTTTCAGCTTCTTCGGATGGTTTGAGTTGCAGCTGCCCTCATCATGGGGTAACGCCGTCGATACGAAGGCTTCCACCACTACAGGACTTCTCTCCATCGCCCTGATGGCCTTCACCCTCTGCCTCGTCAGCTTCTCTTGCACGGCCCCGATTATCGGTCTGCTGCTTGTGGAGGCCGCTACGAGTGGCGACTGGGTGGCTCCGACAGTAGGTATGTTCGGCTTCGCCCTCGCTTTGGCCCTGCCGTTCTCACTCTTCGCCATGTTCCCGACCTGGCTGCAGAAGGCTCCGAAGTCGGGCTCTTGGATGAACATGATCAAGGTAGTGCTGGGCTTCGTCGAGTTGGCCTTCTCTCTGAAGTTCCTCTCCGTGGCCGACCTCGCCTACGGTTGGGGCATCCTCGACCGCGAGACGTTCCTCGCCCTGTGGATCATGATCTTCGCCTTCATGGGCTTCTACCTCATCGGCTGGCTCAAGTTCCCGCACGATGACCAGGAGCAGAAGGCTATGCCGGTGCCCTGCATCATGATGGGTCTCTGCTCTTTGGCCTTCGCCGTCTATATGGTGCCTGGCCTCTGGGGTGCTCCCTGTAAGGCTGTCAGTGCATTCTCGCCACCTATGAACACGCAGGACTTCAACCTCAACAAGGCCGAGGAGGTACATCCCGCCTACACATCTTACGAAGAGGGTATGGCTGCCGCTAAGGCTGCTGGCAAGCCCGTCATGCTCGACTTCACTGGTTTCGGCTGTGTCAACTGCCGTAAGATGGAGTCTGCTGTCTGGACAGACAATGAGGTCTCTGAGCGTCTGACCAAGGACTACGTCCTCATCTCCCTCTTCGTCGATGACAAGACGCCGCTCGACAAGCCGATGGAGGTGAAGAACCCGGATGGTACGACCCGCACGCTGCGCACCGTTGGTGACAAGTGGTCTTACCTGGAGCAGACGAAGTTTGGCTACCTCGCACAGCCGTTCCACGTGACGGTCGATAACGAGGGTAAGCCGCTCTCTGGTAGCTTCGTCTATAAGGAGGATATCCCGGGCTACATCAAGTTCCTCGGCAAGGGTCTTGAGAACTACAAGAAGTAACATAATCTGATCGCCCTTGGGTGATCCTATCAATAGGAAAGGCCGTCGCCACATGCTGACATCAGCAACGGGCGACGGCCTTTCTTTTTTCCTATAGAGCAGAGATAGCAACGCCCCCACAGTCTTTGATTAACTGTGGGGGCGTATCATGTCCGATGATTTGGAGTTAGGTCGTTATTAGGCCATAGGACTAAATTCATCCTTGGTTACGCCACAGATGGGGCAAGTCCAATCGGCAGGAATACTTTCGAACGGCGTGCCTGGAGCTATACCACTATCAGGATCGCCTTGTGCGGGGTCATAGACGTAGCCGCAAACGTCACATACATACTTTTTCATAATGTCTTTGTTTTCGTTATCAATCGTTTATTGTTCTCTTTACGGTTGCAAAGATAAGCATCCTTTTTGAGACCACAAAAGAAAAGATGTTAAACTTTGTATTTATTACAATGTTTAAATGCGTGAGCGTGCGTTATTTCTCTATCAAGCAGACGGCATAGGCCGAGATACCCTCCTTGCGGCCTGTAAAGCCGAGACGCTCGGTGGTCGTCGCCTTGATGGAGACACAGTCGGCATCGCAGCCTATGACGGCGGCAAGGCAGTCGCGCATGGCATCGATATGAGGACTGAGCTTCGGTCTCTCGGCACACACTGTCGCGTCGATATTGCCCAAATGGTAGCCCTTCTCTGCGAGGAGAGCAACCGTGTCACGGAGGATGATCTTAGAGTCCATATTTTTTGTAGCCTCCGACGTATCGGGGAAGTGATAGCCGATATCGCGCATATTGGCAGCACCAAGCATCGCGTCACAGATGGCGTGTATCAGCACGTCTGCATCGCTATGGCCGTCGAGACCACGGTCGTGGGCTATCTTGATGCCTCCCAGCCAGAGGTCGCGCCCCTCCACCAATCGGTGGACATCATATCCAAATCCTACCCGTATCATTATCTGCGTCTGAACAAGTCCTTGACACCATCGAGGTCGAACGAGAGCGAGAAGCGGAGCGTCTGGTCGAGCGGATTGCTCTTGGCCGTAGCGATGACATAGCCAGCATCGAGCGAGAAGACGTTCATACGGAAGCCCGCACCAACGGTGAAATACTTACGATTACCCTTGTTCTCACTCTCATGGTGGTAGCCAGCACGAAGGGAGAACTTATCATTATAGACATACTCCGCACCAACACTCCATTGTATCTCCTGCAGTTCCTCCTTGAAGCCACCCGGCGCATCGCCGAAACTCTTGAAGATGCCGCTGATGGAAGAGAGGTCGTAGTAGTCGGTCTGCAAGCGCTGCTCATACTGCTCGTCGGTCTCGTTGTCCTCACGCTGCGGATAGGTGGGCACGAGCAACTTGTTGGCATCGGCAGCTATGGTGAAGCGGTTGTATTCGTCGATAGGGACCATGAGAGACGCACCCAGTCGCATGTTCGTCGGGATAAACTCCGAACGGTTGTCGCCACCAAAGGTGATCTTCGAACCGATGTTGGAGATGTTGAGTCCCAATCCGAGCTGACACTCGCGGCTTCCGAGATTGACATAGTTCTGATAGTAGCAAGCGATATCAGCAGCGAAAGCCGATCCTGGCGACGTGTCCTCAGTGTAGTCGTAGGTCAGGTCGGAATAGATGAAGCGCACGGCCGCACCCAGGGAGAACGTCTCGGAGAGCATCAGCGAGTAGCCTACATCAACGGACATCTCATAGGGATTGATGGTCATGTCGCCCGTGTTGTCCAAACTCGAACTGGTCTGCACCTCACCAAGGGAGAAGTAGCGCAGGGAGGCCGATACGGCACTGTAGTCGCCAATGCGGTAGTAGCCCGAGAGGTAGGCCAAGTCCATATCGTTGACCAACTGGCGCAGCCATGGCGTGTAGTTGAGCGAGACGCCAGCCCGCGAGATAGTGAACGGATACTTGGCCGGATTCCAATACTGTGAGGCCACATCAGGGTCGGTAGCTGCTCCGACATCACCCATACCACCAGCCCGAGCGTCCGGGGCAATGGACTGTGAGGTCACGGCGGAGTTGACCGGATTGAACATATCCTTCTTGTCCTGGGCATAGGTCGTGAGCGACAGCGCCGACAAGAGGACGATACCGACATACTTATTTTGACTGTTCATACGCGTATATTTCATTCTGTGTGTATGATTAAAACGCAAATCGTGCTTACTTATTGTTGATGATAATCAGTTTCTTGGCTTTGGAGACCCGCTCGCCGCCATCCGAGCCGATAGAGGCACGGTAGAGATAGACTCCCGTTTGCAGTTTTGCTCCACCATCGGTGCAGAGATCCCAGCGCACGGTATAGGCGCTGCCCGTCGAGGTGCCGCTCTCCGTGTGGCGCCACAACTCGCGTCCACTCATGTCGAAGACGGAAATCTCAACATCAACCTCAGCGCCCGTGAAGTTGTGATTGACGATGAAGGTAGTCTCCGTCGTGGCGGGATTGTTGGTGCAACTGATGCTCTCGATGGAAGGTTTCAGTCCTTTGACGACCTGGAAGTTGAGCACGGCGGTGGAAGCATTGTTCAACATATCCCACGCACGGAAGCGCAACTGATGCGCGCCCTCGGAGAGTTCAGGCAGCGAATACCAGGTAGAACCGCTGGTATAAGTGCCGAAGTCGAACGTGAAGTTCTCATTGAGGTTGAAAGTCAGGTTCGGGTCTCCATCGATGCAAAGCTGCAAGTCGTGCCCCATACCGCTGCCCGTGGCGTTGATGCCATCCTTGTCCGTGACGTTGGCCACGAAATAGGGCGTGGTATTGACGCTTCCCCCATCGACAAACGAGGGTGTATTGAGGTAGCAGTAGATCGACGGTCCAATACTGTCGTTGCGCACCGTCTCCGAACCATAGATGAAGAAGCGGTCCTCGGCACCATGGGCCAGTTGCGTATGGTCGTCGCTGACAGCATAGACATTGATGAGTCCGCTACCACTGGCGTAGTTGATATCGAAAGGCACGGCGAAGGTAAACTGGAACTCGCCATTGCGCACACTGTCGGAACCATTGAAGAGCACTTTCTGCCGGTCGTAATACTGGAACGCGGAGTTGGAAGTCTCCTCCTGCTTCTTGCACGTCACCATCTCGCGGGTGTCGCGGACCGTGGCCGTCATCTGACCGTTGAAGCCTACGAGGGTTTCCTCCTGACGCATGACACGCCCCTTGACCCGAGCCACGCTACCCGCTTTGAGGATGATATCCTGCTTGCCTCCCACGGGCAGTCCGTTGATACTATCAATGACCACGTCGAAGGTAGGCAGGTTGAGAGCCAAAGCCGGATCGCCAAGGAGCGAATACTGGAGTTTGTTGAGCGTGCGGTCCTGGCCCGTACTGATAACATCGTTCTTAGCCAGGCGCTGGGCCTCACCCATTGTGGTGGGCTTGCCATTGGTGAAGCTCAACACATGGCGCAGAAAGGCATTGTTGATAAACTTATTGTAATAGGCATAGACCGTGCGCGTCGTGCCCCAGAAGGCCACGGATCCACCCTGCGCATTGAGCAGGGCGGTCTCGCCGATCGTCTCCTTGCGCGTGTCGAAAGGCATGACATCACAAGAGGCCGTGATCCAAAGCGGCAGGTTCTGATTGGTGAACGTGCGGAAGTCGCTGATGGTAAGTACTGACTCATGGGAGATCTGATACTCCACACCGTGGCCCGCATAGTCCATGATGAGGGCGCCCGCCTGCTGTTGCTGCTTGAGGAGGCGCGAGACCTCGGGATAGCGATTGCCCGTGGAGGTGCTGACGCGCGTATAGGCGTCCCACATCACCTTCTTGATCTGATAGCCCGGATAGAGCTGGCCGATATATTCCGCCGTGGCATCTACATCGCGCATGTGGAGATTGTTGTTGCCATCGTCACCCATAAACATGATGGTGTTGGCCCAGTCGCCCGCATGGGCGTTGTTGGCATAGGCAATGATCTTATCGACTACGGCCTTGGCTTCCGCCGTTGTGGTGACAGGAATGCGCCCCACGGCCACATCCTCCTTGTCGTTGCGAATCGAAGCGCCACCCTCGCCCTCATCGAGCAGCGTCATCCATCCGTCGTTGACATAGCAGTCGGTCTCAGAAAAGGAGTTTTCGCTCTCGTGGGCCAACAGATAGTCGTCGGCGTTGAGCGAGCGACACTCAGGTGTAAGCATACGGCAGTCCCAGACGGCGTCGCCAAAGAGCAGCAGGTGCTTGGGCATCTGGGCCTCGTCGTCACCTGCCCGGTCGTAGAGCATCTTGAGGTAGCGACGGTAGGCATTGGCGTCGGGTGTGCCACTGGAAAACTCATTGTAGAGCTCATCGGCCGGCACGATATTCACGCGCATCGAGTCGCGGTCGCGATGCATCTGTGCCACGCGCTCAGCCTGCGGTCGCAACTTCTGGCTCGTCGGGATGATGATGACGAGGTCGGCCTGCGGGTCGGCGTGGTGGTCCTGGTTGGTAATGGCATAGACATACTCGGGCACGGGGAAGGGATCCGTAGCCAGGCGTGGCTGCGGTTTCGGGCGCTCGTAGGCGTAGCTGATGTAATCCATGCGCACAGGGCCTCCCGAGAGCGTCGTCACCGTGATCGTGTCGGAGGCAGTACATTCGATTTTATAAGTATTCTCAGCCTCCACGGCGGCATTATACGACGAGAGGCGCAGACTGGCGTTGCCGAGATCCTTTCCGTTGAGGCGATACTGCACCGAAGCGGCAGCACCAGCCGTCACGGCTATGGAGAGGTTGGCCATGCGATTCTCTCCCGCGGGGTGGGAGAAGACATAGGTGCGCGACTTCCCCTGCTCGATCGGATCGTTCTCGAAGAGGTTGCGGCCACCCTGATACCAAGAGAAGTTATCCACCTCGCGAAGCGCATGATAGTCGTCGGCCAAAGGATAGCAGTCGGCGATAAACTGGGCGGAGTCCACCATGAGCGGCGTCTTCCCGTCGGTCTCGGTAAGGAAATAGTAGCCATAGTCGGAGTATGGGTTGCGGGTGCGCCGCGTGGCCTCCTTGTTCTCCCAGCTCACGGGTCCTTTGGCATAGAACAAGCGGCGGTCGCCGACCATCGTAGAAGCCACCTCGGGCAAATCGTCAGTGGCGGCAAGATCGCTCTTGTGCAACTTCTCGTTCTGGAGGTTGCCACCATAGCCGAAGATGCGCACGCGGCTCAGGTCGCTAAAGCCCGCCTGCCGCGCCAACTGAGAGGTCAATTGATAGATGCCCGACTCGGGAACGCGAATCTTCACCCAGCGTCCCTCACGCAGGACGGAGTGCTTCGCATAGATGGCCGCATCCTCCGAGGACGTTAAGTCCCTCTGCGTTCCCGCATGCGACGGTGCCTTCAGCGACGGTTTGGGCTGGGAGGTGACGGCGATCATGAAGGAGACGAGAAACTGCAGGCGCCCCTCACGGCGCACGACGGGACAGAGCGAGAAGTCGAGGCGTCCCTTCTTGCGGTCCACGACGATGTGCTGCTCTATCTCGGGCAGTCGTCCGGGATCTGCCGAGGGGGCCAAGGCGAGGTAGCGGAGCGAGTCGCGCCGCCCCATCTCGAGAAACTCGGGGTAGCGTATTTCGAGCGTGTAGATGCTGTCCGCATAGTGCTTTCCCAAGGGGATGGCATAGCTGAAACGGGGCAACATCGTGTCGATGGCAATGTCGTCAACTGTCAGATTGAAGAATCGCTGTTGTTGCGCCTGGCCCTGCAAGCCGCAGAGGAGGGCGAAGAGCAGCAATATGGAGTGGCGGAATACTTTCATACCATGCTAATATAATATAAGAAAATAACGGCGGAAAGCGGGTTTTATTGTGGAGCAGGCGAAATAGAATATTTGTCCCTTTACTCCCTTCGTGTTTACCTGTCGGTGGCAGAACGGCGAGCGACCGCTTGCCTGGTCTCCCAAGGCGCGCGATCGTCCCCCGTACTGTTTCCGACAGGACTCTGAAATCGATCGGGTTAATGGTTTCAGTATATGGACCCTTGCGGGTTCTTTCACAGTCCTTGTTTGGCAATCAGCTGCCTATATATTATCCAGTATGTATGCGTTTTCCACAACCCTGCAAGGCCTCAAGGCCTCATCCTTGAGCAAGTTTTGTACAGATCACCACGACAAAGATGATCAGCGCTACAAAGCCGAAGAAGAGAAAGAAATAGAACTTCTCCTCCCTGAGAAACTCCCTCAGCCTGAAACGGGTTCTGAGATGTGCGTCAAGATACTCCCGGTAGTCATTCACCATCGCGCAGATGATGACAATGGCTCCCACAAGGATGATCAAGCCGACACAGAAGTAGAGTTGCTCATCGCTTTCAAACAGTGTTGTAAGTTTATCCATTCGGTCCATGCTGCAAAATTAGGATTTTCCGAAGAAAAGGTGTGGATTTTCCCTGCACAAATGTGTTGCATTCCTACCAAATAGGTGTTGCATTGAAAGGGAGACAGGTGTCGCTTTCGTAGGAAGGCGACACCCGCAAAAGGCCTTAAACAAGGTCTGAAAAAGTCCAAAAAGGACGGTTTCATCGCCCCAAGAGGTCCTGTTGCGACTGGCGTTCGCGCCAAGCAGTTGGCGTACATCCCTCTTTCGCCTTGAAGATGCGGTAGAGCTGCGTGCGCGAGGAGAAACCACACTCGGCAGAGATCACGTCGTTGCTGTAATGAGGGTGCTCCAGCATCATACTCTGTGCAGCGCGAAAACGAATATCGCTCAGCCACACCCGAAACGTGGTGTGCAGGCGCTGGGAGAAATAGACGGCCAGATCGGCCTTGGAGATGCTGAGGGAGCGGGACAGGGTCATGAAGTTGATCGAATAGTCTTTGTTGCCACGCTGGACGCACCAGGTGTCGATGCGCTCCTGGATCAGGGCAATGCGCTCCTCGGAGAGCGCTGAGCGTCCGGAAGGCGAAACGGTGGAAGCCTCGGCGCAGGCCGACGCTCCTGAAGGTGGGAGGGAAGCACCAGCCGCCAGTTCTTCCCCCTCCGAGTCCAGCAGTTCTTCGGACGGCATATAGCCCGAACCCAAAGAGATGAACGTAAGAACGAAGAAAAGAATGGCCATCAGTACCAAGGGGCCAAAGATATAGAGCGTGGTGGTGGAAAGGATGGCCACGGGCGTGACAAGGGCCGCAAGGCAGAGGTTGACCACACTCGCGTACGAATAGCGTACATAGGGCAGGAGGTCGGTGGCGGTGAGGGTCTCCAGCATCCTTCTGCGCTTATGGGTCTCCTTTCGGATCATGAGGACGCAATAGATCATGTGGACGCTATAGAGAGCCAACATCGGATAGAGCCAGCCGCCGATATGCCAACTGCCCCTCAGATAGTGGCCAAGGGCGAAGCAGCCAACGATGGCAGCATAGAATCCCGCGCAGGCCAAGGCCATGTTGCGCCGTTTGGCCTGGACTGCTTCGAGATTGTAGATAGCCATGGCTATCAGTCCGAAACAGGGAGTATAGACGAGCATGTTGACCATGGCTCCCAAGTGGTCGTCGGTGGCCCTGATGTGAAATCTCATCTGGACATAGTATTGGGCGGAAAGAAGCACCAAGGCAAGGAAGATCATCAAGCGGGAGCGCTCGTAGCGTTTGTTCTTCCAGCGGGCGTTCAGGCGGGCCAAGGCGACAAAGAGCGCATTGACCAGCATGAAGACGAGGGCGGCAAACTGAAATAGGTAGAGGGAAGACATGAGGGTTGTGAGGGGATGGTGAGGGTTTAATTGAAAACAAAACGAACCGTTTGCATGTGCTTGCTACTTGCGTCCAAAGTCGGCGGGAATCTCACCCCATTGCGCCGTGTCCCATTTCAGCACAGGCGTGGCGCAGGGATGGGTCAGCAACCAGTTCTCGGCGCGGGCGATGACCTCATAGAGCTTGGCCGTCCTGGCGTCGCGCACCAGCGTGGTCTTGCACTTGCGCTTCTTGACCCACAACGCCGCATTGTAGGAGTCGGAGTAGATGACCTTCCCCTTGATGCCTCGTTGCTCCATGAGCGCCAAGGCGTGGACAATGGCGAGAAACTCTCCGATATTGTTTGTCCCGTGGATAGGGCCATAGTGGAACACCTGCTGGCCCGTCTGCAGGTCGATGCACCGATACTCCATCGGGCCCGGATTGCCCGAACAAGCCGCATCGACCGCCCAGGCATTGGCATTGACCTCTGGGGGCAGAGGCAGGACGGTATCGTTGCGCCAGGAGGGGGGATTCTGAGGGATGTCTTTGTTCATATCAGCGGGGAGAAAGCTAAAGGGCCAAGGACTTGTTTCAGCCAAGAGCGGAAAACGAGGACGGGAGGCAGCAGAAGGGCCTCGCCTCCAGCTGCCTCCCGCCTCTGTCCTTGCCCCTTGCGGGAATATTCTACATTCTCTCGGGCACCTCGATACCCAGCAGATCCATGCCGTTCTTGATGACCTTGGCCACATTGCGTGCCAGCACATAGCGGAAGGCCAGGGCCTCGGCGCTCTCGGCGCTGAGGATGGAGTAGTCGTGGTAGAACGAGTTGAAGAGCTTGGTCAGCTCGTAGCAGTAGTTGCAGATGGTAGCCGGATTGTAGTTGCGGCCCGCATCAGCCACTGCCACCTCATACTCGCCGAGCTTCTGGATCAGCTCAACCTCCTTGTCGTTGGGCTTATAGCCGCCGAGGGAGTCAGCCACGCCTGTCGCCTTGCGCATGATGCTGCGGATGCGCGCATAAGTATATTGGATGAAGGGGCCCGTGTTGCCATTGAAGTCGATGGACTCCGCGGGATTGAAGAGCATGTTCTTTCTTGCATCCACCTTGAGGATAAAGTACTTCAGCGCGCCAAGACCGACGATCCGCGCCACGTTCTGACGCTCCTCCTCCGTCATCTCCGCACCCTTGCCCTGCTCGTCGCCGACCTTGCGGGCGTCGCCGATCATCTGGGCTATCAGCTCGTCGGCATCGACGACCGTTCCCTCGCGGCTCTTCATCTTGCCATTGGGCAGATTGACCATGCCGTAGGAGAAGTGGACCAGGTCCTTGCCCCACTTGAAGCCGAGGCGGTCGAGCAGGAGCGAGAGCACCTGGAAGTGGTAGTTCTGCTCGTTGCCCACGACGTAGATCATCTTGTCGATAGGATAGTCGCTGAAGCGCATCGTGGCCGTACCGATATCCTGCGTCATATAGACCGAGGTGCCGTCGCCGCGGATCAGCAGTTTCTGGTCGAGGCCCTCCTGGGTGAGGTCTGCCCAGACCGATCCGTCCTCCTTCTTGAAGAAGAGTCCGCGCTCCAGTCCGTCCATCACCTTGCGCTTGCCCACGAGGTAGGTCTCCGACTCATAATAGATCTTGTCGAAGGCCACGCCCAGGGCCTTGTAGGTCTCGTCGAAACCCGCATAGACCCAGCTGTTCATCTTCTGCCACAGGTCGCGGACCTCCTTGTCGCCCTGCTCCCACTTCACGAGCATCTCGTGGGCCTCCTTGATGAGCGGAGCCTCCTGCTTGGCCTTCTCCTTGGCCTCGTCGGCACCCATGCCGCCAGCCTCATACTCGGCCTGGAGCTGAGCCACCTCCTCGCGATAGTGCTTGTCGAAGAGCACGTAGAAGTCGCCGATCATGTGGTCACCCTTCTTGTGGGCCGCCTCGGGCGTGATGCCGTCGCCCCACTTCTGCCAGGCCAGCATCGACTTGCAGATATGGATGCCACGGTCGTTGACGATATTGGTCTTGACCACGCGGTTGCCATTGGCCTCGAGGATGCGCGCCAGCGACCATCCGAGGAGGTTGTTGCGCACGTGTCCCAGGTGGAGGGGCTTGTTGGTGTTGGGCGATGAGTACTCCACCATCGCCAGCGGCGACTCCACAGTGACGGGCTTCTCGCCGAAGTGGGCCTCCTGGTCGATGTCCTGAAGCATCGACAGCCATGTGTCCGCACGGAAAGTGAAATTGAGGAAACCCTTGACAATGGAGAAGTTTTCCACGAAATCATTGTGGGCGACGATATACTCGCCGATCTCGCGCGCCGTGTCCTCGGGCTTCTTGCGGCTGATCTTCAACAACGGGAAGATGACCAGCGTCATGTTACCCTCAAACTCCGGCCTCGTCTTCTGCACCTGAATGAGATTCAAGGGCACGTCCTGACCATAAAGGCTCTTCACGGCCTCAACCGCCGATTGAGCGACAATTTTATCCAGTTTCATAATCTTCTAATAAATAGGCTTCCAAAGAAGCGAAATGACGGTGCAAAGGTAGCGATTTTTTCTCGCATAAGCCGCTCCACGGCGATTTATTTACACTTGGCTTGGCCAAATGGCAAGATTTGAGTAACTTTGCTCCCCAAATAAGCAACAGGACAAGATGTCACTATCAAAGAAGCAAATACTCCTCATCAACGACGTGTGCGGCTACGGCAAGGTGGCCACCGCTGCCATGCTCCCCATTCTCTCCTACATGGGAATGCCCGTCCACAACCTCCCGACCGCCATCGTGAGCAACACGCTCGACTACGGCAAGTTCAACCTCCTGGACACGACCGACTATATCAAGGGGGTGTTTCCGGTGTGGAAGGAGCTGGGCTTCCACTTCGACGCCATCGCGACGGGATTTATCGCGTCGGAGCAGCAGGCCGATCTCATCGCCCGCTACTGCCGTGAGCAGGAGGCCACGGGGACGGCCGTCTTCGTCGATCCCATCATGGGCGACGAGGGCAAACTCTACAACGGCGTGACGCCGGCGACCATCAACAGCATGAGGGAAATGCTCTCCGTGGCCCACCTCTGCTACCCCAACTACACGGAGGCGTGCTACCTCACGGACAAGCCCTACCGCCCCGAGGGCGTCTCGGCAGAGGAGGCCCGCCAGCTGGTGGAGGAGCTGCGCCAGATCGGTCCGAAGTCGGTGCTCATCACCTCCATCCCCATCGACGGCCAGCCTTCCGTCATCGGCTACAACCACCTGACCGATACTTGGTTCACCCATGTCTATACGGAGATTCCCGTTCACTTCCCGGGCACGGGCGACATTTTCTCGGCCATTCTCATCGGCCACATCCTCAACGGCACGCCCCTGGAGGCCAGCACGCGCCGCGCCATGGACGGCGTCTATACGCTCATAGACCACAACAAGGACAACGAGGACAAAAACCGCGGCATCCCCGTGGAGCAGTTCCTCTCCCTGCTCTGACGCTGTGCGCCAAGGCCCGTGAGGACCACAAACAGACGTGTTGGGACAGAACGATTCTTCTGTCCCAACTTCATTTCCAGGACAAACCAAAACACCTCGCCGAAGGTTGCTTACGACTGCGCCCGGTGGCTACTTAAGACCAGGCCTGATCGTAGCTTAGGACCACCAAAAGGCAAAACACACTTGCCAATCGAGCGCGCTTGCCGAGCCCACCCTATTAACGTTATAACGTTTAACGTTTTTGTTTTGGCGCAAGAAAAAGTCATATTAACAGCTTGAAACCTCCGTGGGCTTCCGTGTTGCCGCAGCCTGGGTCGAGGTTTGAGAGGACAAAAAATGGTTCATCCGGAAAATCGAGTGATAGGTTTTGTTCATAGTTGTTTCCCTTGCAGCAACCCTTGGTCAGCATGGACTCGAAGAGTCGACGTCCCCGCGAAGCGTTGTTACTTGTTGTAAAAGTTGTTCAAGTTGTCTTTTATGTGTCCACGTCGAATCACTCCATTTTCCGGAAGAACCTTTTTTTGCTGAGGGGCAAAGAAGCGATCAAGCGCTATGAGATAATTTCGCCGACGAGCTCCGCCCTTTGCTGCTCCAACATCTCACACCACAAAGTCGACCCTTGCAGTTTGCTGGCAGGGATGTACTCGCGAAACTTCTCGTAGAAATCGATGCCTTTCCCATCGGGAACACTAAAGTCTTCTTCAGAGATGAGCTCTACCCAGTCCAGCAAGTCGGCATACTTCTCCATCTGTTCGTAGGAAAGATGAAGCTCGGGATTACCCGACAATTCATGCCAGTCCCACTTGTCCTTGAATGCCTCTACCAACTCTGGCGTCAAAACCCCTTCGGTGCTACACGCCGAGAAAATCTTCCAGTTGATGCGCTTGGAGAATTTGCCAACCATAGCTCCACCAAATTTATTCCGTCAAGATTTGTTAAACGTTCTCTTCTTTTAAAAAACGTACTGTCCTATCCTCTCGAACCCTTCAAGTACTCAAAATTGAAGATAAAACTGTTCCTTTCATCGGGGTTCTCTGTGTGCCATCTCATGTTATATTGTCAGTATTATTAATTTAATTTAATTTCTACTTCAATCGGTCATTTATGATCTCCCAAATGCCATAAACTAACATTGCGCCCCATACTACAAATGCTATTCCAATTAGTAGTCCTATTAATATTAAAAAAATAAATACGTAATCCATAATATAATTTTATTTTAATTGTTAATGTCTCTCTTACTGATTGACGGTGTAAAGGTAAGAGGAAAAATCCATATCATCAAATATCTTTGGTTAATTGACGTTAAAACCGAAAGACAAATAGTGATATGGATTGTTCATTAAGACAACATCATCGTTAGTGCCGAAGAGATTGCTTTATCCATACTTTCTTCGTCAATAGTGAACGTCCATGCGTTCTCTCCATAAAACGGGTCATTCGAACACAACTCGTAACCGTGATATGGATCGTTCTTGAAACTAAACATACCTGCATATATGGATCGTCCATCGAATGTAGGGGTTTAGCGAAATATCTTCCCAACTCACACGATCCTGATACTTCTCAAGCAGGGGCTCGCTCCACGCAAAACCCAGAGATAGGTCTTTCCACGCTTCCTCGACGAGGATGTTGCGCATGAATTCGTCATTTGTTTTCTGTTCCATCTTCATTGCTTATTCTATCATATTGTTTGACTGTTTGTCTGTGCAAAGTTCGGCACAAGATATGCCAAATAACGACATTGCTATGCAAAAATGGCAGACCGAGGCACAAAAGCACCGAAATAGTTTAAGTTACAATTTGCTCACCTTATTAGTGAGGCGAGCAAAACTATCCAACTTGGACGTTTCAATTTTCGCTCGTTTCTCAACATCGGCATGTCGCATCAAATGTTTGCGGACAATTTTGACAAGACATGTGAATCAAAACTTCTCACAGTTATTGAGGAGCCGGACACAAAATAGCAAAGCGTCTTGTCGAGGCTTGCCCCTATTAACGTTATAACGTTTAACGTTTTTGTTTGGGGATAAGGAGAAGTCACGAAATCACGATTTTGACTGAGCGATCGGCTACGCCGTAGATGCTATTGTGCTATCAACCAGAGCCTAAAACGCCTCATTGTAACATTTCCACATTTTAACGTTTTAACGTTTAACGTTTTCTACAACGGGTGATCCACTGCCCGCCCCCAAATAAAGGGATGAACGAAGAACGATCGAAGAGTGATCGAAACCTTTCGAGAATCGAAGGAGAAGTTATCGAAAAGTAAAACAATAAACAATCAGCCTTGTTTATTCGCTGTTGCCGAATAAAAAAGGCTGATTTTATTTTGTGCCACCGAATAAAAATCATATCTTTGCAGAAAAAAGCAGAGTATGGATAAGGAAATGTTTAGAACGATCATATCTGAGAATCAAGAATATATAGGAAGCATACCATTGGTGGAGCGTCCCCTTGACTTGGAAGAGCATGGCAACTATGTGTTTGTGGGTGTAAGACAGGCAGGAAAGTCCTACTTGTTGTATCAACGTGTGCAGCAATTATTGGCAGAAGGAAAGCTTTTGGAGGACATTGTTTATGTAAACTTCGACGACGAGCGTCTGCAAGGGATGGCTGCTGCAGACTTTGATCTCATCATTCAAGCCTATCACAGCATGTATAGCGGGCAGCCGATATTCTTCTTTGACGAGATACAGAATGTAGATGGTTGGGCAAACTTTGCACGTCGTCTTGCCAACTTGAAGTATCGTGTTTATGTTACGGGAAGCAATGCCAAGATGCTGAGCCGTGACATAGAGACCGTTTTGGGAGGCAGGTATCTTAGTGTGAATGTCTTTCCGTATAGCTTTAACGAATACCTTACGGCTGTTGGTATAAACATTGCAGGAGGATGGCAGTATGGCAGGAAGGCTAATGAATTGCAGCGTCATTTCAGAACTTACTTTGAATGGGGAGGTTTCCCGGAATTGGTCAACTTCCGCGAGAAGCGCATCTGGCTCAACAGCTTGTACAACCGCATATTCTTCAATGACCTTATTGTGCGGCATAAGATAAAGAACGAGGATGCCCTGCGTCTGTGTGTGCGTCGTTTGGCAGAAAGCGTGATGCAACCCTGCTCGTTGAACAGATTGAACAACTTGGTTAAGTCGACTGGTGTTCGATGCAGTGTGTCAACCATTATGGAGTATGTGAGATATTTGCAGGAGTCTTGTCTGTTGATATCATTGGACAACTATGCCTCTAAGTTCACAGAAAAAGAAACGGTGAAAAAGCACTATTTTGTGGACAACGGACTGTTGCACCTCTTCATCAACAACCCAGACACTCTGTTGCTTGAAAACCTATGTGCCATAACATTATATAAGAAGTATGGCAGTGGCATCTATTATTTCAACCGCAATATTGAGGTTGACTTCTATGTACCCGACGAGGGTCTGGCAGTTCAAGCCTGCTATAAAATGAGCGATGAGTCTACATTGGAGCGTGAGATAAAAGCCTTGGTAGCCATTAATTCTTTATATCCTCTGAAAAAGGCAATGATTGTGACATACGAGGACGAGGGAGTGATGGAGCGAGATGGGTTGAAAATAGAGATTGTGCCTGTTTGGAAATGGGTGCTAAATGGTGTAACCAAAGCATCACAGAAAACAACTTAAGACATACTCGAGGCTTGTCTGCGTATTCCGGTGATACCCGTTTACCAATTCCGGTGATATCCGTCCAATCCGTTGTTAATCTTTAGTATCGGTGGCAAAGACGCCATCTTCGCACGCAGAATAATAGCAGCCAACCGACTTGCGACTGACTGCATTTATGCTGTCTAAAGAGGAACTCTCAATGGTGGACAGGGAATTGGAGGAGATTGCCGTAGATATACCAAGCCATAGAGTTTGTGGTAAGTGACAAATCTTAAACTATTTCAAGCATTTGCTTGAAAGCACAATCTTCAGGTCCTTTTGAGGTATATACAATATTAATTTCATTTTGGGACAATTGGAGTTCATCGAATGAAATACCATACTCATTCATATTATTCTTTACCAACTGCAGGCCTCTTGAATCATATACCACAAAATATATAGATTTTGATGCGAGACGATTCGATGCAACATATTCAAAGAAAAGCTTAAAATAATCCGAATCAGTTATGGAAAGAGAGTGCCCATATATTATAATATTGTCAGATTTCTTTAACTGCCAGATTAGACCATCCTTTTCTGTATTTGCATCAGATTTTATTAAAGGCTTTAGTAAATCGTCTTTTGCAAGGTCATTCTTTTGGAGGGCAGCTGTATCAACCCCCAATTTCATCTGAGCTCCGTTTGTTGCACCTTTAAATTTCCCATGTACGAAATGGATTTCTGGCTCCGTTACATTTTCTTTTGTAAAAGGATTGGTATAGTTAAACGTATAGATAATAGAGTTACTTAGTGCTTTCATAAGATGATATGCGCAACTATTATGATTGGTCTTGAAATTTGGCAGATTTTGTGCAAAATAATCAAGCATAAAGTTGCTACAAATCTTCCAAAAATCATTGAGAAAAATAACATCTGATAGTTCCACTTCTAGAATACATTGTCTCAAATATCCCTCTAAGTTATACCAATACTCACCATCTATCATTTGTTGAATGTAAGATAATCTATTATATTGTAAAAAAGAATCATGCTTAGCTTGGAAGAAATCCCTGAATGAAGTCTCCCAACCTAAATCCAAATCGAACCCATTTCCTATAATAACTAATGTTTTCATTATTAATTGTCTATGTTGATTAGAATCACGATTGCCACTTGGAATCTTTTATTTTTTCATAGTGACGCTCTCTTATTATCACTTGCATACTGGGACATTCATAACACTACAGTATCTTCAACGCAATGGCGGCGCAAGCCTCAGCGTCCGCCAAGGCGTGGTGGTGGTGGGTTAAATCATAGCCGCAGCGGGCGGCGATCACGTCGAGGTTGTGACGACCTTGGGGCCAGACTCGGCGCGAGGCAATGCAGGTGCAGTAGAACGGGTAGTCGGGATAGTCCATCTGATAGACGCGGAAGACGGCTTTCAGACAGCTCTCGTCAAAAGCCTTGTTGTGGGCCACGAGGGGGAGGCCCGCTATCATAGGTTCTATCTGCCTCCAAACCTCCGGGAAGACGGGGGCATTCTCCGTATCGGCGGCGCACAGGCCATTCACCTGGCTGCAACGGAAGGTATAATACTCCGGCTCGGGCTTGATGAGCGAGTAGAACTTATCCACTATCTCACCGCCACGCACTATGACAAGGCCCACAGAGCAGACCGACGACCGCTCGTAGTTGGCTGTTTCAAAGTCTATTGCTGCAAAATCTTTCATATTATGGGCTACTGATTATCCTTATTGATTAGATTTACTACCACTTTCACCATCACATCTTTCTCTTCTGTGCGGCTTTCGGCAATCATCAGCGTGAGGGCGACGAGGGTGTTGTCAGCTATTCGTTTATGTCCGTCTGGACCATAAAGTATACCATTCTTCTCCATGAACCAAAGGAAGAGCATGGCAGCAATACGTTTGTTGCCATCGCTGAAAGAATGGTTTTTCACCACAAGATATAGCAACATGGCTGCTTTTTCTTCCACTGACGGATATAGGTCCTCACCGCCAAAAGTCTGATATATCTGTCCTATGCTGCTTTTGAAAGAATCATCTTTCTCATTTGCAAACCATCGGCTTTCGCCAAATTGTACTTTCAAGGCGTTGATAGCATCCATGGCATTCTCGTAGGTGGCATGGAAAATTTCTTCCTTGGTTGTCTTCTCTACGCCCAATGCCTGATAATCGTAGCGGTCGAGCGTGTCGAGGGCATAGACATAATCTGTGATAATACTGAACAGTCCGGAGTATTCTCCTTCAGATACTTTGTTTTGGAGGGTGATAGCTCGCGACATCAGCCGGACCACATTCTTCAATTCATCATAGTGGTCGAGGCGACGTTGGTCTATGACATAGCCTCTGATGAGGTACTGTTTCAATATGCTATTAGCCCATATTCTGAATTTGGTTCCGTTTATACTCTTTACTCTATAACCGACAGATATAATCACATCAAGGCTATACATCTTTGTTTCATAGGTTTGATCTTGATCAGTACCCATATGTGCAAATTTTGCACATGTGATATTTTCATCCAATTCACCTTCCTTGAAAATGTTTCTTATATGGCGCGATATTACAGTACGATCTCTTCCGAATAATTCAGCCATTTGGTTTTGAGTAAGCCACACGGTATCTTTCTCTAACTTTACTTCAAGTTGGGTGTTGCCATCATCAGTCGTATATAGAACGATAGACGAGCCATTATTTGCAACAATTTTATTCTCAGTCATATTCATCCTTACTCCTTATATTGATTCCACATTTTCATTATCTTCCCAGCAATCTTGTTTGATTTAGAGCCATGAATATATTACGTCTTTACATACATAACGTTTTAACTGCAAAGTTATTGCTTCGACATGCCCTTTACGTTCATACCTGTATCATATTTAGGAATTCCTTGCCTTTCGCAGGAGGCACCATTACTAAAGAGTCTTTACAAAAATGATTCTCCAATAGAATATAAACGCCTGGCGAAGGAGCGTGAATGGCGATAAATGGATTGTGAATGGATACGGGCCATTATGAAGGGATAGTGAACAGATTGTAACGGTTATGAATAGATTTGCTTTTGGCACTGCCATGTCGTATCTTCACACAAGTTCATACAAGATAGAAACTTTCAAAAATCAAGACAATGAAACAAGTATTACAGCCTCATCACCGATGCAAAAAAAATGGCAGCAAGCGATTGCTGCCACGTATCGGTTTCGTATCAATCCCGTATCATCCTTCGTTCATCCTTCGTTGCTCCTTTTTTCGTCGTTCTATCGTTCTCGCTTCCAGAAGCGGAAACAATACGGCAACAATACGGAACGATACGTAAGCATTGCGGGTTTGATACGAGGACGATAGGAGGAGCAAGGGAGGATCATGGGAGAAGCGAAGGGCTACCCGACAAAGAACATCACGATGACCTGAGCTATGATGACGCGGATGAACATGCCGAGGGGATAGACCGTGGCGTAGCTGATGGCGGCGGTATCGCCCCGCAGCGTGTCGTTGGCATAGCCGAGGGCCATGGGATTGGCCATGCTTCCGCAGAGGATGCCACAGATGGTGCCAAAATCAAACTTCTTGGTGCGCAGGGCTATCAGGCCGACGATGACGATGGGGACGAGGGTGAGGACAAAGCCCACTCCCACCCAAAGCAGTCCCTCGGGCCGCATGACGGTGTCGAGAAATCCCTTGCCAGCATCAAGGCCGAGGCAGGCAAGGTAAAGGCTCAGACCCAGTTTGCGGAGCATGAGCGAAGCCGAGCGCGTCGTGTAGCTGACGACGTGGAAGCGCGGCGCGAGGGCTCCCACAAGAATACCCATCACGATAGGGCCGCCCGCCGTGCCAAGGCGGATAGGGGCGTCCATGCCGGGAAGGCTGATGGGCAGCACGCCGATGGCGAGGCCAAGGAGCATGCCGATAAAGATACTACTAAGGTTGGGTTCGTTGAGCGTCTTGACCGAATTGCCAAAGAAATCCTCGGCATGCTTCAGCGCGTCGGGACGGCCAACGACGGTGATATGGTCGCCATACTGCAGGCGCAGGTTGTCGGTAGCCAGGAGCTTGATATCACCACGGGTGATGCGACTCACGTTGACGCCATAGGCGTCGCGCAGATGAAACTGTCCAAGTTTGCGGCCGTTGAGGGCCGTGCGCGTGAGGACAAGGGTGCGGCTCTCGACGTTGGCGTCGATGTGGTTCCAGTCGATCTTCGACTTGTTCCAGTCCTTCTGCACCTCCTGGCCGAAGAGCATCTCCATAGCCGTCTCCGCCTCTTTGCTGGTCACGACCAAGACATTGTCGCCCGTATAGAGCTTTGTACTTGCCAAAGGTACCATGGTCTGTCCCTGGCGCCAAATGCGCGAGACGATAAACTTGGCTTGTGTGGCGCGGGCTATCTGGGCCAGCGTCCTCCCCTCCAGGGCTGGATTGACCACCACGTACTGTCCCACAAAGGTATGGTCCTCGTCGCCCTCATGACGAAGCTTGAGATCATCGGGCTTGACGAAAAACTTTCTGATGAACATCATCGCCAGGATGACACCGAGGACACCCAGCGGATAGGTCACGGCCGTGGCCAAAGCAGCACGTCCGCCTCCCACGCCTGCATGCTCCAAGGCCTGCTGCGCCGCACCAAGGGCCGGCGTATTGGTCGTCGCGCCACAGAGCACACCGATCATATCGCTCATCGGGATGGGCGTGAGGTAGGACAGGACGACGGCCAGTAGCGTCCCGAGGAAGATGACTCCGAGAGACCAGAGATTGAGCGCGGTTCCCTCGGCACGCAGCGAGCCGAAGAAGTTGGGACCGACATGCAGTCCAAGGGCATAGACAAACAGCACAAGGCCGAAAGTCTCGCAGTAGTCAAGCATCTCGTGGTCTATCTCCAGATGCAGACTACCCACGAATATGCCAAAGAAGAACACAAAGGCAATACCCAGGGATATGCCACCGAGTCTGATCTTACCAAGCCACAGACCGATACCACAGATAAGGGCTACGATGATGATGGCCTGAATACTCGACTGGATGTTGAGAAGGGAGCTGAGCCAATCCATATTTTCATTCACTATTTGAGGCTACAAAATTACGGCTTTCCTACCAACTGACAAAATCGCCCGCCGTTTATTTGCACGCCAAAGGTGTTTAGTTGACCTAAAACTATCACGTCATATTCAAAATAAATACGATGTGGTTTGCCATTGTCAATTTCTTTTAGTACATTTGCACCGCCATGGAAGAAAAGAAGATACTCGACATCAACACGGTCAACGACTACGTGGACTTCATCGGTGCGCCGAGGCAGCATCCACACATCAACGTCGTGGACCTCTCGGGGCTGCAATCCATCCCCAGAAGCCGCGACCACTACCACATCTACGGCCTGTTGATGCTCGACAATGCCGACAGGACGCTGACCCACGACATCAACCGATCGTCGGAGGGAGGCGGCACGCTGATGTTTAGTGCGCCAGGATGCCTCACCGGTATCGACAACGGCAGCAACGTGAAGCTCAACGGATGGCTTCTCCTCTTCGACCCGACGCTCATCCTCGACACTCCGTTGGGGCGGCGCATCGGCGACTTCCACTACCTGGGCTACGAGCACCAGGACGCGCTGCGCCTGACGCCCAGCGAAAGCAGTGCGCTGCTGAGCTGCTTCAGCCTACTGCGGCGCGAACTGCAGCGCCCCGTGATGCCGGACACAAACAGCGAGCAGGTGATTCTCGACTTTCTCCAGCTCATCCTCGACTACTGCCAAGGCTTCTACAACCGGCAGTTTAAGCAGGACAACACGTCCCACAGTGTCCACCGTCGTCTGCGCCAGGTGCTCGACAACTACTATGAGCACGGACTGCAGTTTAAGCAGGGTGTGCCCAACGTGCGCTATTGCGCTGGAGAGCTCTGCCTCTCAGCCAACTACCTCGGCGACCTGATGAAGCAGACGCGGGGCAAGAATGCCGTGACGGCCATCCACGAGTATGTGATGGAGCGCGCCAAGGTGCTGCTGGCCACGGACAAGAGCGTGAGCCACATGGCCTACGACCTCGGTTTCGACTACCCGCAACACTTCATCCGCCTCTTCAAGAAGTCGTTCCAACTCACCCCCGCAGCCTATCGCCGCAGCCTCTCCTCCCCGCAGACCACAGACGAGGGGACAGAGAGCGACACAGAAAACATTGATTACCAACCATAAAAGTAACAAGACAATGAAAGCAATTCATTCAGACATGGCTCCCGCAGCCATCGGCCCGTACAGCCAGGCCATTCGTACCGGCAACGTAGTGTTCATCAGTGGTCAGCTCCCCATCGACCCCACCACGGGCAACTTCGCTGAGGGCGGCATCAAGGAGCTCACCCGCCAGAGCCTCAACAACGCCAAGGCTATCCTTGCCGCCGAGGGCCTGACGATGGCCGACGTGGTCAAGACGACAGTTCTCATGGCCGACATGGCCGACTTTGCCGAGATGAACGAGGTGTATGCTGAGTTCTTCCAGGCTCCCTTCCCCGCCCGCTCCGCCTTCGCCGTGAAGACGCTGCCGAAGAACGCGCGCGTGGAGATCGAGTTGATCGCCGAGGCTAAGTAATAACCTCTGCGGACAACCATTCTTACCTGACGAAAGCCGCACCGCCTCTCCTGCTTGACAACATGGAGAGGCCGTGCGGCTTTCTCTTTTTCCAACGGGCCCCTATCGCGGCGCTCTCCTGACAGAGGAATGGCCTTCTACGACAAGACCGCTATCATACTCCGCGCTCTGCCCAGTCACTGCGGTCGAGGTTGCGGTAGCTGATGGCTTCGGCAAGATGGCTCGGCTGGAGCTGTTCGCTGCCTTCGATGTCGGCGATGGTGCGAGCCACCTTCAAGATGCGATTGTAGGCACGGGCGGAGAGGTTGAGGCGCTCCATCGCCATGCGCAGTAGGCTGATGCCAGCCTCGTCGGGTTCGGCATATTGGTGGATCATGCGCTCGGTCATCTGTGCGTTGCAATGGACGCCGGGAATGTCCTTGTAGCGCAACTCCTGACGCTGGCGAGCCTTGATGACGCGCTCACGGATAGCGGAACTTGGCTCTCCTGGCTGCGCCTTGGAGATATCTTTGAAAGGAACAGGCGTGATCTCGCACTGAATGTCGATGCGGTCGAGCAGCGGTCCTGAGATTTTGTTCATATACCGCTGGATCTGTCCCGGCGAGCACACACAGACATGGGTCGGGTCGCCATAGTAGCCACAGGGGCAGGGATTCATCGAGGCGACGAACATGAAGGAGGCTGGGTAGGTGATGGTGTATTTGGCGCGCGCGATCGTGATCAGACGATCTTCGAGCGGCTGACGCAACACTTCGAGGGTATGCTTGTTGAACTCGGGCAACTCGTCGGCGAAGAGCACGCCGTTGTGGGCCAGAGAGATCTCGCCGGGCATGGGATCCACACCGCCTCCGACCAGTGCCACCTGGGAGATGGTGTGGTGCGGACTGCGAAACGGGCGCTGCGAGATCAGTCCCTTACCGGCAGACAACTTGCCCGCAATGGAGTGGATCTGCGTTGTCTCCAGGCTCTCCGAGAGCGTCAGAGGAGGCAGTATCGACGGCAAGCGCTTGGCCATCATACTCTTGCCCGATCCTGGCGGACCTATCATCACGAGGTTGTGACCACCCGCGGCAGCCACCTCCAAGGCGCGCTTCACACTCTCCTGTCCACGGACATCGGCGAAATCGAGGTCGAAATCGTACTGCTGCTCGTAGAATTCCTTCCTCGTATCAACCACGCAGGGGCTGAAATCGGCATCGTCGCCCTTGAGGAAGCGAATGACCTCGGTGATACTGCTCATACCATAGACGTCGAGCTGGTTGACCACTGCAGCCTCGTGCTCATTAGCTTTGGGGACAATCAGTCCCTTCATCTGGTCTTTGCGCGCCCGGATGGCAATGGGGAGCACGCCCTTGACGGGCTGCAGCGAACCGTCGAGACTCAGCTCGCCGACGAGCATATAACTACCCAGACGGTCGGAGGGAATATCGCCATTGGCCGCAAGGATGGCTACGGCAAGCGGGAGGTCAAATCCACTGCCCACCTTTCGGAGACTCGCAGGAGAGAGGTTGGCCGTGATGTCGGCGACGGGAAACTTCAACCCCGTATTGAGCAGAGCTGCCGCAATGCGGTCGCGGCTCTCCCGCACGGCCTCGTCGCCCAGTCCCGTGAGCCGGTAACTGACGCCTCGCGTCAAACTCACCTCGACGGTGATCGTCGTCACCTCCAGTCCATTTACTGCCGCGCTATAAGCCTTGACAAGCATCGTAATTCTTATTTAGTATGAATGATTCGTTTCCAAAAACCGTTTCCGCAACTCCTCATCGCTCAGCGAGCGCTGCTTCACGCGTCCGTTCTCCACCAAGATATTGTCGGGGAGGTCATGGAGCGACAGGTTGGCCAGCAACGGACTGTCGAGCATACGACCGTCGCAGACCGTGGGCAGCGTGACGTCAAACTGGCGTAGCAACTTCTCGCAGTCCTTGCGCGTCGCATCGAGACAGATGGTCAGTACCTGCAGGTCGGGATGCTGGTGCTTGGCCTCTTGGACCGCGCGCAGACAACCCAGACTCCTGTAGCTCCACGAAGCCCAAACGATCACTACGCCCTCGCCACTGCGGAAGTCTTGCTGCGTGAACGTCCGGCCGCTGAGGGTGAGGGCCTTGAAGCGGGGCAACGGCTGCCCTATCCTTACCGTCTCGTAGGGGGCCAGCTGCTTTGCGAGCAGGATGAGGTGTCCATTGCGTGGCTGCTCCTTGCGCATGAGGTTGATGAGGCGGCGCGCCTCGGCATAGTCTGGGCGGTCATTGCGGACGAGGTAGGTGCTGACGAGATAGACTCCCACACGCGAACCGGGATGCTCCTTCACAAAGTCGGCCGTGAGCTTCGGGGCGTCCAAGGGGGAGTTTTTGGCCAGCAACTGCCGGAAATCGGTCATCAGCTCGTTGTCGTCCGTGCCCTCCACCTCCATTTCGCGCAGGTGGGAAGCGTCGGCCTTGACCATCACCTTGCCGCCAGGCTCGGCGAAGATCGGCTGCTCGGAATAGTTGGGGAAGACGAGGACAAGCGTCGAAGGATCTCGCATCTCCGTCTCATAGACGAAGCGTCCTCCCTGAATGTTGATGGTGTCGAGGCCGTCGATGCCCCCGTCAGGACTATAGACCAGCACCTGACCTTGATTTAAATGAAGGAAGCGACCCTCCATCTTAAACCGACCACTCTTGCCCGAGCAGCTGCCGAGCAACAACAATAAAAAGGCGGGAACGGCAAGCCATGTCATCGAGCAAGCCATTCTGATGATACTACGGATGAAAAAAGGATGATGTGTCATCATATTGCTCCATGCTTGTAATGCTATCTTCGGATGGATGGAAGCTGTCCGAAGGAAAGATAAGGAGATGTGCCGCGAGCGGGACTCGAACCCGCACAGCCATTACTGGCCAAGGGATTTTAAGTCCCTCGTGTCTACCATTCCACCATCACGGCAAACCGTCTGCAAAGTTAACCACAATAATTGAAACTCGCAAACGATTTCTATTGTTTTTTAGTCTGTGGCCCCTTAGGACCCCCGATTTGTCCAGCCTTGCGTCAATAAACTTTCAGCACACCGTAGGGTGTGGGGGCATTGCAGCGGTAGCTTATCAGCAGCGGGACGCCACTTCCCCTCACGAGGTTGCCTCCCGTATTGAGGTTGTAAGCCGCCTTACAGCGCCCACAAGAGGCCACCCCGTCGCCCGTCACGGTCAGCGGATAACTGCGCATGGGCAGGGCGTTGAGGTCGAAGCAGTTGGGACACTCCGCATCATAGGCGTAGAAGATGGGGGGATCGTCCATGCTGCCATAGCCGACGATCAACCCGTGGTTCATGCCGATGCGGTTCTGATTTTCCAGTCGGAGGTCGATGGCATTGAAAATGCTCACCGACGACATCCCCTGGTTGTTCTCAAACGTATAATAGGAAGCACCACCACGCAGGAGATAGCCAATCTTGCAGAAGACTCCCTTGGCCATCGGGTTCATGGCGGTGGCCAGCGTGGCATCCTGGTGCGTGCCGTTATCGAGGGTCAGGTTGCAGTGGTAGTTGCTATACCGATAGCCCGCATCCTCGCCACACGCCGTCAGAACAGCCAGCAAGCCAACCAGGCAAACGGCGCGCCACAGTTTTCTACTCATAGGGTATCATGCTCAGCGCGTCGGCCACCTTCTCTATGCCCTCCTGGAGCGGACCCGCCACCATGCCTTTGGCAAAAAACGGGATGTCGGCATCGATGGTGAGGCGCATCTTCGACGTGGTGTCGCTCGTCGGGAGCACCTGGATCCAAAATTGGAACTTCACGGGCGACTTCTCGCTCTGGAGTTTGATCATCTTCGGTTCCTCGCGCTCTACGATGCGCATCGATACCGCACCGATAGGCGCGATACTGATGCTGATGCTGTCTTGGTCGAAGCTCAGGTCCTTGAGCTTATCCTCGGGGATGCGGTCGCGGACGCGCTCGATGTTGGTGAAGTCGCTGAGCATCCGATAGACGTTCTCCTGCGGATAGGCGATGGCCTTGACACTACTTTCAAACTTACTCATATCCCTCTGGCTTTACTTCTTCCAGTTGGCCGGATCCTTGCGCCACTCGTGGAGCATCGGCACATCCTCCTCCTTGATATAGCCTGTCTCCAGGGCCTTCTCGACGACGTGCGGATAGTCCGTCAGCGTCACGAGCTTGACGCCAGCCTCCTTGAAGGCCTCCTCGGCGATGGGGAATCCATAGGTGAAACTGGCTACCATGCCGACCACCTCAAATCCTGCCTCGCGAAGAGCGGCAACAGCCTTGAGCGAAGAGCCACCCGTAGAGATCAGGTCCTCGACGACCACGACCTTCGCACCTTCGGGAAGACGACCCTCGATCTGATTCTTCATGCCGTGATCCTTCGGTTTCGGACGAACGTAGGCGTAGGGCAGTGCCAGCTCGTCGGCCACCAATACTCCCTGGGCAATAGCACCCGTAGCCACACCGGCCACGGCATCGGCCTCGGGGAAGTGCTCCAGCACGGCGTGGGTCAGCCCCAACTTGACGAAGGAGCGCACGTCGTGGTAGGAGAGCGTCTGACGATTGTCGCAGTAGAACGGCGACTTCCAGCCCGAAGCCCAGGTAAACGGGTCATTGGGCTGCAACTTCACGGCCTTGATGGCAAGCAACTTGCCAGCGAATACTTTCTTCAAATCTTCCATATTTCTTCTATACTATATTTTTATCCTTTTATTTTAAAGATAATGCCAACGAGCGCAGAACGTCAAGCTTGCTTGTTCGTTATGCCGAGTGCAGCTTATCTTATATTATAAAGATAATGCAAAGATAGCGCAAAAAACTGTAACGGCAAGGAGTTCTTGTATAGTTTTTGCGTCCGTTATCATTTCTTTTATTTTCCCCTCTTACCCAGATGCTTCATGACGTGGGAGCAATACTGGTCGAGCACACGGAGCATGTCGTCGGGCAGATAGTCCAGCGCACGATCGATGATGCCGGAGGGAATGTCGTAGTAAGCCTCAGCGATAGCTCCCGCAATGTCGGCCTTGGTATCGGTGTCGCCGTCGCAGAGTACGGCCAGGCGGATAGTCTCCTCGAAGTTGTTGGCGTCCAAAAAGCAGCGCAGCGCCATCGGGACGGTCTCCTGGCAGGTGCCGTCGAAATGGCCTTCCGCCCCAATCTTCATCACGTCCTTGAGCGAGGGAATCTCATAGCCGAAAAACTTGCGCACCTTCAGTTCCAAATCTGCCTTCGGAAAGCGCATGTTGCGAAGCCAGAAGATCGCCTCCGCCACACACTGGGCGCCCTTGATGCCTTCGGGATGGTCATGGCTGATCTCAGCACTCTTGCGTGCCTCTTCCTTGACGGTCTGCCAGTCATCAAAGAGCCAGCCCACGGCACTCACACGCATGGCCGACCCGTTGCCACAGGAGTCCATCGGATGGGCTCCGCCACTGCACACCCACTTCCAGAAGCGGTTGCCATAGCCACCCATCGGATGGGGATAGCGGGCGCACCAGTCGAGCAAAGCCTCGTCATAGGGACGCTCGTTGAGCACGGCATCAGCTACGGCGATAGTGCAAACCGTATCGTCGGTGAAACCACACTTGTCTGTAAACAACTTGAAGTTTTCTTCCGGAGCTGGTCCAAACTCAAATCTTGAACCAACAATATCACCAATAATTGCTCCTAACATAATCGTCTGAGAAAAAGGTTGTGCTTAGATGGTACTCCGGCTGGGAATCGAACCCAGATCAAAGGTTTAGGAAACCTACGTTCTATCCATTGAACTACCAGAGCTTCGGTTTTGGATGGTGCAAAGATAAGCATAAAAAGCCATTCCACCAAGAATCGCCTATACTTTTCCGCTCATTTCTTGCTTTCCCACCCAGTCTCAATCCTCGTCTCAGTCGGCCACAAGATGATAGGAACCACCTGCGTAGGCGCGCACCACCCCTTTCATCTCCAACGAGAAAAGCAGGGCAGTAAGCGGTCCCACACCGACACTCAGACGGACGCAGAGATCGTTGATCTGCAAGTCGTTGCACTTGCGGAGTTCATCGACCACACACTGCTCCTCGGGCGAGAGGTCGGGAAAGAGCTGTCGCTCGATACCTTTCCGCTTTGCCTCTGTCAGCTTTTGGTCGGTCTGCCAGCCCATAGCCTCCACGAGTTCGTCGGCACAAGTAATCAGTCCTGCTCCGTTGTCGCGAATCAGATGGTTGCAGCCCTCACTGTAGGGGGCGCCGACAGCGCCGGGAAAAGCAAAAACATCGCGGGCGTAGTCGCGCGCAATGCCACAGGTGATCAGTCCCCCACCCTTGTCAGCACTCTCCACGAGGACGACGGCATCGCTCATGCCCGCCACGATACGGTTGCGGCGCACGAAGTTGATCTTGTCAGCAGTGGTGTGCGTCATAAACTCCGTCAGCAGCGCACCTCCTTCCGCCACCATCCTATTCGCCGTCTCGCGGTGGGCGCGTGGATAGAGGTCATCGAGGCCATGGGCCAGCACGCCCACAGTGGAAGTCTCGTTGGCCAGACACTCGCGGTGCGCCCAAATATCCACTCCATAGGCCAACCCGCTCACCACCAGCATCTCAGGACATAGTTCCTTCAAACGGTGGACGAAACTGTGGATGAGATCCTGCCCGTAGCGGGTGCAACGGCGTGTGCCCACCACGCTGACCACCCGTCGTGCGTTGAGGCAGGCTTCGCCCCGGGCATAGAGCACCAAGGGCGCATCAACACATTCCCACAGACGCCGCGGGTAGCCACTGTCGCAAGGGGTAAGGACCCTCACACCCTCCGCCTCCACATACGCCAGTTCGTCGGCAACTCGCTGACGGTGGTCCGAGAGGTGAGACAGCAGTTGCACCAAGCGCGGAGAGGCGTCGGGCAAGACTTGTCGGATGTCGTCGGAGGCGGCGACGACCGCTTGTGCGGAACCCACCATAGTGTAGAGCGTCCGTATCTCCTGCAAGTGATAGTAGCCCACACGGCTGAGCAGCATCGCGGCAAAGCGTTCGTCTTCTGCAATCACGTCCATCGTCATACTATTCTTTTCTTTATTATTATTCTTTGGAAAGATAAGGAGCGAAGGCTCGGTCATAATCCTCGCTCACGGCGAGCCGGCCATGGACGAGCGTGACCAGTTCCACGCGTCCACGGAAGCATAGCTTTCCGTCGGCCTCCCGGAAGAGGTCGTGGACGAAGATGTAGCGGATGCCCTGCTTTTCGAGTCGCAGGCGCGAGACGATGATATCATCGCAGCGCAGCGGAGCCTTGTATTCCAGATTCATCCGTGCCACCACAGCATCCGTGCCCTGCTCGTGCATCTCAGCGAAACTCAGTCCGCAGGCTTTCAGAAACCGGTGACGCGTGTGCTCCGTGTAGTGGAGATAGTTGGCGTTGTTGACGATGCCCTCAATGTCGCACTCATAGTCGCGCACCTCCAGGCGGGTCTCAAAGATATAGTCGTTGTTCATAGGATAGGTTATCTATTCTTATCATGATCGGTTTTCTTCAGATATTCATAGCCGAAGCGGCAGCGCAGACACTCCTTTCGGTCGCAGTAGGCACGCTTCAGTTGTATCAGTGCCTGGGAGTCGCCCGCCGTCTGCGCCTTCAGTCCCACCTTTTTCCACGTCTCTACGATATGATTCTTCTCCGCGCTCAATGCTTCGAGCAGATCGAAGGCGCGGTCGCAGAGTTTCTCGTCGCCCTTGTGACGCCCATAGGCGAAGAGCATGGGCACAGCGGTGTTGATGGTGAGCAGGGCAATCGAGGAGGCCGAGAGTCGCTTCTCGCTCCGCCGGCTCTCCAGGCCAAAGAGGTAGTGGGTCTCCCAGTAGGGTGTCACACTGGTGGCAAGCAGTTCGGCGACCTGGTGCAGGGAGGCGCAGTCCACCAGACGCGACAGTCCGGCACGCCCCTCGTGATAGAGGCGTGCGAGTTGGACGATGCGGATAGTGGGAAAATTCTGCGGACGCAGGCGCAAGAAACGCCATAGGTGGCCGTTGATGGGACGGAGCGAAAACTTACGGGCGAGATACGCATACTCGCTCCGTAGCCGCTGGAAGTAGGTATCCTCGTCCGCAGCCTCACGACACCGCGGGGGCAGGACTGCGGAATCGAGCAGTCCGGCCTGTCCGAGGAAGAAGGCTTCCACCTGGAAGAGGTCGTCGCGGTGGTGTCCCACGCTGCCCAGGGGGATGGATCGCGCCCACAGTTCGAAGATGTCGCCATTGACGCCAAACCCGAAGTTGCGCGCCAGCGTCACGAAATAGGCGGCCTCCCACGATCCCTCGCAGGCCTTGACGCGATCGCTGATGGCCTCCGTCTTTTGCTCCAACCGCTCCGTCTGCAGCGCACTAAGCCAGGAGCAAACCGTCAGTCGCGGGAGCGAGGAGATGACGGCATGGCAGGGCGGATAGTCCTCTGCAGCAAGCAATTCCTGATAGTGGTCTCTGACGCGGTCGGGCACGTGGAGCACCATCTGCGGGGGCGTGGCGCCCTGGCTGGTGCGGACCACGACATCAGCAATGTCCACGACATGGAGCACGACGTTGTCGTAGCGTGCGTCGCGGTCATGGCCGTGGACGAACCAGTCGGAAGCCTTGTCATGGATCTCCACATTGCCGACCCAGAGCGTTCCGTCGATCCTCACCTTCGCATTGAAGAAGTCGGGACCGGCATGGCGGTTGTGCAGTCCCACATCGACCACCTCCACAGACTTCCCGTCCGTGGTGGTCAGTGGGGCAAGCGGAAACAGCTTGTGCTTCCAGACATAGTGGAGAAGTTCTTCCATGAGGCCTTTTCAGTTTGTTTGTATAGGGGAGCACCAATGGCTGGCGCCAGCCCTTCGTCATCATCAATATCTATCGCAGCACCTTGCGCACCGTGCCGTCACTCATGCGGACGACATAGACCTGGCCCTCGCGCGGCGCACTGACCTTGCGACCGCAGAGATCGTAAGTGGCAACGGGGCGCACCGTGGCGGACAAGGCGGCTTCCTCAATGCCAGTGGCACCAGCGGAAATGACGTCATCCACATTGCCAAAGATAAAATCGCCCTTGAAATCGGTGCCGTAGAACGAGGCTTCGGCCTTCACCTTGAAATAGAGCTGACCAGCAGCCACCTTGCCCTCCAGCTCGATAGGCACGGCACCAAGACGCGGACCCACCCAGACGGGAAAGCCCGAGATCGTGCCCGAGCTGATGCGGATGCTCTTCGCCACGCCCAGATCGGTCACACCGGGTTGATCGGGATTGCCCACGGCGTCGATGCTGTCAATGACAACATTGCCAATTCCCATGCCAGCAGCCTCATAGGTGAGGTTGTCCACCGACAATGTGTACTGCCCGTTGTCCAGACGGGTCAGCGTGGCTACTTTCTCCTGATCCTGGATGGTCTCTCCGCCGCGCACCAGAACGAGGTGTCCGGTGTAGTCGTCGGCCATTGCGCCCATGCCACAAAGCAGGGCGAGCGCGAGTGTAAATAGTTTCTTCATTTTCTTCATTTGTTTGTTATTATATGTTGCATGTGCAATCCTTCTACTCCCCTCAATCCTGAAATTCTCTTTCGTATTGATAAACAATACTTTTTAGGACTGGTTAGAGATGCAAAGTTACGGCGTTTTTTTGTGTTATCCGAAAAAACTTCGTAATTTTGCACAATTATCATTCATAAGCAACAACTATACAGTCACAGACAAGATGAAGATAGCACTCATTGGGTATGGGAAAATGGGCCACATGATCGAGCAGATTGCCATCAGTCGCGGCCACAGTATCGTTTGCAAGATAGACATCGACAACCCGGACGACTTCGACTCGCCCGCCTTCGCCTCGGCCGATGTGGCGATAGAGTTTACCAACCCCACAGCGGCGTATGGCAACTTCCTGCGCGCGTTCCGCCACAACGTGAAGGTCGTGAGCGGATCGACGGGCTGGATGCACCATCACAAGCAGGACGTGGAGCGTTTGTGCCGCGAAGAGGGACAGACACTCTTCTGGGCCAGCAACTTCTCCGTCGGCGTGGCCATCTTCTCGGCCGTCAACCGCTACCTGGCCAAACTGATGAACCAGTTTCCACAGTATGACGTGGCCATGACCGAGACCCACCACGTCCATAAGCTCGACGCACCGTCGGGCACCGCCATCACCCTGGCAGAGGAGATCTGTCAAAATCTGGACCGCAAAACGGAATGGAAGAAGGGCACCACCACCTGGGACGACGGGCGCATCGAAGGAAAGTCGGCCCACAGAGACGACCAGCTGCTCATCGACAGCATCCGCCACGACGAGGTGCCGGGCATCCATAGTGTCCGCTATGACAGCGAGGCTGACGAGATCACCATCACCCACTCTGCCCACTCGCGCAAGGGCTTTGCCCTCGGAGCGGTGCTGGCTGCGGAATATACGCTCACCCACAACGGACTGCTCACGACGAGCGACCTCTTCCAATTCTAACCTCCAGGTCGCTCCTGATTCATACGAAAAACTAACAATCTCATGATAGACAAAGAAAAACAAAAACTCGACCCGAAGAAGCAATGGGCGAAGTTTATCATCGTAGGAGGCCTCTACCTGCTCTTCCTCCTTTGGGTACAAAGCTGGTTGGGACTGGTCGTCCTGCCGTTCATTTTCGACAACTACATCACCAAGAAGATACGCTGGACGTGGTGGAAGGACTCCGAGGGCCCCGTTCGTATGGTAATGTCGTGGGTTGACGCACTGATCTTTGCCCTCGTGGCTGTCTATTTCATCAACCTCTTCCTGTTCCAAAACTACGTCATTCCCTCCTCTTCCTTGGAGAAGAGCCTCCTCACGGGCGACTACCTCGCCGTCTCCAAGGTGAGCTACGGACCGCGCATCCCGCAGACACCGCTCACCATGCCGCTTACCCAGCATACCATGCCGGTCTTCAACTGCAAGAGCTACATCGAGTGGCCTCACTGGGACTACCGCCGTGTGAAGGGTCTGGGACACGTAGAACTCAACGACATCGTCGTCTTCAACTATCCTGCTGGCGACTCCCTGCTGAGCAACGAGGCCTATCAGGCTCAAGACTACTACCAGATGGTCTATAACACGGGCGAAAGCCTCCTCATGCAGCAGCAACCGGACATCAACCTCGCCACGATGAGCCTCCTGCAACAGCGCGACTTCTTCAGCAAGGCCTACGCCTTGGGGCGCAACTATCTCGTGCAGAACCAGGCCGTCTATGGCGTGATTGACTCGCGCCCCACTGACCGCCGCGAAAACTATGTGAAGCGCTGCGTCGGAATGCCTGGACAGATGCTGCAGATCAAGAACAAAATCGTCTATCTCGACGGCAAGCCCAACAAGGAGCCGGAGAACGTGCAGTACACCTACCTCATTAAGTGGCGCGGCGTGACAGCAAGCGAACTTCTGGGACAGCGCTATGACGACCTGCGCAAGGAACTCAACATCAGCGAGGAGGACGTACAGAGCCTCAGCTATCTCCACGGCGCGGACGTGGAGCGCGGCACCATCCTCAACGACGCCATACTGAAAGAGTATGACGGCTACATGCCGCTCACGAAGCGTGCCGCACAGGCCCTCAAGCAGAAGGGGCTCGTCGCTGCCATGCGTCCCGTCACAGACCGCGACGTCTTCTCGGGCATGGTCTATCCGCTCGACGGCTACACACAGTGGACGCGCGACAACTATGGTCCGGTATGGATTCCGAAGAAGGGAGAGAGCATCAAGCTGACCCTCGCCAACCTGCCTATTTATGAGCGCTGCATCCATGTCTATGAGGGCAACGACCTGGAGGTGAAAAACGGCAAGATCTTCATCAACGGCAAGCAAGCCTCATCCTACACCTTCAAGATGGACTACTACTGGATGATGGGCGACAACCGCCACAACTCTGCCGACTCACGCTACTGGGGCTTCGTGCCTGAGGACCACATCGTCGGCAAACCGCTCTTCGTCTGGTGGTCGAGCGATCCCGACCGACATGGTTTCAGCGGCATACGCTGGTCGCGTCTCTTCACATGGGTCGGAAACATCAAGTAAGGATGCTGACTCCAATCCATCACCACAACCACATGCCCCACCCCCTTGCGGGTGGGGCTTTGCTCTGTTCGGCCTACTTCGCCCCTATCCAGTGGTGGCAGAAGGTGTACCGCCACCAGAGCGTGTACATAGAGGGCTGCGACCACTTCGTCAAGCAGACCTACCGCAACCGCTGTCTCATCGCCACGGCCAATGGCACACAGTCGCTATCCGTCCCCGTAGAGAAGCCCGCTGACGGACGACTCGACAAGACACGAATGCGAGAGGTGCGCATCAGCGACCATGGCGACTGGCGACGGATCCACTGGAGTGCGCTCTGTGCGGCCTACGGCGAGAGCCCATTCTTCGAGTATTATGCTGATGACCTCCACCCCTTCTTCGAGCGGCCTTGGCACTACCTCCTCGACTTCAACACCGCCATCACCCATACACTCTGCACGCTGATCGGCTTCAAGCCAGATATCCACGAGACTACCCAGTATCTTTCCGCACCCCTCGACGATCGCCTCGACCTGACGGACTACCGCGAGGCAATCCGCCCGAAGCACGCCTTGCCTGACCCAGACTTCTCACCGCGCCCCTACTATCAGGTCTATGCACAACGGTTCGGCTTTCAGCCCAACCTCAGCATCCTCGACCTGCTCTTCAATATGGGCAACGAGGCCGTGCTCTATCTATAAGGAAGCCTGCAGAGGCCTGGAAGTGACATTCCCGTTATAACTTCTATTGTCTCTTTTTGTAATAAAGCCCTACGCATCCTGCCAGCTCGCATGGAAGAACACCTTTGAAAAGATTTCCCAAAAGGAGAGGAACGGTCTCCCATGACCGTACCACTCCTTTTGCTATTAGCAAACATCAACATGCGACGAAACTCTTCCTTACTAACACCAGGAAGCTTCACATTACCCGTCATTGCCTATTTCCCTTCTCACTTTCTGTCATTTGCTACTCTGTCAAAAACTGACAAAGCGGAAAAAACACCATTTCAACGGATTCTCACGGTTTAAAACGCCTAACTTTGCAACGAGAGTATAAAAAAACATTAAAAACATCGCTTATGATAAAGAAAGCACTAACACTCAGCATCAGCGCCCTATTGGCAGCTACAGGCCAAGCGCAAAACGCCTATTTGGAAACAGGATTTGACGAGGGGATGCCCACAACATTCATCCTTCACGACGAGGACGGGCGAACGCCATCGACCGACATGGCCTCTCTCGGATTCGAGATTGGAAAAGCATGGATCGTCGCCAAAGGGGTAGATCCCGTCGATCCCAACAACAACGTAGCCATCTCCACTTCGTGGTACAAGAATGCAGGGGCGGCAAACGATTGGATGGTTACACCTGGCATCACCATTGACGACACAAAGGCCATACTACGGTGGCGTTCTATGGCTCGCGACAAGGATTTCCGAGACGGGCTCAAAGTATATGTGTCCGAAAAGGGAACGTCCGTAGGGGACTTTACCGTCCCTCCAATCTTCTCACTTTCTAAAGAAGCAAACAACTGGACGGAACACGAGGTGAGCCTTGCCGACTACGTGGGGAAAACTATCCACATCGCATTCGTCAACGACAGCAAAGACAAGGCAGCCCTCTATCTCGACGATATCTTCGTTGGCATTCCTTCACACATCACGATGTCTCTCGACCTGGGACGTGTTTTCGACGGCTGTGACACGATACCTCTGAGGGGAACCGTACAAGCCACCAACGAGGACGTCAACGGCTTTACCATCGGTTTTCAGTCGGGAGATCAGTACTTCGAACAGTCATTCCATGATATCGTCGAGGCTGGCAAAAGCATAGACTTCAGTATGGACAAGCCATTCCTCCTGGAGCGTAACGCTACTGCTCAGTGGAAGGCATGGGTCAAAAGTGGCACCGACAGCGTCAGCTATAGCGGGAACACTTCAGCCTACCTGTGGAAACTCGTGGCAGAAGAAATCACGGGAACATGGTGTGGGTATTGTGTACGCGGCATCGGCGCACTTAACTACATGAAGAAGAATTACCCCAAAGGATTAATCGGCATTGCAATCCACAACAACGGCAGCACACAGGTCCCTGATTCCATGGCGATTCCAGGCGAAGCCTATCTCAACAATCTGCTCTCACACTTAGGGGCTGCAGGTTATCCTCACGCTGGCATTAATAGGAACGTAATGTACTGGGGAGATCCTGTCGACATCCCTGCCATGTACACGGCTATCAAGAGCAGCAATAGCAATACAGTAGGCTTGCGCCTGACAGCCAACTATGATGAGCAGACCAATCAAATAGCAGCAAATGTAGATGCTTTTTTTGCCACAGACTTCGACAAAGCGCATTACAACCTTGCTTTTGTAGTGGTGGAGAATAACGTACATCGCACCCATGCCGAAACGGGCATCCTCAACAACTATTGCGGTTATGACCAAATGAACTATTACGCAGGGGGAGGATCAGGTAGCATGTACGGCTTCGAGAACCAGCCAAACATTATCAACGCCGACGACATCTGGTTTCAAGACGTCGCGCGCGGTATTTTCCCCAGCTACGAAGGTGTCAAGAACGCTTTTGGCGTGGAGAGCGTGAAAGAGGGAGACCACCTAACATACAACTACTCACTCGACATGCCAAAGACGGTACTGAAGAAGGAAAATACCGAACTGGTAGTTCTGCTGCTCAACGAAGATGGCATGATCATCAATGCCGATAAGTGCGCTATAGAGGGTACGATTCTCAACAGGACCGACTCCATCACTCGGTCCGTGACTACCGACCCATACTACTATACCCTCGGGGGGGTTCGAGTAGAAAAGCCTAGCAAGGGTGTATATATCCACAAAGGGCACAAGGTCGTGTTCTGATTTGCTAGAAGCATATCGTTCATTATGACTATTTGCTTTTGAAGGATGATTTTGTGTTATCTCATGGGTAATACTTCGCTATTACCCATGAGATTTGCTTTACTGTGCTCTACAAACTTTTGGAGATTATGATTTTGACACTTCTTTGATTTTCTTGACTGAGGAGTTTGTTCCAAGACGAAATCCCTGTGTACTACAAATCAAAAGCAAAGAATGCGTTTGTAGAAAACCGACATACTAGCAACATAAGGGCCCTAAAGATGGATGAAAAAACGGGAGCCAAACTTGAGTTAGAGCGCCCTCATGAATTCTTTTATTGCCGAATACATCTAGAGAAAGAGGGTGTGTCAAAACTCCCAATATAAATAAAAAAAACTCGTTGTACGTTCTTGTGTGGATGTACAACGAGTTTTTGTTTTTCTACAAAAAAGAGCCTTATAAACAATTTATATGGCGTT